>NZ_KK073874.1:659878-1319757 GCF_000585375.1 Cryptosporangium arvum DSM 44712
ACGAATCACCTGGTCCCGCAGTGCGCGGGCCACGCGAAGGAGGACCTGTGCGTATCCAACTCGCCGCGCTCACCACTGCGGCCGCGCTCACGTTGGCGGTCTCTGCCTGCTCGCCGCCGACCGAGGACAACTCGAGCGACGGTAGCGACACCGCGAAGGCGGCGACGGCCACCAGCGCCAAGGACCTCGGCAGCCTCGACGAGCTGGTCAAGGCCGCGAAGAAGGAGGGCGAGCTCAACGTCATCGCCCTTCCGCCGGACTGGGCCAACTACGGCAACATCATCAAGGCCTTCGAGGGCAAGTACGACATCAAGGTCAACTCCGCCCAGCCGGACGCCTCCAGTGCGGACGAGATCACCGCGGCGAAGTCGCTCAAGGGCCAGGACCGCGCGCCGGACGTCTTCGACCTCGGAAGCGCCGTCGCGGTGGCGAACACCGACCTCTTCGCTCCGTACCAGACCGAGAAGTTCGCCGACGTCCCCGCTGACCTCAAGGATCCCAAGGGCACCTGGGTCAACGACTACGGCGGTTACATGAGCATCGGGTTCGACTCGAGCAAGGTGCCGGCGCCGACCAGCCTCATCGACCTGCTCAAGCCGGCGTACAAGGGCAAGGTCGCGCTGAACGGTGACCCGACGCAGGCCGGCGCGGCGTTCAGCGGCGTCATGATGGCCTCGGTCGGCGAAGGCGGCTCCGCCGACGACATCGCGCCCGGCGTCCAGTTCTTCAAGAAGCTCAAGGACGTCGGCAACTTCCTGCCGGTGGACCCGACCCCGGCCACGATCGAGTCCGGCCAGACGCCGGTCGTCATCGACTGGGACTACCTGAACGTCAGCCAGGGCGAGAAGCTCAAGGGCAAGACCGAGTGGAAGACCGTCGTCCCGGCGAACGCCGTCGTCGGCGGCTACTACGTCCAGGCGATCAACAAGGACGCCCCGCACCCGGCCGCCGCGCGGCTCTGGCAGGAGTTCCTCTACTCCGACGAGGGGCAGAACCTCTGGCTCGCCGGCGGTGCCCGCCCGGTCCGCGCCGAGTCCATGGAGAAGGCCGGAACGATCGACAAGGCCGCGTTCGCGAAGCTGCCCGCCGTCACCGGCACCCCGGTCTTCCCGACCGAGGCGCAGAACACGAAGGCAAAGGAATACCTCGCCGCGAACTGGGCGAAGGCCGTTGCCTGAGTCAGCTCCTCCCGTCGAGGCGCTGGCCACCCCCGCTCCGCTCTCCACATCGGAGGGCGGAGCGGGTGGGCTTCGGCGCCTGAACGTCCTGAGCCTGCTGGGCGTCGTCCCGTTCGGTGCCTACGTCGTCGTCTTCCTGATCATCCCGACGCTGGTCGTCGTGATCGGGGCCTTCGGCGCCAACCCCGACGACGGCGGCGGCGCGACGCTGGAGAACATCAAGGCGCTCGGCAGCAGGCAGGTCGTCGACGCGTTCGTCTTCAGCATCGCGCTGTCGGCCGCGTCCGCGCTGATCGGAGCCGTTCTCGGTGCGTTGCTCGCGTACGCGGTGGCGACGGCGAAGCCGGACGGCCTGCTGCGCCGGATCGTCACGTCGGCCTGCGCGGTGCTCGCGCAGTTCGGCGGCGTCACGCTGGCGTTCGCGTTCTACGCGACGATCGGCCTCACCGGCTTCGTCACGGTCTACCTGGCCGACCACTTCGACGTGAACATCTTCGCCGGTGGCGTCTGGCTGTTCGAGTTGCCGGGCCTCACGCTCGTCTACACCTACTTCCAGATCCCGCTGATGGTGATCGTGTTCCTGCCCGCGCTCGACGGCATCCGCCCGCAGTGGCGGGAGGCGGCCGAGAGCCTCGGTGGCTCGACCTGGCAGTACTGGCGCCTGGTCGGGGGCCCGTTGCTGGCCCCGGCGTTCCTCGGCTCGACGCTGCTGTTGTTCGCCAACGCGTTCTCGGCCTACGCGACCGCGGCCGCGCTGGTCAGCCAGGGCAGCCCGATCGTGCCGCTGCAGATCCGGGGCGCGCTCACCAGCGAGGTGCTGCTGGGGCAGGAAAACGTCGGCAAGGCGCTGGCGCTCGGCATGGTCGTGGTCGTCGCGATCGTCATGTGGCTCTACGCGATCCTGCAGAAGCGCACGTCGAGGTGGTTGGGATGAACCGCCGTCGTAAACAGAGCCTCTTCCGCTGGATCGTGCTCGTCGTGCTCGGAGTGTTCTTCCTGCTCCCGCTCTACGCGATGCTCGAGTTCACCACCCGCGGGGCCGACGGCCGCACCGCCGAGGTGTGGAAGACGCTGGTGAACTGGGGCCAGATCCAGGAGGACTACCCCGACCTCTCGATCGGCATCATCTACTCGCTCGAGCAGGCGGCGCTCACCGCGGTGCTGATGCTGGTGCTGTTGGTGCCGACGATGGTCTGGGTCCGGCTGCGGCTGCCCTGGCTGCGTCGCCCGATGGAATTCCTCTGCCTGCTGCCGTTGACGATCCCGGCGATCGTGCTGGTGGTGGGCCTGGCGCCGGTGTACGCCTGGGTGACCTACCTGATCAGCGGCTCGTCGCTCTGGCTGACGTTCGCGTACGTGATCCTGGTGCTGCCGTTCGCCTACCGGGCACTCGACGCGGGCCTGGCCGCGATCGACGTCAAGACGCTGTCGGAGGCCGCCCGTAGCCTCGGCGCGGGCTGGGGCACGGTGCTCTGGCGGGTCGTGCTGCCCAACATCCGCTCGGCCGTGCTGTCGGCCGCGTTCCTCTCGGTCGCGCTCGTGCTCGGCGAGTTCACCATCGCCTCCCTGCTCAACCGCGAGAACCTGCAGGTCGCCATCAACCTGCTGGGCAAGAGCAGCGCCACGATCTCGGTCGCGGTGTCGCTGGTCTCGCTGGTCCTCGCGTTCATCCTGCTGTTCGCGCTCTCGTTCGTCGGTGGTCGGCGGCGTTCCAAGGAGGTTTCATGACTGGCGTCGAGGTCGCGCTGGCCGGGCTGCGGCGGACGTTCGGCACGGTGCACGCGCTGGACGGCCTCGACCTGACGCTCACCCCCGGTGAACTGGTCGCGCTGCTCGGCCCCTCCGGCTGCGGCAAGACGACCGCGCTGCGGGTGCTGGCCGGGCTCGAGGACGCGGACGCGGGCACGGTGACCGTCGGCGGCAAGGACCTCACCCGGGTGTCGGCGAACAAGCGCAACATGGGCATGGTCTTCCAGGCCTACAGCTTGTTCCCGCACCTCACCGCGGCGGAGAACGTCGCGTTCGGGCTGCGTCTGCGCAAGCTCGGCGGGGCCGAGCGCACCAAGCGCGCGAACGATGCGCTCGAGCTCGTCGGCCTGACCGCGCAGGCCGGCCGCTACCCGCACGAGATGTCCGGCGGTCAGCAGCAGCGGGTGGCGCTGGCCCGTGCGCTGGCGATCCGGCCGGCCGTGCTGCTGCTCGACGAGCCGCTCTCCGCGCTGGACGCGAAGGTGCGCGTCCAGCTCCGCGACGAGATCCGGCGCATCCAGCTGGAGGTGGGCACCACGACGCTGTTCGTGACCCACGACCAGGAGGAAGCCCTCGCGGTCGCCGACCGGGTCGGCGTGATGCGCGCGGGCAACCTGGAGCAGATCGGCCCGCCCGAGGAGGTGTACTCCCGGCCCGCGACCGCGTTCGTCGCGGAGTTCGTCGGGCTGAGCAACCGCCTGCCCGGTGTGGTGGCGGCCGGCGGCACCGTCGAGGTCCTCGGCCAGAAACTGCCACTGGCGCAGTCCGACGCCACGACGCCGGGCGCCGAGGTCACCGCTTACGTGCGCCCGGAGGCGGTGGAGGTGGCGGTCGACCCCGCGAGTGAGGCCCGGGTGGCCTCGTCCGCGTTCCTGGGCTCCAGCAGCCGCGTGACGGTCACGATGCCCGGCGGTGAGCTGATCACCGCGCAGGTGCCCAGTTCCCAGGTCTCGGAGCTGGCACCGGGCACCGCCGTGCGGGTCACGTTCGCCCGCACGCCGGTGGCCGTCAGCTGAGCGTCACTCCGGTCGGGGGGTGCTGAGAACCCCGTCCTCGACGGCCCGGTCACGAAGCTCCAGCTTCGTCCGGGCCGCTCGGCCGGCCTGCTCGTACTTGTCACGCACCCGGTCCAGGTAGCTCTTCGCCGTGCCCTGCTTGACGTTGAGCCGCCGGGCGACGCTCGACATCGTCAGACCCGACGCGTACAGGCGCAGTGCCTCCCGCTCCTGACCGGACAGTTCCGGCACCCCGTACGACCGCGCGCGCTGGATCAGCGCGGCGTGGCTCTGCGAGACGTACCGTTCGCCGCGTGCGGCCGCGGCCAGCGCCTGACGCATGTCACCGGCCTCGCGCGACTTGCGGACGTAGCTCAGCGCACCCGCCCGTCCGGCCTCGTGCACGAACCCGGCGTCGTCGATGGTGCTGCAGGTGACCACGGCGTAGCCCGCCTTGATCAACGCCTGGACGTTCTCGGCGACGCGCCGGCCGTCGCGCAGGCGCAGGTCCATCAGCGCCACCGGGGCGGCGGTACGCGGCGCCGGCTCTTCCGCGTACGGGCTGGGGCGCATCGTCGGGACGCTCGCCCGGCCGACGCTCAGCGGCCGGCTGATGCCGTTGTTGCGATGCAACGAGTAGTTCGGCGGGGGCACCGACGGCGGCCCCTGGCTGGGTCTGGACGCGCCGGACAGCAGGTCGAGCACCGACTTCGCCGTGGCCACGACCTGCACCTCGAGGCCGTCCGGGGCGCTTCCGGAGTTCGGGTTTCCCTGGCAGAGCCAGGCTTCGATGCCGTGCAGCAGGATCTCGTCGTCGTCGACCACTGCGACGCGGATCACGCAACGCTCCTCGTGTCCCATGTCACCTCCAGCCATGCGGTGTTGGTCATGTCCGGTTCGATGTCCACCCGAATCTGACGGTCGGGCACCAACTGATTACCGACGCCGACCGCCACGGACTGCAGCAGCGGCGCCGGGGTACGGGTCGGGAAGCAGAACGTGATCGCGATCTCCTCCGGCGTCCCGCGCACCGTGAGGGTCGCTTCGCCGGGCAGCGCTTCGGCGAGCATCCGATCGGTGAGCTGAGCGAACGTGCGCTGCCAGCCCGGCGAGACGACGTCGAGGCCTTCGCCGAGATGCACGACCGGCACGATGTCGCGCTGACGGGCACTGCGGGTGACCGCGGCGACGGCGTCGAGCGTCGCGATCGGGGTGGTGAGGTCGTCGTGGTCGACGAGCGCCCGGACCTCGGCGGCGGCGAGTTCGCAGCGACGCCGCACGACCGGCGAGTCGGGGTTCGCCGACCCGTTGGAGAGCGCGCGCAACAGCGGGAACAGATCCCGGCTGAGTGCGGCGTCACGCTGGATCCGATCGGCGGTCACCGCGTCGCGAGCCGCGCGTGCGGCGTCCAACTGGTGCTGCTCGGCGAGAGCCGTCGCCGCCACGGTCGCGTGCCGACGCAGTTCGAAGACGATCACCAGGGCGCCGACCTGCGGAATGCCGGCCCCGAACACGACGCCGAGCGCGATCGCCACGGCGGTGCTCGACCCGCTCCACTCGATCGCCACCGCGACCAGCGTCGTGAGCGCGATCGTCAGCCAGGCGAGGTCGAACCACAGTGGGCGACGCAGCGCGAACACCGAGAGGATCCAGCCGAGGACGCCGATCGGCCAGTTCGCCGGGGTGAGCAGGCCCGCCGACGTGCAGTCGAGCAGCACCGCGAGCGCCGCGGCCACCGACAGGACGGTCATCCAGCCGGCGTGCCGGTCGATCCAGTCCGAGGGGTGGCCGCGCTTGCCCTGGAGCGTGACCAGGTAGACCTGCACGAGCGTGATGACGAACAGGACGGACCAGCCGCCAAGCGCCACCCACCCCGAGCGGTAGTTCGCCCAGTTGGTGATCAGCAGGCCGAGGCTCAGCGCCTGCCAGAAGTGGCCGATCCAGGCCAGCGCGAGCAACCCGTACCGGGTGTAGCGATCGGCGAGGATGCGCTCCTCGTCGACTTGATTCGGCACGGCGGGCTCGGCCCTGGGGGTCTCCTCGATCGCCGGCGGCGGCACGACGCCGACGTGGGCGGCCTCCTCGGCCGACCAGCGCAGGGTCACGACCGTGCCGCGGCCGATCGCCGACTGCACGCTCGCGGCTCCGCCGACCGCCGTCATCCGCCCGGTGAGCGACTTCTTCAGCCCGAGGCCGCCGGTGCGCGCGGTGGCCGGGTCGAAGCCGCGGCCGCGGTCGTGGATCGTCAGCTCCAGCCAGTTCTCGCCGCCGCGGGCCGCGATACCGACCTCGGTCGTGCCCGCGTGCTTCTCGACGTTCGACAGGGCCTCCCGGCTGGCGGCGGCGAAGGCGGTCGTCACTTCGGCCGGCAGCGGATCGGCGGGGGCGCCCTCGGCGACGTACACCCGCAGGCCCCGGTGCGCGGCCTGGCGGTGGACGACGTCGAGGAGCCGGCGGCCGGTGCGGACCGGCTCGTCGGCGCGTGGATCGTGGGCGAGCGACTCCATGTCGTCGGTGCACCGGGCGCGGACGACGTCGGCCCGGCCCTCCAGCCCGCCGCGGGCGATCGCGGTGAGCGTCGTCAGCACGGTGTCGTGCAGCAGGAGGCGGCGCACGCTGCGGTCGTGCAGCCGCGCGCTCTCCACCTGATCGGTGCGGCGGGCGGTGTTCCGGCCCCGGATCGTCCCGCTCGCGTTCAGCGCGCCCAGCCGGACCAGCCGGACCAGCACCAGGCCGATCGCGGCCAGGGCCAGCAGCACGCCGGCCGCCTGGACGGTGTCGGCGATCGGCCGGGCCAGGCCGAGCGGCTCCCGACTCTCGAGTTCGGCGCCGGCCAACTGGGAACCGAGCAGGTAGGCGCTGATCTCGGCCAGCGCCACCAGCCAGACCAGCGAGGCGCGCAGCCGCCACGACGCCAACAGCACCGAGACGCCGGCCCACCCGATGACCCAGCTCCCGGCGGCGCCGGCGAACTCGGCCGGGAGCAGCCGGACGGTCGCGATCAGCAGCCCCGCCGACACCACGGCGTCGCCGAGCACCAGCCAGGTCGGGAGCCGGCCCGTCCAGCAGATCGCGGCCACGCTCGCGCCCCAGGCGAGCGCACCGAGGAGAAGCACGTGCTGCCAGACCGAGGGAGCCGCGACCGCGCCGCCACCGTAGGCGACCGCCGGGAGGACGACGCACCAGGCGGCGCGCAGGACGGCGCCCGAGCGTGCGGCGATCGGGCCCAGGCCGACCCGGCCGGACAGCAGCCGGGAAGCGTCCGTCCTCGTCGTTGGTCCGTCGGTACCGGACGCGGGTGCGTCCGGGAAGTCGGGCGGCACGTGCTCCGGTCTACCGCGTAAGGCGGAGACCAATGTCAGCGGCATCGCGAGGGTCCTTCGCTGTCGTCGGTCACCGAATTCGCCGTGTATCTAGGCATAACACGCGACCGTGAACAGCGAAAACCTCCCATGTATCAGCTAGTCCCCGCTGAGCGCGGGGCTACGCGGATTCACGGGGGAGGTTTGGGTGGACGCGGTGTCGGTCACTCCGGGGCGGGTTCGGTCGGTTCCACTGGGGGCGGGTCGGACACTGTGGATTCCCCGGAACCGGACTCCGCAATGACGTGGGGCGAGTATGCCCCCAAATCGACTGCAGCGGGGGGCACCCTGCGTGTGCAGGTGATTCGTCGCGGGATCGAGGCGCCGCGGCTTAAGACATCCCCAAGCCGCGCCTAAACCGACGGTCCGGATCTGCCGTACTCCGCGTGCGCGCGGCACGATGACATCCGTTTAGATGTGCGTCGGCCGGTGTGGGATCGGCGCGGAGCGGTGGAGGCAGAAGCTTGGTCAGCACGGCGTCGACCGACGAAGGCGTGCGGGCGTGACCGGCCCACGCTGGGAAGACGAGCCGATCGACGCCTGGGACCCGGCCGACACCGACTTCTTCGGGGCGCCTCGGTCGAAGGGCGGCAACACCGGCGAGTTCCGCGTCGTCGACGGCGCCTCGGCGGATTCCGGCCGGGGTAAGCACCGGGGATCCCGTCGGCGTGGGCTCGGGTCCAGCGCGGTGGCGGGTGTCGCGGGTGCGGTGGCCGCTCGTTCGGCCGTGGACCGGCAGGCGGACCAGCCGGAGTTGGATCGCCCGGTCTCGGCCGGGCCGGGTTTCGAGCGGGCTGGTTCGGATCGGCCACGGGGCTTTGGTTCGGTGGCGGGGGAGCCGCGGAGTTTCCGGTCGGAGCCGGTGGCCTCGTCGTTCGAGACGGCGGATTTCCGGGCCGGTGCCACCGCGATGACCGAGGTGGTACCGGCGGCCAAGGACGGTGGCCGGTTCGCGGGATTACGTCGCGCGCTGCGGCGGCGCTGGTTCGCCCCGAGCGTGACCGGCGGTGTGGTGCTCTGCTCGGTCGCGTTCGTCACCGGCGTCACCCAGTTCGCCGGAGCCGCCTGCGCCGCCGTCCCGCCCGCCGGCGTGGAGCGGAGCGGCGAGGCCACGTTCTTCGATGGCGGCGTCGGCAACTGCTCGTTCCCGTCGCTCCCGGCCGACGACCTGTACGTCGCGCTCGGCCCGTCCGAGTACTCCGGCGCCGGGGCGTGCGGCAGCTACCTCGACGTGAAGGGCCCGTCGGGCAGCGTCCGCGTGAAGGTCGTCGACCAGTGCCCGGAGTGCGAGGAAGGCCACATCGACCTGAGCCGGGAGGCGTTCGAGCAGATCGCCGACCCCGAGGCCGGTGTGGTTCCGATCACGTACTCGGCGGTCGCGAACCCGGCGGTCGGCAAGCTCAGCGCCCGGGTCAAAGAGGGTTCGTCGGAGTTCTTCCTGTCGATCCTGATCGACAACCACGGCAACCCGCTGACGAACGTCGAGGTCGACGGCACGGACCTGAGCCGGACGACCGACAACCACTGGGTCGCCGACGGCGGCCTCGGCACCGGCCCGTTCTCGGTGAAGGTGACCGACAACGCGGGCCGCACGGCGACGATCCCGAACGTCACGCTCAGCCCGGGTAGCGTGCAACAGTCGACGGTCGCGCTCGGCGGTGGCAACGCCGTGAGCGCTCCGACGACGAAGGCGGCCGCTCCGGCTTCGTCGTCGCCGGCTTCTTCGCCGGCCGCTGACGCTCCACTGGCGGCGGCTCCACGCGACGCCACGGGCGAGTCCTCGGCCGAGGACTCGTCAAGCAGTAACGAACAGAACGACACCGAAACAGCAGTGACCCCGGACGCCGACGCGTCCGAGGAGATCGCAGCGAACCCAGCGCCGTCGTCGTCGGTCGCCGTACCACGTGCGACCGAGTCGGCAGCCGGATCAACGGGGCGGAACTCATGTGGCTAGGCCCAGGGGGGCGACGGCGGTTGGTGCCACGGCGAGGGCGTCGACGCCCACCGTTGGCTCGACGAGGTCCGATCGGCCCGAAACTCAGTCGTCCGCCGGCGGGACAGCCGCGCTCGTCGCGCTGAACCGCTGAAACCGGCCGCGACGCGGCCGACAATGAGCCCATGGCTGACGCCAGGGTCACCGTCGACCTGACCGTCCGCGATCTCCTCCACGAGGATCTCGCGGCGTGCGCGTGGACCGGGTCGCCGACCCATCTGCGCTTCATCTCCGCCGCGCTCGGCCGGCGGTCCGCCGGTGTGGTCGACTACCTGGCGGTCTGCGGCCCCAGCGACTTACCGCTCGGCGTCGGCGGGGTCGACTACGGTCGTAGCCGCGGTGCCGGCTGGCTGTGGCAGTTCGTCGTGCACCCGGCGTTCCGGTCCTGCGGTATCGGGACGTTGCTGGTGCGCTCGGCGGAGGAGCGCATCCGTCGCCGAGGGCTTTCGCACGCCGAACTCGGCGTGGACGCCGCCAACGCCGGAGCGCGGCGGTTGTACGCGCGGCTGGGCTACGACGTGGTGCGGGAGCAGGGTGAGGAGTGGGACGGCCGCCGCAGCCATTGCGTGGTGATGCGGCGGCGCGTCGGGCCGGGCTAGTCGATCTCGGCGACCTTCAGCAGGACGATCGAGACGTTGTCTTTGCCGCCGCCCTCGAACGCGGCGTGCAGTAGCGCGTTGACGCTGTCGACCGGGTCGGCGTGGGGGTTGGCGAGCGCGGCGGGGAGCGCCTCGGGCTCGCTGTAGTCGGTGAGACCGTCGCTGCAGAGCAGGAAGCGGTCTCCGGGGACGACCCGGTGCACGGAGACGTGCGGGTGGATGACGCTCTCCTGGCGGGTGCCGCCGAGCGTCTGGGTGACGATCGTCGTGAACCGGCGGCCGGAAGCCGGGTCCAGCGGGGGCGAGTCGTCGATCGAGAGCTGGTCGAGCGAACCGTCGTCGCCCACCCGGTAGCAGCGGCTGTCGCCGACGTTCAGGCAGAACGCCCGGTCGCCGTCGAGCACCAGGCCCACGATCGTGGTGCCCATCCCGTACCAGTCGGGGTTGTGCGCCATCTCGGCGAACACCGCGTCGCTGGCGCCCCGGACCGCGGCGACGATCGTCTCCTCGTCGTGCAGCTCCGGCGTGGCGTCGCTGAGCAGCGCGGCCGCCAGCCGACTGGCCCGGAAGCCCTCGACGTGGCCACCCAACCCGTCGGCCACCAGGAACGACACCGGGCGAGCGGTGTTCACTTCCAGACGCACCGGCTCGTTCTCGAACGCCCCGGAGAGGAACCCGGCCACCGCCAGGGTGTCCTCGTTGCGGCCGCGGACCAGGCCGCGATGCGTCACCGCGACTACGTCGACCCTGGTCACCGTGACCTCCTCGTACCGGCTCTGTGGCGACAGGCTATGCCCCGCCAGCATCCTGTGCCGCTTTCCGCGCCGCACGAGCGGAGAAAGCAGCGACGTCTGGACTCCGGGGCGATGCCCGTGCCCGGACCCGCGCTCACTGTGGACGCCGTTGACCGACGTCACCGCGCGGATGGTACCCACTCCACGCCACCGCGTCCGGCGGTGGCCCCGACGTGGCGCCCGTCAACCTCCACCAGCGAACCGGTGGACGACGATTTCCGGCTGTGGATGAGCGCATTCCCGATGGGCTCCGGGCGCATTCTCGAGGCGTCCGTTTCGCCCGGGAGGTATCTCGTGAACATCGTTCTTGCCGTCGCATTTCTGTTCATTGCTGCGTCCGGCGTGCGTGCCGCCGATGATCCGGTCGTGTTCGGCGTCGAGTACTTCGCCGAGGGCGGCAGCCATCAGACCTATCTCGTGGCCCGCCGGGGCGGCGTAGTGGCCGGTGAGGCCTGGTTGAACGCCGACGAGTACGACGGCAGGCGGGTGCGCGCGCTGTCGGTGTGCGATCGTCGGTCCGACGGCGTGCGGGTGGGTGCGCGGATACTCGTTCCCGACGGGAGGGCGCTCGATTATTTCGCTCCGGTCGGAAAGCGGTGTTTCGGGCGCGACTTCGGTTATCGCATTTCGCGGTGGCAACTGCTGTTCGGCTCGGCGTCGTCCGGCGAGGTCGTTCCGCCGCCGCTGGTGTGAGCCCAGCGGAACTCGATCCGGGCCACCCGGTCGGCGAGCGCGTCCGGGGTCCAGTGCCCGCGGACGCCGGGCCGTTCGGCCAGGTACGCGGTGAGCGTCTCGGCGTCCCAGCCGTGCGCTTCGTGCAGGCCGCTGGCGATCATCCCCAGATAGCGCGGCGCCGGCGGGTTGAGCTGGGCGTCGGCGCAGGCCCACGGCGCGGTGAACGTCAGCATCGGGTGCCCGTCCAGCGCCCCCGGGCAGACCAGCGTCTCGTAGCGTCCCGGGCCCAGCGTCGCGCGTCCGGTCGTGATCGCCTCGGTCAGGTCCAGGTCGACGTCGGGCCGCCGGGCCATCTCCTGCGCGGCGATGTCGGCGAACTGGCCGGCGCCGAGCAGGTAGCCGCGTCCGGCGGCGCGGCCCGGTAAGCCAGGGTCGTAGAACGCCATTCCACCGGTCCAGGTGCGCGACTCGAGCGCGAAGTAGATTCCGCCGTCCAGGAACACCGGCTCGGTGCGCCGGGGCGGGCGGGGGTCGCGACAGCCCGGGTACGTGCGTGCCGCACCGGGCGGGCGGCCACCGGCGAGGTAGTAACCCAGCCGGTCGGCGTGCATGTTCGAGCCGTACGCGACGTACCACACCAGGTCGTTCACACCACTCAGCCTGCCTGAGTACGCTCGGAGACGTGACTGAGCGCGGACCCGCCGAGCCGACCCTGGACGCCCGGATCGACTCGTTCCTACGCAGCTTCGCGCGCGTCCGCGGCCAGCGAAAGACGCGCAAGCCGCGGCGGACCAAGAGCCTGCGCGTGCTCGTCTACTGGCCCGCCGACCAGTGGGACGAGATGGCCGCCCGCTGGCCCCAATTCGTCCCCGAGTACGGCGACGACCACGCCACCCACCGCCGCAACGTCGAGGACATGCTCCGAGCGCAGTCCGAGGATTCAGAAGCCTCCTTCGGCGTGGCCGCTCTGACCGTGGAGGGGTTGGCGGGCTTCGCCCAGGAGCAGGATCTCGACGCCGCCACGAGCGAGACCAGGGCGGCGTACGCGGCCGAACTGGGCCGAGCGGGGAAGGCGACCTCCTGGCCGCCGTCCCCGACTCAGAAGTGCTGGTGCGGCTCCACCCGCCTCTACCGGGATTGCTGCGCGGCAACGCCCTGATTGTCCGGCCCGGCGCGGGCCGACGAGCCGAACCAGTGCCGGCCCGGCGCGCCGAGGTGGCCTCGGCGGAGGACGGGGCCGAACGTGCACGGGAGGGCGAGCCGAGCGGTGCAGGGGGCCGCGATCCATCGAGACCGCCGGCGCGCTGGCCCGGCCTGTTCAGCCGGGGTCCTCCTAGCTGAGCGGTTCGGGGACAAGAGGTTCCGGGCTGGGTGGTTCGGGGCTGGGTGGTTCCGGGCCGGGCGGGGTGGTTCGGGGCGGGGTGGTTCGGGGGCCGTGGTTCCGGGGCTGGGTGGTCCCGGGAGGGTCGGTTCGGGGCTGGGTGGTTCTGGGTTGTCGGCGGGGTGGCTGGCTCGGGCTGGGAGGTGGGTGCGGCTCCGATCGCACTCGGCGCGGCTGTTGTGCTCCCGACCTGATCAGCCGTGGCCGGGGGTGCGAGCTGGCTCGCCCGGACCGGCCGCGCGCTGACTGACCGGGCTGGCGCGTGAGCACCTTCGTCCACCACAGTCGCGAGCCGAGCCGAGCCGAGCCGGACTGAGGCCCGAGCCCGAGGCCCGAGCCCGAGCCGAGCCGAGCCCGAGCCCGAGCCCGAGCCCGAGCCGAGCCCGAGCCGAGCCGAGCCCGAGCTGAGCCCGAGGCCCGAGCCCGAGGCCCGAGCCGAGCCGGACCGAGCCAGGCTGGGCCAGGCGAGGGTCGAGCGTGGCTGGGCCCGGCGGGGCTGGGCTGGGCGGAGCCGGGCTGGCGGAGCCGAGCTGGCGGAGCCGAGCTGGGCGCGCTGGGCGAAGCCGGGCCGGGCCGCTTGGAGGGTGGTGCGGGCTGAATCGCCGGGAGTGGGTCACGGGCTGACCAACTGGGCTCGGCCCTCGCGGACCGGGTAGTCGAAGGTGGAGGTCACCACGAGCGGGGCGAGCGTGCCGCTGCTGCCGTCGGAGCCCGACCAGGTGACGGCCCAGGTGACTCCGATCGTCACGCGGTAGTGGGCGTGGGGCTGCGCCGCTGAGGTGCGGCGGTAGGTGTGGCCGCAGTCGGGCGAGCCCGCCGCGCCTCGGTGTGGATCGGTGAGCGGGGTGCCGGGCGTGCGGCACAGCACCGTCGTGCCGTCTCCGGGGTGCCAGACGAGGCGCACGGGAGCCGCGCTGACGGTCGCCGACACCTGGCCGGCGCTGGCCGAGCGGAGGAGTGGAGTGCCGTTCGGGGCCCAGTGCGCCGGGTCGGTCCAGAGCCAGGTGGGGGTGCCGGTGAGACCTCCGATGGTGCCGTCGTCGAAACGGACCCGTGGGCTCAGGGTGGGCGTGGGGAGGGGAAGGGTCAGTCGGCTCCGGGCTTCGAGGGCCAGGGTGGGTGGGCTGTCGCCGGCTGGGGAGGGGACTCCGCCGGCTGCGGCCAGGCAGGCGGTGCCGTATGCGCTGTTTCGTTCGTGGCAGGCGTCCCAGGCTTCCGGGGCGTCCGTGGCGGTCGGCCGGCGGGGTTCGGTCCGGCCCGCCGCACCCGGTCCTTCGTCGCGGACCCTGATGTCCACCGAGCGCCGGTTGTCCCCGGTGACGGTCACCGGTCCGTCGTCACCGCGGGCCGGGACGGCCGGCACCCACGACCCGACCCCCACGAGCACGGCCACGACCCCCGCCACGAGCCGAGCCACGGCTGCATCCGCACGGCGCCGGGGAACGGCCGCACGACGACCGGCCGCGACCACGGACGGGCGCGCGGACCTCTGCGCACGGCACCCGGCGGTGGCTTCGGGGTGCCTGGGCGTGGCCGCTCCGCGTGCGGCGGTCAGCACGTCGCACCCGGGGGATACGTGATCGCGGTGACTCGCCAGACCCGGTCGGCCTCGCGCACCAGGTCGGCGCGCACCGGGTTACGCGGGACGCCTCGCGTGAGGGCCTTCCCGGAGACGGCGTCGGCCACGCCGGAACGGCTGGAATCCAGGCATCCCTCGACCACTGCGCCCGGGCCGTCCACCCGGACCGTCTGCTCCAGCACCACGTCGGTGCCGTAGTTGCGCTGGCGCTTCTCGTCCAGCAGAGCCAAGCTCCGAACCAGATGCGTCAACTCCGGCTCCGCCGTGACCGGAGCGAGCACCGCCCGCCGCCGGGCCGGAGCCGCGGCCGCCGCGGCCGGTAACACCTCACCCCAGAACCGGCGGTATTGGGCGACCACCGCCTCCCCGCACGCACCCGCCCCTTCGTCGGCGCCGCACGAGGCCGGCGGGGCCGACGAAGGGCCAGGCGGAGGCAGCGACCCATAGCTCTCGCCACCGGCGCATGCGCTCAGCGCGACGACGACTCCCGCCGCCGCCACCCGCACCGTCCACATACCTCAACGGTAGCGACGCGACTACTCCCCGCGACTACCTTTCCACAGGCCAATTCCGCAGCGTGGAGTCGAACTGTGCCCGTACCAGGTCCACCAGCTTGTCCACCTCGTCGACCGGCCAGTCCGCGGTTTCGACCGGAGCCAGTACCGCGACGTCGACCGTGCCCGGGTGCACGAGAAGCGAGTCCCGCCACATCAGGTCCCCGGCGTTGCGGATCACGATCGGCACGATCGGCACCCCCGCCTCGACCGCGAGATGGAACCCGCCCTTCTTGAACCGCCCGAGCCGCGGGGTCGGCGACCGGGTGCCCTCGGGCGCGATCGCTATCGACGTCCCGGACCGCAGCTTCGCCACCGCGGGCTCCAACGCGTCCCGGCCCCGCCCGGCCGACCGATCGACGTACGCCACGTCCAGCAGCGCGCCGATGGCGGCGAACCGCGGGTCCGAGCGGGCCTCCCGTTTCACCACCGCGGTGACGTCCCGGCGGATCAGGCTGCCCAGTACGCCTAAATCGAGGCTGCTCTGGTGGTTGAACATGAACACGGCGGGGCGCCGCGCCCACAGGTTTTCTTCGCCGTGGACGTTCACCCGCACCCCGGCCAGCGTCAACGCCAGGTCCGGGCCGATCGAACCGGCCAGGTTGGCGGCCGTGGCCCGGGAACGGCTGAGCAAGCCCACGCCGGCGCTGACCCCCACCGACCCCAGGAGCGCGCCCAACGCGACGCCGGTGCGCACCAGCGCGCCCCCGCTGAACCGGCTCCCCGGCGGGTCGAGGCGCAGGATCGGCCACTCGTGCAGGCGCGCCGCGGCGGGGAGGTCCCCGTCGGGGTTGAGCGCGCACGGATGGCCGGCGAGCGCGAGGAACGGCACGTCCTCGGCGCCGTTGGAGTAGGCATAACTGTCCAGGAGAGAGACGTCGGCCCGCTCCGCGTAGCCCTCCACCGCGCGGGCCTTCGCCGGGCCCCAGAGCGAGCCACCGTCGAGCTCACCGGTGAGCATCCCGTCGCGCACGCCGTGCCGGGTGCAGAGCACCTCGTCGAACTCCAGGTCGTTCGCCACCGGGCAGGCCTGGAACCAGGTCGCCGACGTGGCCATGACGAGCCGGTGCCCGGCCCGCCGGTGCGCCTCCACCAGCAGCCGCGCGCCCGGGTAGACGAGACCGGCGATCTCCTGGCGGAACAGCCGCTCGCCCCACTCCTCGAGGTCCTCCTCCTGGCGTCCGGCCAGGGCGCCGACCGCGAAGGCGGCGAGCGCGTCGAGGTCGGCGCCGCGCAGCCGCATGTCGAGCGCGAGCCCGAGCGTCTGACCGAGCTCGCGCAGCCCGACGTCACGCTTGCGGATCCGGTCGCGGTAGACCGACACCGCGGTGTAGCCGTCGATGAGCGTGCCGTCGAGGTCGAAGAACGCGCCGACGCTCGGGCCCTGGGGCCCGGCGGCGATCGCGGCCAGCCGGTCGGACAGCTTCACGGCCGGGACACCCCGGGGCGCCGAGCGCTCAGCGTGACGGTGGGCGCCACCTGGTCCGGCTCGGCGAGGGCCAGGGCCCGGACCGCGCGGACGCGCCGCACCCACGCCTCGATCTCGGCGGCGAACGCCTCGCGGGCCGTGCGTAGCTCCTCGCGGCCCGGATCGACCAGATCGCGGTTCGCGGCCAGCTTCAGCGCGGTCGCGTACAGCTCACCGGAGATCGACTCGGTGCTCGCCAACTGCTGCTGCATCCGCAGCTGACGGGCGACGTCCAGGCATTCGCGCGTGAACGCCTTGGTCTCCACCGGGGTCCGCGGGTCCCGGGCGGCCAACCGCTGCGCCACCACCCAGTACGCCTCCAGGAACGGCTGCAGCACCCGGTGGGCCAGGTGCACACGCAGCGACCCCAGCAACGTGGCGGCGCCGTCCGGGTCGGAGATCCGCGAGCGCCAGGACGGATCGATCAGCGCCAACTCCCGGTGCAGCTCGGTCCGGAACGCCTCCTTGTCGCTGAAGAAGAACTCGAACTTCAGCAGGTCACGCAGTGCCAGCGCCGCCTGCCAGCCGTACTCCAGCACGTCGTCGGGGGAGGGGGAGGCTTCGGAGACGGCCTGCAGCATCAGCTCGGCCACGGCCCGGGTGATCAGGAAGTGGATCGTGTTGTTCCGGTAGAACGCCGCGACCAGGTGCTGATCCGGCCCCACCCGGTACACCGGCTCGGTGCCCCGGTCGTACCGCTCGACGACACCGGCACTCGCCAGGTCGTCGAGCGTCTGCCGGACGCCGCGTTCGTCGGCCAGCCCCAGCGCGGCGCGGTCCGCCAGTTCGCGCGACGAGAAGTACGCCACCAGCGGGTCGAGCACCGACGCGACCTCGACCACGGTCAGCGCGCGGTCCTCGATGCCGAGCAGCGCCAGCGTCACCAGTGACCGCGGCATCACCGGGCTGGCCTCGTTGATCCGGTGCGAGACCTCGAACGCGGTCTTCTGCACCGCCAGCCGGGTGTCGGGCTCGTCGGCGAGCGCGTCACGCAGCGACAGCGGCTCCCCGAACCGCACCTGGACGACGCCACGCTGGTTGTCCTGCGCCCGGTTGAACCGCAGCAGCCAGGCGAAGCTCTCGGTCGGCTTGGTGCCGCCGTGTGCCTCCTCGGCCATCAGCCCGACCTCGTACAGCTGGTCGTAGCTGAGCGACACCGGCACCAGGTACACGTCCTCGACGCCACTGGAGCGGAACGCCTCGGCCAGATAGGTCAGGAGCCCGTAGCGCGGCGGCCGGAGCTTACCGGTGCGCGAACGCCCACCCTCGATGTACCACTCGAGGTTGAAGCGCTTGGACAGCAGGTAGCCCATGTACTCGCGGAGCACCCAGCGGTACACGGCGTCGTCGGCGATGCTGCGCCGGATGAAGACGTAACCGCTGCGCCGGGTGAGCGGACCGACCGGCCAGAAGTCGATGTTGACGCCGCCCATCACGTGGTTCAGCGGCAGCCCGTGGGCCAGCAGGGCCGGACGCAACACCAGCGGATCGAGGTACGAGCGGTGGCTGGGCAGGAACACCAGCGGGTACTTCTGTCCCAGCGAGCGCAGCGAATCGGCCTTCTGGTCGTCCACCACGAGCTTGTACGCCCGGGCGAAGTAGCGGCCGAGACGGTTCCAGGCGTCGATCGCCCGGCGGCTCTGCGCCGCGACCATCTGGTTCAGCGCGGCCAGTGCCCGCTGCTGCACCTCGTCGACCGGGAGGTCCAACTCGTCGGCCAGCCGTTCGACCCCGGTGCGGAACCGCGGCGACGCGGTGATCTCCTCGACCACGTACCGGGCGACCTTGTACTGGCTGCCGATCAGCGCCCGCTCGGCCCGGTCGAGGGCGAGCACGGCCTGGCGCTCGACGAACCGGCCGAAGCGCTCCCGGCTCCCGGACGACTCCCAGCGCGACCGCAGATCGCCGACCGTCGCGGGTTTCGCGACGAGTACCCGGTAACGATCCGTGCCGCTGCGCATGATCAGCCGCTGGGCGCCGGAGCGGGCCCGGCGGTTGCCCCGGCGGGCGAGGGCCGCCCCCAGCCGGGAGAGCGGCTTCTCGTCGTCGTCCTCCGGGAGCCACACCACCCGTAGCGGCTCGACCAGCAGGTCGTCGGCGTCGGCGAGGAGGTCGTGGAGCCGCTCGTCGGCGAGGTCGACGACCGAGCGACCCCCGTCGTCGTCGCGGCCCTCGAACTGCGTCGTGAGCCAGTTGGCGATGATCTGCCGTTCCTGCGGGGTCTCCGACTGCACCAGGTACAACGTCCCGCTCATCGTCGAGCCCCCCTCTTACGTGGTTTGCGGCGTCCGAGGGCGAGGACTTCGTCCAGCCCCTCGGAGAGGCAGCTCAGGAACAGGTCGGGGTCGGTCACCGCCGCGGTGTCGATCGTGACGCCGATGCAGCACACCCCCGTGTGCGAGACCAGGGTCGCCATCACACCGCACCCCGGGGCCGGTGCGAACGGGAACATCCGGTCGATCCGCGCCCCGGCCATGTATACCGGCACCGGGATCCCGGCCACGTTGCTGGCCTGGAGGTCGATGAGCGACGTCTGCGCGAGGTACCAGCGCGCGACCGCGGCCACCGGCAACCGCGACAGCGCGGGCGCGGCGAGCGACAGGACGTCGGCGGCGGGCTCGGCCCTGGCGTCCAGCACCAGCTCACGGATGCGCCGGATCCGTTCCGCCGGGTCCGTCACCCCGACCGGTGCCGCGAACCGCGCGACCCCGAACCGGTTGCCGCCCATCGAATCCGCCGAGCTCCGCAGGCTGATCGGCATCCCGATCGGGAGCTCGGAGACCGGCGCGTCCAACGCCTCGTGGTAGCGCCGGTAGCCGCCGAGCAGCGCGGCCAGGTACGCGTCGTTGAGCGATCCGTCGGCCGACTTCGCCGCCGCACGCAACTCGTCCACCGTCGCCTCGAGCGTGCCGAACCGCCGGCCCAGCCCACGCGAACGCATCAACGGCGACGGCGGGCAGGCCGGCGGAGCGGCCATCCGCAGCAGCGACTGGGTGAAGTCGATCGCGGCCGCGGGGCTGCGCACGAACTGCAGCCCGGTCCGGACCGAAGCGGTCACCGCCGACGGCAGCGTCCGCACCCGGTCGGTCAGCTGTTCCTGCAGCGCGCCCAGGCCGCTCAGGTGCTCGGGCGGCGGTTCGACGCCGGTCGGTTTGTGCGGCGTCGGCTCCCGGCGACGGCTGTGCAGCAACGTCACCAGCTGCATGCCGCCCATGCCGTCGGTGATGCTGTGGTGGGTCTTGAGCAGGTACACCGCCCGCCCGTCGGCCAGCCCTTCGATCAGCAGCGCCTCCCACGGTGGCCGGGCCCGGTCGAACGGCCGGTCGACGATCGTGCGGCACAGCTCCAACGCGGCCTCGAACGTCCCCGGCTCGGCGAGGCGCACCCGGCGCAGGTGGTAGCCCAGGTCGAACTCCGGATCGACCGACCAGACCGGCTTGCCCAGCTGGAACGGCGGGTCGACGACACGCATCCGGAAGCGGGGGACGATCCCCAGCGCCCACTCGTGGGCGGCGACGAGCCGCTCCCAGTCGGGCGTCGTGTCGAGCACGTCGACCGCGGCGATCGTGGACCGTAACCGCGGCTCGGCGGTTTCCAGCCGCCACATTCCGGCCTCGAAGTCCGACATCGTCCGGCTGGAACCCCAGCCGAGCGTGCCGTAGTCGACATCGACCGCACTCGGCGGGAGTTGGAGCCCGGACACCACACCTCCCGAATTGGTTATTTCGGTCGCGCGCGTCCCACTTTTCCCGCCCCGGATGTGGCGCGCAACACAGTTGACGAGATCGGTGTTCGTTGTGGCCAGCTGTGGAGCTGAGCTGGGCGACTCGTCCGGAGATCGACCGTGTCGGGACAGGTGTTGCGGTGGGCCACCGCGGCGGGCTCGCGGTAGGCCTCCGGGAACTCGTCCAGGATCTCCTCCAACGCGGTCTCCAGCCACGTGATCGCGGCGGCGGAGAGCTCCTGCCGGTGCCCGGCCCAACGGATCCAGGCCGTGAGCACCGCGGGCATCGCGTTCTTCGCCGCCGCGTCGAGCAGCGCGTGGTCGGGGACGTCGACGAGCAGCAGTTCGTCGAGCACGCCCGGACCGACCCTGGCCGGGACGTCGGCGTGCACCAGGGCCCGGTCGATCAGCAGGCGCGCCCACTGCTCGGCCTGGTCGCGGTCGGGCAGCTCGGCGGCCTCCGGCGCGTCGAGGAACTCCGCGATCAGCGCGTCCGGCGACACGGCCCCGCCGAGCGTGCCGGTCTCGATGCTCGGCGGGAGCTGCCGGACCCGGGCCAGCGCCAGCGCCCGGTGGGGGGCGAAATCGTCGTTGACGCGCGGCTCGACCCGTGCGTCGGTGAGCGCGAACGCCCGCTGCAGGCGCCTGCGGGCCACGGCCGGTTCGATCGGCTCGAGGAACGCGACAGGCGTCGCGGCCAGTTCGTACTGCAGGTCGGCGAGGCTGTCGGCGACGGCCTGGGTGAAGAACACGTCCTTCGCGATGCCGCCGAGCGTGTGGTCGACGAGGACCAGCATCGCGTGTTCGGTGCCGCCCCGGCGGAACGCGCAGAGGATCGTCTCCTGATCGCCGAACACGTCGCCGTAGTGCCAGCACTCCCCGGCGGAGACGTCTTCGGACGCCCACGGCGGCGGAGCCACCCCGAGACGTTCGGCGGCCGCGGACGCCGCCCTCCGCATCGGCGAACTCCCGGCCAGCATGCTCAGCACGGTCAGCGCGGCCGTCCCGGCGCGGGGCCCGGCCGCCGGGCTCTCGGCGGCCGCGATCCAGGCGTCCACAAACGTCTCTTCGGCCGCCGGGTCACCGTCGGTGGCCGCCCAGACCGCCCCGAGCACGTCGGAGCACCACAGCTCGGCCTGGATCGGATCGTTCTGCTCGACCAGGTCCGCGGCCTGCTGGAACAACAGCCGGACCAGGTTCTCCGGCAGCGCGTCGGCCGGATGGGTGGCCGGCGGTTCGGCCGGCAGAGTGGCCAGGGAGAGGTGTGACGACTTCCGCCGGCTACTCCGTTGGCTCATGAGCCAAGATCCTTCCACCGATTCGCGCGGTGCGACGACGACGCCCCGGTATCAATTGATAATCCCGGTTTTATCCGAGATTTCGGTACGTCAGTGATACCCAGGCGTATCAGGGAAGGATCGAGCTGGCGGCGCCCCACCAGGACACTCGGAGTACATCACTCGCCCTGGTCGCGGCCACGAACAGCACCGACCGTTCCTGCTGCAGGTCGAGCGCGTAGGCGACCGGGTCGTCGTCCTCCGGGGTGAGCGCGGCCGGATCCGGCAGGGTGCCGCCGTTGACCCCGATCAACGCGACCCGGCGGAACTCCAGGCCCTTCATCCCGTGCATGGTTCCGACGGTCACGCCGGGCACGTCCGCGGCGGCCAGCGCGGACGCGGCGCTGCGCGCGATCGCCGGCGTCCGCGCGGCGACCCCGATCTCCGACCACTCGACGCCGTCCGCGTGCCACTCCCGCACCGTCGTGACCAGACCGTCGAGCTCGGCCGTCGCCGTCGGGTACGCCACCAGTTCGGGCTCCTGGCCGTGCCGCACCGACCGGTAGCCGCGCATCGAGTCGATCCCGCCGTCGAGGTCGTCCGAGTCGGGTTCGGAGAGCACCCGCATCGCCCAGTCGAGGATCTCCGCGGTCGTGCGGTAGTTCACCATCAGCCGCGTCGACCGCCCGCCGACGTCCACCCCGAGCCGGTCGAGCCGCACCCGGTAACCGTGGATGCGCTGGTGCGGGTCCCCGGTGAGGAACAGATCGTCCGGCCCCGGCGCGACCGCGGCACGCAACAGCCGCCACTGCGCCGGGTGCATGTCCTGGACCTCGTCCGCCACCACGTGCGCGAACGGCTTCTCCGCGCGTTCCTGGAGCAACGCGGCGGCCCGGTCGGCGATCGTGAGCGGAGTCCAGACGCCGGTGGCGAGCAGCACCCGGCTGGCTTCGGCCAGCGCGGGCCAGAGCTGCTGCTTCTGGCCGGTGCTCAAGCGCCGGCCCCGGCCCCGCCGGTCGGCCGCGAGGTAACCGTCGAGGTCGGCGACGTCGTGGGCGAACACGACGCTCTCCCACTCGCGGCGGACGAACGCCGGCCCGTACGTGCCGCCGGTGCGCCGTGAGACGTCCGCCCAGAGCCGGGCGTACTCCTCGTCGGTGAGCAGGCGCAGCGCTCCGTAGCGCTCGCTGACCAGTTCGGACGCGAACTGGTTGACGCTCGCGACCCGGACGGCCACCCGGTGCCGCTCGTCGAGGATCTGGGCCAGGTCACGCTCGGCCGCGACGCTCAACTCGTCGGAGAAAGTCACGAACAGCACCGGCGACGCTGGGTCGCGCAGCACGAGGTGGCGGACGCGGTGGAGCGCGGTGACGGTCTTGCCGGTGCCGGGACCACCGAACATCGTGGCCGGTCCGGCGAAACCGGACCGGTAGGCCACGGCTTCCTGCTCCGGGTGCAGGAACGCGCGCTGCCGCGAGGGTGCGATCGAGAGCAGCGTGTCGACGTCGTCGACGAGCGCGATCCGGCCCTGCGAGCGGTGGATCGCCGCGGCCAGATCGTCGGGGTCGAACTCCTGCGCGGCTGCGGCCGGCGGGAGCCCGTCCCCGAGCAGGTGCAGGGTCGCGTACTGCGCCTCGGGCAGGACGCCGGCCAGGTCACGCAGCTGATCGAGCGTGCGGATCGTGCGGGCGACGGCGAGCGTGTCGGGGCTGATGCCCGCACGGCCGAGCTGGGCGTCGCTCAGCCGGGCGAACAGGAGCGCCGGCGCCTCCTCGGCGGCCTTGCGCAGGTCGGGGAGGAGCCGCTCCACCGCGTCGGCGTCGGTGATCTCCAACACGCCCGAGGCGGTGTTGACCGAGAGCACGTGCGACTTCGCCCAGTCCTCGGCGTCCGCGCGGACGCCGAGGAGCAACTGGACGTCGTCCGGAGCCGTGACGACCGCGGAGAGCCGATCGGTGAGCCGAGCGACCTCGATCCGGGGATCCCGAGCGCCCGGGACGGTCCGCGGGGTGAGCTGCGAGAGGGCAGCGCGGACCTGGGCACGTTCGTCCGGTTCGAGTCGGCCGAACTCGCCCAGGAACTCGACGTGTAAGGCCAGCTGTGCCACGAGATGCCTCCATCCGCTCCTTCTGTGCCCAGTCTGATAGACCAGGGGAGCCAGGCGAACACCCGGGGGAGACCGATGGCGAGATTGAGCACGATCCTCGATCAGATCGATGCCGGGTCGATGCTCCTGCCGGAGTTCCAGCGTGGGTACGTGTGGAACCGCGACCAGGTCCGCGGGTTCATGCGGTCGCTGTACCTGGGGTATCCGGTGGGGTCGCTGCTGGTCTGGGAGACCGACACCACCGACAAGGCCGTCCGCGGCGGCCCCGGGGGCGGCGTGCGGCAGCTGCTGCTCGACGGGCAGCAGCGCGTCACGTCGCTGTACGGCGTCACGCGTGGGCGTCCACCGGCGTTCTTCGAGGGCGACCCGGCCGCGTTCACCGGCTTACGCTTCCACGTCGCCGAGGAGTCGTTCGAGTTCTACGCCCCGGTGAAGATGAAGGACGACCCGCTCTGGATCGACGTCACCGAGCTGTTCGTCCACGGCGCGGAACGGCAGATCGAACGGCTCGCGTCCGACGCGAAGAACTGGCAGTACGTCGGCAAGTTGATGAAGCTGCAGAACCTGCTCGAGAAGGACTTCCACGCCGAGCAGATCACCGGGCCCGACAAGACGACCGACGTCGTCGTCGAGATCTTCAACCGGGTCAACTCCGGCGGCACCAAGCTCTCCAAGGGTGACCTGGCGCTGGCGAAGATCTGCGCCGAGTGGTCGGGCGCCCGTCCGACGATGCGCTCGTACCTGCGGCGCTGGGCCGACGAGGGCTACGACTTCAGCCTCGACTGGCTGCTGCGCAACGTCAACGCGGTCGCGACCGGGCGGGCGCCGTTCTCCGCGCTCGACGCCGTCTCGGCCGACGAGTTCGAGCAGGCCCTCACCGACGCCGCCGACCACATCAACCTGACGCTCGACGAGATCGCCTCGCGCCTCGGGCTCGACCACGCCCGGGTGCTGCCGGGCCGTCCGGCGATCGCGGTGCTGTCGCGGCTGCTGTCGGAGAACGGCGGCGAGTTCACCGATCCGTTCGAGCGCGACAAAGCGCTGTACTGGTACGTGCACGCTGCGCTGTCCGGGCGGTTCGCCGGCTCCACCGAGACGTACCTCAACCAGGACCTCGCGACCGTGTCCGGACCGCGCGGCGTCGACGACCTGATCGGCCGGCTGCGGCGGTGGCGCCGGTCGCTCGTCGTGAAGGCCGACGACCTGCAGGGTGCCGGCAAGGGCGCCCGCTACTACCCGCTGGTCTACCTGGTCAGCCGGGTGCTCGGCGCGCGTGACTTCGCGACCGGCGAGACGGTCGGCGATTTCCAGGTGCAGCCGTTGTTCGGCAAGGGCCTGCTGTCCCGCGCCGGGTACCGGCCCGCGGAGATCAACGCGATCGCGAACTACGTGCTGGTGACGCCGGAGTCGGCGGCCGAGGTGGCGCGGCGGCGGCCCGAGGACTACCTGGGCGGGGCCGAGGAGATGTTCCCCGGGCTGCTGGCGTCCCAGTGCCTGCCCGACGACCCTGCGCTGTGGTCGGTGGACCGCTACCGCGACTTCCTGGCGGCGCGGCGGAAGCTGCTCGCCGCGGCCGCCAACGAGTTCCTCGACGGGCTGCACGCCGGGGCCAGGGTCGACGCGCCCCGCCTGCCGCGCGTCGCCGTCCGCTCCGGCGGCGACGACGAGATCGACATCCGCGCCGAGGAGGTGAGCGCCCTGGTGGAGGAGCTGATCCGGCTCGGGCTGGCCGCTCCGGAGCGCGACGCCGAGATCCCCGACCCGGAGACCGGCCGGGCTCTGTCGGTCGCCGAGGCGGTCTGGCCCGACGGCCTGCAGCCGGGCCAGGGTGCCCCGGTCGTGCTCGAACTCGACCCCGACGAGGCCGACCTGCCGCGGATGGCCGAACTCGGCTACGAGGTGTTCACGTCGGTCGAGGCCCTGCGGGGCTACGCGCTGCGCCGCCGCCGGGAGGCCGGCGGCGAGCCTCCGCCGGAGGCACCCGTCTCACCGGCCGTCGGCCGGGTGCCGGTCGCGGCGGCGGCCACCGCGACCGACCCCGAGCAGGAGCTCCACCAGGCGATGGCCGCGATCTACCAGAAGGCCCGCGACGAGACCGGGTACAACGCCACCTACCTGCTGTCGATGCTCGCCGAGGACGGCGCCGTCGAGACCGCGCGGCGCCTGCTGGCCTCGGCCACGGTGAGCACCGGTTTCACCGCGCTGTGGAACAAGGGGCGCCTCGACCTGACCGTCGAGGCACTGGTCCTCGATCCCCGCTTCGCGGGCCTCTTCACCACCGACGAACTCGACATCGCCCGCACCCGGCTGGCCCAGTTCGACTACGCGTGACGGCTGGGCCACCAGAAGCGGCGGCCGGTGTGGAGGGCCAGGGCCGGTACCAGGAGGGAGCGGACGACGAAGGTGTCGATCAGGACACCGACGGCCACGATCACGCCGAGTTGCAGGCTCGGGGTCAGCGGTAGCACGCACAGGGCCGAGAACGTCGCCGCCAGCACCACGCCGGCGCTGGTGATCACGGTCCCGGTGCTCACCAGCGCGCGCGGCACCGAACGCTCCTCGCGGGCCCGGGTCATCAGGAAGATCGTGTAGTCGACGCCCAGCGCCACCAGGAACAGGAACGTCGTCAGCACGATGCTGTACTCCAGCCGCGGATACCCGAGCAGGTGCAGCACCCCGGCCGCCGCGCCCAGCGCCGCCGCGTAGGAGAGCACGACGCTGAGGATCAGCAACAGCGGCGCCACCAGGGCGCGCAGCAGCACGACGAGGATCACGAACACCACGCCGAGGATCAACGGCATGAGCAGGCGGTGGTCCCGGTCGGTCGCCCGTTCGGTGTCGAGCTGGCCGGCGGTCTGGCCGCCCACCAGCGCGCCGGTGCCGTCGACGGCGTCCCGGAGCCGCTCGATCGTGTCCTGGGCGGCTCGGCTGTCGGGCGGGTCGGTGAGCGTGGCCGAGATCAGCGCGGTGTCCCCGGAGACCTGCGGCGCACCGACCGCGGTGACGCCCTCGACACCCCGGGCGGCGGCCGCGGCGTCCGGAGCGCGACCGGCGTCCACGACGATGTCGGCCGGTGCCGAGGTGCCGGCGGGGTAGTGCTCCGCGACCAGGCGTTGACCGGTCACCGAGCCGACCTCGTCGGTGAAGGTCTCGTCCGCGGGGATGCCGAGGCTGAGCGTGCTCGCGCCGACCGCGATCCCGGCCAGGACCACCGCCGTCGAGACCCACACCCGGGCCGGGCGTCGCCCGACGAACCGCGCCACCGCGCTCCACACCCGCGAGTCACCGGTGGTGTCCCCGACCCGGGGCACGAACGGCCAGAACAGCCACCGCCCGCACACCACGAGCAGCGCGGGGAGCAGCGTCACCATCGCGACGAACGCGGCGCCGATGCCCAGCGCCGCGACCGGTCCCAGCGAGCGGGTGCCGTTGAGGTCGGCGAACACCAGGCAGAGCAGGGCGAGCGACACCGTGCCCGCCGACGCCAGGATCGCCGGGAACGACCGGCGCAGTGCGACCGCCATCGCCCGGTGCCGGTCCTCGTGACGACGCAACTCCTCGCGGTAGCGGGAGATCAGCAGCAGCGCGTAGTCGGTACCGGCCCCGAACACCAGGATCGTCAGGACGTTCTGCGCCTGCAGGTCGACGCTCAGCCCGGCGTTCTCGGCCAGCAGGTAGACGACCGCGCTCGCGACCTGGCTCGCGACGGCCACGGTCAGCAGCGGGATCAACCAGAGCACCGGGCTGCGGTAGGTCACCAGCAGCAGGATCGCCACGACCCCGGCGGTGACGAGCACCAGCATGACGTCCATGCCGTCGAACGCGTCGAAGATGTCGCTGTCGGCACCGGCCGAACCGGTGAGCGCGGTGTCCAGGCCCGCGGGTTTGCCGGCGTCCAGCGCGTCGCGGATGTCCGACGTCGCGTCGGACTGTTCGTCGGAGTCGCCACGCAGCGGGAACGACAGCAGCAGCGCCTGGCCGTCCTCGCTCGGCGCGGCGGGCGGAACCGTGCGGTCGATCGCGTACCGCACGAACGACGCCCGGTCCGCCTCCACGGCCGCGCGATCGGCGTCGGTGAGGCCGCCGTCGCGGGCGTAGACGGCCACCGCGACGAGCGCGTCCGCGTTCGGGAACGCCTGCTCGACGCGCTGCTGCGCCCGATAGGCCTCGGACGAGTGCGGTGCCGACGTCAGCGAGTCGTTGTCCTGGACGGTGGTCAGGCTGATCGCCAGCGGTGCCGCGACCCCGGCGAGCACGAGCCAGAACACCAGCACCAGGAACTTCGAGCGCGGCCCGACGAGCCGGCGCCAACCGGGTGGGTCGGGCTCCGCGGTGTGCGTTGCTCCGGATGATTCCAGTCGAGTGGTCATGCGCGGCAGCCTCGCCGCGGCCACGCACGAACGACGCACGCGCCGCTGACGGCGCCCCGCGGGGCGCCGTCAGCGGACGGAAAAATCAGCGACGGCGGCCCTGCCGGCACGTCCCTCCACGACGGACACCTTCGGGTAGCTCACTCGGTGGACGACGCAGGAGTTCGGTCGCCTCGTCCCGGGAGAGCGCCGCACCGAGGCCGTACGCCTGGTCGTACGCGGACGGGCCGAGCGCCTCGCGCGCGGCGTCGGCGGTCGGCGGCAGCCCGGGGAAGCTCGCGACCAGGCCGCCGCGCAACGCCGGAACCAGCCCGAGCAGCGTCGCGGCGGTGGTGGGATCACCCTCGGCCAGCGCGGCCGCGGCCAGCCCTTCCGCGACGTCACCGGCGACCGGCGAGTACGACTGGACGCCGCTGACCAGCGCCGACCGGTGCCGCTCCCGGGCCAGGGCCGGGTCGCCGGTCGCGTACGCCACCCAGCCCAGCCCGATCGTCAGCAGCGCCCGGATCTCGTTCGTGAGGTACCCGGCGCCGGTGAGCTCGGTCAGCCCCTGCTCGTACCGCCGCCGGGCGCCCTCGACGTCGCCTCGCAGCCACCGCACGTGCGCGTGGCCGGCCAGCGCCCGGGCCTGGACGTCGGACGCGCCGGCCCGGCCACCGAGCTCGGCCGCGTGCCGGTACAGCGCGTCGGCGGTGTCCAGGTCACCGAACCGGGCGGCGTTCGTGGCCCGGCGGCAGAACAGGCCGCCGCGGTCCTCGTCGGACTCCAGCTCGACGGCGAGCCGCATCGCCTGCTCGTTCAGCGCGAGGAAACGGTCCTGCTCACCGCGGGCTTCGGCGAGGTCCGCGAGTTCGGTGAGGGCCATCGTCTCGCCCCACCGTTCGCCGATCGCCCGGAACCCGGCCATCGAGGCTTCCAGGCTCACCACGGCCCCGGCGAGGTCCCCGCTGTTCATCGCGCGCATGTAGGCCAGGCCGAACTGCTGCAGCGCCGCGGTCCACGGATCGAGCTCCGAGGCGCGGTACCAGTTCTCCAGCTTGGTGTACTCGCTGTCGGCAGGCGGCCCGGCGCTCAGCGCGGTCAGCGCGTTCAGGAACGGCAGGCGCGGCGGCCGGTACAACTCGTTCGGGTTCGCCGACCAGGCCGCACCGCCGGACGACCAGTTCCCGTCGTGCCCTCCGAGCCGGGCGGAGAGGACACAGATCGCGTGTTCCTCCTCCAGGCCGTGCGGGGGCCGGGGCCCGACCGACTCCAGGAGGTCACGGGCCAGCGCGGCGAATTCGCTGCGCCGGCCTCGGATCCAGGAGTACATCGCGAGCGCGGCGGTCAGGCGCAGCCCGGACGCGGGATCGGCGGTGCCGGACCACCGGGCCGCGGAGTGCAGGTTCTCCCGCTCCCGGTCGAGGACGGCGGCCCACCGCAACTGGTCGGCGGTACGCAGAGCGGCGTCCCCGGTCAGCGCCAGCTCGAGGAAGTACTCGGCGTGGGCCCGGCGCAGCCGCTTGAGTTCCCCGGACTCGGCGAGCCGCTCCTCGCCGAACACCCGGATCGTGTCGAGCATCCGGTACCGGCCGTCGGCGAACTCGACGAGCGACTTGTCGACCAGGCCGGACAGGGAGTCGGCGTCGGTCGGTCCGCACACCTGGTCGATCGCCTCCAGCGTGGCGCCGCCGACGAACACGGTGAGCCGCCGGGCCAGCGTCCGCTCGTCGTCGGCGAGCAGTTCCCAGCTCCACTCGATCGCGGCGCGCAGCGTGCGGTGCCGGGCCGGGGCGGTGCGCTCGCCCCGGTTCAGCAGCCGGAACCGGTCGTCGAGCCGGGACGCCACCTCGCCGAGCGCGAGGCTACGGAGCCGGGCGGCGGCCAGTTCCAGGGCGAGCGGCTGTCCGTCGAGCGTGCGACAGATGCGGAGGACGTCCGGGGCGTTCGTGGCGTCGACCGAGAAACCGGGGAGAGCCGCGGACGCGCGCTCGGCGAACAACCGCACGGCGGGTGCGCCGCGGATCCGCTCCGGCGGATCGCCGTCGGCCGGCAGGCCGAGCGCGCGGACCGGCAGCAGGTGTTCGCCGGTGATGCCGAGCGGTTCGCGGCTGGTGGCCAGCGCACGCAGCGACGGGCAGCGGCGGAGCAGGTGGTCGACGAGCGTGGCGGCGGCGTCGATCAGGTGCTCGCAGTTGTCGACGATCAGCAGGGCCGGTCGGTCGGCGAGCGCGGCGACCAGGCGATCCAGCGGGTTCGCGGCCGGAGACGCCGGCCGCAGACCGCTGTCGCGCAGGCCGAGGGCGTCGAGCACGACCTGTTCGATCTCGGCGCCGGTGGTGACCGTCGCGAGTTCGACCAGATGGCTCTCGGCCGGGTGCCGCTCGGCGGCCTCGATCGCCAGGCGGGTCTTCCCGGCGCCGCCGGGGCCGGTGAGCGTGACCAGGCGCTGAGTACCAAGCAGGTCGGCGAGGCGGGCCAGCTCGTGCTCCCGGCCGACGAAGCTGGTGAGCTGAGCGGGCAGCCGCCGGGGTGCCTGCGCGCGCGGTTCCGGCCGGCGCAGCAGGGCCAGGTGCGCTTCGCGGAGCTCGGCCGAGGGGTCGACGCCCAGCTCGTCGGCGAGCGTCCGGCGGGCGTCCTCGAAGGCGAGCAGGGCGGCGGCGCTGTGGCCGGTCGTGTGCAGCGCCCGCATCAGGTGGACCCGGAACGACTCGCGCAGCGGGTGTTCGGCCACCAGCGCCCGCACCTCGGCGACCAGGTCGTCGGAGGCGTGGCCGAGCTCGAGGCGGGCGGCGATGCGGGCGTCGAGCGCGGACAGCCGGGCGTCGTCCAGTTCGGCGGCGGCGGCCCGGATCAGCGTGGTGTCGCCGGCGTCGGCGAGCGCAGGACCGCGCCAGAGGCCGAGCGCTTCGTCGAGCAGCGCCACCGGGTCGGCGACGCGCGCGGCCTCGGCGACCAGACGACGGAACCGATGGGCGTCGACGTGGTCGGGGTCGACGGCCAGCCGGTAACCGGCGGGGTGGAACTCGACGACCGCGGCGCCGCCGAGCAGCTGGCGGAGCCGGGAGACCTGCGACTGCAGCGCGTTCGTCGCGCCCGCCGGAGGAGCGTCACCGTAGACACCGTCGATCAGGCGCTGGGCCGGGACGATCCGGCCGGCCTCGGTGAGTAACACGGCGAGCGCGGCACGCAGCCGGGAACCGCCGACGGGAACCGTTCGCCCGTCGGCCGTCTCGACCTGGATCGGCCCCAGGATCCTGAACCGCACGCCCGCGATTGTTCCGTAAGGCGGTCAAATTCGGCGGGCGGTGGGAAACGGGTGAAACGAAAGTGCAGGATGGGATACGTGGAGCAGACGAACAGCGTGCTGGTTCCCGCGCCCGAGCGAGATCCGGCCCAGAACCGCATCGGCCCGCGCCCGGGTAGTGGCCGGCGGACGATCGTGGCGCTCGCCGGCGTCGCGGTCGCGATGCTCGTCGTCGCGATGTCCACGATCCTGCTGGCCGGGCTCGCGTTCTGGCGCTCGTCGGAGCCCGCTTCGGCGCAACCGGTGGCGAAGAGCTACTCCGGCAACCTGGCCGCGGACCTGCGGATCGCGCCGGTGGTCGAGGCGACCGGAACCGGTTGCTCCGACGGCGGCACACCCGGCCGCTTCGCGGGGTGCTTCACGCTCGGCGAGGGCGGCATGGTGGTGACCGTCGTCGAGTCGGCGGACACCGCGGTCCAGGACGGCAAGTGGGTCCTGCGGCTGCGTTTCTCCAGCGCCGACACGGTGGCCCTGCGCGCGCTCACGACGCAGAGCCAGCGGATCGCGCTGGTGCTCGACGGCACCGTGCTCACCGCTCCGACGGTGAAGAAGCCGATCACCGGCGGCGAGGTTCAGATCGCCGGTGACTTCACCAAGAAGGACGTCGACGCGATGTTCGCGGAGCTCACGACGCGGTGAGCACGCGGTCCAGCTCGCCGGAGAGCACGCGGTCGAACGTCGAACGGGTGCTGCGTACCGGGCGGTGGGCCCGGGCCGGTGCCACGACGTCGCCGGCGACCACGATGCCGACGTCGGCGTAACCGCACTCCAGCCGGCACAGCTCGCTCGGCGCTTCCGGGAGCACCAGTGCGACCGGCGCGAACGCCAGGCAGGCCCGCGCGATCGAGAGCGCCTGACGCCACGACCCGCGCACCGGGACCAGCACGCCCGCGAGCGTCGGAGCTCCGCCGTCGCCGCCGGAGACCACCACGGTCAGGTCGGTGTCGCGCACACGGACACCGTCCACAGGTGTTCCGTGCCACCCGAGCGCCGTGACGACGCTCTCCTCACACGTAGGACTCGCGGTCACGACGCTCCTTTGTTCGTACGGGTTCGCGGGCAATGTGCCGAATTGGCCGGTCGGTGGCGCAGCGGCTACCGGACGACCACGCCACCGACCGGTAATCGGCACTACGTGGCGGAGGGCACGGACGTTCACGTTAAACCGTTAGCGGGTTGGAGAGTTCCCAACCGGGGGGAAGTGCATGCGGCGGCATCGAATTGTTCTGCTCGCGACCGCGGTGGTCGTGATGCTCGGAGCGGGCGTCACCACGCTGTTACTGCGGGGCGGTTCGGAGCCCGAACGTCGCTCGATCTCGGTGCCGAAACTGCAGGGCTCGCTCTACGACGACGGGGGCCAGGCGGCGGCCTGGGTGAGCGCGAACCAGAGCGACCCCGACGCCACCGTCATCAGCGAGAAGATCGCGAGCGTGCCGCAGGCGGTCTGGATCACCGGTGGCGACGACGCGGCGAAGGCCGGCACGCAGGTGACGCGCACGGTCGCCGCCGCGAAAGCCGCCGGTGAGGTGCCCGCGCTCGTGGCGTACGCGATCCCCGACCGTGACTGCGGTGGGGCCGCTGCCGGTGGCGCACCCGACGGCACCGCCTACCGCGCCTGGATCGACGCCGTGGCCACCGGCCTGGGACCCGACCCCTCGATCGTCGTGCTCGAACCGGACGCGCTGGCGCAGGTCGACTGCCTCGACGCGGCCAAGCGCAGCGAACGCAACGAGCTCATCACGTACGCGGCCCGCACGATCACCGAGAAGGCACCGCGGGCGCAGGTCTACTACGACGCAGGCAACTCGAAGTGGAAGCCGGCGGCGGAGATGGCCGAACGGCTCCGGGCGGCCGGTGCGGACGACTACGGGTCCGGCATCTCGCTCAACGTCTCGAACTTCCGTCCGACGAAGGACGAGGTCGGGTACGGCAAACGGATCCTCGACGGGCTCGGCGTCGACGGCAAGAAGATCGTCGTCGACACCTCGCGCAACGGTGCCGGTGCGGCCACCGACAACGAGTGGTGCGACCCGGCCGGCCGCAAGCTCGGGCAGACGCCGACGCTCGACACCGGGGACGAGGACGTGGCCGCGTTCCTCTGGGTGAAGCGCCCGGGCGAGGCCGACGGCTGCGCCGCCAACGCCGGCACGTTCGTCCCCGACCTGGCGACCGCGCTGGCCGAGGGCGTCTGACCTCAGTTTTGGTCCGATCAATTCCTCACGCTGGGCCGCCTGCGGTCGATGGGACGGCATGCGTGACGCTCCGGTCGGGCTGCGCCCGGTGCTCAACCTGCTCGATCGCCTGCGCACGACGGCCCGGCTGACGCTCGTCATCGTTCTGCTCGTCGTGCCGGGCGCGATCGCGACCGTCGAGTACGCCCTCCGGGAGGGCAGTCAGATCGCGTTCACGACCGCGGAGCGCGACGGTGTCCGCGTCCTGCGGCCGACGTTGCACGCGATGGCGGCGGTGGTCGGCGGACGCGACGTCGACCTGACCGCGATCGGATCGGAGGTCCGGTCCGAGTCCTCGCTCGGCCTGCGCGACGAGTTGACCGCGGTGAGCGACGCGGTGTCGGCCGGCGTCACCACCCCGGCCGGGCGGCTGGCCGCAGCCCAGGCGTTCAGCGCGCTGATCACCGAGACCGGCAACGCGTCGAACCTGATCCTCGACCCGGATCTCGACTCGTTCTACGTGATGGACACCCAGGTCGTGCAGGTACCGCGGATCCTCGAGGCCGCTGCGGCCGCGGCCGCGGCCACCGGCGCGACCGGCAGTTCGGAGCTGGTCGCGGCCAGGGCGGTACTGGCGGGTCAGCTCTCGACCGCCGCCGAGGCGCTCCGGACCGACGTGGAGACCGCCGTCGCGCAGACGAGTGCGACCGGCCTCGAGCCCCGGCTGGCCGACCTGCGGCGACTCGCCGACGAGGCCGCCGCGCTGGCCGGACGTCTGACGGCCGCGCTGGGCACACCGGGCGCCGACGTCACAGGGGTGGCCGCGGCCGCCGAGGACGCGATCGACGCTTCGGAGCAGGCGCTCGACGGTCTGCTCCGGACCCGGGCCGATGGCCTGAAGGACGACCGGACCCTCGTTCTCGCGATCACGATCGTCGGGTTCGCGCTCGCGTTCTGGCTCGCGGCCGCGGTCTGGTGGCGTAGCCGGCACGACGTGGCGCTGGCCCTGCGGGGCGTGCGCGCGATCGCCGATCGCGACTACGGCGACCACGAACTCCCCGGTGGCCGGGACGAGTTCGGGGACATCGGCCGAGCGCTGCTGCAGGCCCGGGAGCGCCTGATCGAGCAGGACGAGGCGCTGAAAGCGGCGCAACTGCAGCAGGAACAGCAGGTCCGGGAGAACTTCGCCCAGCAGCGGCGGGCGGAGAAGCAGGCCAGGCAGTTGGCCCAGCAGCTCATCGAGGAGAGCGCCGAGGCCCTGACCACCGAGCTCAACGACGTCGCCGCGGCGGTGGAGGCGGTACGGACGTCGGCCGGGACGATCCACGAGCGCGTCGACGCCGCCGACGGGGTGCTGCGGTCGCTGCTGGCCGACGCGAGCAACGCCGACGCGGTGACGACGGCGCTCGGGGAGCGGCTGCAGCGGGTCGCCGGGATGGCCAAGATCATCGCGTCGGTGGCCGACCAGACCAAGCTGCTGGCGCTCAACGCGACGATCGAGGCCGCGCGGGCGGGCGAGGCGGGCCGGGGGTTCAGCGTCGTGGCCGACGAGGTCAAGGACCTGGCCGCCACCACGGCCCACTCCACCGACGAGATCACCGGCACGATCCAGGCGCTGGAACGCGAGGCGACCGCGGTGTCGAGCACGATCACCGCGATGACGGCCGGTATCGGCGGCGTCGACGAGGCCACCGGTGCGCTCCTCGGCGTCGCCGACGAGCAGCGGGCCACCGTGGTGGGCATGGAGCAGCGGCTCACCAACGCACTGGACCGGGTCCGGGCGATCGCCGACCTGCGCAACATGATGGAGCGGCGCGGGGACGAGCGGGTGCCGCTCACCGGCACGCTCGTGTTCTCCGGCGGCGGGCGCCGGCTCGAACTGCGGATCAAAGACCTGAGCCAGGGCGGCGTGCGTGCCCTGCCGGTTCCCGGCGAAGCCCTTCCCGCGGGGGCCAGCGGCCAGGTGGAGCTGCCCGTCCCGGGCGTGCCGCCGCTCGACGTGGACCTGCTCCGGCAGACCGACGACGAAATCGTCTTCCGGTTCCGGGCGCTGCCCCCCGCCGCCGCGACCGCGCTCCATGACTTCCTGCAAGCGCAGCTGGTCTGAGGTGTCACGAAGTCGTCCGCTGCTTCGTCCAACAGGAGAAATCCCGAACGAGGAGGACTCACGATGGACGTTCTGGTGGTGGGCGGCACCGGCGCGGCCGGGCGCGCGGCGGTGGTCGCGCTCGTCGAACGAGGGCACACGGTCCGGGCGCTGAGCCGGTCGGGCGCGACCGACGTACCCGGCGCGGTCGGCTACCGCGCCGACCTGAGCACCGGAGCCGGTCTGGCCGAAGCCGTGGCCGGTGTGGACGCGGTCGTCGACGCGTTCAACGTCACCAGCCAGTCCTACGAGGTAGCGCGGAAGGCGTTCGTCGGCACCACCGAGCGGTTGCTGGCGGCCGAGGTCGAGGCCGCCGTCGGGCACCACGTGCTGCTCTCGATCGTCGCGATCGACGGATCCACGTACGCGTACTACCGCGCGAAGGAAGCGCAGGAGCAGGCCGTCATCGCCGGCTCGGTGCCGTGGACGATCGTCCGCGCGACCCAGTTCCACGAGTTCGCCGGCCAGTTGGCCGCGCAGACGAAATTCGGTCCGTTCGTGGCGATCCCGACTTTCCTGACCCGCCCGGTCGCGGTCGCCGAGGTCGGCGGAGCCCTGGCCGACGCGGTGGAGGCCGGCCCGAGCGGGCGGGCGCCCGACCTGTTCGGACCGAAGGTGGAGAGCGTGCCCGACATGGCCCGCCGGACGCTGAAGGCACGCGGGGTGCGTGCGGTCGTCGTGCCGGTTCCGCTGCCGGGGAAAGCCGGGGCGATGATGCGCTCGGGGGTGCTCGGCGGCAACGGCGTCGGTCAGCAGAGCCATGAGACGTTCGACGAGTGGGTCCGGGGGGAACCGAGGAGGGCATGACCGTCTACGGCGTGCACGCGTCCCACGAACAGCTCCACCCGTCCGACCTGCTCGCTGCAGTGGCCAAAGCCGAACGACTCGGCTTCACCGCGGCGATGTCCTCCGACCATTTCTCGCCGTGGAGCGCCCGGCAGGGCCACTCCGCGTTCGCGTGGTCGTGGCTAGGCGCCGCGCTCCAGGCCACCGACCTTCCGTTCGGCGTCGTCAACGCGCCCGGCCAGCGGTACCACCCGGCGATCATCGCGCAGGCGATCAGCACACTCGGCGCGATGTTCCCGGGCCGTTTCTGGGCCGCGCTCGGATCGGGTGAGGCGAGCAACGAGCACATCACCGGTGACCCGTGGCCCCGCAAGGACCTGCGCAACGCTCGGCTGCGCGAGTGCGTCGACATCATCCGGGCGCTGCTCGCCGGCGAGGAGGTCAGCCACCAGGGGCTGGTCACCGTGGACCGGGCGCGGCTCTGGACCCGCCCGGAGGTGGAGCCGGCGCTCGTCGGTGCGGCGGTGAGCGAGGAGACCGCACGGTGGTGCGCTTCCTGGGCGGACGGCCTGATCACCGTCGGGGCTCCGGTCGAGAAACTGCGCCGCATGATCGACGCGTACCGCGACGCCGGTGGACGCGGTCCGATCAACCTGCAGATCCACCTCAGCTGGGCGGAGACGTCGGAGGAAGCCGAGGCGATCGCGCTCGACCAGTGGCGGAGCAACGTGTTCGACCCGCCGGTCTGCTGGGACCTGGACATGACCGACCACTTCGACGTGGTGTCGGAGGAGGTCGGCATCGACCAGGTGCGCCGGGTCGTGAACGTCAGCTCCGACCTCGGTCAGCACACCGCGTGGCTCGCCGAGTACGCCGCGCTGGGTGTCGACGGGATCTACCTGCACCACGTGGGGCAGGACCTCGACCCGTTCCTGGACGCGTTCGGGGCCAAGGTCCTGCCGCAGCTCGACGTCACGAAGGCGCCGGAGGCACGGTCCCTGCACGAGAAGCCGGAAGAGGCCGGCGCCCCCGGCGGCCTGCCCTCCGGTGAGGGCCCCCAGCCCACCGGCCAGCCCGTCGACTAGCGACGTCGCGCCGGCGTCTTGCTGCGTTTCCCGGTGGGGAGCGCGGGAAGACGCCGGTGGGCGGGCCAGGTGACGGTGAGTTCGGCGCCGGCCGGGAGGGCGCGCCAGCGCTCCTCGGCTCGGTGCAGGGCGGCCACGGCCAGCTCGATCGCCGGGAGGTCCGGGGCGTCGGGCTGGGTGGCGAACCACTGGCGGCGCAGAGCCGGGAGATCGCCGTCGGCCTTCGCGGCGGCCTCGATGAAGCCACCGATCAGCTCGGCGCGCTGCAGCCGGTCGCGGTTGGCCCGGATCAACTGCGCCGACCGGTCCGCGGCGTGCGGCGGACGGCGCCCGGAGACGTGCTTCATGCTCTGGAACACCACTCCGGCGGCGATCGCGCCCCAGATCCCGTCCTCGATCCGCAGCGCGTCCTCGACCGTGAAGTGCACCAGGTCATGCGGAAGCGCCGCCGTGACCGGGCCGCCGTGCATCCGGTACACGACGTGGTCGTCACGCTCGATCAGAACGTCACCCCACTCGTGGTCGGGCAGCCGTACAAAAGTGACCTTCACTCCCCAATGGTCACCCGGCGAGCAAGTCCTTTACGGCGGTCAGCAGCCGGTCGGCGGCACCGGGCCCGTGCTCCAGGAACAGGTGGGGCTCGATCAATTCCGCCTCCATGACGATCGGCGAGCCGGTGTCGTCGAGCACCAGGTCGATCCGCCCGTAGAGCGGCGCCTCCGGTGCGACCGCCAGCGCGGCCAGCGCGACCTCGCGCTCGGCGGCCGTCGGCTCGTACGGCCGCACGTCGGGGTGCGCGTGCTCACCACGCACACCGGTCACCGACGAGAGCACGGCACCCTTGACGATCGCGTGGCTGAACTCGCCGCCGACGTGGACGAGCGCCCGCTCCCCGTCGGTCTCGACCCGGTACTGGAATGGCTGCACCATCGCGGTGTGCCCCTCGGCGTGCAACCACTTGACGTGCGCGGTCGCCGCCGACAGCGTTCCGCCGCGGAACCGCCGGGCCTTCCGCGCGCCGGAGCCGACGGTCGGCTTCACCACGATGTCGGCGTAGCCGGGGAGCTCCACCGGCTCGCCGGGCGCCAGGTAGGTGGTCGGGACCGTGGGCACACCGGCCGCGTGCAGGTCGCCGAGGTACGTCTTCACCGAGTTCCAGTGCACGATCGCCGGGCCGTTCACCAGGCGCGTCACGGCCGCGGTCGCGTCCACCCAGGCCTGGAAGCGCTCGAGGTGGCTCGGGTAGTTCCAGGTCGACCGGAGCAGCGCCAGGTCGTAGCCGGCCCACTCGATCGCCGGGTCGTCCCAGCAGGCCACGTCCGCGGTCAGGCCCGCGCGGCTCGCGGCGGCCTGCAGCACCGGCAGTTCGACGTCCTCCGGGACCGGCAGTTCGGTGGCGGTGACCAAGACGATGCGCATGGAGTCGACGTTACGGTGCGAACTGTGGGTGACTTCCCTGACCTTCCGATCCGTCCGGCGCTGCCGCACATCGTCGACGCGCTTGCCGACGGTGGTGCGGCCGTGCTCGTCGCGCCGCCGGGCAGTGGCAAGACGACGCTCGTTCCGCTCGCGCTGGCCGAGCGGGTCGAGGGCCGGATCGTGGTGGCCGAGCCGCGCCGGGTGGCCGCGCGGGCCGCCGCGTCGCGGATGGCGTCGCTGCTGGGTGAACCGGTCGGCGAGACCGTCGGGTACACGGTCCGGGGCGATCGCAACGTCGGCCGGCGCACGCGCGTCGAGGTCGTCACGACCGGGGTGCTGGTGCGGCGGCTCCAGCGCGACGCCGAGCTGCCGGGAACGAACGTCGTGATCCTCGACGAGTGCCACGAGCGGCACCTGGACTCCGACCTCGGGTTGGCGTTCACGCTCGACAGCCGGGCCGCGCTCCGCCCCGACCTGGCGTTGCTCGCCACCTCGGCCACGGCGGCGTCCGAGCAGCTGGCGGCGGTGCTCGGCGGTGCGCCCGTGCTGGAGGTGCCCGGCTCGCCCTACCCGGTGCGCACCGAGTGGTGCCCGCCGCCGGCGCCGCTCGTCGGCCGATCGGATCCGCGTCTGCTCGATCACGTGGCCGCGGTCGTGCGTCGGGCTCTCGGCGAGGCCACCGGCGACGTGCTGGTGTTCCTGCCGGGGATCTACGAGATCACCGCGGTGGCGCGCCGGTTGGCCGGCACCGACGTTCCGGTGGTGACGCTGCACGGCCGGCTGCCCGCTCGTGAGCAGGACGCGGTTCTGCGGCCCGGGTCGGTGCGGCGGGTCGTGCTGGCCACCGCGGTCGCGGAGAGCAGCCTGACGGTGCCCGGGGTGCGGGTGGTCGTGGACGCCGGGTTGGCCCGGGTGCCCCGGCTCGACCAGGGACGCGGGCTCGGGACGCTCGTCACCGTGGCGGTGTCGCGTGCCGTCGCCACCCAGCGGGCCGGCCGGGCGGGCCGCGAAGCGCCGGGGACGGTGTACCGCTGCTGGTCGGAGTCCGATCACGCCCGGTTGCCGGCGTGGCCGGAGCCGGAGATCGCGTCGGCCGACCTGACCGCGTTCGCACTCGACCTCGCGTGCTGGGGCACGCCGACCGGGGAAGGGCTGGCGTTGCCCGATCAGCCGCCGGCCGCCGCGATGGAGGTGGCGACGAGCACGCTGCGGGCGCTCGGCGCGGTGGGGACGGACGGCCGCGTGACGCGGCGGGGCCGGGTGCTCGCCGGGATGGGTGTCCATCCGCGACTCGCGCGAGCCCTGCTCGACGGCGCGCCCGCGGTGGGGGAGCGCCGGGCCGCCGAGGTCGTGGCCCTGCTCGCCGACGACACCCTCACCGGCAACCGGGGTGACCTGATCGCCGCCCGCAGAGCCCTCCGCGACGGCTCGCTCCCGGCGCCGGCCCGCCGCTGGCGCGACGAGGTGAAGCGCCTGACCCAGGCCCTCCCCGCCGACGCGCGGAGTGCGGAGGGACGGCGGAACGACCGCGCGCTCACCGACGACCTCGCGGCCGGGCTGATCGTCGGGATGGCCTATCCGGAGCGGCTGGCCACGGCCCGGCAGCCGGGCGGACGCACCTATCTGATGGCCGGCGGCACAGCGGCCGACCTGGGCGAGGGAGCCGGGCTGAGCGGGGCGGCGTGGTTGGCGATCGCGGTCGCCGACCGGTCGCTCGGGCACGCCAACGCGCGGATCCGGCTCGCGGTCGCGATCGACGAGGCCACCGCGGTCGAGGCCGGGGCCGCGCTGCTGGCCTCCGAGAACGAGGTCCGCTGGCACGACGGCGAGCTCGTCGCCCGCACGGTGGACCGGCTGGGCGCGATCGAGCTCGCCGATCGGCCGCTGGATCCGGCGGCCGACGTCCGGGCCGAGGCCGTCCTGGTCGGCGTCCGGAAAGAGGGGCTGAACCGGCTGCGGTGGGACACCGATGCGCGCGCGCTGCGGGAGCGCCTGGCGTTCTGCGCCGCGGCCATCGGGCCGCCGTGGCCGGCGATGGACGACGATTCGCTGCTCGCGCGGGCGGACGAATGGCTCGGCCCGGACCTGATCTCCGTGCGCCGCCGCGCCGACCTGCAGAAGATCGACGCCGGCACCGCGCTGCGCCGTCTCCTGCCCTGGCCGGAGGCCGCCCGCCTCGACGACCTCGCGCCGGAGCGGATCCAGGTGCCGAGCGGGTCCAGGATCCGCGTGGACTACCGCGATCCGTCCGCGCCGGTGCTCGCGGTGAAGGTGCAGGAGGCGTTCGGCTGGGCGGCGACCCCCACGGTCTCCGGCGTGCCGGTGCGTCTGCACCTGCTCTCGCCGGCCGGCCGCCCGGTCGCGGTCACGTCCGATCTGGAGTCGTTCTGGCGCACCGGCTACCCGAGCGTCCGCGCGGAGCTACGCGGACGCTACCCGAAACACCCCTGGCCGGAGGACCCCACCACGGCGGTGGCCACGCGCCGGACCAACGTCAGGCGGTAGGCGGCTGGTAGTCCGCTCCGACCCCGAGCATGTCGCCGAGCGCGCGGAGCTCCGCCTCGAACATCGGGCCGGCGTCGGACAGCGCGAACTTGAGCTGCCCGAACACCTCCATCGAGACGGTTCCGTACAGGCGGATCCAGCTGGTCAGGAACACCTGGGTGACGCCGAGCGGCAGCGGCTGGGGGAAGCAGTCGTTCCACTCCTGGAGCTGGTCCTTCAGCGGGCCGTCGATCTCGTCGTCGGCCGGGATCGGGAACGGCTGGGTGAGGTAGAGCTCGGTGATCAGCTCACCGAAGACGTTGCCGAACCGTTCGCCGGTCGGGTCGACGCTGCCGTCCTCGCGCGGCCGGTCGAGCCCGATCGCCGACGCGGTGAACACCAGCGTGAACTCGGCCGGGTTGGTCATCGCCCAGCGGCGGAACTCCCGGCTGCACTCCAACAGCTTCGAGACCAGGTCGGGCTGGGCGTCGCGCACTTTCTCGAGCGCTTCGCTGAGCTCGACCTTCAGCTCGTCGACGAGGGCTGCGATCAGATCCTCGCGGCTCGCGTAGTAGCGGTACAGCGCCGGTGCCGACATGCCCATCGCCCGTGCGATGGCGCGTAGCGACAGCCCGTCGTACCCGTCCGAGACCAGCATCCGGCGAGCCGTGCTCTGGATCTCCTCGACCGTTTCGGCCCGGAGCCGTTCCCGCCGGGTGAGCGGTGCGGTGGTCATCCGGTCCTCCCTTCGTGGCGCTGAACCCCGTGGTGCAGACCCGCAGCTTAACGCGAGTGCGAACACCTGTCATGCAGCGAACGATAATCGCCTTGCGAACGGGATTGCTTCTGTTAACGATGTATGCAAGATTAGCAGCAGCACAGCGGCTTACATTGTTCGCACTGCGATCAGGGATCGCATTTAGTGCCCGAGGGGGCAGTGATGTTCGAGCGTTTGGGACGGACGATGGTCCGCCGGCGGTGGTGGGTCCTGGGTCTGGCCGTGGCCTTCATCGCGTTCGCCGGCATTTGGGGCACGCAGGTCTTCGGCAAGCTGGTCGGCGGCGGGTTCGACGACCCCGCGAGCGAGAGCTCCCGGGCACTGACCCGCGCCGAGGCCGAACTGGGGCGCGACGGAAACGACGTGGTCGTGCTGTACCGGAGTTCGACGCTCACCGCCGACGACCCGGCCTACCAGCAGGCGGTCACGTCGACGCTGGCCGACCTGCCGTCCGACGTGGTGACCGGCGCGGCGACCTTCTGGTCGACGAAGAGCCCGACGTTCGTCAGCAAGGACAAGCACGAGACGTTCGCCGTGCTGACGCTCGCCGGCGACGACGAGGAGACCCGCACCGACCAGCTCGAACAGATCGAAGGGAAGCTCGCGGCCCCCGGTCTGGAGTCGGAGGTCGGCGGTAACACCGCGATCAACCGGGACATCAACGAGCGGGTGTCGGCCGACATCGCGAAGGCCGAGACGCTCTCGATGCCGGTGCTGCTGATCCTGCTGGTGATCATCTTCGGCAGCCTGGCCGCGGCGAGCCTGCCGCTGGCCGTCGGCGGCCTCGCGATCCTCGGTGCGTTCACCGCGCTGCGCGGGCTGAGCTACCTGACCGACGTGTCGATCTTCTCGGTGAACGTGGTGACGATTCTCGGGCTCGGCCTGGCGATCGACTACGGCTTGTTCATGGTGGGCCGGTTCCGGGAGGAACTCGCCCGGGGGCTCTCGGTCGAGGACGCGGTGGCCCGGACGATGGGCACGGCCGGTCGTACGGTCGCGGTCTCGGGCGTCACGGTCGCGGTCTCGCTGGCCGGACTGCTGATCTTCCCGATCACGTTCCTGCGCTCGATGGGCCTCGGTGGTCTCTCCGCGGTGCTGATCGCGATGATCGCGGCACTGACCGTGCTACCGGCGCTGTTCGGGGTGCTGGGGCACCGGGTGGACGCGCTCTCGGTGCGCCGGCTCTTCAGTAAAAGGCGGCAGAGTCGGCGGAAGCCGCAGGCGAACTCGGAGGTCGAGCACGGCTTCTGGTACCGGCTGGCGCGCAGCATCATGCGCCGCCCGGTCATCTACACGGTGGGTGTGCTCGCGGTGCTGCTGATCGCGGCCACGCCGTTCCTGCGGGTCGAGTTCGGCGGTATCGACGCCAGGGCGCTGCCGGCCGGCACCGAGTCCCGGGTCGTCTCCGAGACGCTCGACCGCGACTTCGTGCCGAACAGCCAGTCCCCGATCGACGCGATCGTGACGTCGTCGTCCTCGGGCCTGGACCAGTACGTGGCCGACGTCCGGACGGTCGACGGCGTCACCGGTGCGTCGGTGACCGCTCAGTCGGGAGACACCGCGCGGGTCTCGATCACCTACGACGGCGACCCGATCTCGGCCGAATCCCGCGAGCTGGTGTCCCGGATCCGCGAGGTTCCCGCACCCTCCGGCGGCGAGGTGCTCGTCGGCGGACAGACCGCGGCGCTGGCCGACCAGCTGAAGACCGTTGGTGACCGGCTCCCGTGGATGGCGCTGATCGTCGTCTCCGCGACGTTCGTGCTGCTGTTCCTCGCGTTCGGTTCGCTGGTGCTGCCGGTGAAGGCGATCATCATGAATGTGCTCTCGCTGGGAGCCTCGTTCGGTGCGCTGGTGCTGATCTTCCAGGAGGGGCACCTGTCGGGGCTGCTGAACTTCACCTCGACCGGGACGCTCGAGGCGACCCAGCCGATCCTGGTGCTCGGGATCGTGTTCGGCCTCTCGATGGACTACGAGGTGTTCCTGATGTCGCGGATGCGTGAGGAGTACGACCGCACCGGCGACAACACCCAGGCCGTCGCGGTCGGCCTGCAGCGCAGCGGCAGGATCATCACCAGTGCGGCGCTGCTCATCCTGGTCGTGATCGGGCTGTTCTCGATCTCCGGCATCACGTTCATCAAGCTGATCGGCGTCGCGATGCTGATCGCGGTGCTGGTGGACGCCACGATCGTGCGGGCACTGCTGGTGCCGGCCACGATGCGGCTGCTGGGGAACCTGAACTGGTGGGCACCGGGCCCGCTGCGCCGCTTCTACGCCCGCTACGGCATCCACGAGGAGGGCACCCCGACCCCGCCCGCTCCGGTTCCGGCCGGCGTCGGCACCTGACCCTCGTCCCCACCGACGGCCCCGCGCTCGCCGAGCGCGGGGCCGCTTCGTGCGCGAAGTACTCAGATCGCGAGGCGGGCGGACGAACGGGGGAGATGAGGGGCGTACCGCCCCTACGCAGGCGGGAGGGTGGATGAGCTCGCGACCCTCGGCCGAGGCCGAGGCCGCCCCCGCCGCAGTGTGGCCGGTTCCGGCCCCGGCGGCGACCGGGTGGACCGCGCAGCGACCCGTGCCGGTCACGGTCGCCTGGTGCCTCGGCGCCCTGGTGATGGGTGTCCACGCGATCTGGGTCTACGCCGGTCACGTCGAAGCGTCGCCGGCGCGGCTCTGGTCGAGCGGCGCCCCGTTCGCGGTGACGCTCCTGCTGGCGGCCGCGGTGCTCGCCGCCCGCGCGATCACGGTCGGCTACCAGCGCCTGGCCTGGACGTTCTTCGCCATCGGCGTCGGCCTCAACGGCGCCGGTTACTTCGTCTACGACGTCGTGAGCTGGGTCGGCCGGGTACCGTCCGCCTCGCTCGCCGACGTCGTCTGGTTCCCGGTGCTGCCCTGCTTCACCGCCGGCATCTGGACGCTGGCCCGGGCGAGGGTCGGAGCACTGCGCCCCGACGTGTACGTCGGTGCGGCCGCGGTGGCGCTGCTCTCCGCGTCGCTGGTCGCCGCCGGGGTGGGGCACGACGTGCTCGCCTGGGACTCCGACGGGCTGCGCGCCACGATCGTCAACCTGTACTACCCGACCGTCGACATGGTCATCGTCGGCTCGGTCGCCGCGGTGACGACGCTGGCCGGTGGCCGGCTCGGCCGCGCCTGGGGCCTGATCCTCGTCGCCGTGTTCCTCACGGTCCTCGGCGACGCGCTGCTGGCCCGGATGGTCGCCGAGGGCGGAACCGGGGTGGAGGTCCTCGACCCGATCTGGTCCTTCGCCGGCCTGCTCATCGCCGCGTCCGCCTGGCAGCGTCCGCGCCGGCTCACCCATCGGCCGCTGGGCCTGCCCGAGCTGCTGACCCCACTGGTCAGCATGGTGCTCGCGGTGCTGGTGCTGGTGGTCGCCGAGTTCGCGCACCTGCCGTCGGCGGTGCTGCTGCTGGCGGCCGGCTCGATCCTGCTCTCCACGCTCCGGATCGCGCTGAGCCTGCGCTCGATGCTCGTCGCGGCCGAGTTCCACCGGCTCGCGCTCTCCGACGACCTGACCGGCCTCTACAACCGCCGGGGTTTCCTGCGTGGCGTCGAGGAGGCGCTGGCCGGGCGGGCCCCGACGGCCGGTTTCCGGGCCGTGCTCATGCTCGACCTGGACCGCTTCAAGGACGTCAACGACGGGCTCGGTCACCAGACCGGCGACCGGGTGCTCTCCGCGGTCGGGGCCCGGCTGTCCGGCGCGCTCGGCCCCGAGGATCTGATCGCCCGGCTGGGTGGGGACGAGTTCGCGATCCTGACCACGGTGCCGGCCGGGCAGTCGTTCGAGGCGGTCGTCGCCGGGCTGTTCCAGGCCGTGCGTCAGCCGCTGCAGGCCGGGCGGATCTCGCTGCCGATCGACGCCAGCATCGGGGTGGCGGTCGAGTCGGACGCACCGGACGGGACGCCGTCGGAGCGCGCGCTGGAGCTGCTGCGCTGCGCGGACATGGCCATGTACCGGGCCAAGGCCGATCGGGGAGGCTGGGCCCGCTACGACCCGCTCGGCTCCGATCAGCAGCGGGACTCACTCGAGCTGGCCGGCGAACTGCGCGCGGTGCTGACCGGCACCCCGACGACGCCGGCGGTGGCCGCCGACCCGGAGCGGTCGCTGGCGCCGCACAGCGCCGACTGCGGCTGGCTCGAGCTGCACTACCAGCCGCTGGTCGCGGTGTCGGGGGCCGAGGGGATCCGGGCCGAGGCGCTGATCCGCTGGGTGCACCCACGCTACGGAATGGTGCCGCCGGACCGGTTCGTCGGTCTCGCCGAGCGCATCGGGCTGGTGCCGTACCTGACCCGGCACGTGCTCCAGCTGGCGCTCGACCAGGTCGCCCGCTGGCGGGCGGAGGGTGCGCCGGTGACGGTGTCGGTGAACCTGTCGGCGTCCGACATGGCATCGCCGACGCTGATGGACGAGGTGCTCGACGGGCTGACCGCGCGGGGATTGCCGCCGGAGGCGCTCACGGTCGAGATCACCGAGCAGACCGCGATCGGTGACCTCGACACCGGCCGGGACGCGCTCGCGGTGCTGCGCGCGGCCGGTCTCGGCGTCGCGATCGACGACTTCGGCACCGGGTACTCGGCGCTGTCGTACCTGCAGCGGTTGCCGGCCACCGAGCTGAAGCTGGACCGGTCGCTGACCACCAAGATCATCGAGGACCCGGCCGCGGCGGCGATCGTCCAGGCCTGCATCGACCTGGCGCACACGCTCGGACTCGAGGTCGTGGCCGAGGGCATCGAGACCCAGGAGCTGGCCGACGCGCTCGTCGATCGCGGCTGCGACTGGCTCCAGGGCTGGCTCTTCGGCCGTCCGACGCCCGCCGGCCCCACGCCCGCGACGCCGGTCTACACCCGCGCGGTCCCCGGCCCCGTCCCGTCCCGGGCTTAGGTCGTGTTCGAAAGCGGTTCGTGGTGATCTGACGAAGCCCGGGTGGTCGGCTGCCGCTTCCGCGGCGGCAGGTCGGCCCCGCCGGCGTGGGCCGACGGGTGGTCCGGCCGCGCGCTACCGTGGGTGACCGGACGACGGACGCCGAGGAGACCGCGTGGACCACCTGGTCGCCCACGTGCGCGGCCTCGACCGGGCGGCACTGGCCGAACTGATCGCCGCGCGCCCCGACGCCGTGTCCTGGCCGGAGCCGCGGTCGCTCACCGACTTCGCCGAGCGCCTCGGCGCGGTCCATTCGGTGCAGCGGGCGCTCGCCCGGGTCGACCGCGCCGGGCTGCAGGTGGCGGAGGCGATGGCGGCGCTCGGCGGCGCGGCCCCCGAACCCCGCCTGGCCGAACTGCTCGATGTGGACGACGCCGAGCTGTTCCGGCGGACGCTGGCGTCGCTCGCCGCGCTGGCCCTCGTCGTGCGGGCCGACGACGGGTCGCTGGTACTCGTCGCGCCGTTGCGTCTGCTCGCCGAGCCGCTCGGGCTCGGGGTGCGGCTCAGCGGGGTGCTGCCGCTGCTCACCGTCGACCGGCTCCGGGCGATCGCCGAACTGTGGGTGCCGTCGCCGGCCCGGCGCCGGACCGAGCTCGTCGATCAGGTGCTCGACGCGGTGGCCGACCCGGCCCGGGTGCGCGACGTCGTCGACGGGCTTCCCCCGGATGCGCGTGAACTGCTGCGTGACCTGGCGTGGAACGGCCCGCGGGCGGCGGCGTCGTCCGACCGGTCCTACCACTGGTGCGTCGAGCGCGGTCTGCTCACCCAGATCAGCTGGGACTACGTCGAGCTGCCCGGGGAGATCGGGCTGGCGCTGCGTGGCCCCGACTACCGCGCTCCGTTCAGCGTGCCGCCGCCGTCGCCGGTGTCCGGATCGATCGGCGAGGACGACCTGGTGGCCGCCGGGACCGCGGCGACCACCCAGGTGCTCGCGGACACCGAACGCCTGCTCGAGCTGTGCGAACGGACGCCGCTCGCGACGACGAAGAGCGGACGGGTGACGGTCCGGGAGGCGAAGCGGGCCGAGAAGGCGATCGGGGCCGGGGTCGGGACGCTGCTGTCGGTGGCGTCCGCGGCCGGGCTGCTCGGCTCGGCCGACGGCGCCGTGACGGTCACCGAACGGGCCGACGCCTGGCGGGACGCCGAGCCGGCCGTGCGGCTCGCGACGCTGCTCTCCGGATGGTGGAGCGAACCCGACGGCGCGGTGCTCCGGCAGCGGTTCGTCGGCTACCTCGCGGAGCTGCCCGACGGCGCCAGGACGGACGACGTCGACGCGGTCGCGGCGGCGCTGTCCTGGCGTCATCCGATCGCGGTCGCGCCGACTCCGGTCGACCAGGAGACGGTCGCGGCCCGGACCGCGGCCGTCCGGGCCGAGGCGGAACGCTTCGGTGTGGTCGCGCTCGGCGCCGCGACGCCGGTCGCCCGGGCACTCGTCGCCCGGCCCGCGTCGGTGGCGGCGGCGCCGGGTGCGCCGATGGTGGCGCCGGACGCGTTGGTGACCGCGGCGGAGCGGGTCGTGCCGGCCCCGGTGACGACGGTGACGTTCCAGTCGGACCTCTCGGCGGTGGTGGCCGGTGTGCCGACGGCCGAGCTGGCCGGCCTGCTCGACGGTGCGGCCGACCGCGAGGCCGCCGGGGCGGCGTCGATCTGGCGGTTCTCGGCCGCCAGCGTCCGCGCCGCGTTCGACGGCGGCGCCACCGCGGACGCGTTGCTGGCCGAGCTCTCCGCGGTGGCGACCGGGGAGCTGCCGCAGGCTCTGGGGTACCTGGTCGGGGACGTCGCCCGCCGCCACGGGCACGTGCGTGTCGCACCGGCCGGGAGCGTGGTCTGCGCCGACGACGAGGCGCTGCTCGCCGAGCTGGTAGCCACGAAGTCGCTGCGAGCACTGCGGCTGCGTGCGGTCGCGCCCACCGTGCTGCTGTCGGTCGCCGACCCGGACGAGACGCTGGCCGCGCTGCGGGCCGCCGGGTACGCCCCGGCCGGCCTCACCGAGGACGGTGTCGCCCGCGTCGAACGGCGGGTCCACCGGCGGGCGAACGCGCCGCGGCCCTGGAGCCCGCAGCCCGAGGCCTCGGACGTCGATCCCGGCGCGATCGCCGACCGCCTTCTCTCGGCTCCGGAAGCGCCCGTGCGTCCGAGGTCCGATCCCTGGGTCGGTCTGCCCCGAACCGTCGCCGAGGCCCGGGCCGACCTGGCCGCCCGGCACCCGGGCGTGGTCGTGGACCGCCAGGCCGACGCGCTCTCCGCGCCGGAGCGCGCCCTCCTGCTCGACGCGATCGAGACCGGAGCTCCGGTGCGCATCGACTACGTCGGCGCGACCGGTAGCGCCACCTCCCGCGTGATCGAGAACGCCGAGCTCGCCGGCGACGCCGTGATCGCCTGGTGCCACCTGCGCGCCGCCGAGCGGATGTTCATTCTGTCCCGGATCCAGACAGTTTCCCCGGCCTGACCCACTCGTCTGCGACTATTCACTGAGTTAGTAGTTGCGCTTTCTATTCACTCAGTGAATAGTAGGGCCGTGTCCACGCCACAGGTACTGCTCGCACTGCTGGCCACGGGGCCCCGTCACGGCTACGACCTGAAGCGGGCCTACGACGTCCGGTTCCCGAAAGCACGTCCGCTCGCGTTCGGGCAGGTCTACTCGACGCTCGAACGTCTCACCCGCGACGGCCTCGCCACCGAGGCCGGCGTCGAGCGCGTCGACGGTCCCGACCGCACGGTGTTCGCGATCACCGACGCGGGCCGGGAGTCGCTGCGCGAGTGGCTCGACGTCGTCGAACCGCCGACCCCGCACGTCACGAACGCACTGTTCACGAAGGTCGTGGCGGCGTTGCTGGTGGACGAGTCGCCGGACGGTCTGGCGGTCACCTACCTGCGCGCACAGCGCCGGGCGCACCTCGCCCGGATGCGTGACTTCACCCAGGTGAAGACCGCCGACGGAGTCTCGGTCGGCGAAGTGCTCGCGGCCGACTACGCGCTGGCCCACCTCGACGCGGACCTGCGCTGGATCGACCTCACCCTGTCCCGGATTTCCGCACTGCGCCAGGAGGTACTCGCATGACTGCCACTGTCCTCACCGGCACCGATCTGGAGCGCGCCTACGGCAAGACGCCCGCGCTCCGTGGAGTTTCCTGCGCGGTGCGGGCGGGTGAGATCGTCGCGATCACCGGCCCGTCCGGGTCCGGCAAGTCGACCCTGCTGCTCTGCCTGGCCGGCGTCCTGGTCCCGGACGCCGGAACCGTCACCTACGACGGCCGGCGCATCGACACGTTGCCGGAGGGCGAACGATCCCGGCTGCGCCGCACCGAGCTGGGCGTGCTGTTCCAGTTCGGGCAGCTGGTTCCCGAACTTCCGGTGGCGGAGAACGTCGCGCTCCCGCTGTTGCTCTCCGGCGCGCGCCGGAAGGCGGCGCTGGCGACCGCGACGGAGTGGCTCGACCGCTTCGGCGTGGCCGACCTGGCCGCCCGTTACCCCGGCGAACTCTCCGGGGGCCAGCGGCAGCGGGCCGCGGTTGCCCGCGCTCTGGTCACCGACCCGCGCGTGCTCTTCGCCGACGAACCGACCGGCGCGCTGGACTCGCTCGCCGGTGAACAGCTGCTCACCCAGCTCACCCGGGTGGCCAGGGAGAACGGCACCGCGGTGCTGATCGTCACGCACGAGGCCCAGGTGGCGGCCTACGCCCAGCGCGAGATCGCGCTCTGGGACGGCTCCGTCGTCGACGACGGACTGACCGACGCGCCCACCGCCGGTGCGCGCCCCGGCTCCCGGCTGGTCGCCGGGGACGAACCGCAGCCGGTGGCCACCTTCGACGAATCCGACGCTCCGCTCACCGACCAGGGGAAGGGCTGAACCATGCGACTGCCCGTGTTGCTCCGACTGGCCGTCACCGGCGGCCGGCTCGACGGCCTCCGTATCGCGCTCACCGCGTTCGGCGCGGTGCTGGCGACACTTCTACTCCTGTCCGCGGCCACCGTCCTCGCGATCGAGGGCGACGCCGACTACACCAACGGCCTGCTCGCCGAGCCCGGTCTGCGCCCCGGCGTCGTGACCGCGTTGATGCTGCTCGGCATCCCGGTGCTGTTCTTCGTCGGTCAGTGCGTCCGGGTCGGCGCTCCGGCGCGTGACCGGCGGCTCGCCGAATACCGGATGGCCGGCGCGACGCCCGGCCAGGCCATCAAGCTCGCCGCAACCGAGACCGGCGTGTCCGCCGCGGTGGGCATGGTCATCGGGTTCGCGGTGTTCCTGCTCGGCCGGGTCGTGCTCGACCGGTCCGACCCGCCGCGTCCACTGCCGACCGACGTGCTGCCTTCCTGGTGGGCGCTGCTGCTGATCGCCCTCGTGGTGCCGCTGGGGGGTGCGGCGCTGGCCGCGCTCGCGCTGCGCCGGAGCACGCTCAGCGCGTTCGGCGTGGTGCGCAACCGGCCGGTCAAGGCACCCAGGATCGCGCCCGCGGTGATGTTCTTCGGCGGGGGCACGGCGCTGGTGAGCCTGGTCTACCTCGACCGGTTCGTGAACGAGGGAATCAGCGGGTTGGTGGGGCTGCTCGTCTTCCTGCTGCTGATCGTGACCCTGCTCGGGCTGGTCCTGGGGGGTGCGGCGCTCTCGGCCTGGATCGGCGGGCGGGTCGCGTCCCGGGCGAAGAGCCCCGCGCTGCTGCTCGCCGGGCGGCGGCTGGTGGCCGACCCGTGGGCGGCGAGCCGGACGCTGCCCACCGTGTTCGCCGCGGTGGTGATCGGCGCGGGTGCGCTGACGATGCGCGCCGGGTGGGCCGCGGACCGGGCCGCTCAGGCGCGGCTCTACCCGTCGGACAGCGGCGCGGAGAATCCGTTCTACGACCGCGCTTTCGCGCTCACGCAGCTCGCCGTGTGGGTGGCGGTGGTGGTCGCGGCCGGCGGGTTGCTCGTCGCCACCGCGGAACAGATCCTGGAGCGACGTCGGACGCTGGCCGCGCTCACGGCACAGGGCACACCGACCGGCGTGCTGGCCAGGGCCCTGCTCTGGCAGACCGCGCTGCCGCTGATCCCCGGCGTGGTCCTGGCGACGGCGGTCGGGGCGATCACGGCCCGCGTCGTGGCGTCCCCGGTGAGCTCGTACTCGCAGGAGGACGCCACCGGCCGCATGGTCGAGGTGCACCTGGAGAACCTGACGCCCTGGCTCGGTCTGGTCGTGCTCGTCGTCGGCACCGTGCTGGTCACGATGCTGGTCTGCGCGCTCGGGTTGCTCCTGCTGCGGCGGGCCACCGCCGTGGACGAGCTGCGCACCACCTAGAACGAGCGCAGAGCCCGGCTCACGGCGACCAACTCGGGGGTGGTCGGCGCGGTGCGGCGGAAGAACGTCGTGAGCGCACCGACCGGGTCGTCGGTGGAGGCCGTGGCGGCGAGCACCCGCTCGCCGCCCGGCTTCAGCCACGGGGAGAAGATCGGCGGGCCGCCGTCCGGGCCCGGCAGGTTGCTGCCGGTGAGCACGAGCGCGGCCTCGTCCGGCGGGATCACCCACTCGGCGCCGGTGGCTTCGGCCAGGTCCCGGCCGTGGATCAGGATCTCGCCCAGGATCACCGAGCTGACCGGCGTCACCGTCGTGCGGGTGCCGCCGTGGAACCGGAAGCTCAGGTCGGACGGGAAGCCGCGGAGCACCGCGAACCCGGCCGTCCCGTCCCGGTCGAGCAGGTCGGCCAGCCTCGTCAGGTCGCGCTCGGGCGTCTCGGCCAACACCGTCGCGTTGAGGGCCGCGGTCTCCTCCGGCGACGAGCTGCGGCGCCGGTCGCCGAGCGCGCGGCGGTAGACGGTCAGGACGTGGGCGGCCAGCTCGGCGACCGACCACTCCGGAGTCGCCGGCACGGTGCGGTCGGCGTGGTCCGGATCGATCCGGCGCACCAGATCCACGAGACGCGAATTCGCGCGGGGGAGTGCTTCCTCGAGCTCGGCACGCACGTCGGACACGGTTCCTCCGATACTCCAGAGTTGAGTAGTGTCAGCCTCTACTCAACTCTGGAGTAGTGTCAAGCGGCGATGCCTACCGAACCCACCACCAGCTCGTACGCGCTGCTCGGCCTGCTCGCGCTCCGTTCGTGGACCGCGTACGACCTCACCCGCCAGGCGAAACGCAGCATGCGGCTGTTCTGGCCGCGCAGCGAGGCCCACATCTACGGCGAGGTCAAGCGTCTCGTGCGCTGGGGATACGCCACCGCGGCCACCGAGCGGACCGGCAACCGCGAGCGCACGACGTACGCGATCACCCCGGCCGGCCGCGACGCGCTGCGGGACTGGCTCGCGACGCCGCCGGCCGGGCCGCAGCTGGAGATCGAGGGCCTGCTCCGCCTGCTCCTGGCCGACCAGGGCGACCGCGGCGACGCCCTGCAGGCGGTGCGAGCCACCCGGGACGCGGTCGCCACCAGCTACGGGATCGGCATCGACCAGATGCGGGCCTACGTGGAGGGCGAGGGCCCGTTTCCGGACCGGGTGCATCTCGTCGCACTGCTCGCCCGCTTCTACGCCGACTTCGCCGAGGCGATGCTCGATTGGTGCGACGCCGCCGAGGCCGAGATCGAGGCGTGGCCGGACGTCCGCGGGGTCGGGCTCACCGACGTGACCCGCCGAGGGTTGGAGGACGCGATCGCGCGGTACGACCGCCGTGTGCTGAGCGCTCGTCGGATGACGTAAATTCTCGCTCGTCGCAAGGCGGCGAACTCTGGTAGTGCATACCATCCAGCGTTGGTCAGTCAGGCGGCCCACGCCGACCTCATCCGGGCGGACGAGGAAGCGCTGGACCCCTGCCGTCCGGGCGGGGTTCACCGGTACGGTCGGCCGGAGGCCGGTGGGGGATCGAGAGGCGCTAGTGACGGCGGTGTTTCCAGTGGCGGCGGCGACCGACCGGATCGAGTCATTGCGTACTCGCGTATCCCGTTTTTCCGACTACCTATCCGCTGTCCGTGCGCTCTCCGCCCGTCCGGCCCGAACCCTCGAGGCCGCCGAGACGGTCGTCTGGCAGGCCGCGCTGCCGGTGGGCAAGCCCGGCTGCTGGATAGCCGGCGCCGAATCGTCGGCGCCGGTCGCGTCGGCGTCGGTCGACGACGTCGAGGACCCCGACGAGACGGGCACCGGCGCGCGGGCCGACGAGTGCTGGCTCGAGCTGCGCCGGCCGCCCCGGCCGCGGCCGCCGGACCTCCCGGCCGTCGTGCGTTCGCTGCTGGACGGGCCGGTCGACGACCCCCGTCGCGAACCCGCCCTGCGCGACGGCTGGCGCGAGATCGCCGCCGAACGGGACGCCGACCTCGACCTGGACGCCGTGGAGCCGGCCGTCGACGAGTGGCTGCAGCGGCTCTGGCGCCCGTGGGCGGTGACCGCGGCCGAGGCCGACGCCGTGCGCGGTGCCTACTCGCGGCTGGTGGAGCTGCGGCAGGCCGCGGTGCGGCTGGAGGCCTCGCACGAGCTCGTCTGGGGCTTCGGCCTGTTCACCGGCGTCATCGGTGACGTGCCGGTGGAAGACCCGCTGCTCGCCGCGCCGGTCGGCATCGACGTCGACCCGGAGAGCGGCGCGCTGACCGTCGTGCCGACCGGTGAACTCCGGCTGCAGACCGACGCGTTCGAAGCCTTACCCGACGGGCCCGACGCCCGGCTGCACGATCTGGCCGGTCCCGGCGGAGCCGTGACGCTCGACCCGTGGGAGCAGTCCGGCCGCACCGAGTTCTACCGCTCCGCGCTGCGGCGGCTGGGGTTGCCGCCCCGGGTCATCCGCGAGGACGCCCAGATCGAGGAACCGCACGTCCGCGACACCGGTGTGATCCTGCTGCGCCCGCGTCGCACGGCGCTCTCCGGATTCCTCGCCGACCTGCGCGCCTCGCTCGCCGCCGGTCACGTCCCGTCCGGGGCCCTGGCCGCGCTGCTGGCCGACGACCCGTCGACCCTCGACCTGCCCGACGACCCGCCCGAGCAGTGGCAGCCCATCGGTGAGCGCCTGCTGTTCCCACTGCCGGCCAACCTCGAGCAGGAGACGATCGCGCGCCGGCTGGCCCGCCAGCGCATGGTCGCGGTGCAGGGGCCGCCCGGCACCGGCAAGACACACACGATCGCGAACCTGATCTGCCACCTGGTGGCCCACGGCCGGCGGGTGCTCGTCGTGTCGCATCGCGACGAGCCGCTCGCCGAGGTACGCGACAAGCTGCCCCCGGCGCTGCGTCCGCTGGCGATAAGCGTGATGGGCTCCAGCGCGAAGCAACTCGGTCAGCTGGAGACCGCGGTGCGCCAGCTCCAGGCCGAAGCCGGAGCGCTCGACCAGGACGTGGCGGCCGAGGCCGTGGACGAGCTGTGGGCCGCGCTCGACACCGCGGAGCAGGACCTCTCGGCCAAGTACCACGCGCTGCGGGCCGTCGCCGACCGCGAGAGCGGCACGTTCCTGCTCGACGGCGTCGAAGCGACGGCGGTCGAGGTCGCCGAGTGGCTGTGGGCGAACGAGTCCCGGCTGGCGTTCGTGCCCGACACGATCGACCCGAACACGCCGTTCCCGCTCAGCGACGCCGAGCTCGCCGAACTCACCGAGCTGACGAACACCTACCGGCCGGAAGACCTGGTCGACGCCCAGCGTCGGCTGCCGGAGCGGGAGTCGCTCCCGGACGGCAACCGGCTGGCCCGCGCCGACGAGCACGCGGAGGCGCTGCGTCAGCGGCTCGGTGCGCTGGCCTCGCTCGGCGTCGACGTCGCGACCGTCCGCGGCGCCGGGCGGCCGGTGGTCGCCGCGCTCGCCGACGAGATCTGGCGGATCGCGCACCGCGCCCGGTCGTACCAGCCCTGGCAGCTGCGCCTGGCCGGTCGGCTCGCGGTGTCGCCGGCCTGGCGCGAGACGTGTCAGGCCGAGGTCGCCGGGTGCGCGGAGATGCTCACCGAGACCGCCCGCTGGCGCAGCGTGCTCGCGGGGCGCGCGGTGCAGATCCCCGACGAGCTCTGGGCCGATCCCCGCCAGCTGCGTGCCGACCTCGACATGCTGCGGATCCGCCTGGTGGAGGCGCGCGGCGTCAGCCGGCTGATCCACCGGCGGCTGGCCCAGGTCCGCGACGACATCCGGGTCGACGGCGCGCCGCTGCGCACCGTGGACGACGTGGACGCCGCGCTGGCGACGGTCCGGCTGGACTGGGCGCGGCGGCGGCTCACCGAGCGCTGGAACCACTTCGTCGCCGAGCTGGACGGCCCGCAGGCGCCGGACGACCCCAGCACGGTCGAGGTGATCAGCGGCTACCTGCGTGAGGTCGGCGACGTCGTCGACATCGGACTGCGCTACTGGCCGACGCTCCGCGAGCGGCTGGCGGTGTTCCTGCGGGCCGGCTCCCCGGGTGAGGCCGACTGGGCCGACCCCAACGCGCTGGCGGGCGCGGCCGGCCGGGCCGGCGAACTCGTCGCCGTGTTCGAGAGCGACGAGGCCGAGCGCGAGGGCATCCAGGTCCGCGCGCTGCTCGACGAGGCGCTCCTGGACGCGAACGCGTCGCCGTTGTGGCGCGAGCTCGACCGGTCCTGGGCCGTCGGCGACTACGCGGCCTGGGAAGCGGCGCTGGCCGGCGCCGACCGGCTGCGTGCGGCCGGCCCGGCGATGCAGCGCTGGCAGGAACTGCACGCGGGGCTCTCCACGATCGCGCCGCTCTGGGCCAGCCGCATCGCGCTCGAGGGTGACCTCCCGGACCCGGCGATCAGCCAGCAGGCCTGGAACTGGCGGCGCGCCGACACGTGGCTGCGCATCGTCATCGGCGTCGAGGACACCGGCGCGCTCGGGCGGCAGGCCGACGCGCTGCGCGACCGCGCCCGCGAGCTCGTGGGTGAGCTCGCGACCCGGTCGGCCTGGCTGGCCGCGGCCCTCCGGATGGACGACCGCGCCCGCGACGCGCTGGCCGGATGGGCGTCGGCGCTGCGCAAGGTCGGAAAGGGCTCCGGACGCCGGGCCGCGGGCTGGACCGCGCTGGCGCAGCAGCACATGCGCGAGGCCGTCTCGGCGGTGCCGGTGTGGGTGATGTCGGTCGAGCGCGCGCTGCAGCAGTTCACCGGCGGTACGACGCCGTTCGACGTGGTGATCGTCGACGAGGCGAGCCAGTGCGGGCTGCTCTCGATGCCGGTGCTCTCGCTCGGCACCCGGGCCGTCGTCGTCGGTGACGACCGGCAGATCGGCCCGTACGCGATCGGCCTGGCCCACGACGACGTCGCCCGGCTCGGTCAGGAACACCTCGGTGACCTGCCGTCCTGGCCGCTGTTCGACGTGACGACGAGCCTCTACGACCACGCGGTGCGGCGGTCGCCGGAGCCGCTGATGCTCACCGAGCACTTCCGGTGCGTGCCGGAGATCATCTCGTTCTCCAGCGACCAGTGGTACGACGGCACCGTGCAGCCGCTGCGCGCGGACCGCGGCCGGTTGGACCCGGTGCGCGTGGTGCGCATCCCCGGCACGCGCGAACGGCGCGACCGGTACGGCGAGGTCAACCTGGCCGAGGCCGACGCTCTCGTCGCGACGATCTCCCGGCTGGCCCTCGACCCGGACTACGCCGGCCTGACGTTCGGCGTCGTGAGCCTGCTGGCCAGCAGTGGGCAGGCGCAGTACATCAACGAGCAGCTGGTGCGGCACCTGGGCGAGCAGGAGATGGCCCGGCGTTCGCTGAAGGTCGGCGACTCGTACACGTTCCAGGGCGCCGAGCGGGACGTCATGTTCATCAGCCTGGTCGTGTCCGATCGCGACGATCACCGGGCGGCGTTCACCGGCGCGGACCACCACCGCCGGGTGAACGTGGCCGCGTCGCGGGCCAAGGACCAGATGTGGGTCTTCCATTCGGTCGGCCCCGAGAACCTGCATCCGGACGACGCCCGGGGCGCGCTGCTGCGGTACTGCGCGGCGCCCCGCCTGGGGTTGGCCGCGCTGGCCGCCGAGCCGGTTCCGGACGAGACGCTCTACGCGGCGTGCGAGTCGGAGCTCGAGCGGTCGGTGCTGCGTGAGCTGCTCAACATCGGGATCCGGCCCGCGGTGCAGTACCCGATCGGGCGGCACCGCGTCGACTTCGTGATCCCGACCGCGGACGGGCGGCGGCTCGCGATCGAGTGCGACCACGGGCGGTACCGCGGTGCGGCCCGGTGGGCCGAGGAGATGCGTCGCCAGGCCGTGTTGGAGCGGGTCGGCGGGTGCGTGTTCTGGCGGGTGCGGGGGACGCTGTTCGCGCGTGATCCCGACGCGGCGTTGGCCGGGCTGTGGCCGTTGATGGACGAGCTCGGGTTGCTGCCCGAGGAGTACCGGGAGTATCTGCTCGGCGCGGAGTCCTTTGCGGAGCCCTTCGCCGGGGAGCCGGAGGAGCCGCAGCCGGTCCATGAGGTGGCGGAAAGCCTCGAGGAGTGGGTCGAGGACGACGGGTGGGACGAGAACGGGGAGTGGGTGGAGGAGGTTCCGGCCGAGCCGGTCCGAGCCGGGGCGACCGATCTCACCGTGGTGCTGCCGTTCGTGCGCCTGCCGGAGGACGAGGCCGTATCCGAGGAGCCCGCTGGGCCTTCCGAGCCTGCGGAGGACCAGTGGGCCGGGGATGCTCCGACGATCGTCCGGTTGGAGGATCTGACCGGGGAGGTGCCGTCGCCCCTGAACCCCTGGGTCGGTGACGCGCCGACGATCCCGACGATCGAGGATCTGCCGCTGGACCACCCGGCTCGGCGTTTGCTGCCCGGCCTGATGCCCCGCACCTCCACCGAAGCGCCCCGGCCCGTCTCGCCGGCGGCGCACCCGGTGTCGGGGGCGCCCGTCGAGGCGTACCCCGTGTCCCCGGCGGCCCAGGAGCCGTACCCGGTGTCCGCCACCGAGGAGGTGTACCCGGTGTCACCGGCCGCTCAGGAGGCGTACCCGGCGGCACCGGAGGCGTACCCGGAGGCCTATCCGGTGTCGCCGGCCCCGGTGGAGCCGGATCAGCCCGTTTCGCCGGCCTACTCGGCGGCGCAGCCGGTCTACCCGGTGTCTCCGGCCGGGGCCGGGCCGGACGAGCCCGTGTCGCCGATCTACCCGGTGGCGTCGGTCTATCCGGTGTCGCCGGCGGGGGAGCAGCCGGAACAGCCCGTCTCGCCGGCGGAGGAGCCGGTTGCGCCGCCCGCGCCGGCGGCCGCACGGCTCGTGCCGCACCCGGCCCAGCGCGCCCGCCAGCTGGCGCAGCAGGCCGCAGCCGCGCCCCAGGCCCAGCCGGCCGCAGCCGCGTCCCAGGCCCACCAGGCCGCCGCGTCCCAGGCCCAGCCCGAGCAACCCACGCCGCTCGAGCCCCAACCGCAGCCGGAGCCGCACGGGCGGTTCGAGCCGCACGAGCAGGCGGAGCCGGACGGGCGGTTCGAGCCGCCGGGGCAGCCGGAACCGTACGCGCCGCCGCAGAGCGAGCCGCAAGCCCAGCGAGGGGTGTACGGGGTTCGGGTCGAAGAAGCGCCGGAGGCGCGCGCGCAGTCCGGTGTCCCCGGGTTGCCCACGCGCCGGCCCGTGGCGGTGCCGCCGCCGGAGGACCTCGAGCGCTTCGACCCAACCGCACCCGCACCCCACCCGGCCGCGGTGACACCGGCCGCGCCACAACTGCCACCCCAGCAGATACAGCCGCAGCCGCAGGCGCCCCAGCAGCAACCGCCGCTGATGCCGCCCCCGAGCGCGCAGACGCAGGGGGTCGCGCAGGTGGCGCCCACCTCGCCGGGCGGATCACCGGTCAGCTGGTGGAACGACGGGCCGACCACACCCGCCCCCACCCAGTTCACCGAAGCCACCCGCCCCCTTCCGCTCGTCACCCCGCCCGAACCGGCCAACTACCAGGAGGTCGGCGCGATCCGTGCGGACGAGGCCCGAGCGGCCCTGCAGGCCTACCGCTCGGGTGTCGACACGCCGGTGCAGTCCGGCGGCAAGATCGTCGGCTGGGCGTGCTTCTACCCGGACGATTCCATCGAGGCGCAGCGCAACCGGGCCAACGTCGAAGTGATGCGTCAGGAGGAGGCCCTCACCGAAACGGCCGGCTGGCTCACCAACTCGGAGGCCGCCGCGATCGTCGCCGCGTCCGAACAGCGCCGGGACGTCCCGGTCGTCGATCCGGCCTACGGCGAGGTGGGCCTGGTCCGCTTCGCCGCGGACGCGCTGACTCTCCTGCGTCGGTGAGGGCTACCCCCCGAGCAGCACGAGCAGGCGGTTCAGCGCCGGTAACGCGGCGGCCAGCGCCTCGACGTCGGCCTGGTCGAGTTGGTCGGCGGCGGAGATCGCGATCCGGCGTCGCCGATCCGTGTAGCCGTCGATCAGCTCCCCGGCACTCGGCGTCAGCGTGAGGCGTACCGCCCGCCGGTTCTGCGGGTCGGGCGTCCGGTCGAGGTAGCCACCCGAGGTGAGGTCACCGACGAGCGTGCTCACCGTGTTGGGTGCCGTGCCCAGCACGGCCGCGACTGCTTTGACGCCGATCCCGGGCTGCGCCAGCACCACCCGCAGCACCTCCATCTGAGCGGAGGGCAGCGGTTCGTCCGGCTGGTCGCTCCGGGCGGCTCGGCGCAACGTCCGATGTAGCCGACCGAGTAAGGCGCTCAACTCGTCGGCGACCGCTCCCGGGGTGGCCGCCATGGCACTCCTTTGTGGTCACGTGGCTGGCACGATCGCCGAGGAGCCCCCCGCCGACCTGCGAGAAGGAATGATGGCGGCAGTACGCGTCCACCCGCAGTCGTCCGTTCAGTCCAGATCGTCCGCCGGAACGCCAGCCGGCCCCGGTCCACAGGGGACCAGGGCCGGCCGGGGACGGCTCACCCGATGAGGATTCGCATCCCGGGGTGGATCACGTCCGGGTTCGCCCCGATCGCGTCCTGGTTCTTCTCGTAGATCGCCTGCCAGTCGGCCTGGTGGGCCGCGGCGATGCTCGCCAGGCTGTCGCCCGACTGCACGAGGTAGCTCAGAACGCGTGGTGCGGCGACCACCGGACGCTGGTCGCGGGTGAACTGGCGCTGGGGAACGAAGTCGAGCACCTCCGCCGGACGCACGGCCACGGTGTGGGCCGCGCCCTTCTTCGGCACCGCGAGTGCGGTGTACCGGTGCTTCTTCGTCCAGGTCCGGTGCGACCGGTTCTCGGTCGGCCGGTTCTTCCAGGACTTCTTGGTGGACCAGCGGGTGCTCTTGGAGCGTTCCGACTTGTAGCCGGTGTGCTCGCCCGAGGCTTTCTGCCGCTTGTAACTCCGGCTGGCCTGGTCCGACCAGCCCCGGCTCTTGTGGTAGCCCTTCCGGCCACATGTCGGCCAGGCGCCGATCCCTTGGCCGCGGAGCACTTTCCTGGCCACGGTGATCTGTTCCGACCGGCTGGCCTGGTGGGCGCTACCGGCGTACTGCCTTCCTCCGTAGGCTCTCCAGGTCGACGGGCTGAACTGCAGTCCGCCGTGGTACCCGTTCCCGGTGTTGATGTTCCATCGACCACCGGACTCGCACTGCGCTATCGCATCCCAGTTCACGTCCGCGTTGGCCGGTGTAGCACCGATTACCAGCGGTGTGATTCCCGCGAGGCCGGTGACCACGGCGATTGCCAGGCCACGACCGAGCGGGCTCAGGCGCCTTGGCGCCCGATGCCGTCCACCCGCACGAGGCGAGCTTTCGGCGCTGAGCTGGGTGGGATGGGAAGACTCCTTAGACATGTCCGACCCTCTCCACGCCTACGAGGTGAGCTGTCGGGTTCGGGCTGAGTCGGCCCGGCCACGCGATGCGTGGCTTCACCCCGAGGCGTCTAACTGCGACGCCGGAAACGTGGGTCCCCCGCTCCTGCCCGAGGTTCAGAGTCCTCGTCGCCCGGGGCAGGATTCGGCGTAGCCGGGCGCGAGGTCCGCGGTGAACGGACGAAAACGACAGAACCATAAAATCGGGCGAATGCCAAGTTACCGCACCGTGATACACGAAAAGTTTTGTATCCGGCCATAAAGGTTGCAGCTGCTGTAGACACTCCAACTTTCTCGAGCGTCAACGTGCGACACAGCGAATTGGATCGGTCTATAGGTTTCGTCCGAATCGGTCGAGTAACTCTCTGAGGTTGGTTCACTTCACCGAGTGAAGCTGCCTTAATACCTCACTAAGTGACGCCTGCGCCTCTGGGCGAGAGTTGTTTGCGCCGGTCAAGATGGCACCCATGACCGACGCTCCACGTGCCGGCCTGCTTTCCAAGGCCGGTCTCGACGCCGGCCCGTACCTCGCTCGGCACCGCCGTGAACGCGCGAACGGCCGAGCTCGCACCGCAGCAGTGGGCGCCGCAGCGCTCGGCTCCGTCGTGGTGATCGGTGGTACCAGCCTGGTTGCAGCCAACGCCACCGCCGACCCCGACCATTCCTGTGCGGCCGCCTACACGGTGCACCGCTCGTGGTCGACGGGCTTCTCCGCCGAGGTGGCCGTGCAGAACACCGGCGAGGAGGCGGTGAAGAACTGGAGCGTCAACTGGTCGTTCAAGAGCGGTCAGGCCGTCGTGAAGGGCTGGGAGAACGGCGACTGGAAACAGGACGACGGTCTGGTGACCGTGCGTGCCAACGAGGACAGCGTCCGCCTGGAGGCCGGTAAGACGCTGACGCTGCGCTTCAGCGGCTGGCACCCGCAGGGCGACGCGCCCACCGCGACGGACTTCGCGCTCAACGGCGTCGAGTGCGGCGTCGAGAGCGACGACAAGAAGGAACGGCCGACGGAGAGCGCTTCCCCGGAGGAGTCCTCGATCGCGTTGCCGCCGGGCTTACCCGGCCGTCCGGTGCCGAACCCGACGAAGAAGCCGCCGACGTCCGGTCCGCTCGGATCGCTGTTCGTGGACACCGAGGGCCAGGCCGTCGAGTGGGTCGAGGGAAACACCGGCGACCCGCGAGCCGCGGTCATCCGCGACCGCATCGCCGAGCAGCCGCAGGCGCACTGGCTGGCCGCGAACAACCCCGGCGAAGTCGGCGGCGACGTCCGCTCGTACGCGTCCAAGGCCCACTCCCGGGGCCGGGTGCCGGTGCTCGTCGCGTACAACATGACCAACCGTGACTGCGGCGGCGCGAGCGCCGGTGGCGCCGACAGTGCCGACGACTACCGCACCTGGATCAGCAACTTCGCCGGCGGGCTCGGATCCGGCTCGTCGATCGTCGTGCTGGAGCCGGACGCGCTGGGGCACCTGACCACCTGCCTCTCGTCCGACCAGCAGCAGGAGCGGCTCGACCTGCTCCGGTACGCGGGCAAGGTCATCAAGCAGGCCAGCCCGAAAGCACGGGTGTACTACGACGTCGGGCACTCGGCGTGGATCGCCGCGAGCGAGGCCGCGGACCGGGCGCGCCGTGCCGGTGCCGCCGAGTACGGCGACGGCATCGCGCTGAACACGTCGAACTACAACGTCAGCAGCCAGGAAGTGTCATACGGCAAGCGGATCCTGGCCTCCCTCGGCCGCGGTCAGATGGTCGTCGACACCTCACGCAACGGGGCCGGCCCGGCCGGCGGCGAGTGGTGCGACCCGGCCGGCCGCAAACTGGGCCGCAACCCCACCACGGCCACCGGCGACGCCAAGGTCGCCGCGTACCTCTGGGTCAAGCGGCCCGGCGAATCCGACGGGTGCAGCGGCGCGGCGGGCCAGTTCATCCCGGACACCGCCTACGACCTCAGTTCCTGACGCACGCGCGGAGTACCGTGGTCGGTAGCGCGTCGACCAGGGAAAGAGGGGGCAGTGAGCAGCGACGCCCCTCTTCCGGCGATGTACTTCCTCGGCCACTCCACCGTCCTGGTGGAGACCGAGGGGGTCCGCGTGCTCACCGATCCGGTTCTGCTGCCCCGCGTGGCGAACGTCCTGCGCCGGGTGGCGGCACCCCTCGATCCGGCCCTCCACTCCGACGTCGACGTGGTCTGCATCTCGCACCTGCACGCGGACCACCTCGATCTGGCCTCGCTGCGGCGCCTCGGCCAGGACACGCTGCTCGTCGTGCCCGAGGGGGCCGGTGAGCTGCTGCACCGCAAGGGCTTCCAGGAGGTCGTCGAGCTCTCGCCGGGCAAGTTCCACGACGTCGGCGCGGTTCGCATCACCGCGACTCCTGCCGTTCATGACGGCCTGCGAACGCCGTTCGGCCCGCGGGCCCTCGCGGTCGGCTACCTGATCGAGAGTCCGACGACCCGCGTCTACTTCGCCGGTGACACCGACCAGTTCGACGAGATGGACGATCTGGGGGCCCTCGGTCTCGACGTCGCGTTGATCCCCGTCTGGGGATGGGGGCCCAACCTGGGCCCTGGTCATCTCGATCCGCGGGGGGCCGCCGAGGCCACCGGGCGGCTCCGGCCCCGGTTCGCGGTACCGATCCACTGGGGCACGTTGCACCCGTACGGCATCGGTCGCTGGATGCGTGCCCACTTGATCGACCCGCCCCGCCGCTACGCGCAGGCGGTCACCGAACTCGGCCTGTCCACCCGTGTCCTGCACACCGAGCCGGGGCGCCGGGTGGAGGCACGATGACGGCCACCCTCGCGTCAGCCGAGGTGCTCGCCACCGCCTGGCCCGACCGCATCGCCGACGCCGCGTCCGCGAGCTACCCGGTGCTGGTGGTCGCGGTGCTGCTGGGCGCGATCGTGCCGGTGATCCCCACCGGCGCCGCGGTGAGCGCGGCCGCGGTGCTGGCCGTGCACAACGGCGGCGTGTCGCTGATCCAGGTGATCGTGCTGGCCGCCGTCTCGGCCTGGCTCGGCGACTGCGTGGTCTACGCGCTGTTCCGCTGGGGGCGCCGCGGCGTGACACGGTTCATCGCCCGGCACCCGATCGACAGCCCGGAGGCGAACGACCGGCTGGAGGAGACCCGCCGCCGGCTGACCGAGAACGGCACCCAGGTGCTGGTGGTCTCCCGTCTCATCCCCGGCGGCCGCCTGCCGACGATGTTCGCCGCGAGCGCGATCCGCTACCCGTGGCCGCGGTACGTGAGCGGGGCGGGCGTGGCGGCGATCGTCTGGGCCATCGCCTACGCCGTGATGGGGCTGCTCGGCGGAAGCCTGTTCTCGAACCCGCTGGTGGGAATCGCGGTGACGGTGGTCGCCACGCTGCTGGTGTCGCTGATCGCCAGATACGTCCAGAGATGGCTGGCCAACCGGCAGTCCCGCGAGAGCTCAGCGGCCGGGCCGGTCGGCTGACCCGACGTGACGTCCTTCCGGCTGCTGGGGAGCGGCGGACGCCGCCTGGTGCGCAGCGGCGGACGCCGTCTGGTGCGGGGCGGGCGCACCGCCACCCGGCTCGTGCTGGTGTGGTCGGTGGGTGCGGGTTCGGTCGGCGCGCTGTCGGTGACGCTGCCCGGCTTCGACATCGGGCAGCCGATAAACGCGCTCGTCGTCTCGGCCACGCTGAGCGCGCTGAACGCGATCGTCTGGCCGTTCCTGATGCGGTTCGCGCTGGCGATCTCGGTGCTGACGCTCGGCCTCGGCTCGTTCGTCCTCAACGGACTGCTGGTGTACATGGCGCTCGGCGAGATCCCCGACGTGCGGCTGCCCGGGCCGCCCACCGGCGTGCTCGTCGCGTTCACGGTCTCGGCGGTCACCGGGCTCACGAGCAGCCTGGTCGCCGTCGACGAGGACGAGTTCTTCCACCGCCGGGCCCGCCGCCGCGCCAAGCGCAGGCTCGGTACCCCGACGAACGTCCCCGGTCTGGTGATGGTGCAGATCGACGGGCTCGGGCACGACGTACTGCAGCGGGCCATCCGGGACGGGGACGCGCCGACGCTCGCGCGCTGGCTCTCCGAGGGCAGCCACCGGCTGATCCCGTGGACGACCGACTGGTCCTCGCAGACCGGCGCCTCGCAGTGCGGCATCCTGCACGGCTCGAATCGCGACATGCCGGCGTTCCGCTGGTACGAGAAGGACCACGGCCGCCTGCTGGTCAGCAACCGCCCGGCGGACGCGGCCGAGATCGAGCGGCGGCACTCCGACGGCCGCGGGCTGCTGCACGACGACGGAGCCAGCCGCGGCAACCTCTTCACCGGCGACGCCGCCCACAAGAGCGTCACGCTCAGCAGCGCCGGCCGACGCAAGGGCAAACTCGGCGCCGGGTACCAGGGCTACTTCACGAACCCGTTCAACGCGGTCCGGACGCTCACCGGCGCGCTCGTCGACGTCGTCCGTGAGGTCGTCGCCGCGACCGTCCAGCGGCAGCGCGACGTGCGGCCGCGGGTGCCGCGCGGCGGGGTCTACCCGCTGGTGCGGGCGCTGGCCACGGTGGTCACCCGTGACCTGGTCGTCGAAGGCATCCTGGACGACATGATGGCCGGACGGTCGGTCGTCTACGCCGACCTCACCGGCTACGACGAGGTCGCGCACCACTCCGGGATCGAGCGGTACGACGCGCTCGCGGTGCTGCGCTCGATCGATCAGCAGATCGGGCGGCTGGCCCGGGCGGCCGAGTTCGCGCCGCGGCCGTACCAGCTCGTCGTCCTGTCCGACCACGGGCAGAGCCAGGGCGCCACGTTCGCACAGCGGTACGGCATCACGCTCGAACAGATCGTGCAGACCTCCTGCGGTCAGCCGTCGCGCAGCATCGAAGACAGCGTGACCGGGCCGGAGGGCAGCGCGCTGGGGTTCGCCGCTCGTGCGCTGCGTCGCCTGGGGCCGGCCGCCGAGCACAAGCCCGCGATGGCCGGGGAACGGGTCCGCAGCGCCGAGGAGGAGGCCGCCGCCAAGGAGGGCGTCCTCGTGCTCGGTTCCGGCAACCTCGGCCTCGTCTACTTCACCGAGCACACCGAGCGGCTGACCGTCGAGCAGATCCAGGCGACCTACCCCGACCTGCTACCGACGCTCGTCGAGCACCCCGGCGTCGGATTCCTGCTGGTGAGCACCGAGTCGCGGGGCTCGGTGGTGCTCGGCCGCCACGGCGCCCACTACCTCGACACCGGCGAGGTGCTCGGCGTCGACCCGCTGGAGCCGTTCGGGCCGCACGCACCGGCCCAGGTGCGGCGGGCCGACGCCTACCCGCACGTCGCCGACATCATGGTGAACAGCCTGCACGACCCGCAGACCGACGAGGTGGCGGCGTTCGAGCCGCTCGTCGGCTCCCACGGTGGCCTGGGCGGCCCGCAGACGACCGCGTTCCTGCTCTACCCGGCCGACCTGCCGACGCCGGTGGAGCCGCTGGTCGGCCCGGAGGAAGTACACAAGGTGCTACGCGCGTGGCTCGCCTGGCTCGGTCACGACGCGTACGCCGACGCGGTGGCCGCGACCGCCGCGGTCGAGGAGCCCGGGCCACCGGTCGAGGCCCTCGAGCTGGGGTACCTGCCGATCGGTGACGCAAAGCTGCTGTAAAAAAAGCGGGCCCTTTCGGGCCCGCCTCGGTCAGCTGGCGCGACGCTTACGGCCGCCGCTGCGCCACGTGAACGGACCCGGCAGGTCGTAACGCTGCTCCTTGGTCCGGGAGTTCCACGACCAACGGCCCAGCTTGAACGACCACGACGACATGCCGTTCTGAGTCATGTTGATCTTGAACGGCCCGAACGAATGCTGCTTCCGGTACTGAACGGGCATCGGTCTCTCCTCTTCACGCCGCTGACTGACTTGAAGCGTCAGTACCCCGCGTCGCATGTGGCCGAACATGAGTTCAGGTCGTTGTCACCGTTGCCGTCACGGCGGCTGTGGTGGCGGCCATCAGCGCCACCTGAATGGCCTGGATCGCGTCCTTGATGGCCTTGGCCGCCCAGTCGCCCTCGGAGATCTGGGTGAGCCGCGCCTTGACCTCCTTGGCCGGCAAGTCGGGGAAGAGCTTCGGCCCGAGGTCGATCGCGTGCACCAGCGACGCGAGCGCGGCGGTGTGACGTCCGGAGAGGTCGTTGTGCCGGATGGCGGCGTCAAGGCGGCCGTGCGCCGCGGTCTCGGGCGCCGGGTTCAGCGCCGGGTAGCGGACCGTCCGGAACAGGCCGAGCACCCGGCTCTCCTCGCGTTCGACGACGCCGGTTTCCACCAGCCGGTCGAGGATGCGGTTACGGAGCCCCTTGGTCAGCGGGGTCAGCCAGGTCCTGGGGTCGCGCTCCTTACCGGAGGCGCGGATCCGGTCGAGAGCGGCTTCGGCGACCGGGTCGTCGACCGGCGAAGGGTCGACGACCCGGACCTTCTTGCCCTCGACCGCGATCCGGCCGGCCAGGGCGAGCTCGACCAGGACGGCGCCGGCCAGCCCCAGGTCGAGCGTCGTGGTGGAGACCAGGGGTTTGCCGGCCGCGTCGTCGAAGGCGAGCAGCAGCAACTCGTCGGGCAGCGGAAGAACAGTCATGGCTCACACGGTAAGTGGGGGAGGCCATCGGAGCCGCTCCCGGGCGGCTTCGGCCCAGTGCGGCGCCCCGAGCAGCTCCGCGACCCGCAGGGCGTCGCGGTGGTGCTCGCGGGCGGTGTCCGGCTCGCCGAGGAACGCGGCCAGGTCGCCGAGGATCCCCGCGGTCGGGCCGAGCGTGATCGAGCCGCTCGCCAACCCGGGAAGCGTCCCGGCGTACGGCAGCAGCGCCCGGTAGCAGTCCGCGGCGACCTCGGTGTGGCCGAGGCCGAGCGCGTTCTCGGCCCGGAACGCCATCCAGAGCAGCCAGTAGTAGTCCGGCGGGATCGCCGACGTCGGCTGCCACACGGCGCGTGCGTCGTCGACGCGTCCGGCGTGCAGCAGCAGGCGGGTGTACGGCTCGGAGGTCAGGTGGGGTTCCTGGGCGTGCAGCGCACCGATCGGCTCGACCAGGCCGAGCAGCTGCGCCTCGTCGTTGCGGGCGCGACCGACCGCGTAGAACGTCAGCTGTTCGACGCCGGTCGCGTTCGGCGCCCCGATCTGACGCATCTGCGCGATCACCGCCGCGTACGCGTCCGCCGCCTCGTCGAACCGGCCCGCGACGAGCGCGCGCAGCCCCCGGAACATCCGCACGACGCCGAGCGCCAGCCCGAGCTGACCGGTGTCGGAGTACTCGACGGCCCGATCGGCCTCGTACTGGGCCGGCTCCAGGTCGTCGAGGTAGGGGCGGCTCAACGCGTGCTGGAACAGGATGTGGTGCGACTGGGCGCGGTAGCCGGTCAGGCCCGCTCGCACCGCGGTCTCACGCAGCTCCGCCCCGAGCTCGCCCAGGCGGTGCCGGCTGTCCGGCGCGACGTCGACGTAGTACCGCGCGCTCAACACCCGGCAGAGCAGTTCCGGATCGTCGAGCCCGCGCGCGATCGCGAGCGACTCGTCGCTGCTCCGCGCGGCCAGCCCGGCGTCCACCCCCTCGATCTCGACGGTGAGCGTGGCCAGGAGCTGAGCGCGCCGCTCGACCTCGGCCGGTGGGAGGTCACGGAGCACCGCCTCCAGACCGTCGACGAACGGCCGGTCGACGCTGCGGTTCTCGCGCACGCTCCAGATCACCGGGGCGTCGAACGACGCGTAGGCCTGCGCGAGTGCGGCGATCGTTCCGACCTCCCCGGCGACCGCGATCGCCCGCACCCGGGTGACCCTGGCCTCGATGACGTTGCCGGCGTACCCCTGCGCGGAGACGAGCGAGCACAGCAGGTCGAGCCGGAACCCCGGCTCGACCCGGGCGTCGGCCTGGTCGAGCACGTCGAGCGCACGTCGGAGCAGGGTCGCTGCTTCCTGATGGGCGAACAACGCCGACGCCGAACGCGCGGCGTCGGCGGCCAGCGACGCGGCCCGCACCGCGGTGGCCGGCGTGGCCGCCGCGAGCGCGTGGTGGGCCAGCCCGGCGCGGTCACCCGGGCGTACCCGGGCCAGCGCCTCGACCGCGCGGCCGTGCGTGCGGGTGCGCCGCAGCCGCGGTACGTCCTCGTACAGCGTGTCCCGGACCAGGGCGTGGGCGAACCGGACGGCGCCGGTCGAGGGCTCGACGAGCAGCCCGGTGAGCACGCCGGCCTCGAGCGCGTCGAGCACCGTGTCCTCGTCGGTGTTCTCCAGCGCGAGCAGCACGTCGACGTCCACCTCGACACCGAGGACGCTCGCCGTGCGCAGCACCGCCCGCGCGGGGCCGGGCAGGCGGGCCAGTCGCCGCCGGAGCACGTCGCGCACGCCGGTGGGGACGCTGGTGGCCGCGGCGTCCGGCCCTTCGGCGGCGATCAGCCGCGCCGTCTCGCAGACGAACAGCGGGTTGCCGCCGGTGCGTGCGGTGACCAGCTGGACCAGCGCCGTGTCGGTGGGCGCGCCCTGGCGTCGAAGGAGTTCGGCGACGTCGTCGGCCGACAGTCCGGCCAGGTCGACGCGGTCGGCGGCGGAACCGGCGAGCGCGGCCCAGCAGGCGCTCAGGTCGTCGGTGACCTCGGCCGGCCGGTAGGTCGCGACCACCAGGACCGGCCGTCCGACCAGTTCGGACGCGACGTGCCGGAGCAGCTGCAGCGTCTCGCCGTCGGCGCGGTGGACGTCGTCCAGGACGACGAGCAGCGGGCCGGCGGTGGTGAGCGTGGTGAGCAGTTCGGCGACGGCCCGGCCGAGCCAGAACGGGGGGACGTCCCGGGCCGGTGCGGCCGCCGCTTCCTGGTGCAGGAGCGGGCCGAGACGGGCGGTCAGGGCGTCGTCGACGCGGTCGATCGTGGCGTGCACGACCTCGCTCCAGGCCCAGGCCGGGGGCGCTCCGTCCACTTCGGGGCAGCGTCCGCGCAGCACCTGCCAGCCGCGTTCGGCGAGCCGGTCGGCCACCGCGCCCGCGAGCGTCGACTTCCCGGCTCCCGGATCGCCGCCCACCCAGGTGACCCGGAACTCCCCACCGGCCGCCCGTTCGGCCGCTGCGGAGAGCCGCGCCAACTCCGCTCGCCGCCCCACGATCACCCCGGAGCTCGGTGCCGGGGCGGCAACGGCGCTCTCGGAGGGTGCGGCGGCCGGGCGCTCCACGATCAGTTCGAGGGTGGGGGACTGGGCCAGCACGTTGGACTCGAGGGCGCGGAGGGCGGGGCCGGGGTCGACGCCGAGGTCGTCGGCCAGCCGGGTCCTGGCGTCCCGGAGGACGCTCAGTGCGTCCGCCTGACGTCCGGTGCGGTAGAGCGCGAGCGCCAGCAACGCGACCGCGTCCTCGCGCAGCGGATGTGCCCGCACGTGCCGATCGAGGTCGGCGGCGACCTCGGCGTCGCGCCCGGTGGCCAGCATCGCCCCGGCCCGCCGCTCGACCGCGACCCGCCGCAGCTCCTCGAGCCGCTCGGCCTCCGGGACGGCCCACGCCTCGTCCGCGAACTCGGCGTACGCCGGCCCGCTCCACTGCGCCAGCGCCTGATCGAGCAGGTCCGCGGCCTCCGCCGCCGGTGCGCCCGCCGCCCGCTCCAGCAGCCGCTCGAACCGCCACGCGTCGATGGCGTCGTCGTCGAGCCGCAGCGCGTACCCGGGTGCGGCGCTCACCAGCACCCGCGCGGGAGTCCGCGGCGCGCGCCCTGGCTCCAGGGCCCGCCGGAGGTGCGAGACGTACACCTGGAGAGCGGCGAGCGCCTTCGGTGGTGGCTCGCCCTGCCACAGGTCATCGACGAACCGTTCCGTCGACACCACGTGCCCGCGGGCACCGACCAGCCGCGCCAGCACGGCTCGCTGCCTCGGCCCGCCGAGTTCCACCGGCTGATCGGCGACCTCGGCCCGTAGCGTCCCGAGGACGCTCACCCGCACCATGGCCTGGAAGCCTACGGGCGGTTTCCGCACGTCGTCGCCCTCTGTCCGGTGCCGGACTGGGTGCGGCGGGCACATCACCCCGAACGGGGTCTAGTACCCGCGCCGGGACTGTTGAAACACTGACCGGGACTCGTTCCAGTCCGGTGACCGCGTGAGGAGCTGTCGTGCCCTACGTTTCGTCCACGGTCCGCCGGCGGCAGATCGTACTGGCCGCCCGGGTGGTGGTGGACCGCGAGGGTCTCGCACACGCGTCCCTGCGTGCCGTCGCCGACGAGGCCGGTATCGCGCTCGGCACGCTCCAACACGTCTTCAAGACCCGGGAGGCGTTGTTCGGCGCCGTCGTCGAGGATCTGCTGTTCGGGCAGAGCGTCGCCCCGGTTCCGCTCGGCGGCCTGAACCAGCGCTTCGGTGATTGGCTGGGCGAGACGCTGCAGGCGGTCTGGCAACACGTGGTACGCCAGAGCGCGGAGTCGCACCTCGGCCGGCTCGAGGTGACGCTGTACGCGGTACGCACCGGGCTGACCCACGAGCTGGCGCGCTGGCAGGACGAGCGGATCCGGCTCTGGGCCGGGAAGACCGCGGCGCTCGCCGGCTGGAGCTTCCTGATCCCGGTCGATCAGGTGGCGCGCCTGGTGATGGCGATGATCGACGGCCTGCTGATCCAGTTCCTGGCCGATCCCAACCCCGAGCGGGTGAGCACCGACCTGCGCAGCGCCGCCCGCGCGATCGCCTACGTCGCCGAAGCCCCGGCCTGAACCTAGCTGGGGCGGATCACCGCGGGGGCCGGGGTGGCGCGGCCGAAGAGCGTCGCGGAGAGGTCGCTCAACGTGCGGGCGCCCCGCTCCAGCGAGTCCTGGCCCGGCGGCATCGAGTACATCTCGGCGATGACGTAGCGCTCGTCGTCGCCGGCGAACCCGACCGAGCTGGTCAGCCAGTGCTCCCGGCCGTCGTCCTTCTCGACCGACCAGCCGTTCTTGTTGCCCGGGTCGACGTCGGGGCCGGCCGACCAGATGCCCCAGTGCTGGATGTCGTCGGTTTGGCGCATCCCGGTGACGACCAGGTCGCGGTCCGCCGGACCGAGCTTGTCCAGCATGTAGTCCATCAGCGTGACGAGGTCGCCGGGGGTGCACTTCACGAAGCCCCAGTACTTGTCGAAGCCGTTCACGTACGTCGCGTGGCTCATGCCGTAACGCGACTTGAAGCGCGTCAGCAGCGCCGAGCGGCCGTACTCGCGCCAGAGCGCGTCGGCGGCGTCGTCGGAGGAGAACGCCAGGATGTCGCCGATGCGCTGGGTGTCGGTGTCGGAGAGTTCCCGCACGCCGGTGCGCGACTGTTCGAGCGCGGTCGCGACCAGCCCGAGCTTGATCGTCGAACCGGTCCAGAAGAGAGTGTCGACGTCGCCGGCCTGCCAGCGGTCGCCGGTGCGGCGGTCGAGCACGACGACGCCGAGCTCGCCGGGTGCGTCCGCGGCGATCGCGCCGGCCGCGGCCAGACGGGGCGCCCACTCGCAGCCCCACCCCGCGCTGTCGTCGCAGCCCGAGGGGCTCGTGGCACCGGCGGCCGGCGCGACCGGGGCGCTCGACGCGCTCGGCGACGCCGGCTTCGGCGAGTCGGCGGTGCCCGCCGAACAGGCCGCCGGCGTCAGGAGCGCGAGCGCGGCGACGGCCACCGCGACCAGACGAGTCCGCATGATCCGCACGCTAGCCCTGCGGTGAAGACCGCGATGCCCCGGTAGCGGTGTTCGGGCGAACCTCCGTACCGCTCGGTTGAATCGTCCCGAGGCGCCGGGCGGAACGCCCGGGTCGACTGGTCGCGCAGCTGATCGGGTTTCACCGTGGTCACGGCCAGAATGGAGCCACAGGGAGCACGACCAGATAACCGCACGACGACGTCGGCCCGGTGCGAGGGGTACCGGGCCGACGTCCGTGTCAGACCGTGGCCGGCTCGGGTTCCGGGGCCACCGGCGGTTCGACCGGTTCCGCGTGCGGCGCCACCGGTGGCAACACCCGGTCCAGCCAGCTCGGCAGCCACCAGTTCGCGCGCCCGAGCAGGGCCATCGTCGCGGGCACCAGGATCATCCGCACGATCGTCGCGTCCACCGCGATCGCCACCGCCATGCCGACGCCGACCATCTTCACGGTGACGTCGGTGTCCAGCCCGAACCCGATGAACACCGCCACCATGATCAGCGCCGCGCCGGTGATCACCCGGCCGGTCGAGGCCAGCCCGCGCACCACGCTGCCGTGCGCGTCGCCGGTACGCAGCCAGTCCTCGCGGATGCGCGAGAGCAGGAACACCTCGTAGTCCATCGAGAGCCCGAACAGCACCGCGAACATCAGCAGCGGCACCCAGGTGGACACCGGCACGGCGTGCGGCAGCCCGAGCAGCTCGGCGCCCCACCCCCACTGGAACACCACGGTCATCACGCCGTACGCCGCGGCGATCGAGAGCAGGTTCATCGCGGCCGCTTTCAGCGGAACGACCACCGACCGGAACATCACCAGCAAGAACACCAACGACAAGGCCACGACGACGCCGACGACGTACCAGAGCCGCTCGGAGAGCAGCGCGGAGATGTCGCGGAAGACCGCGGTGATGCCGGTGATCTCGACGCCGGCCGGGAGCACGTCCGCGCGGAGGTGATCGACCAGCTCGGAGGCGCGTTCGTCCTGCGGGCCGTACTTCGGCTCGACCGTGATCACGGCGGCGCGGCCGGACGGGGCGGTGACGGGCGGGGAGACGAGCGCGACGCCGGGGTCGGTCGCGAGCCGCGCGGTCAGCGCACCGAGGCTCGACGCGGGCACCTTCGTCAGGTCGACCGCGACCAGCAGCGGGCCGTTCGCGCCCGCGCCGTACTCGGCGGCGATCAGGTCGTAGGCCTGCCGGGTGGTGTTGCTCGTCGGTTGGCTACCGGCGTCCTGGGGCCAGGTACGCATCCCCAGCATCGGCGCGGCGAGCGCCACGAGCACCGCGAGCGCGACCAGCGCCCAGGGGAGCGGACGCCGACCGACCCGGGCCGCCCATCGGGCGGTCACAGCGGTGGGTGTGACCGGTTCACCGGCACTGGCCGTTCGCGCGGTCGTGCTGGGGGCGGCGTGGTTCTGATCGTGGCGGTGAGAGCGGGGGAGGGCACGACGGCCGGAGAGGGCACAGAGCGCGGGCACCAGCGTGATCGCGGCGATGACGACGACCGCGACCACGAGCGCGGTGGCCGATCCGAACGAGCGGTAGATCGGGAGGCCGGCGAACGTGAGGCCGAACAGCGAGAGCAGCACGGTCGCGCCGGCGACGACGACCGAGACGCCCGCGGTCGCGGTGGCGGTGGCGGCGGCCACCCGGGGTTCGAGCCCGGCGCGGACGCCCTCGTTGTAGCGGGTCACGAGCAGCAGGGCGTAGTCGATGCCGACGCCGAGGCCCACCATCGAGGCGACGGTCGGGGCCGTCGTACTGACGTCGGTGACCGCGGCGAGCAGCGTGATCGTCGCCGACCCGATGCCGAGCCCGACGAGCGCGACCGCGATCGGCAGCCCGGCCGCGACCACGGAGCGGAACGCCAGCAGCAGGATGACGAGCGCCGCGACCACCCCGATCGCCTCGGCGACACCGCTGATCGCCCCGATGTTCTCGGCGACCTGGCCGCCGAACTCCACCTGCAGACCGCGGTCGAGCGCGGGCTTCGCGGCGTCCTCGAGCGCGTCGACGCCCTCGGTGCCCTGGAAGTCGGTGACCGGAACCGTGTACGTGAGCGAGAAGAGCGCGGTGTCGCCGTCCGCGGACAGGCGGGGCGGGGACACGGTGCCGACGTGGTCGAGGGCGGTCAGGCGCTGGGAGAGCGTGCTCAGCAGCGCGGGGTCGAGGTCGTCGCCGTGGACGACGACCCGGGCGTCGGTGCCGGAGACCGACGGGAACGCGCGCTCGAGCAGGTCGATTCCGCGTTGGGACGGCGTTCCGGCGACGTGGTAGTTGTCGTGCGTCGTGCCACCGGCGATCCCGGCGACGGCGAGTGCGGCGACGAGTGCGGTGAGCCAGACGGCGACGGTCCGCCACGGGTGAGCGGCTGCCGCACCGCCGACGCGGTACAGGAAGCGGGACATCGGTGAGTACCCCTTGGTGCGAGATGGTGTCGCGGAGACGTTCTCGCGGGGTCCTTCACAGCGACTTGTCGCTCACTTGGTGGCTAGCTGGTCTTGAACGTGAAGTAGGCCGTGCAGCCGTGCATCTGTTTGGTGTCCCAGTCCATGATGCAGACCTTCGCGCGGCCGGTGGAGCCCTCGGCGTAGTTCTTGTTGCAGGCGCCGATCTTGCCGTTGCCCATGGAGTTGGCGCACTGGCCGGAGCGGTTGCCGAGCTCCCAGAAGACGACGGCGGAGTGGCTGTCGCCTTTGGTGTCGTAGACCCACCAGAGGTCGCCGTAGGTCTGGTAGCAGCCGTAGCCGCCGACGAGTTTGGCCGAGCACGGGCCGGCGCCGCGTTTTCCGGACTTGGCGACGGCCTTGTCGATCTCCGGCGCTTTTTTGGCCGGGGCTTTGGTGGCGGGCGGCTTGGTGGCCGGGGCCTTCGTGGCCGGGGCCTTCGTGGCCGGGGCCTTCGTGGCCGGGGCCTTGGTGGTGGGGGCTTGGGTTTTCGGGGCCTCGGTGGCTTGCGGGGCCTCGGTGGGTTGCTGGGGTTCGGTGGGGTCCGTGCCTTCGGTGCGAGGTGCCGGCTCGACCGGGGCCTCCGACGTGGTGGCGCCTTCCCCGGGGTCCGTGGTGGGGCTGCCGGTCGTGGCCTTGTCGGAGTCGCGCTGGGGGCCGCTCGGGGCGGACCCCGCTTCGGGGCCGGCGTTCGACTCGGCGCCGAGCTGGGGCGGGTCGGAGGCCACCGGGCTGGATTCCGCGCGGAGAAGTTCCGGGTCGGTGTTCGGACGTAACGCGAGCGTCGTCGTGACTCCGGCCACCACGACGAGCACCGCCGCGATCACCCCGACCAGCACGGCGATCCGGGTCCGCCCCCGCGCCGGCGCCGGGGCCGACCCCGTCTGCGCCAAGAAGTGCGGCACCGGCGGCAGGCCCCCGGCCTGGGGCGGCAGCGCGGGCAGGGGCGGCGCGGGCCGGGGCGGTTCCGGCGGCCGCGCTCCGCCCTGAGGCGGCGGTGCCGTCAGGGCTGGCTCCGGCAGTGCCGTCAGGGGCGGCTCCGGCGGTGCGGCGGGGCGCAGGTCGAGCAGCGGGGCCGGCGGGGTGTCGTCGGCTTGGGGCTGCGGCGGACGCCAGGCGACGGACTGGTTCGGAAGCGGGGGCGTCGACCAGCCGGGCACCGGGTCTTCAGGCTGCACCCGCGTCACGCTACCGCCCAGCCGTCACTTGTCGCCCCTCCGTTAGCAGACCTTTAAGGCGTCAGCGGCCCTCGTCGACCACATGGATCGCCGCTTCCTCGGCGCTGGCACCGGCCCCGTCGACCCCGGCGTCGACCGCGTAGGCCTCGGCCTCCTCGTCCTCGTGCGCGCCCTCGTCGGGCTCGACGAGCCGCCCGGCCCGCTCCTGCGTCGTCGAGCCGAGGTCCGCCGGAACGTCCTCGTCCTCGTCGTCGTACTCCGCGCTGACGTCGGGCTCCTCCTCGGCCAGCAGCTGGTCGAGGCTCTCGCCGCGGGCCTGCTCCTCGGCCGTGGTGCCGAACCGGTCCGACGCGCGGTACCGGTCACCGGCGTCGACGCCCCGGTCGAGCACGTCGCTGCGCAGGTCGTCGTCGTCCAGGCTGTCAGCCGGGTCGAGCACGCCGTCGTCCTCGGCGTCGTCGATGTCGGGCCGGGTTTCGCTCATGACGATCCTTTCGCGGATTACGGTCGAGCGGATCGTACGACCTGCTCGTGCAGCCGGCTCAGCCCGTCCAGGAAGGCCGTGAGCGCCAGCTCGAAGCTGTCCCGGTCGATCTCTTCGTGGCCGGCCAGCAGGTGCGCCTGGCTCAGGTTCGGATACCGCCCCACGTACACCTCGACGTCGTCGGCGAACCCGCCGGAGAACGACGTCATCGCGGCGCCCACCACGAGGTACTTCGTCGAAGCGCCGATCATCGTCGCGTAGCGCGGCGGCCAGCCGGCGTTGGTGAGGCCGCCGTGCACGGCGTCGGCGTGCATCAGGGCTTGGGGGCGGCGGCCGGGGGAGTGGGCCAGGAACGGCACCAGGTTCGGGTGCGCGGCCAGCGCCTCCCGGTAGGAGCGGGCCCACACCGTGAGACCGGTGCGCCAGCCCGCACTGAACCCGCTGGTGTCGACGCCGGCCAGCACGTCGTCGGCCAGGTCGGTGAGCAGTTCGTCCTTGGTGGCCAGATACCCGTAGAGCGAGGCCGCGCGGACGCCGAGCTCGGCGGCGAGGCGACGCATCGACAGGCCGTCGAGACCGTCGCGGTCGATCATCGCGAGCGCGGCGGTGCGAATGCGATCGCGTGTCAGCAATGGGCTGCTGGGGCGGGCCACAGGGGTTAGCCTAGCGGCTAACTAACACTGTTAGGAGAACGCCGTGGTCGACTTCGCTCTCTCCGACGAGCAGCGCGCCGTCCGGGACTGGGTCCGGACCTTCGTCCAACGCGAGCTCGTGCCGCTGGAGCCCGAGGTGCTCCGCCGGGAGCGCTCCGGCGAACCCGGCATCAGCCGGGAAGAAGCCCGCGCGCTGCAGTTCAAGGCCCGCGAATCGGGTTTCTGGGGCATTCTGACGCCCGAGGAGTACGGCGGGATGGGGCTGGGCGCGATCACCGCTTCGCTCGTCGAAGGCGAGCTGGGCCGCACGTTCGTGCCGTTCCGGTTCGGCGGCTCGGCCGACAACATCCTGTTCCACGGCAACTCCCGGCAGAAGGAGCAGTACCTGCTCCCCACGATCGAGGGGGAGCGGATTTCCTGCTTCGCGATCACCGAGCCGGGCGCGGGAAGCGACGCGCGCGCGATCCGGACGTCGGCCCGCCGCGACGGCGACGACTGGGTGATCAACGGCGAGAAGACGTTCATCACGCAGGGCAACGAGGCCGACTTCGTGATGGTGTTCGCGGTGGCCGACGAGGGCGTCACCTGTTTCCTGGTCGACCGGGACATGGGCTGGAAGTCCGAGCCGATCCAGACCATGGGCCAGTGGGGCCCGGCCGCGCTGGTGTTCGACGACGTGCGGGTGCCGGCCGAGAACGTGCTGGGCGAGGTCGGCGGCGGGTTCGCGCTCGCGCTGCAATGGATCGGGCAGGGCCGCTACCTGCTCCCGTCGCGCGCGATCGGGTCCTGCGAGCGGCTGATCGAGATGGCCGTCGCCCAGGCCAACTCCCGGACGACGTTCGGCGAGCCGCTGGCCGAGCGCCAGGCGATCCAGTGGATGATCGCCGACTCGGCCGTCGAGCTCCAGGCGTTACGGCTGCTGGTGCTGCACGCCGCCTGGCAGGTGGAGGCCGGCCAGGACTCCCGCCAGGCCCAGTCGATGGCCAAGCTGTACGGCGGCGTGAAAGCCAACGAGATCGTCGACCGGGTACTGCAGATCCACGGCGGCATGGGTTACACCCGCGAGCTGCCGATCGAGCGTTGGTACCGGGAGCTGCGTCTGCTGCGCATCTACGAGGGCACCGACGAGATCCAACGCCGCACGATCGCCCGCAACATCCTGAAGGGCCACGTGCCGGTCGCCGCCGACTTCTGAGCGCTGGGGCGCCAGTTGTCAGGGGAGTAGCGTGCCCTCGCGCTTCAGGGTCCGGACGATCGGGTTGGTCTCGATGTGGTTGATCGCCGGGATCGCCGCGACCTTGCTGGTCAAGTAGCCGTACAACGCGGCCACGTCTCTGCACACCACGCTGGCCACCAGGTTCGTCGAGCCCGTGGTCGCGGCGACGAACGGCACCTCGGGGTGGCCGGCCAGGGTTTCGGCCGCCTCGACCATGCCGTGGGGCGCCACCGACAGCCACATCATCGCCGCCATCTCCAGGCCGAGTGCCGAGCCGGGTACGTCGACCTCGAAGAAGAGCGCGCCGCTGCGTCGCAACTCGGTGAGCCGGCGGCGGACCCGCGTCTCCGACCAGCCGGTGGCGGACGCGAGTTCCGGTAGCCCGGTGCGTCCGTCGCGGGCCAGTGCGGTGACCAGCGCCCGGTCGCCCGGCCCGATGTCCGGCACCTCCTCGTAGGGATCTCCGGCCCACGGCGGTAGCAGCGCGGTCACCTGGTCCTCCTCGAGGACCTGCACTTTCCGGAGGAACGACTCGGTGCCGCCGAAGTACATGTGGATCAACGCGTGGGCGCTGATGCCGACGATCCGCGGCGTCCGGTGGAGTTTGCCGAGCAGCAGCGCGTCGGTGTCGGCGCGGGAGCGGGAGCGGGTGACGCAGCTGATCTCCGTGCCGCCGGACGTCAGCCGCACCCAGGCGGTGTCGGACCGGCGGGCCAGCGCCTCGGCGATCGACAGCGCCGCGTCGGGCGTGCACTGCACCCGCAGGTACCAGGACACCGCCCCGATCCGCCACGTGTTGAGATTCCCGATGATGCGGACGTTCTCCTCGGCGCGCAGCCGCCGGTAGCGCCGCGCCACGGTCTGGTCGGAGACGCCGAGCACCTGGCCGATGCGGCTGAACGCCGCCCGGCCGTCGACCTCGAGCGCGTGCACGATCTGCCGGTCCAGTTCATCCAGCACGGGGTGAGGGTATCCGGCGGAGAAAGCCGGAGAATGTCGAGATCCGGCGCTCAGAGGCGTCCTGGATGGCGAACCGGGTGGTGGGCGGCGAAGGTTGATCCCTGCAAGGGCATCGAACCAGAGGACACCGAGACATGCGTAAGTGGCTGCCACTGATCGCCATCAGCCTGGGCACCTTCATGCTGCTGGTCGACGTCACGATCGTGAACGTCGCCCTACCCGACATCGCCGCTGACCTGCGCACCGGCCTCGGCGACCTGCAGTGGGTGATCGACATCTACGCGCTCGCGCTGGCGGCGCTGATGCTCGGTGTCGGATCCGCCGCGGACCGGTTCGGACGCAAGCGGATCTACCTGATCGGCATGGTGCTGTTCGCGCTCGCGTCGCTCGGTTGCGCGCTGGCCGACAGTTCCGGGGCGCTGATCACCGCGCGTGCCATCCAGGGCATCGGCGGCGCCGCGATGTTCGCGACGACGATCGCGCTGATCAACACGGCGTACACCGGTAAGGACCGGGGCATCGCGTTCGGGGTGTGGGGCGCGATCAACGGCTTCGCGGCCGCGGCCGGCCCGATCATCGGTGGCCTGCTCACCGAGCAGTACGGCTGGCCGTCGATCTTCGTGGTGAACATCCCGATCAGCGTCCTGGCGTTCGTGGTGGCGCTCCGGGTGATCCGCGAGTCGAACGACCCCGCGGCGAAGCTCGACCCGGTCGGCGTCGTCACGTTCACGGTGGCGGCCTTCGCGCTCACGTACGGCCTGATCCGCGCCGGTGAGGACGGTTGGACGGCCGCCCCGGCCCTGACCGCGTTCGCGGTCGCGGCCGTCAGCCTGACCGTGTTCGTCGCGGCCGAGCGGACGCGTGCCTACCCGATGCTGGACCTGTCGCTGTTCAAGCGGCCCGCGTTCACCGGGCTCATGGTCGCGGCGCTCGCGGTCAACATGGCGGCGTTCAGCGCGATGGCGTTCGCGTCGCTCTGGTTCCAGTCGGTGCTCGGGCTCGGGCCGATCGCGGCCGGTGCCGTCTTCGTGCCGCTCAGCCTCGCTTCGCTGGTCTGCTCGATCCTGGCCGGCCGGGTGCTGCACGACCGGGTCGCGCCGGGGCTGGTCATCGGCGGCGGTCTCCTGCTGATCGGCGTCGGCAGCGCGCTGCAGGCCCTGGTCGACGGTGATTCGTCGTGGACCGTGCTCGTCCCCGGCTTGATCGTGACCGGCGTCGGCGTCGGCGTCGTGATGCCGACGCTCTCGGCGGCGGCCACCGCGGCGGCGCCCCGCGAGCGCGGCGGTATGGCCGGCGGCACCGTGAACACGTTCCGGCAGCTCGGGCTGGTCCTGGGCATCGCGATCCTGGGCGGTGTGTTCGCCGGCCGGGTCGAGAACGTGGTCGGCAACCGACTGCCCGACGCGCACCGGGTGGCCGACCTGCTCACCGGGGGCCAGGCGCGTGCCGTGACCGGTGCCGCGCCGGCCGAGCAGCGGGCCGCGGTCGACGAGATCGTGCACGCGGCGTTCGCGTCGGGCCTGCGCTGGTCGTACCTGCTGTGCGCGGCGGCCGCGTTCATCGGCGGCGTCCTGACGATCGTGTTGACGCGTTCACGCAAGCCCGCGACCACCCCGGAGCCGGCCCCCGCCCCGGTGTGAAGTTGTAAATCGGGAGCACTTAGGTCAGGGGCCCGGCCGCCGATCGGTGTCGCATGCCGTCCTTCGTCCGAGCGTTCTCCGGTCTGCAGATGAAGCACCGACTACTCGCCCTCGGAGTGGGCGGCGTCGTCACCACGGCGATCGTGCTGGTCATCGTCGGTGCCTGGCAGACCAACGCGTTCAGCGAGCACGCTCGGGAGAACGTCTCGGCGTTGACGACGGCCGACCTTGACCACGTCGCCCAGGGCGTCGACCGGCTGACGACCACCGCGGGGAGCGGGATCCAGGCCCAGGTCAACCGGGGGATGACGGTCGCGCTGGCCGAACTCGGCCAGCGCGGCGGCGTCCGGCTCGCACCGGCCACCGCGAGCTGGACCGCGACGAACCAGACCACCCAGGCCAAGCGCAGCGTGACGCTGCCCAGGCTGCTGGTCGGCGGCACCTGGCTCGGCCAGAACCGCAACCTGAGCGTCCGGACACCGCTCGTCGACGACATCTACGGCATGGTCGGCGGCACCGTGACCGTGTTCCAGCGCATGAACAGCGCCGGTGACCTGCTCCGCGTCGCGACGAACGTCAAAGCCAAGACCGGCAACCGCGCGATCGGCACGTTCATCCCGGCCACCGCGGCCGACGGCACACCGAACGCCGTCGCGTCCGCGATCAAGAGCGGCAAGCCGTACCGAGGGGTCGCGAAGGTCGTCGACACCTGGCAGGTCAGCGCCTACAACCCGCTGAAGAACTCCGCCGGCCAGGTCATCGGCGCGATCTACGTCGGGACGCCGCAGTCGGAGGCGACCGCTTCCCTGCGCGAGGCGATCGCCGCCACGAAGGTCGGGGAGAACGGCGGCGTGACGGTGTACAGCACGCTCACCGCCGACAAGGGTCGCGTGATCGCCGCGACCGACCCCGACCGGGTCGGCGCCGACGCGCTGGAGGACAAGGACGCGGACGGCAACGCGTACGTGCAGGACATCATCGAGCGGGCGACCGCGCTCGAACCGAACCAGACCACGAACGTGTTCTACCGCCTCCCCGGTATCAGCACCGACACGCCCGCCCGGACGCAGGTCGCGGTCTCCTACTACGCCGCCTACGGCTGGGCGATCGAGGTCGCGTCCTACCTGCCCGACCATGCCGCCGCGATCGACGAGATCAACTCCGGCCGGTCCACGATGCTCTGGGCGTTCGTGATCGCCGGCCTCCTGCTGGCGCTGGTCGGCGGCGTCGTCGCGTGGGTCTGGGCCCGCAGCATCTCCGCACGGATGGAACGGCTGACCGCCTCGATCGTCGGACTGTCCCGCCGCGACCTGACCGTCGACGTGTCGGTCGACGGCGGCGACGAGATCGGCCGGATGGGCACCGCGCTGCGGACCGCGATCACCGAGCTGCGGGGCCTGCTCAGCGGCATCAGCGGAGCGTCGCTCGAGGTCGCGGGCGCGGCCGAGCGGGTGACGGTCGCGGGAAGCGCGCTCGCCGGCTCGTCGACCCGGGCCTCCGAGCAGACCGGCGACGCCACCCAGGCCGCGGCCGCGGTCAGCGAGAACGTCCAGCTGGTCTCCGAGAGCTCGGAGCAGATGGGGGCGGCGATCGCCGAGATCACCACCAACGCCCAGGAAGCCGCCGGTGTGGCCCGGGAGAGCGTCACGCTCTCGCAGCAGGCCGGCGAGGTCATCGCGAAGCTGGGCGAGTCGGGGAACCGGATCGCCGAGGTGGTCAAGGCGATCAACGGGATCGCCGAGCAGACGAACCTGCTGGCGCTGAACGCGACCATCGAGGCGGCCAGGGCCGGCGAGTCCGGCAAGGGGTTCGCGGTCGTCGCCAGCGAGGTCAAGGACCTCGCTCAGGAGACCGCGCGCGCCACCGAGGACGTGACCGCCAGGGTCGAGGAGATCGCCGCCGACACCCGGCTGGCCGTCACCGCGATCGAGGGCATCTCGGAGTCGATCGCCCGGGTGAACGACTTCCAGACCGCGATCGCGGCGGCGGTGGAGGAGCAGACGGCCGCGACCGGCGAGATGAGCCGCAACGTCAACGTGGCCGCCGACCGCAGCAACGAGATCGCCCGCAACCTCGGCGAGGTGCTGAACACCGTCGACACGACCCGCAACGCGGTACAGGACTCGCGGCAGGCGGCCGAGGAGCTGAACGCCACCGCTCGTCACCTCACCGAACTGGTCGCCCGGTTCACGCTGTGAACGGCGACGCGCGGCGTCAGCCGCCCGGCTCGAGCGTGGCCGCGCGTTCCTCGAACAGGGCCCGCTCGACGTCGTTGCGGGTCAGTTCGGCGGCCCGGCGGAACGCGGCGGCCGCTTCGGCGGCGCGGCCGAGCTGAGCCAGCAGCTCCCCGCGTACGGCCGGCAGGTGGGGGTAGCGGCGCAACTCCGCCGCGAGCGCGTCGGTGATCGCCAGGCCGCGGGACGGGTCGCCGGCCTTCCCCACCGCCACCGCGTGGTTCAGCCGGACGACCGGCGAGGGGCGCACGTAGGCCAGCACCTCGTACAACGCCCCGATCCGGGGCCAGTCGGTGTCGGTGGCACGCAGGGCCCGCGCGTGGCACGCCGCGATCGCCGCCTGCAGCGTGTACGCCCCACCGCCGAGCGACTCGGCCCGCTCCAGGGCGGCCAGCCCCCGGCGGATCAGCAGCCGGTCCCAGCGACGCCGGTCCTGGTCGTCGAGGAGCACCGGACGCCCGGCCGCGTCGATCCGCGCCGGGAGCCGGGAGGCCTGCAGCTCCATCAGCGCGACCAGCCCGTGCACCTCCGGCTCGTCGGGCAGCAGTCCGGCGAGTACCCGGCCCAGGCGCATCGCCTCCCGGCACAGCGCCGGACGGGTCCAGTCGGAGCCGCTCCTCGCCGCGTAGCCCTCATTGAACACCAGGTAGAGGACGCCGAGGACGGCGCCGAGCCGTTCGGCGGTCTCGGCCGGCGTCGGCATCGAGAACTCGACGCCGGCCGCGCTCAACGTCCGCTTCGCCCGCACGATCCGCTGGGCCGCGGTGGCCTCCGGGATCAGGAACGCCCGCGCGATCTCGTCCGTGCTCAACCCACCGAGCAGGCGCAGCGTCAACGCGACCTTGCCCTCGGTGGAGAGCACCGGGTGCGCGGCGGTGAACATCAGCCGCAGGAGGTCGTCGCCGATGTGGTCGTCGAGGTCGTCGACCAGGTCGTCGGTCCGGTCCCGCTCCGCCACGACGTCGGCGCCGAGCACCGCGAGTTTCTCCGCGTACCGCTGCCGCCGGCGCAGCACGTCGATCGCGCGGTGTTTCGCGGTGGCCCGCAGCCACGGGCCGGGCGCATCCGGAACACCGTCGCGCGGCCACTGTTCGAGCGCGATGACGAGCGTGTCCTGCGCGAGCTCCTCGGCCAGCCCGACGTCGCGGACCAGCCGGGCGATCCCGGCCACGACGCGGGCACCCTCGATGCGCCAGACGGCATCGAGGGTGCGGCGCACGTGGTCGTCGGTCACGGGGCGGGGAAGTCCTCCGGGCCGAACAGCTTCAGGACGTCGACGTCACCCTCCCAGCCGGGCCAGAGGTCGCGGTGGACCTTGAGGAAGCGCGACGCCCACTCCACCGCTTCCTCCTTCGCGTTGACCTCGTAGATCGCGTAGCTGATGACCTCCTTGGACTCCGCGAACGGACCGTCGGTGGTGGTCAGTTCCCCGGCGCTGAGCGACACCCGGGCGCCGGCGGAGCTCGGGGCGAGCCCGGAGTTCTCCAGCAGGGAGCCGGACTTCGTGGCCTCCTCGCCGAGAGCCATGATCGCGGCCATCAGCTCCGGCGGGGGAGGGGTCGTGGAGTGGGTACCGCGGAGCAGGGTCAGATAGCGCATCGGATTTCCTTCCAGAAGAGGATCGAGAGCCAGGCGGACGCGAGGATCACGGCGGCGGTGAACGCGAGCAGCGCCCAGCCCGCGCCGCCGGTGGCGGCCATCGCGACGAACGTGACGCCGAACAGGGCGCCGGTGAAGCGGGAAATGGCCCCGCGGACCAGGAAACAGGCGGCTACCAGCCCGATGAAGCCGATGCCGCCGCAGACGAAGTGCAGGATGCCGTGCGTGGTGACCTCGACGGTCTCGGGGGTGCCCACCGGGAAGCCCCGCCCGGGGTCGGCGGTGAAGATCCCGGCTCCGATCAGGCCCGCGCCGTACAGCGCGATCCCGGTCCGCACCCACCGGACCCGTAGCCCGAGCGCGCCCAGCACGGTCAGCGCTCCGGAGAGCACCAGGTTCGCGCGGTGGATCCAGCCGAGGTCACCGTTGGCGAGCTGGCTCCAGGCGTGCCGCGTCGGGTCGAATCCGTCCCGGGTCGCGGCCTCGATCAGCGAGACCCCGACGTAGAGCGGGCCGGCCGCGAGTCCGGCGTACCCCAGCTTCATGCGTGTCCCTTCGAGAGGGGGCCGGTTGGCGGCCCTTCACTCTGTCTCTCGAACGGGGCGGCACCGGATCGACACGGCCGGGCGAATTTCTTTCAGAGCCGGACGACGCGGTCGGCGTGCGCTCGCGTCGACGCGATCAGATCGGCGTTGCGCTGGTCGGTGCCGTGGCTCCAGGCCCGCGCGGCCGCGGGCTCCTTACCGAACGCGATGTGCCGTGCGACCAGGCGTTCCAGCCGCACGTCCTCGTCCACCTCGAGATACCAGACCTCGTCGAGCAGCCCGCGCACGGCGGCCCACGGCCCCTCGTCGACCAGGAGGTAGTTGCCTTCGGTCACCACCAGCGGAACGTCCGCGGGCACCGGGAGCGAACACGCGATCGGCTCCTCGATCTCACGCGCGAAGTACGGCGCGTACACGAGTTCGTCGGCCGGGTCGCGGAGCCGGCGCAGCAGTGCCGCGAACCCGGCGGCGTCGAACGTGTCGACGGCGCCCTTGCGATCGCGCCGCCCCAGCCGGATCAGCTCGGCGTTGGCCAGGTGGAACCCGTCCATCGGCACCAGCACCGCCCGGGGCCCCAACGCGGCGACGAGCTCCGCGGCGAGCGTCGACTTGCCCGCTCCCGGCGCCCCGGTGAGGCCGAGGACGCGCCGCGGGCCGGCGGCCAGCTCCCGCGCCCGGTCGATCAGATCGGAAGGGATCACAGTTGCTCCAACCACGCGCGCGGCCCGGCGACCGAACACCGCAACGCGGCGATCCGGGCTCCGTGCTCCAGCGCTTCTTCGAACGACGCGCCGCGGGTCAGCGCGTACGCGAACGCGCCGTGGAACGCGTCACCGGCGCCCAGGGTGTCACGCACGTCGACCGACGGTACCGGTATCCGCCCGGAACGTCCCTCCGACCACCAGGACACCGGATCCGGTCCCCTGGTCACGGCCACGTGCGTCACGTCCAGCGACTCGGCGTCCGGAAAAACCGCCGAACACACCGCGTAGTCGACGTGGGGCAGCAGCTCGGTCAGCACCGGCTTCCAGCTCCCCCCGTCGAGCACGACGGTCGAACCCGCGCGGGCGGCCGCGAGCGCGAGGCGGGGATGGTGCCCGTCGACGAGCACGACGTCGGCGGCCGCGACGAGTGCGGGCAGGCCGGCCGGCGGCTCCGCCGGGTTCGCCGCCCAGTGCGCCCCCGCGTTCACCGACGACACCTGCCGGTCACCGGTCGCGTCGATCACCTGGATCGCCGAGACCGGAGGTGGAGCCGTCACGTCGGGGGCCGCGTCGACCACGGTCACGCCGTGCTGGGCGAGTTCGTCCGCGGCGTACCGGGCCAGGGGATGGCCGCCGAGCGCTGTGACGAGCGTCGCGTGGCCGCCAAGGCGGGCAAATGTGACGGCTGCGTTTGCGGCGGGGCCGCCCGCGGAGATCTCTTGACCGAGGGCGGTCACCTTCTCGTTCGGCCCGACCAGCCGTTCCAACCGGTGGACCACATCGACCGTGGCGATCCCGACGAACACCCCACGTGACACAAAAGGAAGACTATGGTCTCGGATTCGTCGGTGCGTCGTCGTTGGCTGGAACCGCTCGACTGGGTGGGGCTCGGCCTCTTCGCGCTCGGGCTGATCGGGCTGGTCACCGGTCTGGTGCCGCTGCGCGACGCGGAGGGCACGATGCACCGCGTCGTGCCGCTGCTGTTGTTTCTCGGCACGGTGATCGTGCTCGCCGAGCTCACCGCGCGGGCCGAGGTGTTCGACGTCGTCGCGAGCTGGTTGGCGCGTCTGGGCCGAGGGCGCTACCCGGTGCTGTTCGCGCTCTGCGTGGGGTTCGCGACGCTCGTGACCGCGATCCTCAACCTCGACACGACCGCGGTGCTGCTGACCCCGGTGATGCTCGCGCTGGCGACGCGTCTGGAGGTGGCGCCACTGCCGTTCGCGATGACGACGGTCTGGCTCGCCAACACCGCGAGCCTCCTGCTCCCGGTCTCGAACCTGACGAACCTGCTCGCCGCCGACCGGGTCGGGCTGTCCCCGGTCGGGTTCGCGCTGCGGATGGCGCTGCCGGAACTGGCGTCGGTGCTCGCCACGGCCGCCTGCCTCTGGCTGCTGTATTGGCGACGCCGGTCGAGCGAGCGTTACGTCGTTCCGGAGAGGCACCGGCCGCCGGACCGCAGGCTGACCGCGATCGCGGCGGCGGCGTGCGTGCTGTTCGTCGTGCTCGTGCTGGTGGGAGTGCCGCTGGAGGCGGCGGCGCCGGTGTGCGCGGTGGTCGTCGTGGTGGCGTTCGCGGTCCGTGACCGGGACGCCCTGCGGTGGTCGCTGGTGCCGTGGCGGTTGCTGGTGCTGGTCACCGGGCTGTTCCTGGTGATGGACGCGATCGGCCGGCTGGGGCTCTCCGACCTGCTGCGCACGGTGCTCGGCGACGACCCGGGGCTGGGCCGGGTGGCCGCGGTCGGCGCGGTGCTGGCGAACGTCGTGAACAACCTGCCGGCGTACGTGGCGGTGGAGGCCGCGGTGCACCCCGATGCGCTGCTCGGCCTGCTCGTCGGGGTGAACGTCGGGCCGATCGTCGCGCCCTGGGCCTCGGTGGCGACGCTGCTCTGGTACGAGCGGTGCCGCTCGGCCGGGGTGCCGATCTCGTGGTGGCGCTTCGCGGCCACCGGCCTGGTGACCGCGGTGGTGGCGCTGACGGCCGCGGTCGGCGCGCTAGCGCTCGTCCACTAGCTTCTCCGGGCGCAGCCCGACGCCGATCAGGCGGGCCGGGATCACCTGCAGGGCCGGGAACCGGCGCAGCAGCCGCAGCGGGAGCGGAGCGGTCACCGGGCGACCCCCGGAGAGCACCGGGCGGATCACCGCGTTCTGCGCCAGCCGCTGGAACAGCTGCGTGCCGACGGTCGGGAGCGTACGACGCCGCTGCACCCGCGCGAGCACGGTGCTGGAGAGCCGTCGCTCGTTCAGCGGCGCGGCCAGGATGCGAGCCGCGGCGACCGCGTCCTGCACGGCCAGGTTGATGCCGACGCCGCCGATCGGCGACATCGCGTGCGCCGCGTCGCCGATCAGCAGCGCACCGGGGACGTGCCAGCGTTCGAGCCGGTCGACGGTGACGGTCAGGATCCGGATCGGATCCCAGTCGGTGATCTCGTCCATGCGGTCGCCCAGGAACGGCGCGAGGTCGGTGATCGACGCTTTGAACGCCGCCAGCCCGTCGCGTTTGACCTGCTCGAACCCGTTCTTCGGGAACACGTACGCGGTCTGCCAGTAGTTGCCGCGGTCGATCGTGATCAGGATGCGGCCCTTGCGCACGTGGCCGATCAGCCCGTCGCCGTCGGAGTCGTGGCGCGACAGGCGGAACCAGGCGACGTCCATCGGCGCACCGAAGTCGCGCGAGCGCAGGCCGAGCGCCCGACGGACCGTCGAGTGCCTGCCGTCGGTGCCCACGGTGAGCCGGGCGCGGATCTCGCCCTGGGTGGTGCGGACGCCGGTGACGACGCCGTTCTCCCGGATGACGTCGGTGACCTCGCACGCACGCAACAGCGTGAACGTCGGGTAGTGGGACGCCGCGCGGGCGAGCATCTCGAGCAGGTCCCACTGCGGGACGAGCGCGATGTACGGGTGCGGGTTGGACAGCCGTGTGAGGTCCCCGACCGGCCAGACCCCGTCGGGCAGATCGAGCGCCAGGCGTTCGAGCGTGCGGTGCGGGAGCTCGTCGAACTCCTTGCTCAGGCCCAGCTCGGCGAGCAGGTCGAGGGTGGAGGGGTGCACGGTGTCGCCACGGAAGTCGCGCAGGAAGTCCTCGTGTTTCTCGCAGACCACCACGTCGACGCCCTGGCGGGCCAGGAGCAGGCCGAGCACGAGCCCCGCCGGTCCGCCGCCGACCACACAGACATCGGTGTCCATGTCGCGACCTCCTTCGAATTCATCGAATGATGAAATCGTACGCCTCAGAGCGGCGGTTGGCGGAGTGCGGTGAGCACCTCCGCGTAAATACCCGCCTTGATCGTGCCGACCGCGCCGGCCGGCTTGCCCGTCAGCGGCCGGGCGATCGTGAGCGCGGTGGCGAGCACCTCGCCCTCGTCGGCCACCGCGTCGACGATCCGGGCGGCGGCCGCGTCGACGCCGCCGTAGCGACGCCCGGTCGTCATCGCCTCGTGCGCGGTCTGCTTCTCCAGCCGGGACCGCACCAGCGCGGTCATCCCGGCCGTGAACGGCATGCCGAGGTCCACCTCGGGCAGGCAGAAGTAGCCGCGGTCGGCGCGCATGACCCGGAAGTCGTGCGCGAGGGCGAGCATCGCTCCGCCGCCGAAGTTGTGGCCCTGGACCGCGGCCACTGTCGGGGCCGGGAACGCCAGGTAGCGGGCCAGCAGCGCCTGCACGGCCGAGATGTACTCGCTGAGCTCGTCCGCGTGCGTACCGAGCCAGTCCAGGTCGAGGCCGTTCGAGAAGAACTTCCCGGTGGCCGTCGTGACAAGTGCTTTCGGCCCGGCCGCCGCCTCCACCTCGTCGAGGGCGGTGTGCACCTCGGCGAGCCAGTCGGGGTGGAAGCGGTTCTCGGTGTCGCCGAGGTCCAGGACGAAGACTTCGCCGTCCTTCTGCAGCGTCGGCATCAGCGGCCCTCGAACTTCGGCTCGCGGCGCTGCAGGAACGCCGTCATCGCCTCGGTCAGGTCGTGCGACGGCAGGAACGCGGCGTTCCAGGTGGTCACGTAGCGCTGGGCGGCCGCGACCCGCTCGGCCCGGTTGACGTCCAGCACCTCCTTCACGCCCTGCACGACCAGCGGCGGGTTCGCGGCGACCTCGTCGGCGAACGCGTGCGCGGCCCCGACGGGGTCGGCGGCGACCTCGTTGACCAGGCCGATCCGCTCGGCCTTGGCCGCATCGATGTCCCGGCCGGTGAACGCGAGTTCGCGCAGGTGGCCCTCGGAGAGGATGCCGGGGAGGCGGGCGAGGCTGCCCATGTCGGCCACGATCGCCATCCGCACCTCGCGGATGCTGAACTTGGCGTCGGTCCCGGCGTAGCGGACGTCGCACGCGGCCAGCAGGTCGATCCCCCCGCCGATGCACCACCCGCTCACCGCGGCGGCGACCGGCTTGCGGCAGTCGGCGACGGCGTCGAGTGCGGTCTGCATCTCCCGGATCTCGTGGAGGAAGCGGGTTCGGGCCCGCGCGAGGCCGCCGTCCTCCTGCAGCGTGCTGCCGGCGCCGGTAGCGAACGACGTCAGGTCGAGCCCGTAGCTGAAGTGGTGGCCGGAGCCGGTGACCACGATCGCGCGGACGCTCTCGTCGGCGCCGAGCGCGCGGAACAACGTCGGGGTCTCGGACCAGAACGCCGGGCCCATCGCGTTGCCCTTGCCCGGGCCCAGCAATGTCACCCGGACGACGGCGCCGTGTTCGCCGTGCCGGGTGGCGGACAGTGCGGTCAGCTTCTCGTCGAACTCGTACGGTGTCGCCACGTCGGTGGGGCTGCTCATCCATGCCTCCCGTGCTGATTTCTCACCATCATCGGGCCGGAAGGGGTGCTGGTTCCGGCCAGTACCAAGAGTGTGCCGGGCGCCACGTACGACGAAGGCCCCGCGACGTCGCGGGGCCTCGGTGTGTCGGGGTAGGCGGAGCGCGTCAGTGCGCGGCGTGGTGCGGGGTGCGCGCCCGGGGCGTGTCGTCGGTGCTGCTGCGCTGCAGGGCGTCGGCGGTGCGGCGCAGGTCGCGGGTGGCGGCCCGGTGGCGGGCCCACTCGGTCAGCGGCGGGCGGGCGGCCCACACCGCGAGCGAGAGCACGATGGCGACACCGGCGGCGACGAGAACAGCCGTGTACACGGTGGCGGCGATGAGAAGGCCGTGGTCGATCATGTGAATCCCTCCGTGGAACTTTCTACATCTGTAGAAAACGTACGTCGGGTTCCCGGCATCGTCTACACCTGTAGAAGTCGCGCCGGTCACAGTACGGTGGACCAGTGGTACGAGCGTCGTCAGGCAACCGCAGAGCGGACATTCTGGACGCAGCGATCGACCTCGTCGCCGAGGCCGGGCTCCGCGGCCTGACCCACCGCGCGGTCGACGCCGCCGCCGGCCTGCCGGAAGGCTCCACGTCCGCGTACTTCCGCACGCGGGCGGCCCTCCTCACCGCCGTCGTGGTGCGGCTGGGGGAACGGATCGGTGCCGACGTCGACGAGCTGGCCGACGAGGCCGCGCGCCATCCCGGCGACACCACCCACGCGATCGAGGAGACGCTGAAGCAGCTCGACTGCTGGCTCTCCGACCCGGCGCCGCTGCTCGCCCGGCTCGAGCTCTCGCTGGAGTCGACCCGACGCCCCGAGCTCGGCGAGGCGATGAACAACTGGCGGACGGCGTTCGAGGCGCTCGTCGCCCGGATGCTCGACGACGTCGGCCTGAGCAAGGCGAGCGAACGCGCGACGCTCATCGTCGCCTGCATGGACGGCATTTTGCTCCGCGCGCTGACCTCGGCTCCGGCCGACGAGGCCCGGCGCACCGCCGTCGACGAGGCCCGGACGCTGCTGACCTCGCTGTTGATCAGCGCGCAGGTGCTGGACTCCGGCCAGGACCCCCTGACAGATGTCATGCCAGGGCGATGACGCTCGATCCGTGGGTCGAGTGTCCCGCGGGCCGAGAGTTATCGGCATGGAAAACACCACGCTGACGCGGACGGGAACCACCGCCGCGGTCCGGCTCACCGGGCTCACGAAGCGGTTCGGGTCGGTCACCGCCGTCGACGACCTCTCGCTGACCATCGAACCCGGCGAGGTGGTCGCGTTCCTCGGCCCGAACGGGGCCGGCAAGACCACGACCGTCGACATGATGCTCGGCCTCGCCCGGCCCACCGCCGGTTCGGTCGAGATCTACGGCCGGGCGCCGTCGGTCGCGGTCGCGGAGGGCCGGATCGCGGCGGTCATGCAGACCGGCGGCCTGCTCAAGGACCTCACGGTGGCCGAGACCGTGCGGATGACCGGCTCGCTGTTCGGCCGCACCCGCCCGGTGAACGAGGTGCTCACCCGGGCCGGGATCCTCGACATCGCCGACCGCCGCGTCGGCAAGTGCTCCGGCGGCCAGCAGCAGCGGCTCCGGTTCGCGATGGCGCTGCTGCCCGACCCCGACCTGATGGTGCTCGACGAGCCCACGACCGGCATGGACGTCGAGGGCAGGCGCGAGTTCTGGGCCGCGATCCGGCAGGACGCCGCCCAGGGACGCACGGTCCTCTTCGCCACCCACTACCTCGACGAGGCCGACGCCTATGCCGACCGGATCGTGCTCGTGCGGCACGGACGGGTGGTCGCCGACGGCACGGCCGCGTCGATCAAGGGCCTGGCGACGGGGCGTCTCGTGCGGGCCACGCTGCCCGGGGCCGACCCGGTCGCGCTCGCCGCGCTGCCCGGCGTCGACCAGGTGGAGGTTCGCGGCGATTCGGTGCTGGTGCACGCGTCCGACTCGGACGCGGTGGCCCGCCACCTGCTGACCGCCACCGGTGCCCGCGACCTGGAGATCACCTCGCGGAACCTCGAAGACGCATTCATCGCGCTCACCACGGACGCAACGGAGGAGAACAAGTGACTACCTACATCGGTGAGCGCCGGACGCCTCGGCTCGGGGGCCTGAACCCCACCTACCTCGGCCTGGAGATCCGCCGGACCCTCCGCAACCGCCGGACGCTGTTCTTCATCCTGATCATGCCGGCCGTGTTCTTCCTGCTCTTCGGACTGCCGCAGAAGGGCCAGTCGCTGGACAACGGGCAGCCGGTGACCGCGTACATCATGATCAGCCTCGCGGTGTACGGCGCGATGGTCGCGACCACGAGCGGTGGAGCGATGGTCGCGGTGGAGCGGGCCCAGGGGTGGAGCCGCCAGCTGCGGCTGACCCCGCTGCGACCGGCCGCGTACATCGCGACGAAGGTGCTCTCGGCCCTGGTGCTCGGCCTGGCGGCCGTGCTCGTGGAGTTCATCGTCGGCGCCGCAGCCGGCGTACGGATGCCGGTGCACATGTGGCTGCTGGCCGGCCTGGTCGCGTGGGTCGGTTCGCTGGTCTTCGCCGCCTTCGGCCTGTTCATCGGCTACCTGGTGCCGGCCGAGAACGTCATGCAGTTCCTCGGCCCGATCCTGGCGATCCTGGCCATGTTCGGCGGCCTGTTCGTGCCGCTGGAGGTGCTGCCGCACGCGTTCCAGGAGATCGCGAAGTGGACGCCGGTGTACGGGATCGGCACGATCGCCCGGAGCCCTCTGACCGGAGACACCGTGACGCTGACCGAGGTCGCGAACGTGGTGGCCTGGACCCTGCTCTTCGGTCTCGGCGCCGCCCGCCTCTTCCGCCGGGACACCGCCCGCGTCTGAGCTCGCCTAGGAATCCTCGCCCTCGATGCCCCGGCCACCACGGCCGGGGCATCGGCATTTCTAGGCGGTGGCACAGGAAGCGCTCAGGGCCGCGACTGACAGTGGGGACATCCGCACCCCCGAGAGGACACGCCGATGACCGCCGCCACGCTTCCCCCGTCGCTCCGAGTTCTCGGCCGCCGCCGGGAGCGGACGACCCGCCTGGCGGTGGCCGCGGCCCTGCTCGCCGCGCTGGCCACGTTCTCGCTCACCGCGAGCGGGGGATCGACGACGGCGCCGAGCGCGGCCCCGGTGCTCGCGGCGGTGAGCCGGACCGTGACGACCGACCTGCTTCCCCGAGGCGACGAACAGTGACGGCCGCGTCGTCGCGAGCGGCCGTTCGGCCCGCCCGGAGCACTCACCCGCTGCGCCCCGCAGACGGGAGTGCCTCTGTCAACCGGGCCCGAACGTGGTCTTTCGACAGACCGTCCAGGCCCAGCCGTTGCGCAACCATTTCCGGGTGAGCAGGGCTCCGCTCCCAGCAATGCGCCGATTATCTCGTCGAAAAGCCTGACCTCCGGCTCGTTCGTAGTGCTTCCGAGCCATCTGTCGAACACGATTCGGAGCCAATCGGCGTACGGGGTAGCGCCTTCGGCGGGAAGCCCAGCAGGTGGTGTCGTCCAGTTTCCGTGCGGGAACAGAAAATCCACTCGCGGGGGATCGAAATGAGTGAGTGCTCCATACGTGCGAATCGGATCGTGCGAGAGGTTTATCGTGCAGATGAGTCCGCGATAGAGCGAACGATAATTCGGGCTGCGAAGAAGATCGATTCCGGCGGCGACCGCGTGGTAGCTCCCGTCGCCGTTGCGGTACCGCCGATGCCGGTCGTGGTCGGCCTGGTCGCCGTCGAGGCTGACGCCGACGCCGATGGCGTGGTCGGCCAGGACGTCCAGCATGGGGGTGGTCAGCAGCACTCCGTTGGTCTGCACCGAGAGGTGTACCGCGGTAGGTGGCCGGACGTGGTCGGACATCTGCTCGGCGATGTAGGCGAGCATCTCTCGTCCAACCAGGAGTGGCTCGCCGCCGTGCAGAATCACGCGGACGTCGGGAATCTCGTGTGCCGCCGCGTGTTCACCGATCCGTTGCGCCGTCGTCTGCACCGTTTGTTCGGAGATCGTCAGGGGCTGCGACCTCCAGGATTGGTCCGCCATCTCGTACACGTAACAGTAGTTGCACGCCAAGTTGCAGCGAGACGCGATCTTCAGGACGAAGTCGGTGAACGCGAATTCGGTCGGAGTCGGCATCGTGGTCGGTGGCATCGTCTTCTACCGGACCGGGGAGGCCGGGGCCGCCGTCAGATGCTCGAGTTGAATCGGGGATCGGCGCTATGCGCCTGCTGGGGGCCTTGGAACTTCCGCTCGGCGACGCGCCGTACGGCGGAGGAGAGATTTACCGCCAGCGTGTCGGGGTCGATCGCGCCGAGGTCGATCAGGTATTCGCTCCGGCTGGACTTCGCAGTCGTCATCTGACCCTGCCTTCTGATCATGGGCGCGCCGATCGACTTGGCCGCGGAGTTCCGACTCGAGTGGCCTACAAAAGTCGCCCCTATCAACATGGGGTCTTTCTTGCCCGCGCGAGAGGCTAGCAGAGGGTAGGGAGGTGGGCGGGAAGAAACATACAGGCTTGACTGTATGCTTAGGATCGGCCCACACTGGCCACGCCGAGCTGTTCGACATGAGGAAGGTGGCGAGTGGCGAGTCCCACCGACACGCAGCCCGCGCGGCGGACGCAGGCCGATCGCAGTGCGGCGACCAAGACGCGGTTGCTCGACGCCACCATCACCAGTCTCGTGGAAGACGGGTACAACGGCACGACGACGACGGCTGTCGCGCAGCGGGCCGGGGTCAGCCGCGGGGCGCAGCTGCATCACTACGGCACCAAGGAGAAGCTCGTCGCCGCGGCGGTCGCGCACCTGGCCGAGCAGCGCGCGGCGGTGGTCCGCGACCAGATCGCCCAGCTCGGGGCAGCCAAGGACACGCTGCGTCGCACGCTCGACCTGCTCGCCGACTTCCTCTCCGGCCCGCTCTACGCGGCCACCATCGAGCTCTGGGTCGCGGCCCGGAGCGACGCCGCCCTGCGGGAGATGCTCATCCCGGTCGAAGCGCAGCTCGCGAAGGAACTGCGCGAGATCTGCCGCGAATACGTCACCTCCGACCCGCTGCTCCAGCAGATGACGCTCGATCTGCTCCTCGGCCGGGGCGTCACGATGCTGCTCACCGACTGGAACGCCGGCCATCGGGCCCAGGCGCTCGACGCCTGGGCCGAAATGCTCGCCACCAGGAACGCCCCGCCGACACCCTAAGGACGCAAGGATGCGCCGCACGCTCTACGAGGAAGACCACGAGGCCTTCCGCTCGACCGCACGCACCTTCCTGGCCAAGGAGGTCGTCCCCTTCCACGACGAGTGGGAGAAGGAAGGCCTCGTCGACCGCCGCATCTGGACCGCGGCCGGCGCGCAGGGCCTGCTCGGCACCGACGTGCCCGAGGAGTACGGCGGCGGTGGCATCAAGGACTTCCGCTACAACGCCGTGCTCACCGATGAGACGATCGCGGTCGGTGCGAGCGGCGTCGGGTTCTCACTGCACAACGACGTCACCGCGCCGTACCTCACCGACCTCGCCACCGACGAGCAGAAGCAGCGCTGGTTACCGGGCTTCTGCAGCGGTGAGCTCATCACCGCGATCGCGATGACCGAACCCGGTGCGGGCTCGGACCTGCAGGGGATCGCCACCCACGCACGCAAGGACGGGACGGACTTCGTCCTCAACGGCTCGAAGACGTTCATCACCAACGGCATCCACGCCGACCTCGTGCTGGTGGTCGCGCGTACCGACCCCGACGCGAAGGCCGCCCACGGGCTGAGCCTCCTCGCCGTCGAGCGGGGCATGCCCGGCTTCGAGCGCGGCCGCAACCTGGACAAGATCGGCATGAAGGCCCAGGACACCGCGGAACTGTTCTTCGACGACGTGCGGGTCCCGAAGGAGAACGTCGTCGGCGAGCTCAACCAGGGCTTCATCCACCTGATGACGATGCTGCCGCAGGAGCGCCTCTCGATCGCGGTCGCCGCGGTGGCCGGAGCGCGCACGGTCTTCGACCGCACGCTCGAGTACGTCAAGGACCGCAAGGCGTTCGGACGTCCGGTCGGCAGCTTCCAGCACAACCGCTTCGTCCTCGCCGAGATGGCGACCGAGCTCGAGCTCGCCGAGACCTACCTCGACAAGGCCGTCACCGAGCACAACAAGGGCCAGTACACCGCGGTCGACGCGTCGATGGCCAAGTGGTGGACCACGGAGATGCAGAAGCGGGTCGTCGACCGCTGCGTTCAGTTGCACGGTGGTTACGGCTTCATGCGTGAATATCCGGTCGCCCGCGCCTACACGGACACTCGGATCACCACGATCTACGGCGGAACGACCGAAATCATGAAGGAGATCGTCGGGCGTTCGCTCGGCGTCTGAAAGCCCGGAGGCGCGAAATGAGCACAGAGGCTTATGTGTACGACGCGATCCGCACACCGCGCGGTCGCGGCAAGAAGTCCGGGTCGCTGCACTCGGTCAAACCCGTCTCCCTGGTCACGGGGCTGATCGAGACGATCAGGACACGCAACCCGGAGCTCGACCCCCGCGAGATCGACGACCTCGTGCTCGGCGTCGTCAGCCCGGTCGGCGAGCAGGGTGCCGACATCGCGAAGACCGCCGCGATCGCGTCCGGTCTGCCGGAGACCGTGTCCGGCGTCCAGCTCAACCGGTTCTGCGCTTCCGGCCTGGAAGCGGTGAACATCGCCGCGCAGAAGGTCCGCTCGGGCTGGGAGGACCTGGTGTTCGCCGGCGGCGTCGAAGCGATGTCCCGGGTGCCGATGGGCTCGGACGGCGGCGCCTGGGCCCAGGACCCGGAGACCGCGTACGCCACCGGCTTCGTGCCCCAGGGCATCGGCGCGGACCTGATCGCGACCCTGCACGGCTGGTCGCGCACCGATGTCGACGCCTACGCGGCCCGCTCGCAGCAGCGCGCGGCCAAGGCCTGGGCGAACGGGTACTTCGCGCGCAGCGTCGTGCCGGTCACCGACCTCAACGGCAGCACGGTTCTCGACCAGGACGAGCATGTCCGTCCCGACACCACGGTCGAGTCGCTGAGCGGGTTGCCCGCCAGCTTCGCCGGGATCGGTGACCAGGGCGGCTTCGACGCGGTGGCACTCGACAAGTACCACTGGGTCGAGCGGATCGAGCACGTCCACACGGCCGGCAACTCGTCCGGCATCGTCGACGGCGCCGCGCTCGTCGTCGTCGGCAGCGAAGAGGCCGGCCGCCGCAACGGGCTCACCCCCCGCGCCCGGATCGTCGCGACCGCGGTCTCCGGCGCCGACCCGACGATCATGCTCACCGGCCCGGCCCCGGCGAGCCGCAAGGCGCTGGCCAAGGCCGGCCTCACCGTCGACGACATCGATCTGGTCGAGATGAACGAGGCGTTCGCGGCCGTGGTGCTCCGGTTTATGGCCGACACCGGGTTCGACGAGGAGATCGTGAACGTCAACGGCGGCGCGATCGCGATGGGGCACCCGCTCGGCGCGACCGGCGCGATGCTCATCGGCACGATGATCGACGAGCTGGAACGCCGCGAGCAGCGGTACGGACTGGTGACGCTCTGCGTCGGTGGCGGAATGGGAATCGCGACGGTGGTGGAGAAGCTGTGAGCATCCGTTGGGACCGTGCCGAAGACGGCATCGTCACGCTGACGCTGGACGCACCGAACGCGTCGGCGAACACGATGGACGCCGCGTTCGAGGCGGCGCTCGGCGAGACCGTGGACCGGCTGGTCCGCGAGAAGGACTCGATCACGGGCGTCATCCTCACCAGCGCGAAGAAGACGTTCTTCGCCGGCGGCAACCTCGACGCGCTGATCCAGGCGAGCCCGGAGAGCCGCGACCAGCTGCTGACCACCGTCGACGACATCAAGCGCCGCCTGCGGACGATCGAGACGCTCGGCGTCCCGGTGGTGGCCGCGATCAACGGCGCGGCGCTCGGTGGCGGCCTGGAGATCGCGCTGGCCGCGCACCACCGCATCGCGCTGGACACGCCCGGCACCAAGCTCGGCTTCCCCGAGGTCACGCTGGGCCTGCTTCCCGGTGCCGGGGGCGTCGTGCGCAGCGTGCGGCTGCTCGGTCTGGTGACCGCGCTGACCCAGCTCCTGCTGCAAGGTCAGCAGCTGCGCGCGTCGGCCGCCAAGGACCTCGGGCTGGTGCACGAGGTGGTCACGGACCCGGCGGACCTGCTGGTGAAGGCCCGTGCATGGATAGCCGCCAACCCGCAGGCCACCCAGCCCTACGACGCCAAGGGCTACAAGGTGCCGGGCGGCTCACCGAACTCGCCCTCGCTGGCCGGGTTCCTGCCCGCGCTGCCCGCGAACCTGCGCAAGCAGCTCAAGGGAGCGCACCTGCCGGCGCCGCACCACATCCTGTGCGCCGCGGTCGAGGGACTGCTCGTCGACATCGACACCGCGTTCGTGATCGAGGGCCGGTACTTCGCCGACCTGGCCGCCGGTCAGACCTCGACGAACATGATCCAGGCGTTCTGGTTCGACCTGAACCGCATCAACGGCGGCGGCAGCCGTCCGGCGGACGTGCCCGCGTCCAAGCCCACGAAGGTGGGTGTTCTCGGTGCGGGCATGATGGGCGCCGGAATCGCCTACGTCACGGCCAAAGCCGGTATCGACGTGGTGCTCCGCGACGTCTCGGCCGAGGCCGCGGAACGGGGCAAGGCGTACTCGCGGAAGATCCTCGACAAGCAGATCGCGCGCGGGCGCAGCACGGAGGCCAAGCGCGACGCGCTGCTCGGGCGGATCCACGCCACGGCCGACGTCGCGGACCTCGCCGGGTGCGACTTCGTGATCGAGGCGGTGTTCGAGGACACCGCTTTGAAGCACACGGTGCTCGCCGAGGCCGCCGCCGCGGCACCGGACGCGCTGATCACGTCGAACACCTCGACGCTGCCGATCACCGAGCTGCAGCAGGGCGCGGGCCTGCCCGACCTGGTCGGCGTGCACTTCTTCTCGCCGGTCGACAAGATGCCGCTGATCGAGCTGATCGTCGGGGCCGACACGTCACCGGAGGCCGTGGCCAAGGCGTACGACTACACGCGCGCGATCGGCAAGACGCCGATCGTCGTCAAGGACAGTCGTGGGTTCTTCACCAGCCGGGTGTTCGGCACGATGGTGATGGAAGGCGCCGCGATGCTCGGTGAGGGCCTGCCCCCGATGAGCGTCGAGCGGGCCGCGCTGCAGTCGGGCTTCCCGGCCGGGCCGTTGACGCTGCTCGACGAGGTGACGCTCACGCTGCCGCTGAAGATCGAGGAGCAGGGCGGTGGCGCCGCGGCCCACCCGGGTCTGAAGGTGCTCAGCACGCTCGTGCGCGAGCACGACCGCACCGGTAAGGCGTCCGGGAAGGGCTTCTTCGACTGGGAGCCGACGAAGACGGTGTGGCCCGGGCTCGCCGAGGCGTTCCCGCCGAACGTCGACGGGCTCGCGCCGGGGGCCGGGAACGACCCGATCCGGTTCCGGGACGCCCAGGACCGGCTGCTGTTCATCATGGCCGTGGAGACGGCCCGGTGCTTCGAAGAGGGCGTGCTGACCTCGGTCGAGGACGCGAACATCGGCTCGATCATGGGAATCGGGTTCCCGCCGGGGCTGGGCGGCGTCGCCCAGTTCGTCGATCAGTACGACGGTGGGGTGGCGGGCTTCGTGGCCCGCGCCGACGAGCTCGCCGACAAGTTCGGCGAGCGGTTCCGCCCGCCCGCGCTGCTCCGCGATCGCGCGGTGGCGGCGGGCTCGCTCCGCGAGGCGCTCGCGTAGCACCACGGACACGGAGGGCCGGCACGCTATTGAGCTGCCGGCCCTCCGTTCGTGTCAGCGGGGTGCGCTGATGTTCATCGTCGAGTCGCTGATGATCAGCGCGGGGTGGCGGCCCGGGAGAAGCCAGGACGACAGCGTCGGCCCGCTCGCGGCCACCGTGACCCGGCCCAGGCGGGCGCGGCCGTACAGGCCCACCCAGGCCGATCGCGGCCCCTCGTCGAAGAGCTGGGTCATCTTCAACCCGCCGGCCACCGGGAACTTCGGTGTCGACGCCTGCGCGGTGGCGGCGACGTCCCAGCCGTCACCCGAGGCTGCGATCGACGACGAGCCCCAGGTGAACGACGCGACCGCTTTCGGCAGCGCCCAGTTCACCCGCCCGCCGTGCACGGACGCCAGCGAGTCGACCGCGATGAACGGCACGTGCAGCGGCGGCACCGGCCACTGACGCAGCAGCACCGGGCTCGCGAAGACCTCCGAGTACGGTCCGACCGGCGACTCGCGGTACCGCACGAACGCCACCAGCGTCACCGGGATGGTGCCCAGCGCACGCAGCTCGACCGGCAGCTGGGCCGCCGCGTCCGGCGACGCCCGGTGCCACCAGAAGGCGGCGTCGATCTTCGTCCTCCACGGGGCCGGCGCCGAGCTCTCCGGCAACACGACGTCGGTGGCCAGCAGCGACTCGGGAACTGACGGGATCATGAGGACTCTCGAACCTTGATCGTCGGGAACAGGAGCGCAGCGGGTGCGTGCGCTGGTACGACCGGACTGCCCGGTGCCACCGGGGCCACGCGCCGATAAGCCTGGCCGAGGTCCGGGCGGGGGTCGTCCTCGCCGCGGTTCGGCCAGAACGAGCAGGCCCGCTCGGTGAGAGCGGTGATCGTCAGGGCCGGGTTCACGCCGAGGTTCGCCGAGACCGTCGACCCGTCCATGATCGAGAGCCCCGGGTAGCCGTGCACCCGGTGGTACGGATCGATGACGCCGTCGTCGGCCGAGAGCCCCATCGAGCAGCCGCCGATGAAGTGCGCGGTCATCGGGATGTTCGCGATGTCGGCGAACGATCCGCCGGGATCGCCGTCGACCTCGCGGGCGAGGCGGCGCACGACGTCGTGACCGACCGGGATCCACCGTGGCGGCGGCTCGCCGGGGCCGGGTTTCGTCCGCAGCCGCTGGCCGCCGAACAGCCCGCGCTTGCCCGACACCACCAGTGAGTCGTCGTGTTCCTGCATGACGAGCGCGATCACCGTGCGCTCCGACCAGCGGCGCACGGACAGGCTGCGCCAGACCGCGCCGGGGTTGCGGACGGCCACCCCGAGGGCGCGCAGCCAGCGCGGGCCGCGCCCACCGTCGACGAGCAGCGTCTGCAGCAGGCCGATCACGTTGCTGCCCGGCCCGTAGCGGACCGGCTCGATGTGAGTCTTCGGGTCCGGGTGGAACGACGCCGTGATCGCCACGCCCCGGCTGTAGTTCGTGTGGAGACGCCGAGACGTCGCCGCGAGCACCGCCTCGGAGTTCGTCCGCGTCTGGTGGCCCAGCCGGGGCGAGAGGTCCGGCATCGTCTTGCGCATCGCGTGCAGCAACCGCTGCGTGCCGTACGTGCCCGCGGCCAGCACGACGTGGTCCGCGGTGAACGTCCGCCGGCCCGACCGGCGGCCGCTGCGCACGGTCTCGACGGTCCAGCCGGGGCGGTCGGTGCGGATCGACCTCACGGTGGTGAGCGGGTGCACCTCGGCCCCGGCCTTCTCGGCCAGGTACAGGTAGTTCTGGGTGAGCGTGTTCTTCGCGCCGACGCGACAGCCGGTCATGCACGAGCCGCACTCGGTGCACGCCACCCGGTCGGGCCCGGCGCCGCCGAAGAAGGGGTCCTTCCCCGACGGCCCGAAGAACACGCCGACCGGGGTCGAGCGCCAGGTGTCCCCGGCCCCGATCTCGTCCGCGACCTTGCGCATCGCGACGTCCGCCGGCGTCACCGACGGGTTCGTCGTGACGCCGAGCATGCGCCGGGCCTGCTCGTAGTGCGGCTCGAGTTCGTCGGCCCAGTCGGTGATGCCGGCCCACTGCGGGTCGTCGAAGAACGCCCGCGGTGGCTGGTAGAGCGTGTTGGCGTAGTTCAGCGACCCACCGCCGACGCCGGCGCCGGCCATCACCAGCACGTCGGGCAGCAGGTGGATGCGTTGCGGGCCGTAACACCCGAGCTGCGGCGCCCACAGGTACCGGCGCAGATCCCACGACGTTTTCGGCAGGGTCTCCTGGTCGAACCGGCGGCCGGCCTCCAGCACCCCGACCCGGTACCCCTTCTCGGTGAGGCGGAGCGCGGTGACGCTGCCGCCGAAGCCACTACCCACCACGAGGACGTCATAGTGCATTCAGCGGCACCGCTTTCAAGTGGTAGTTGTCCAGGTCGATGCGGCGCGTCGCCTGCCGGTACCGCCACGTGAACGTATGCCACATGACGCTGTTCCGGCCGTTGCGGTCGAGATACCAGCTGGCGCACCCGCCCTGGTTCCAGACCGACCGCTCCAACTTGCGGTGGACGTCGGCGACGTAGTCGTGTTCGGTCTCCGCACGCACCTCGAGCGAGGCGAGGTCGGCGCGGTCGAGCGTGCGGACGGCGTCGACGATGTAGCGGGCCTGCGACTCGAGCATGTAGATGATCGAGCTGTGCCCCAGGTTCGTGTTCGGGCCGTACATCAGGAACAGGTTCGGGAACCCGTGGATGGTCATCCCGAGGTGGGCGCGCGGGCTCCCGTCCCAGGTCTCGGCGAGGGTCAGCCCGGCGCGGCCGGTGATCAGGCGGGCCACCGGCGGTTCGGTCGGGGTGAAGCCGGTGCCGAAGATCAGGACGTCGAGATCGTGCTCGCGCCCGGCGGCGTCGACGACACCGGTCGGGGTCACCTCGGCGGCGGCCGCGGTCACCAGCTCGACGTTGGGCCGCTGCAGCGCCGGGAACCAGTCGTCGGAGAGCAGCGCGCGTTTGCAGCCGATCTGGAACGGCGGGCGCAGCTTCGCCCGCAGCTCCGGGTCCTTCACCTGGCGGCGCAAGTGGGTCTCGGCGACGAACTGCATGCCCGGCAGCAGCTTGGGGAAGTGGGCCATGCTGAGCACGTAGCTCTCGCGGTAGAGGTACGTCGAGCCGCGGGCGATCCGCTGGGTGATCGGCCAGCGTCGGTAGAGCGCACGCTCGGCTTTGAGGTACGGCCGGTCGCCCCGGGGCACGACCCAGCCCGGCGTCCGCTGGAAGACGGTCAGCCGACCGGCCTCCGGCGCGATCGCCGGAACGAACTGCACGGCGGACGCGCCGGTACCGACGACGCCGACCCGCTTGCCCTTCAGCGGGACCGAGTGGTCCCAGCGGGCGGAGTGGAACGCGTCGCCGCGGAACGAGACCAGGCCGGGCAGGTCGGGCAGGCGTGGGGCGGACAGCGCGCCGGTGGCGGCCACCAGCACCTGGGCGCGGATGGTGCCGCTGGAGGTCTCGGCGATCCAGTGGGTGCCGTCCCAGTGGGCACCGAACAGTTCGCAGCCGAACCGGACGTGGTCGATCAGGCCGGTGTCGCGCACCGTCCGCACCAGGTAGTCCAGGATCTCGGGCTGGCGGCTGTAGGACCGCGGCCAATCCGGGTTCGGCGCGAACGAGAACGAGTACAGCACCGACTGCACGTCGCAGGCGCACTCGGGATAGGTGTTGTCCCGCCAGGTGCCGCCGACCTGGTCGGCCTTCTCGATGATCAGCAGGTCGTCGGGGGAGCGGTAGCCGGCGGCGCGTAAATGCGCCGCCGCTGACAGTCCTCCGAAACCGGCGCCGACCACCAGGACGCGTACGGATTCTTCCGGCACGTGCTCACCCCCGACGTTGGGCAGTGGCTCACAAAAAGATGCAGTCTTGACGGTATGTATCTTGGAGCGCCTCGGTGCCCGTGTCTAGTGGTTGGGTTCCGCGTTAGCGTGACCGCCATGACCAGCACCGAGCCGATCTCGCGAGCGAACGCCGCGTTCACCGGCCGCCCCAGGATGGCGCGGTTCGGCTGGCTGTTCGGTGGAATCTGGCTCTTCTACCTGGTCGACCCGGCTCAGGTGGCGTGGGAACAGGACAACGTCGTGCTGCGGGTGCTCGGCCTGGCCGCGCTGCTCGCGTTCGCGCTCTGGTACCTGGGGATCTTCACGTTCGTCCGCTCGACCCGGTTCCGGCTGTGGGAGGACGAGGTTCGCCGCAGCTGGACCGCGATCGGTGTCCTGGTTCTGCTGGCAGCGCTGACGGTGCCGGCGTCCGGGTCCAACGCGCTGGCCACGTTCGTGTACATCAGTGCCGCGTCGATGATGGTGCTGCCGCTGCGCTACGGGATCGGGGTCGCGGTCGGGTTGCTCGTGCTGGCCCTGGCCCTCGACGCGTTCGTGCCCGGGTACAGCACGGGCGCCGGGCTGATCTTCGGCATCGTGGTGTCCGCGCTGGCGATCTGGGGCGTGCGTCAGATGATCGAGCGCAACGTGCAGCTGATCGCCGCGCAGGAAACCGTCACGCAGCTCGCGATCGCGGAGGAGCGGGCCCGTACCGCCCGGGATCTGCACGACATCCTCGGGCACTCGCTCACCGTCATCACGGTGAAGGCGGAGCTGGCCGGGCGGCTCATCCGCGCCGACCCGGATCGCGCGGAGCGTGAGGTCGCGGATCTGGAGCGCCTCTCCCGGGAGGCGCTCGCCGACGTCCGGCGCACGGTCAGCGGCTACCGGGCGGTGACGCTGGCCGGGGAGATCGTCAGCGCCCGGGTCGCGCTCGACGCCGCCGGTATCGACGCGCAGCTGCCGATCGCGCTCGACGAGGTGCCGGGGGAGCGGCGGGAGCTGTTCGGCTGGGTCGTGCGCGAGGGGGTGACGAACGTGATCCGGCACGCCGCTGCCCGGCGCTGCGTGGTCACGGTCGCCCGCGGCTGCGTCGAGGTGGCCGACGACGGGCGAGGTGCCGTCGCCGCGTCGGCCGTGTCCGGGTCGGAGCTGGGGAACGGGTTGACCGGGTTGCGTGAGCGGGTCGAAACGGCGGGTGGGACGCTCGTCGTCGGACGTTCGGACCTCGGCGGATTCTTGCTGCGCGTCACCCTGGGAGGAACCCGATGAGCGAGGAGATCCGTCTCCTGCTGGCCGACGACCAGGCGCTGGTCCGCGGTGCGCTGGCGGCCCTGCTCGACCTCGAGCCCGACCTAACCGTCGTCGCCGAGGTCGGCCGCGGCGACGAGGTGGCCGCGGCCGCGGCGGCCAACCGGCCCGACGTCGCGCTGCTCGACGTCGAGATGCCGGGCCTGGACGGCATCGCCGCCGCCAAGGCCGTCCGCGACGCGCTCCCCACCTGCAAGGTCCTGATCGTCACGACGTTCGGCCGCCCCGGCTACCTGCGTCGCGCGATGGAGGCCGGCGCCAGCGGTTTCGTCGTCAAGGACACCCCGGCCAAACAGCTGGCGGACGCGGTGCGCCGAGTGCACGCCGGGCTGCGTGTCGTGGATCCCACGCTCGCCGCGGAGACCCTCGCCACCGGCGCCACCCCGCTCACCGACCGCGAGACCGACGTCCTCCGCGCGGCCAGGGCCGGCGGCACGGTCGCCGATCTCGCGAAGGAACTGCACCTGTCCGAGGGCACGGTCCGCAACCACCTGTCCGCCGCGATCGGCAAGACCGGTGCCCGCACCCGGGCCGAAGCCGTCCGCCTGGCCGAAGCCAACGGCTGGCTGCTGGGCTAGTTCGGCGTCCGGCACGTTCAGGCGCTCGTGCGCACGGGGTCGAGCGTGATGCCGTCGACGGCGGCGTCGGCGATGCGGTTCAGTGTTTTCGTGTCGACCCCCGCCTTGAGCAGCGCCTCGAGTCCGCGATGCGTGGCGAGGACCAGCCCACCGAGCGCAACCGCGCCGGTCGGGGCAGCCTTCGGGCGCGGCGAGCCACGCGCGGAGACGGTCGAGCGCCTGGTCCTCCGGACCGTTCACCCTGGCTGCGGCGCTCCGATCGGAGCTGTCGCAGTACTCCTCGAAGATGCGGCGGAACAGCGCGTCCTTGTCGCCGAATGCGCTGTAGAGGCTGCCTTTGCTGATCCCGGTCACGCGGGAGAGATCCTCGACCGAGGTGCCGTGGTAGCCGGTCTCGTTGAACTGCCGGCGCGCAGCGACCAGCACGTCGTGCTCATCGTGCAGCGGCTGCTCGACGGCGGCGCGAGCGTCGTCACGACGGCACGCACGGCGACCGACGAGACGCCGAAGGGCGCCACCTTCATCCAGGGCGACATCAGCACGCTCGCCGGCGTCCAGGCGTTCGCCGCGGCAGCGCTACGCGAGCTCGGCGGTGTCGACATCGTCGTGAACAACGCCGCCGCCGCCCGCACCCACCTCGGCGGTATCGCGACCATCCCCGACGAGGAGTGGCTCGACGCCCTCGACCTCAACTTCCTGTCGTCCGTTCGAGTCACCAACGCGCTGCTGCCGGCGCTGCGCGAAGCCGGGGCGGGCGGCGCGATCCCCGGTGACCCGCGTGACATCGCCGAGGCCGTCGCCTTCCTCGTCTCGGACCGAGGCCAGTGGATCACCGGCGCCAGCCTGAACGTCGACGGCGGCGAGCTCCCCGCCATCTAGCCCGCGCCGGTCAGCCGCGCGGGCCCGGCTCGCCTCTCCGAGCCTGCGCGGCTGACCGGGTTCGGGCCCGACCCCCTGCGATCTGGCGACGGGACGCGGGCTGGTGATTCGACGGCCCTATGCGCCCGCTCCGCTCTGGTAGGTGAACACCACCAGCTGCGCCCGGTCGCGGGCGCCCAGCTTCACCATCGCGCGGCCCACGTGCGTCCGCACCGTGGCCGGGCTGATCACCAGCCGGTCCGCGATCTCGTCGTTCGACAACCCCTCGGCCACCAGGGCGGCGATCTCCTGCTCCCGCTCGGTCAGGCTCGACCAGCGCGGATGCGGCTCGGACCGGCGGCTCGGCCGGTCGACGAACGTCTTCACGACCCGGCGGGTGACCGACGGGGAGAGCAACGCTCCACCCGCGACGACCCCGCGGACGGCGTCCAGCAGGTCGGTCGGGCGGGTGTCCTTGAGCAGGAAGCCCGAGGCACCCACGCGCAGCGCGTCGAAGATGTACTCGTCGATCTCGAACGTGGTGAGCACGACGATCCGCGTGTCCGGGACGGCCGCCACGATCCGGCGCGTCGCCTCGATACCGTCGATACCCGGCATCCGGATGTCCATCAGCACGACGTCCGGACGGGTCTCGACCGCGACCGCGACCGCGGCGAGCCCGTCCGCCACGTCACCGACCACCTCGAGGTCGGGTTCGTTGTCCAGCAGCGCGCGCAGCCCCAGACGCACCAGCGCCTGGTCGTCGGCGATCAGGACCCGGATCACGCCGGGAGCTCCGCGACCACCCGGAACCCGTCGGAACCGGAGACGGCGAGCGTTCCACCCACCGACGTCACCCGCTCCCGCATGCCGGCGATCCCGTGGCCCTCGGTGAACGGGCCACCGGGGCCGGTGTCGGCCACCTCGATCCGCACCGAGTCCGGACCGTAGCCGACCCGCACGGTCGCGGTGGCCGGCCCGGCGTGGCGCAGCACGTTCGTCAGCGACTCCTGGACGATCCGGTACGCGACCAGGTCGACCGCGCGCGGGAGCGGCCGGACCTCGCCGGTCACGATCGTCCGGACCAGCGTGCCGCTGGCGGTGATCCGGTCGGTCAGCGCGTCGAGCCGGGCCAGGCCGGCCAGCGGCGCGCGGTCACGCAGGATCTCCAGCGTGGCGCGGAGCTCGTCCAGCGCCTCCCGGCTGGTGGCGCTGATCGCGGTGAGCGCGGCCTCGGCCTGCGACGGCTTGGTGGGCAGCAGGTGCAGCGCGATGTCGGCCTGCATCGTGATCGCGGCCAACCCGTGGCCGACGACGTCGTGCACCTCCTGGGCCACGCGCAGCCGCTCGTCGTCCGCCGCCCGCTGGGCTTCGGCCGCGGCGGCCTGCCGATTGAGCTTCACCGCGGAACCCACCGCGAACGGCACGACGATCCACGCCGAGCCCGGCAACAGCCCCGGCAGCAGCGACTCCGAGAACACCAGGTGGCCGAGCAGCACCAGCATCGCCGCGCCGCTGATCAGCACCGCCCGGCGCACCGGGTACCGCAGCACGACCGTGTAGGTCGCGATCGCCACCGCGATCAGCACCGGACCGTACGGGTAGCCCGCGATCAGGTACGTCGACACGGTCGCCGTCGTCACCGCGAGGGTGACCGCCGGGAACCACCGCCGCGCGACGAGCGCCAGGCACGCGATCGCGGTGAGCGCGTACCCGATCGCGTCGACGGGCTGGGCCTCCGGTTGGACGTGACCGAGCTGACCGGCCACGGCCAGGCTCAGCGCGGTGAGCACCACCGCGAGCAGGGCGTCGAACGCGCGGCTCATCGGCGCTTCCACGGCTTCGCGACGCTCAGCACCGTGGTGAACAGCAGCAGCGCACACGCCACCGACGGCGCGACGACGAGGTTGATCGCGTCCCTCGACGGGAGCTCCGCGCCCAGGCGCGCGGCTTCCCGCAGACCCGGGGCCAGCAGGAACAGCACCAGCACGTTCATCACGACGGTCACCGCGAGCTTCACCGCCACCCACCAGTAGCGCACCAGGCCCCACTTGGTACCGAGGCCGCTCACTACTCCGGTCACCAGCGCCGCGAGCGCCAGCGGAGTGATCAGCACGGTACCGATCAGCCCGGCGACCGGATAGACGACGTCCGGGCCGCCGGCGGCCCCGGTGAGCCCGGCGACGCCCAGCACGACCAGGACGGCGTCCGCTCCCAGCCAGCCGACCGACGTCGCCACGTGGCTGATCAGCACCGTCTTCCGCCAGCGGGGGGTGAGTTTCATGGCTCGATCGTCCGGTCTCCACCGTCGGCGCGCGTCCGTCCAGACGCTGGTTCCCGGGCGGCCCGGCTACGTCAGCTGACGTAGCCGCGATGCCGAACGCACGTGGACGACCGCCGGGGGGTGGTCCGGCCAGCCTGTTCGACATGACGACTGATGCCGCCGCCCGCACCGTCCGGGCGCGCAAGACGTACGGACACGGGGACACCGCGGTGACCGCGCTCGACGACGTGACGGTCGAGTTCGGGCGCGGCCGCTTCACCGCGATCATGGGGCCGTCCGGGTCCGGTAAGTCGACGCTGATGCACTGCCTGGCCGGGCTCGACCCGCTGAGCTCCGGCGAGGTGTACCTGGGCGACACCGCGCTGTCCGGGCTCTCCGACACCGCGCTCACCCGGCTGCGGCGGGAACGCATCGGCTTCGTCTTCCAAGCGTTCAACCTGCTTCCGACGCTGACCGCGGCGGAGAACATCGCGTTGCCCTCGGCGCTGGCCGGCACCACGCCCGACCGGGAGTGGATCGCACTCGTCACCGCGACGGTCGGGCTCGGCGACCGGCTCGACCACCGGCCGTCGGAGCTCTCCGGCGGCCAGCAGCAGCGGGTCGCGGTCGCGCGGGCGTTGGCCACCCGGCCGGACGTGGTGTTCGCCGACGAGCCCACCGGCAACCTCGACTCGGCGGCCGGAGCGGAGCTGCTCACGTTCCTGCGGCACGCCGTCGACGAGTTCGGACAGACCGTGGTGATGGTGACCCACGACCCGGTGGCCGCCGGTTACGCGGACTCGGTGGTGCGCCTCGCCGACGGGCAGGTGACCCGGTCATGAGGAACGTCCTGCTCTCCGGGCTGCGGACCCGGCGCCGACGGCTGTTCGGCACGTTCCTCGCGGTGCTGCTCGGAGTGGCGTTCCTGGCCGCGACGCTGACGATGACGGCCACCATGACCAGCGCGATCGACGGGTTCTTCGGCGAGGCGAACGCCGGCACCGACGTCGTCGTGCGCAGCTCCACCGCGTTGGCGGACGGGCCGAACGCGGCCAGGCCCCCGCTCGCCGGCTCGGTACTCGACACCGTGCTGGGCGTGCCCGGCGTCGAGGCCGCCGCGCCGGTCGTCGAGGGATTCGGGCAGCTGCTCGGGCGCGACGGGAACGCGATCGCGGTCAACGGGCCGCGGCGGGCGTCGTCGTGGGTGGCCGACCCGGCGCTCAACCCGTGGAAGGTCTCGCAGGGAGCCGCGCCGATCGCCGCCGGCGACGTCGTCGTCGACCGGGCCGCCGCGAAGATCGGCGACCTGCACGTCGGTGACCGCACGACGCTGCTGACCCCGGCCCCGGAGCCGGTGCGCGTCGTGGGCATCGTGACGTTCGGCGACGCCGACGCGTTCGGGGGAACGTCCTACGTGGGGCTGACCCCGGCCGACGCCAGGACCTTCCTCGCCGGTGGACGAGACCAGCTGACGTCGATCCAGGTACGCGGCACCGGGGCGGACCTCGCCGGGAAGATCGGCGCCGTGCTGCCGCCGGGCGTGCAGGCGATCACCGGGGCCGCGGCCACCGACGAGACGACCGCCGCGGTCAACGACGGGTTCCTGAGCGCGCTCCGTGCCCTGCTCGGTGCGTTCGCGGGGATCGCGCTGCTGGTGGCCGTGCTCAGCATCCACAACACGTTCGCGATCCTGGTGGCGCAGCGGACGCGGGAGACCGCGCTGCTGCGAGCGGTCGGCGCCGGGCGGGGGCAGGTGCTGGCCGGTGTGGTCGCGGAGGCGCTGGTGATCGGCGTCGTCGCCACCGCCGCCGGAATCGCGGCCGGGTACGGGTTGGCCGCCCTGCTGAAGGTCGTGTTCGGCGCGCTCGGGTTCGCCGCGCCGGTCGACGGGTTGGTGTTCCCGCTGTCGACGATCGCGATCTGCGTCCCGGTCGGCGTGCTGGCGACCGTGCTCGCGGCGATCGGTCCGGCGCTGCGGGCGTCCCGGGTGGCGCCGCTGGAGGCGTTGCGCGGAGCGGCGGCCGAGCGCGTCGGGATCTCGCGGGTGCGGGTCGGCGTCGGTGTCGTGCTCGGTGCGGCCGGTGCGCCGGCCGTCGTTCTCGGGTCCGCGGTGGTGGCCGTCGGCGCCGGTGCGGTGCTTGTCGTCGCCGGGGTCCTCGCGCTGGCGCCGCTGCTGGTCCGGCCGCTGTCCCGGCTGCCGCTGCGCGGCGTCACCGCCGGGCTGGCCCTGCGCAACGCGCGCCGCAATCCGCGGCGTACCGCCGGGTCCGCGGCCGCGCTCCTGCTCGGTGTGGGCATCGTGACGCTGTTCACGGTGGCGGCGGGGTCGCTGAAGGCCGCATCGGCCACGGACGTGGAGACCACGTTCCGCGGCGACTTCGCGGTGACCAGCGGCGCCCGCTTCGGCAACGGTTCGCTCCCGGCCGATCTCGCACCGGCGCTCGCGCGCCTGCCGCAGGTCGAGACGGTGGCGGCGGTCGGCGGTGGGCAGGCCGTCGTCGACGGCTCCGGCACGAGCGTCAGCGCCGCCGACCCCGCGTCGCTGGCCCGCGTCCTGGCTCTTCCGGACGCCTCCGGCGCGGCGCTCTCGTCGCTGCGGCCGGGACGCATCGCCGTCGCCGACGACTCCGGTCACGCGCTCGGCGACCGGGTCCGCGTGCGGTACCCGGACGGCTCGGTCGCGACCGACGAGGTCGTCGCCGTGTACGGGCGCAGCCAGCTGGTCGAGCCCGTGCTGATGAGCGCGCAGGAGTGGGCGCCGCACGCGACGCAGGCGCTGGCCTCAGCCGTGTACGTGGAGCTGGCCGACGGTGTCCCGGCCGCGGACGGACGGGACGCGATCGTCGCGGCGGCGCGTGCGTACGGGAATCCGACGGTGTCGGACGCCGGGGAGCTCGCCGGGCTCGGCGCCGAAGCGATCGGCCAGCTGCTCAACCTGGTCTACGTGCTGCTCGCGATCGCCGTGGTCACCGCGCTGCTGGGGATCGCGAACACGCTCTCGCTCGGTGTGCACGAACGCACCAGGGAGCTGGGGCTGGTGCGCGCGGTGGGCGCGACCCGGCGTCAGGTCCGCGCGATGGTGTGGTGGGAGTCGGTGCTGATCGCACTGTTCAGCACCGTGGTGGGGGCGGCCCTCGGCACCGCGCTGGGGTGGGCCCTGATCCGGATCACCGACACCGGATTCTCGATGCCGATCGTGCCGATCGTGCCGCTCGTGGTCATCGTTCTCGGCGGCGCGCTCGCCGGCCTGCTGGCCGGAGCCCGCCCGACCCGCACGGCGGCCGGCCTGGACGTCCTCCGAGCAATCGCGGCGGACTGAACGCCGAGATCGGCCGCCGCGTAACTTCCGGCCGCTCTAGGTGCCGAGGCGGGTGATCTCCGGGTTGCCGAGCACTCGGGTCGGCGGATTCTCGCGCGTCACCCGCAGCATCGCCCGGCCGACCGCTTCGGTGGTCGTCGCGTACTTCGGGAACACCCGGGTCCCGAGTTTCGTGACCGGCGCGAGCAGGCGGTAGCCCCAGCGGAACGCTGCCGTCTTCGGACCCTCGCCGTTCATCGGCCGGATGAAGCCGGGCCGGAACACGTAGGTCTGGAGCGGCAGCGTCAGCAGGTCGTTCTCGGTCTTGCCCTTGACCCGGGCCCACATCGTGCTGCCCTGCTCGGAGCTGTCGGTGCCCTGGCCGGACACGTAGGTGAACGTCGAGTTCGGGCTCCGCTCGGCCAGTAGCCGGGCGACGCCGAGCGTGAGGTCGTAGGTGATCCGGCGGTACTCCGCCTCGTCCATCCCCACCGACGAGACGCCCAGACAGAAGAAGCACGCGTCGTACCCGGCGAGCTGATCGGCCACGGTCGTCAGGTCGTCGAGCGACGGGAGCAGCAGCTCGCGCAGTTTCGGATCGGTGCGGCCCAGCGGCGTGCGGCCGACCGACAGCACCTCGGTGACGTCGTCGGCAAGTAGGCACTCACGCAGGACGCCCTGTCCGACCATGCCGGTCGCGCCGAAGAGGATCGTCTTCACGTGAGGATCGTCACACACGCGAAAACGGCGAGGGCGACCCGGTTGGGGTCGCCCTCGCCGTGGAAACGGTTGGGGGTCAGAGACGGTCGGTGGGGCGTCGGCGCTGAGCGCGCACGCGCACCGGCCGGGCCGCACGACGAGTCTTCTCCGCAGCCCAGGAGAGTACGAAAGCGCCGCCGGCCAGCGTCATCACAGCGATCGCGAAGGGTGCCACTGGGTCCATTCGATGATCCTCGGGCGAGTCGGGACGGGGCCAGGCGACGGTGAATCGCCTGCTCGGGTCAACGCGGCGGCCACGCCGCGCGTTCCCGGGAGGGTCACGCGCTGTTCACGAGGCTACCGCCAACAGCCGTGCAACGCCTACGCCTCAGCGGCATCCGCCCCCGCCTCGGCCACAGGTCGGCACGCATAGGGGACACGGATTCAACCGTCCGGAGGTTCGGTCGATGCACGGGTTCAGCATGCATGTCGGCGGCAACCCGTCCGCCTTGAGCGGTTATGTCGTGGACGCGAGCTGGCTCACAGAGTTCTCCGGTCGGCGCGCACTATCGTCACCGGAATGGAGACGGGGCGGGTTCACGGCCGGATTCTCGACGGCGTCGCGACCGTGGTACTCGACAACCCGGCCAAGCGGAACGCGATGACGAACGAGATGTGGAACACGCTCCCGTCGCTGCTCGATCAGCTCGCCGCCGACCAGGACGTCGCGGTGCTCGTGATCACCGGCGCCGGCGACACGTTCTGCGCCGGCGCCGACATCTCCACGCTCACCGGGTTCGCTCCCGGCGAGCCGATGCCGGCGACGGTGGCCGAGGACGCCCTGGTGGCCTTCCCGAAGCCGGTGGTGGCCGCGATCCGGGGTTGGTGCGTCGGCGGGGGCTGCCAGATCGCGGTGGCGTGCGACCTGCGCATCGCCGAGCAGGGCTCCCGGTTCGGGATCACCCCGGCCAAGATCGGCGTCGTCTACCCGGCGGCGACCACCGCGCGCCTGGTCGAGCTGGTCGGCCCGGCCGCGGCGAAGTTCCTGCTCTTCACCGGCGACTTCATCGACGACGAGCGCGCGCTGCGGACCGGGCTGGTCGACGAGCTGGTGCCGCCGGGAGGTCTGGAGGCGCGGGTGGGGGAGCTGGCCCGCACGCTCGCGAGCCGTTCCCGGCTCACCCAGCACGCGGCGAAAGACCTGATCCGGGCGACGCTGGACGGGCGCCCGACGGCCGAGGGCTACCGGCGCTGGGCGGCCGAGGGCGCGGCCGAACTGGCCGAGGGCGTCGCCGCGTTCGCCGAGCGCCGGGTGCCCTCCTTCCCGTGGCGACCGTGACCGGCGCCCGGCCGTACGTCGTCGTGTCGGCCGCGATGTCGGTCGACGGCTACCTCGACGACGCGACGCCCGATCGGCTCCTGCTCTCCAACGACGAGGACTTCGACCGCGTCGACGACGTGCGCGCGACCTGCGACGCGATCCTGGTGGGCGCGGAGACCGTGCGCCGGGACAACCCCCGGTTGCTGGTCCGGTCGCCCGCCCGGCGGGCGGCACGGGAGCAGCCGCCCCTGCGGGTGGTGCTCAGCCGCAGCGGCCGGCTCGATCCGGCGGCCGCGGTGTTCGGCCCCGGCGCTCCGACGGTCGTCTACCGGGGCGAACCGTTGCCCGTGGTCCTCGACGACCTGGTGTCGCGGGGCGTGCGCCGGCTACTCGTCGAGGGCGGTGGCACCGTGCAGGCCCAGTTCCTCACCGCCGGCTTCGTCGACGAACTGCACCTGGTCGTCGCGCCGTTCTTCGTCGGCGACCCGGCCGCGCCGCGGTTCGCGGGCCCCGGCCGTTACCCCCACGGTGCCGCCGACCGCATGCGCCTGGCCGAGGTCCGCCCGATCGGCGACGTCGTGCTGATCCGGTACCTGCTGGGGCCACCCGATGGGGATTGACCCCACCGAGCCCGATCTGCACTGGTTGCGTCAGGCCATCGAACTGTCCCGCCGGTGCACTCCGTCGACGAGCGCGTTCTCGGTGGGCGCGATGATCGTCGACGTCGACGGCACGCTCGTCGCGGACGGCTGGTCCCGGCGGGACGACCCCCACGAACACGCCGAGGAATCGGCGCTCACCCGCGCCGGCACCGACCCCCGGCTGGCCACCGCGACGATCTACAGCTCGCTCGAGCCCTGCTCGGCCCGGGCGTCGCGGTCCCGGACCTGCACCGAGTTGATCCTCGACTCCGGTCTGCGCCGCGTCGTGTTCGCCTGGCGGGAACCGGAGATCTTCGTCGACTGCGAGGGCGCCGAGCGTCTGCGTGCCGCGGGGCTGACCGTCGTCGAGGTGCCGTCGCTGGCTCCGCTGGTCCGGAAAGTCAACGCTCATCTACTGGGAGCGTGAACCAGACGGTCGTGCCCCCACCGGGGGTGTCCGTCAGACCGATCTCCCCGCCGTGCGCGGTCACGATCCGCTTGCAGGTCGCCAACCCGATGCCGTTGCCGGCGATCTCCCGCGCCGACTCGTCGTGCACCCGGCTGAGCAGCGCGAACGCCTGCTCGCGCCGGTCGGAGGGGATGCCGATCCCGTTGTCGGCCACCCGCACCAGCCAGGTGCCGTCGCGGCCCGCCGCGCTCACCACGACGCGCGGCGGCCGGGAGAGGCGGCGGAACTTCAGCGCGTTGCTGATCAGGTTCTGCAGTACGGCACGCAACTGCACCGAGTCGCCGGCCACCGTGGGGAGCTGACCCTCCACCGCCAGCGCGCCGCCGACGGACGCGATCGCGTCGCTCAGGTCGTCGGTCAGATCCGCGACGACCTGGCCGAGGTCGACCGGCACGAGCGTGAGCGAACCGCCGACGCTCGCGTAGTCGAGCAGGTGGCCGATCATGTCGCTCATCCGCTGGCTCGCGGCCAGCGCCCGCTGGGTGCACCACGCCGCCTCGGGCTCGCTGACGACCGCCCCGACCTCGGACAGGTTGTGCAGGTACCCCACGACGCTGGCGAGCGGGTTCTTCAGGTCGTGGCTGACCTGCCCGGCGAACGCGGCCAGGTGCTCGTTCGAGCGCTCCAGCTCCTCGCGGGCGTGCTCCAGCTGGGCGATCGCCGCGTGCAGTTCGAAGCTCTGCCGACGCAGCTCGAGCACGTCGACGACCTGGTGCGCCAGCAACTCCAGCTGGGTGCGCTGGTCCGCGGTGATCTCCCGGACCTCCTCGTCGAAGACGCAGAGCGTTCCCAGCACCTCGCCGCGCGCGTTGATCAGCTGCGTCGACGAGTAGAACCGGACGTCCCCGATCACCCCGGTGACGAACGGGTTGTCCGCCCACCGCGGGTCGAGCCGCGCGTCGGGAAGGTACACCGGCTCGGGCAGGGCGATCGACACCGCGCACATCGAGTCCTCGCGGTCGCACACCGACCGGGCGAAACCGTGGGCGGCGACCTGGTGCTGGTGGGTGTCGTCGATGAGGTTCACGACCGCGGTGGGCGCGCCGCAGATGTGCGCGGCGATGCTGGCGATGGCCTCGAGGTCGGGTTCGGGCGGCTCGCCGATGATCGCGTACGGCTCGAGCATCTGGGCACGGCTACGGAGCGTGCTCATCGTCACTTCGTACCTTTCGGCCGTGCACCGACGTGACTGAGAAGAATCGGATGTGACGACTCCACGCGTATGCGTCGTGGCGCTTCGCTACTCTCGCTGGCATGGAGTTACGGCTGATGCGTGCGACCGGGCCTTCCCGCACGTGACCGCCGTCGATCTCACTCTCGACCCGGAGCCGGGCTCCGGGGGCGATCGGCGACGCGCTTTCGCCGCGAGCTGGGCCCGCGCGTTGCGTCCGGCCGACACCACGACGACCACCGCGGACGAGCTGGTCGGCGCGGTCGAACGCCTGGTCGAGGCCGTGTCGGGCGGCTCGTTCGACCCGGGCCCCGCGGCGTCGGCCGGTACCGCGCTCGTCGACCGCGGCTTCGGCGACCCGGCTGCGCTCGGCGCCAGCCTCCGCCTGCTCACCACCGAGTTCCCCGCGCTGGTGCCGGGGGCGGCGGCCCGGGTGGGTGAACTCACCGCGGCCTTCGCCACCGGGTTCACCGTCGCACGCGAGCGTGAGCTGGTCCGGAAGGCGGCGCTGGGCGCGCAGGCCGAGGCCCAGCACGCGATGCGTACCGGCGAGTCGCGGTTCCGCGCCGTTTTCGGCGGAGTTCCGGTCGGCCTCGCGCTCGGCACGCCCGACGGGCGGCTGACCGAGGTCAACGACGGCCTGGCCGGCCTGCTCGGCCTGCCGGCCGGCGCGCTAGTCGGTCGCCGGCTCAGCGAGTTCCTGGTCGCGGCGCACCGATCCGTACTGGAGGACGCGTACACCCGGCTGGTGGCCGACGAGGTGCCCTGCCACCTCGAGTGCCGGCTGGCCCGGCCCGGGGGCGCGGAGACCTGGCTCTCGATCCGGCTGTCGCTCGTCGTCGACGAGACCGGCCCGCGGACGCACACGCTGCTGGTGGAGGACGTCACCGAGCAGCGCACGCTCCGCCTGACCGCCGACCACCTCGCCACCCACGACCGGCTGACCGGGCTCGCGAACCGCGAAGTGTTCGTCGAGCGGCTCACCGGCGTGCTGCGTGAGCGCACCGGAGCCGAGCGGATCGGGCTGTGCCTGCTCGACCTGGACGGGTTCAAGGTCGTCAACGACAGCCTCGGGCACCCGGTGGGCGACCAGTTGCTGGCCGCGGTCGGCGAACGGCTCGACACGCTCTCCGGCGACGCGCTGGTGGCCCGCCTCGGCGGTGACGAGTTCGGCATCCTGCTGACCGGTACCTCCGGCGTGGCCGACGTCGAACGGCTGGCCGCCGAGATCGTCCGCTCGCTGGCGGTGCCGTTCCCGCCCGCCGACGGCCGACTCACGTTGCCGGCCAGCATCGGTGTCGTCGAACACGCGGCCAGCGACGCGAGCGCGGCCGATCTGATCCGCGCGGCCGAGCTGACCATGTACCGGGCCAAGGCCGAGCACCGGGGCCGCTGGGCCGTCTACGACCCGCACCGCAACGACCAGCGGGTCGCCCGCTACACGCTCGCCACCGAGATGGCGGCGGCGCTGGAGCGCGACGAGTTCGTGGTCGAGTTCCAGCCGCTGGTCGGGCTGGCCGACGGTGCGGTCGGCGGCGCCGAGGCGCTGGTGCGCTGGCGCCACCGCGAGCTCGGGTTGCTCTCGCCGAAGCGGTTCGTGGGGCTGGCCGAGGAGACCGGCGCCATCGTGCCGATCGGCCGGCGGGTGCTCGAGCTCGCGTGCCGGCAGGCTTCCCGCTGGCCGTCGGTCGGCCAGGAGCCGCCGTACGTCAGCGTCAATCTGGCCGCGGCCCAGCTCGCCGACCCGAACCTGGTCGACGACGTCGTCCGGGTACTGGAGGAGACCGGGCTGGAGGCGGGGCGGCTCCAGCTCGAGCTGGCCGCCGGAACCGTGACCACGGTGAACACCACACCGCTGCGGCGGCTCGCCGCGCTCGGCGTCCGGCTGGCAGTGGGTGACGTCAGCGCGGGGTGGGCCAACCTGCCGTTGCTGCGCGACTTCTCGATCGACGTGCTGAAGCTGTCCGGCGGGGTGGTGCAGCGCCTCACCGCCAGCGACCGCACCGCGCTCGACGACCAGATCCTGGAGTCGCTGCTCGTGCTGGCGCACGCGCTCGGTCTCCAGGTGGTGGCCGAGGGGATCGAGAGCGGCGAGCAGCGCGACCGGCTGCGGTCGCTGGGGTGCGACACCGGTCAGGGCTGGTACTACGCACCTGCGCTCGGACCCGAGGAGTTCATCCGGTATCTTCCGGGTTCTCCGGCCTTTGCTGGTCGGTGACGAGACCGCTACACGGTCGCCACGATGCGGTAATCACCTGGCATTTCCCTGTCGGTCAACCTCCGTTAACGTGGCAGTCAGCCTCGAGCTACCCGGGGAGGGGGCCACGTTGGGTGGACTGACCGTCGTGTCTCCCGTCGGATACGAACTCGGCCGCAACGCCAGGAGCAGGGTGTCCCGCTCCGCCCAGGCCGAGCTCGCGGACGACGGACGTAATCCGCTGACTCTTCTCGCCGCGGCCGACGAGCAGAGACTTCCGGAACTGCTGCCGCTCCGGTACGAGCGGATGGTCGCGTCGCCATTCAGCTTTTTCCGGGGCGCGGCCACGGTGATGGCTCACGATTTAGCCCTGCACCCGCACAGCGGTCTATTCGTGCAAGCGGGCGGAAACGCTCATCTGCAGAACTTCGGGATGTCGGGAACGCCGGATCGTCGGCTGGTTTTCGATCTGAACGATTTCGACGAGACGCTCGAAGCGCCGTTCGAATGGGATCTGAAGCGCCTGGTCAGCAGTGTCATTCTGGCGGCGCGCGCGAATCGCTTCAAGAACGGTGAGGCCACCACCGCCGCGGCCAGTGCGGCGGCGGGCTATCGCGACGCGATGAATGATTACGCAACGCAACGAGCGCTCGAGGTTTGGTACGACCGGATCGAAGTCGACGATCTGGCTCAACTACTCAAGCGCGGCCGGTCTTCGGTACCGACGTTGCAGGCGGTGGAGAAGGCTCGCAGCCGCGACCACATCAGCGCGGCGGCCAAGCTGACCGAGCGGGTCAACGGTGGCTGGCGGCTGCGTGAGGACCCGCCGCTGCTCACCCACGTCACGGACAGTTCCGACGAGGGCATGGACGAGGAACTGGTCCGCCGCTGCATCCGTGAGTACCGGCAGACGCTGCCGGCCGATCGGCGAGTTTTGCTCGACCGTTACACCTTCGTCGACTTCGCCCGGAAAGTCGTGGGTGTGGGAAGTGTCGGCAGCCGTTGTTGGGTCGTATTGCTGGCGGCCTCGCCGAACGATCCGCTTTTGCTCCAAGTGAAAGAAGCGGGTCAGTCGGTGCTCGAGTGGCATTTGACGCCGAGTCCGTACCGCAACGCCGGGCAGCGGGTCGTCGAAGGGCAGCGTTTGATCCAGGCCGCGCCCGACGTTCTGCTCGGGTGGTTCCGTGACCCGGCGGCGGGACACGACTACTACGTGCGTCAGCTGTGGGACGCGAAGGGCTCGTTCGACACGTCGACGTTCGACGCGCCAGGGCTGGCGAAGTACGCCCGGCTGTGCGGTCGTGTCCTCGCGCGGGCCCATGCCCGCAGCGGCGACCCGGCGGCGATCGCCGGTTACATCGGACAGAACGATCGGTTTGACCGGTCGGTGGTGAAGTTCGGCCAGCAGTACGCCGACCGCACCGAAACGGACTATGCGGTGCTGGTGGAGGCGGTGAAGAGCGGCGCGATGCCGGCGCCGCGCGTCCCGGCGCCCCCGCGAGCGGAACCGCGTCCGTTCAACGGCTCGCTCCGCGCCTGAGCGAACGTCCCCGCAGCCCCGAAGAGCTGCGGGGACGTACTGTTCTCAGGAGTAAACGCGCAGCACCCAGCGGCTGCCGGACCGCTCGCAGCGGAACGACTCCCAGGACGATCCCCGGTACCGCTGACCGATCAGGTGAGCCTCGTGGTAGCTGTCGTACCGGCCGTGGTCGCGCCACTGGTGCCGGTGGTGCCGGCGCCCCTCCCAGTGGGAGCGCTTCTTCCAGTGCTTCTTCCAGTGCCGCCGGTGCTCGCCGTGGCCGCGGCCCCAGCGGCGATCGTCGTGGTCACGGCCCCAGCGGCGATCGTCGCGGTCGCGGCCCCAGCGGTGGTCGTCGCGGTCGTGAGCGGCGGTGACCGTGGTCCGGCCGGTCGCGGTGGCCGCGTCGGCCGCCGGTGCCGACGCCAGCACGGTCCCCGCGGCGATCGCCAGACCGGCGACGGCGACGGCAAAGCGCTTGGTGCGGTCTCGCATGCCCTACCTCCCTCAAATGACGCTTTTCGGGCAGGGCGTACTCAACCATACCCTCACATTTCGGGCAAACTTCTTGAGGGTGTCGTTACAGATGTCTTCTGTGGAGGGTGGGGTGGAACGGGGTACGCACTGTCCTCTGTGGGGGCGGTGCGCCCGCAGTCGCATATTCCGGTATGGTCAACTGGCTGCTGAGTGCCGACGAGTCCGCGTCGCACTCCGGCCATTTAAGTTAAGTCGAGATTTCGGCAGGTGGCAGGCGAGGTGATCGCCCAGGGTGCGGGGTATTTCGTCGCGCTGAGTGAGGTCTGAAATACGCTCCGAAGGCATCGACGGAAGTTATTAATTGTTCTTACTTATCGGTAAGTTATGTCTGCGGATTCGGGCATAACGCAGAAAACGTACTGCTATTTATATTCCGACAGCATCGATCTCGCTGTGATTCTTGTGGTTAGCGGTGTGCATCTTGCGGTCGGGTTTATCGAAGAACTAGCTTCGTATGGCGCTGGTTTCTTGCTCGAGCGGGGCGGCCGGTGCAGAAGCTGGCCGCAGGGTCCACACGCAGGCGATGTTGGTGAAGGATGAGCGATGACTTCTCCCGGGTCCGGATCCCGGTTACGGTCCGCCCCATTGCGGGCGTTTGCGCCCCTAGCGCTGCAGCTTATTACGGTAATTTCCGTAATAGCGCTGTTCGCGTTGGTGTGGGGAACCCGCTCAGACGACAGTGACCTGCACTCCCGCGAACGCGACGGCGTCGAGTACGCCAAGGCGCTCGACAAGCTCCTTCCCGCCCTCGTCAACGCGCAGTCCAATGCGGTCAGTGGCAAGCCGGTCAAGAAGGAAGACTTCGCCGAGTCCCTGAACGCGGTGGCCGAGGTCGACGAGAAGTTCGGCTCCGACTTCGGGACGAGCAACCGCTGGTCCGGTCTCCGCGCCCGGATCGAGACGCTCCCCGAGCAGGGCGGCGACCAGAACGGCGCGTTCAAGAACTACGGCGAGGCCACCGACCTGCTGCTCGCGCTCTACCAGCGGGTCGCACAGGCTTCCGGTCTGCGCAGCGACGCCGACGGCGTCATCAGCTACCTGCAGGACGCCGCGCTCGAGGAGATCCCGCTGGCCGTCGTGTGGGCCGGCCGCTACCAGGACCAGGCGGTCATCGCGGGCGGGCTGCCCGACCTCGCGCGGGACGCCGCGCTGGAGACGTTCAACGACCAGCTCAGTCAGATCAACAACGCGCTGACCAGCCTCGCCGTCAGCCGCCAGCTGGTCTCGGAGTCCGGCGCCGACGTCGCGGCGGACATGGCCTCGGCCGTGGACAACTCCGACAGCGGCACGTTCAGCACCACGCTCCTGCAGAACCTGGACAACTTCCAGCGTGGCGTCGAGACTCTCGCTCCCCCGGGGCAGACCACGCTGAACTCGCTCCCGACCGCGAACACGGTCACCTCGCAGCGCATCGCCGCGCAGGAGGCGGCGGTCGCTCTGAGCCCGACGCTGCTCGACGAACTCGGCAAGCAGATCGACGACCGGAAGAGCACCGCCGACACCGGCCGGATCCTGGCGATCGCGCTGCTGGTGATCGCCGTACTCGCCGCGATCGCGAGCTTCGTGCTGATCCTGCTCGGCGGGCGCCGCTCGCGCGCCGAGTCGATCGACGGCCCGGGTCCGCAGGGCCCGCAGGCGCAACCCGGCCCGCGGGGCCAGCAGCAGCCGTACGGTCAGGGCAACCCGGACTACGCCGGTTACCCGGCCGGGCCGGACCAGATGGGCGGCGATCCGTACCTGAACAACCTGGACGCTGGACGCGACGCGAGGCGGGAGCGGGTCGGTGTTCCTCGATAGGCTCAAGATCAGTGGGAAGCTCGTCCTTCTGGCGATCATCCCGCTGTTGGCCGTGTCGGTCCTCGCGCTCTCGGTCATCGTGGGCCGGATCTCCGACGCCGACAACGCCAACGACAACTCCCGAGACATCCAGGCCGCTGGTGAAGTCGCCACCCTGGTCCGGGAACTGCAGGCAGAACGTCTGCTGACGATCGGCTTCCTCGCCGGTGGCTTCGCGACCAAGTCCGAGGTCCTCCAGCAGGAAGCGATCGTCGACGACCAGATCGCGACCGTGAAGGAGTCGATAAGCGACGAGTCGCCCCCGACCCTGGTGAAGGCCGTCGGCGACCTGAAGCAGCTGGTCGACCTGCGGAAAGAGTCGCTCGCGACGAACGTTCCGCAGACCGTCGTGTCGCAGCAGCTGACCGGTTTGATCAATTCGTTGATCGACGGTCTGCAGCTGTACCGGATCTCGGACGCGTCGACGTCGATCGGCCGGCAGATCCTCGCGATGGACTCCGCGCTGCACCTGGGAGAGCAGAACTCGCTCAACCTCGCGACGCTGACCCTGCTGCTCGCGACCCCCAACGCCACGCTGCTGAGCCAGTACGTGTCGGGCCTCGGTACGTCGTCCGAGTACACGAACGCCTACTTCCAGTACGCCAACCCGACCCAGGCGACGCTGTACCGCCTGGTCCAGACGGCGAACAACGCCCGTACGTCGACGGAGCTGGCCGACCTCGGTACCAAGGCCGACCTCGGCCGTGTCCGTGAGCTGCCCCTGGCCACGTACTTCCCGCGGTTCCAGTCCTTCCTCGGCCAGACGCGATACATCGAGACCAAGCTGGTGTCGGACATCGTGGCGGCCACCGAGAACCAGCGTCGGGACGCCATCGCGGCCGCCGCCGGTATCGGTGCCGCCCTGGTGCTGATCCTCGGCCTGGTGGGTGTGCTGACCCTGCTGGTCGGACGTCGGGTCTCGCAGCCACTCGTCGCACTGGCCTCGTCCGCCAACCGCATCGCCACCGCAGTCGAGACCGAGCTCACCCGGGTCGCTGACGACGAGTCCGAGGTCTTCGAACCCGTCCGACTCGACACGGTGAACACCACCGGTCGAGACGAGATCGGTGAGCTGGCCCGAGCGTTCGAGCAGGTGCAGGACACCGCGGCCCGGCTGGTCGAACGTCAGATCACCAGCCGCCGCAACGTCGCGACGATGTTCGGTCACATCGGACGCCGTACGCAGAACCTGATCGGTCGTCAGCTGTCGATGATCGACCGGCTGGAGCGGCAGGAGACCAACACCGAGCGGTTGAGCAGCCTCTACCAGCTCGACCACCTGTCCAGCCGCCTCAACCGGAACGCGGGTTCGCTCGTCGTTCTCTCCGGGTCGATGGCCACCGAGCAGGGTGGCGGCACGCCGCTCGCTCTCGGCGACATCGCCCGGCTCGCCCTGGGTGAGATCGAGGACTACACCCGAGTCGACATCGACGTCCCCGAGGACATCGTCGTGCAGCCGTCGGTCATCTCCGACCTCACGCTGATCTTCGCGGAGCTGATGGAGAACGCGACCGCGTACTCGCCGCCGCACACCCGGGTCACGCTCAGCGCCGAGGCCACCAGGGCCGGCGCTCAGATCCTGATCGTCGACCACGGCATCGGCATGGCGTCCGAGCGGTTGGCGGAAGAGAACGCCCGACTCGCCCGACGCGAACGCCTCGACCTGGCTCCCACCGAGGTGCTCGGTCTGTTCGTGACCGGCCGGCTGGCCCGGCGTCACGGCATCAGCGTCGCGCTGGTGCCGACGTCCGGCGGTGGTGTCACGGCGGTGCTGGCGCTGATCGAGCAGCACCTGGTGCCCTCGATCTACCAGGGCATCGCCACGGTCGAGGAGCCGCCGCGCGCGCTTCCGGCCGGCCCGCCGATGGGTCAGCCCGAGGTGCTGCGGGTGCCGAACACCGCGATGCCGGCCGACCCGGCGGCGACCCCGTCCTACGCCCAGCCCACCGGTGGGTTCCAGCAGCCGGCGGCCGTGGGGTACGACCAGCCCCAGTACGGGCAGCCCCAGTACGACCAGCCCCAGTACGGGCAGCCCCAGTACGAGCAGCCCCGTTACGACCAACCTCGCTACGACCAGCCGAACCCGGCCTACGAGCCGGCGCCGGTCTACGAGCAGCCGAACCCGGGCTACGAGCCGGCCGCGAACCTGCCGGTCGTGGCGTCGAACGCGATGTTCGACAACGTGGCGCTGGAGCGGGCGTCCCGGGCCATCTCGGCCGGGCCGTGGAACGCGTTCTCGGGCAACGAGGCACCGGTTCCCGGCCAGCGCGAGCCGGTCGACGTCGAGCCGGTAGGGGCCAGCGCGGCCCTGTACCGCAGCGACGCGCCACCCGCGCAGGCACCCGCGACCGACGTCTCGTGGTGGGACAACGCGCCGGGCGCCCGCCCGACCGAGCCGGTCCAGCCGGCTCAGCCGGCCGCGTTCCGGTCGCTGCCCGCGGCTCCGGCGCAACCGGCGGCTCGCCCCGCGCCGATCGCGCCGGCTCCGCCGATGCCGATCCCGCAGCCGATGGCGGCGCCCATCCCGCAGCCGCTGTCGACGTCGACGACGCAGCCGCTTCCGGTGCGTTCGGCTCCGGTCCCGGCGCAGCCGGCCGCGGCCGGTCCGCCGGCCGGATCGACGCTCCCGCGTCTGCAGCGACGGGTTCCGGGCGCCCAGCTCCCGGTCGGTGTCAACACGGCGGGCAAGCAGGCCGAGCCCCAGATCCTGGGCGACGCCGGTGACCCGGCCGCCGCTCGTGCGTTGATCGAGGAGTTCGAGGCCGGCGTCCGCAACGCGCAGCGGGCCGGTGACACCGGCCCGGTGCCGCAGATGGCCCCGCCGCCCTCGAACGGGTCGAACGGTTCCAACGGCTCACACGGATACGCACCCGGTCCGCGGCCGGGTTCGATGAGCGCACAGCAGGCGACGTTCGGCACCCCGCCCCCCGGGCCGGTGCACACGCCTCCTCCGGTCGCTCAACCGACGTGGAATTCGCAGCAGGCTGCCGGGCACGCTGCGCCTTCCAGGCACGTCCCCGCAGCAGCACCGGTCTCCCCTCCGGTGTTGCCGCAACGGCCCGCTCCGGCGGGCCCCCCACCGCAGCAGCAGGCCCAGCGCACCTCTGGTGGCCTGCAGCGGCGGGTGCCTGGAGCAACGCTCAAGAGTTTCACCAGCGGCCGGGGCGGCGCCTCGGTCACTGCAACACCGGTGGCGGACCCCGACGCCGCCCGGGCGTTGATCGAGCAGATCGAAGCAGGCGTGTCCCGCGCTCTCAACAGGGTCGTCGTCGACGACCATCAGCACGAAGGATCACCACGATGAACAGCTCCTACCGACCCAACGGCGGCGACCTGGCGACCGCCGGCCTCAGTGCCGAGGCGCAGACTTTCAACTGGTTGCTGGACTCCTTCTGCACAGGCACTGCCGGGGTCGTCGAGGCGGTGGCGGTATCGGCTGATGGTCTTCTGATGGCGAAGTCGGCCACCTCCGACCACGCGAACGCCGACCGCCTCGCGGCTGTCATCTCGGGTATGACGAGCCTCGCGGCCGGCGTCGCCGACACGTACAGCCTGGGCGGCCTGAACAAGGTCATCGTGGACCTCACCGGCGGTTACCTGCTGGCGACCGCGATCAGCCGCGGATCGGTGCTCGGTGTCATCGCCGACCGCACGGCCAACCTGGGCACGGTGGCCTACGAGATGACGCTGTTTGCGAGCCGTGCCGGAGCTGTGCTGACGCCGGCGCTGATCGTCGAACTGAAGAACTCCGTACAGTCATGAGGATCCTGGGCGGATCCGACGCAGAGGAACCGGCCTCCATCCGGCCGTATCTGAAGGCCTCGTCACTCTCCCCCTCCGGAGAGACGCCCAACAAGGCCAGCAACGTCGGTTCCGAGGCGTCCGGTGCGCAGCTGCGTCCCTTCGTCCTCACCTCCGGCCGGGTCACCGCCGACCCGGAGATCGGACTCGAGACCCAGGTGACGGCGGGTACTCGCGGTGGTCGGGTTCCGACCTCGCGGCTCTCGCCCGAACTCCGAGCCATCGTGACCCTCTGCGCCCAGCCCATCTCCGTGGCCGAGATCTCGGCCCGGCTCAAGCTCCACCTCGGCGTCGTCAAGATCCTGGTCGGTGACCTGCGGGCCACCGGCTATCTCGACGTGCACAACCATGATGTGAGCTCCCCTAACTCTCCCGAACTCATCCTGCGAGTGATCCGTGGACTCAGTGCCATTGTCTGACCGCACCGCATCAGCACCCGGCTCGAAGCCACCGCTCCCGGTAAAGATCGTCATCGCCGGTGGTTTCGGAGTCGGGAAGACCACGACGGTCGGTGCCATCTCCGACATCGCCCCGCTGACCACCGAGGCCGAGATGACCGAGGTGGCCGTCGGGATCGACATCCCTGGCCAACATTCGACAAAGACCACGACGACCGTGGCGATGGACTTCGGTTCGGTCGCCATCGACGCCGGCGTGAAGCTGTACCTCTTCGGTACACCGGGGCAGTCACGCTTCGGCTTCATGTGGGACGACCTCGCCCGGGGAGCGCTCGGCGCGCTCGTCGTCGTCGACAGTTCCCGGCTCGACGACTGCTACCCGGCGGTCGACTACTTCGAGCACACGGGCATCCCGTTCATCGTCGGCGTGAACGCGTTCGACGGTCTGCTCGCGCAGGACCTCGCCGCGGTCCGCTGGGCGCTCGCGATCGACGACCAGGTGCCGGTCGTCGCGTTCGACGCGCGTGACCGGCGGTCGGTGCGGGACACCCTGCTCGTGCTGCTCAACCGGGCCTTGCACAAGGCGATCGGCGAGCAGGTCGCCGCGACCTGAGTCGATCAGGACCGAACGGGGACCGGCGGGCGCCTGACCAAAGGCGCCCGCCGGTCTTTTGTCATTACGGAGAGTAAACGTTCCCTGGCGTAAATAGACCAAGTGGTGTGGCCTGGGTCACCCGAGGCGGGCGTTTTCGGCCTCGGTGGACACGGAAGTAAGAATTTTAGGTAGAGCGCGTCTGACGCTGCGTGACTACCCCGTGAACGCGAAAGTCCGCGCGTCGCCATGCCGGGGAGACGACGCGCGGACGATTCGGGATGGCGGCACGAGCTGGAGGGTCCGGGCGCCTCCAGCCCGCACCGGCCCGGGCCGACGGCGGTCCGGTGTGGACGCCCGTCGGAGTTGGTGCGGGGTGTTCGGTCAGGCCGTGGCGGGCGACGTGCCGTCGTCGCCGAAGAGCTGGTCGAAGTGGTCGGCCTGGCGCTGGTGCCAGGCGGCCAGCCCGCGCAGGCGCGCCGCGTGCGCCCGATCGGTGCAGAGCCGGGCCGAGAGCTCGACCTTCCACGCCGCTTCTCTGTGCGCGCAGCCGCGAGCGGACTCAGTCCGTGCTGCGCGTGGAGCAGGGGACACGTCAACCTCCCGTCGCCGACCTTCGACGGCTCGACCGAAAGAACCGTCGCGCACGTGCGTTATCCTCCTGCATCAGGCAGTGCATGTGCAAGAGCGTCTGCACGTGCAGATGGCCTAATTTGATGGGCGCACGCGACGGCACGGGGCGTCGTTCCGCCGATCGTGCACCGGCGGCCACTGACGTCCCGCCGGCGATCCGAGAGAGGCGCAATATGCACCACCTGTACAACGGCATACCTGCCGGGCAACTGGGTCCGGTGGCGTGGCTGAAGAGCAGCCACAGCAACCCCAACGGCAATTGCGTGGAGATTGCCGGGCTGCCGGACGGGCAGTTCGCGGTTCGGAACTCTCGTCACCCCGAGGGCCCCGCACTCATCTACACCCGCGACGAGATCGCGGCCCTCATCGCCGGTGCGCGCAGCGGCGACTTCGACCACTTCGTCAGTTGAAAGCCGTCGTGGTGGTGTTCTAGCGCGGAGCGCGGTCGGGCGCGCTCCGCATCGTAAAGTCGCACGAGCTCCGCAGACGTCAGCGGAGCGGCAGGTCGAAGTCCTTACGGATCTCCGCGAAACGCTCGCGGCTGCGGTCCGGTGAGTCGGCCTCGACGGCGAGGCGCTCCATCGACTCCAGATAGGTGTCGACGTCCTCGCGCTTCTCGAGGTAGAGAGCGCTCGTCAACTGCTCGATGTAGACGATGTCGGGCAGTGTCTGATCAGGGAAGCGGAGCAGGGAGAACGCGCCCCCCGCCGCGGCGTGGCCGCCGAACCCGAACGGGATGATCTGGAGCGTGACGTTGGGCCGCTCCGAGAGCTCGGCCAGCAGCTCGAGCTGGGCACGCATCACGTCGCGCCCGCCGATCGGGCGGCGCAGGACGGCTTCGTCGATGATCGCCCAGAACCGGGGCGCGTTGGGGCGGTCGAGCAGCTGCTGACGCTCCATCCGCAGCTGCACCCGGCGGTCGATCTCTTCCTTCGGCGCGCTGCCGTTGCCGAGCAGCACCACCGCGCGTGCGTAGTCCTCGGTCTGCAGTAGACCGGGGATGAACTGCACCTCGTACGTACGGATCAGCGACGCCGCGGCCTCCAGGCCGACGTATGCCTGGAACCATTGGGGCAGGATGTCGCCGAACTTGTGCCACCAGCCGGGTTGGTTGGCTTCCCGCGCGAGCGAGAGCAGGGCGTCGCGCTCCGCCGGGTCGGTGACCCCGTACAGCGTGAGCAGGTCGGAGACGTCGCGCTCCTTGAAGCCGACGCGGCCGAGTTCGATGCGGCTGATCTTGGATTCGGAGGCGCGGATCGCGTAGCCGGCGTCCTCGCGGGTGACGTTGCGGTCCTCGCGTAGCCTGCGCAACTGGGAGCCCAGGAGAATGCGCAGGACGGTGGGGCCTGCGCCAGGCTCAGGCGTCATCACCGAATCCAGCCCCTAGTTCGCCTAGCGTGGGTACACCGGACGGTGTCGGACCGGTGATCCTGCGTCTTTCCCGCCTCGACCACTAGGGCCTGTTTGAAAAGCTGGTCACCGTAGCCATTCGTTGATCGCGGCGATGTGCAGCGTCGTGAGAAAGCGGACGGCGAGTTTGTCGTAGCGAGTCGCGACCGCCCGGTAGCGCTTGAGGCGGTTGATCCCGCACTCGACCGCGTGGCGCTGCTTGTAGGTCTCGGCGTTGAACGTCGGTGGGCGGCCGCCGGCGCTGCCGCGACGTCGGCGGTGGGCCAACCGGTCGGCTGGTTCGGGGATGGTGGCGCGGATTCCGCGTCGGCGCAGGTAGACGCGGTTGGCGCGGGATCCGTAGGCCTTATCGGCTAGGACCCGCGCCGGCCGTGTCCTGGGCCTGCCGACTCGACCGGGGACACCGATCGCGTCGATCACCGGCTGGAACTGCGGCGCGTCTCCGGCCTGCCCGGCGGTGACCAGCAGCGACAGCGGACGCTGTCCGCCCTCGGCCGCGAGATGGATCTTGGTGCTCAACCCGCCGCGTGACCGTCCCAGACCATGGTCGTTGGGCTCTGCGGTGCACCCTCCCGGCGGTTGTTTCTGATCGACCCCCTTTTACGGGCGCCCGCGGCGTGCTGGTGAGCCCGGACCACGGTGGAGTCGACGGACACGTCCCAGGTGATCAGCCCCCGGGCCTGGGCGCGGGACTGCAGATCGGACACGATGCGCGCCCAGGTCCCGTCCCGCTGCCAGTCCCGGAACAGCGCATACGCGGTCTCCCACGGCCCATACCGTTCGGGCAGGTCCCGCCACGGCGCCCCGGTCCTCACCCGCCACCGGATCCCATCAATGACCTGCCGCCGCGAACGCGGCGGCCGACCACCCGGCTTAGCCGACGGCAACACCGCCGACAAGACTTCCCACTCCGCATTCGTCAGATCACCACGAGCCACGCATCACCCAACGAACGAAGCGCTTTTCAAACACGCCCTAGTGACGGCTCGATCACTAGTGACGGACGCGCGAGCGACCACGCGGCATGAGTGACCGCGAAGTGACTCACCGAAGGATGGCACGTCCTAGAGGACTTCGCGTGCAATGGACGCACCTTGCCGCGCACGTTGGCGAAGTCGCGAGGGTGCAAGTCGGCGGGTTTTCGGACGACCCACCACGAACCGTCGAGGTCGATGTCGACGCTGACCGTGAAGCGAGGCCGGCCCGTTCTCGGGCGGGACGTCGCGTTCACCTGTTGCCTCCCACTCGCTCATTTGCGGTACGTAGCGCACGGATCGTAGTGGAGTAGGAACGAGTTGCTCCAGTGGGCAGGCCCCCACAACGGGGTGGAAAAAACGAACGGCTCTCCGATTGACGAAATGACCAGCGGAAAGCCTTCCGTGGGACATCCGGTGCGACATTCGCCATACCCCGCCGCAGTAAGGCCGGAGACGTCGCATCTGGACAAAAATGTCGCCGCTGAGCAGCCCGGACATACCGGCTGCGGATCGTATACCGCCATTTTGAAGAAGTGAGACGCCGTATCGCATGGCGCAAATTCAGAGCGCCGAACGACGGCTATTGATGTGCTAATAAATATTTATAGGCCGTTTTGTGACGGGCGCCTGTTACCCGAGCTTCCTAGCTCGGACTTCTGACTGAAACACGGTTCACGCAGTGTCGTATACGACTTGCTCGCCCCTCACCGCACGAAGGAGCTCGGCGTGACGCTGCAGCCGCGCGAAGGTCGTATCCCCGGCGACCACTACCTCGAGACGACGCCGGAAACGGCCCAGTGGGGCTTCCTGCCCAACCGCGCCAGCGCGCCGGTGCTGAACGTGGAGAGCGGTGCGACGGTCACCATCGACACCCTCAGCCACGAGGGCATCCTGGAGGACCAGGGTCGAGACCCGGTCGCGTACCTGGCCGGCTTCGGCGTGAAGGCGACCGAGGTGCTCGAGGACTCGCGGGTGTTCGCGGCGTCCGATCTCACCCACGACTTCGACGACGGCCCGCACGTGGTGACCGGCCCGATCGCGGTGTCCGGCGCCGAGCCGGGCGACTTACTCCGGGTCGACGTCCTCGACCTGGGGATCCGCGCCCCCTACGGCTTCATCAGCAACCGGCACGGCTACGGCGCTCTGCCCGGCGAGTTCCCCGAGGGCACGCTGCGCCGCGAGGATGCCCACGTGCTCGATCCGACGAGCTTCGGCAGCAACATCCACTTCACCGACGTCACCGAGAACGGCGGCGTGCTCTACGGCAACCTGCGCTTCGGCGAGGGCCGGGGCGTCCGGTTCCCGCTGCGCCCGTTCCTGGGCCTGATGGGCGTCGCGCGCGACACCGACGAGGCGGTGCCCTCGGTGCCGCCGGGTGACCACGGCGGCAACATGGACGTGAACGAGCTCCAGGCCGGCTCGACGCTGTATCTCCCGGTGCAGACCGCCGGTGCGCTGTTCTACGCCGGCGACCCCCACTACGCCCAGGGCGACGGCGAGGTGGCGCTGACCGCACTGGAGGCGCCGCTGCGCGCGACCCTGCGCCTGACCGTGCTCAAGGACGCGGCCGCGCGCGCGGCCGTCGGTGCCATCCGCAACCCGTTCGTCGAGACCGACACGCACTGGATCCCGACCGGAATGGACCCCGACCTCAACGAGGCCATGAGGAAGGCCGTGCGGGCCGCGGTGTCGTTCCTCGAGACCCACCAGGGCGTGCCGAGGGCCACCGCGCTGGCCTACCTGAGCGCGGCCGGCGACTTCGAGGTCAGTCAGGTCGTCGACGCGGTGAAGGGTGTTCACTGCCTGATCCGCAAGGCGGACTTCGGCGCCTGACCCTCGTGTTCAGGAGAACACGTTGAGCGACGATACCTCCCGGTGACGACGGTGCTGAAGACACTGCGTGACCGGGAGGTATGGTTCCGCCCATGGAGGGCGGTCGGGTTCCCATGACGTCCCGCCCGATCGCACCGCGCGGAGGGCCGGTCTCTCCGGCGGCGACCCCGGAGGAGTTCGAGCGGGAGCTCAACCAGCTCACGCTCGGTGGCGAGGGCTGGTCGGCGATCCTGCGCCGGTTGGCCGCCCACACCGGCCACGCCGCCTGGCTGTTCGACGTCCACGGCGCGTTGCTGGCCACCTCGGTGCCGCCCGGCACGGAGGCGCCGAACGTCCGGGCCTCGGACGTGGCGCAGGTGTTCGGGGCCGAGCGGCCGGTGCCGCTGACCATGTCCGACGGACGGCCCGTCCGGGCCGCCGCGGTCCGCGCCGACCGGCGCCGGTTCGGCATCGTGCTGCTCGCCGAGCCGGTCTCCCCGCCGGTCGTGCCGTACCTGCTGGCGGCCACGACCGCGCTCGCGATCGAGGCGGTCCGCCGGGACGCCGCCGCCGAGGCGGGGTCGGCCGCCGGCGCCGACCTCGTCGACGAGTTGCGCTGCGGCACGTTGCGCGCACCCGACGACCTCACCCGGGCCGCCGCCCGCTTCGGTATGCGCCTGGACGCCCCGCACGCCGGTGCGGTCTTCGACTACGACGGGCCGCACGTGCGCGCCTGGGCCACCGCGCTGCCCCGGGCCGGCGTGACCGCGCTCCACCAGGGACGCCGGGCCTGGACCGTGCTGCCGGGCGGTGAGGACGGCGAACTCGAGCGGCTGCGTGAGCGCGCGCAGGCCGTCGTCGGCGACGGTGTGGTGCGTGCCGCGTCCGGTCCGGTGGTCAACGGCGCCGACCGGACCGCGAACTCGTTCCGTGAAGCCGAGGTGCTGCTGGCGCTGCTGCTGCGGCGCAGCTCGACCCGCGGCGACGCGCTCGTGCTGCCGTACGGATCGCTGGGCCTGGCGCAGCTACTGGTCACCGTGCCGCCGGAGCGCCTGCGCGAGTTCGTCGAGCGGCACCTCGGACCGCTGCTGCCCCGCGAGGACCTGATCCGTACGCTGCGCGCGTGGCTGGCGTCCAGCGGCAGCCGCACCGCCGTCGCCGACGCGCTGCATCTGCACCGCAACTCGGTCGGCTACCGGGTAGGCCAGATCAAGACGCTGCTCGGCGTCGACCCGTTGGACCCGGAAGCCATCGTGCTGCTGCAGGCGGCGCTCACCGCCCAGGAGTTGCTGTTGGCTCTGGACGAGCACGATCCTGTCGTCGGCGGCTGGTTCTCGGACCGTCCCGGCGTGACCAAAAGACCCTGACCAGTGGCTTCGACCTGATTGCCCGGTTTCTGCGTGTGACTAGTGTGCTCTGAAGGTGTAAGGACCCCCGGAAGGACCCCCATGAGACTGTCCACCCGAATGACGCGCATCGCGGTGGCCGCGGTCTGCTTGATGCTCGCTGTCACGTCGTGCAGCGAGGAGAATCGCTACGCGGACGTAGCGGTCGCCGCCACCGCCGACAACAGCGGGCAGGCCGACATCAACAAGGACGGCAAAGTCGTCATCCTGGTGTTGAGCCCCGGTGACCTGAACGACAACGGGTACTACGAGAGCTTCCTGAACAAGGCGTCCGCGTTCGCCGCCCGTCAGGGCTGGACGATCGAGCGGCAGGGCAACATCAAGCCCGGCACCTCGCTCGCGGCGGCGAAGAAGTACTGCGCCCAGTACAAGCCCGACCTGGTCGCGCTGGGCGCCTCCGAGATCGAGGACGCCATCCCCGCGGCCACCAACGGCGACTGCGGCAAGGCCTACTGGTACGTCCCGTCCAGCACGATCACCGACGAGCGGCCGGGCATCGTCGTCTCGCAGGACTTCACCTTCGAGAGCGTCATCGCGGCCGGGTACGCGAGCGGTCTCCTGATGAAGTTCAAGGGGTACGACAAGGCCGGCTTCATCTCCGGCCCGGCGGTGGGGTTCGCGACCGACGCGGCGAAGGCGTACTACGCCGGCCTCAAGCTCGCACTCGGCAGCTCGCCGCTCGAGTTCAAGGCGGTCTTCACCGGTGACCTGAACGACGGCAAGCTCGCCTCCGCGGCCATGAAGGAACTGGCCGACGAGGGCGCCAAGGCCGTCTACCCCTACCTGGGTGGTGGCACCGATCCCGCGGCCAAGGTGGGCAACTCGCGCGGGGTCCTGCTGGCGACCCCGGGTACCAACCGGTGCGACTCGACCGACCCGAAGTTCGACGTCTCGGTCATCTTCGACCCGGGAGAGTACTTCGCGGCGGCGCTGCAGGACTTCGCCGAGGGCGAGCTCAAGATGGGCACGCGCCGGGTCTGGCACATCGGCGTGGACCAGGTGCCGACCGTGCGTCTCTGCAACGGCACCGACGACCAGAACGCGGAACTGGCGCAGTTCATCACGAACATCGGTAGCGGCAAGGTGAACGTCACCGGCGAAGTGAACAAGTACGGCCCGCAGGTCGAGCTTCCCCCCGCCAGCTGACCCAGCGCGACACCTTTACTACGGCGAGTAGCAGTGGATCCGGCGACGTCGCCGGATCCACTGCTTTTCGGTGTGCGCGGCACAACTGATTTCCGGGGGTGGCGGATGGTCACTCGGCGGTTTCGTCCGCGCAAGACGCTCTGAGCACATGGTTGAAGCCTGCTTTTCGTGCTCAGGGCCCTCCGCTGGAAAAGTCTGCGTTACCAGGCTCTGAGATGCCGTTCACTCGTTGACAGGGCTTGGCCGGGAGGGCATGGTTCCGACATTGCTGTTGTGCAATGTGAATCGCCACCTCGCGATGTGAGATGGCAATGCTGACGAAACACGACGAGGAGGGACGCCAGTGCGGGCGATGGTGCAGACCGGTTTCGGCGGCCCCGAGGTCGTGACCGCGCAGGACGTCCCGGTACCCACGATCGGCGCGGACGAGGTGCTGATCCGGGTCGCGGCGTGCGCGGTCAACCGGATGGACCTGCTGCAGCGTCAGGGCCCGGCGCTGCTCCCCGGCTTCGCGCTTCCGCACGTACCCGGGATGGACATCGCCGGCACGGTCGCCGAGGTCGGCTCGGCCGTCTCCGATCTGACCGTCGGCAGCCGGGTCGTCGTCGACCCGGTGCTGGGCTGCGACGAGTGCACGTACTGCGTGGCCGGCGACTTCGGATACTGCGGAGACGTCCGGGTGACCGGAGGCAACCGGCCCGGTGGGTACGCCGAGTACGTCGCGGTCAAGGCGGTGCAGACGCACCCGGTGCCCGACGAGGTCGAGCTGACCACCGCGGCCGCACTCCCGTCCTCCTGGTCCACCGCGTACCACGCGCTGTTCCCGGTCGGCCGGCTCGCCGCCGGCGAGACGATCCTGATCCAGGCCGCGGCCAGCGCGGTGAGCATCGCCGCCGTGCAGCTGGCGATGGAGGCCGGCGCGCAGGTCGTCGCGGTCGCCGGCAGCCAGGCCAAGCTCGACGCGGTGCGCGCGCTCGGCGTCGAACACTGCGTTCCGCTCGACGCGGATCCGGTCGCCTACGTGCGTGAGCTCACCGGCGGCCGGGGCGCGCAGATCGTGCTCGACCACGTCGGCCCCGCAACCTGGCCGCTCTCGTTGAGCGCCCTCGGCGTCCGCGGACGCCTCGTATTCATGGGTCAGACGAGCGGGAACGAGGTGACTTTCGGACTCACGGGTGCGTATCACCGCGAGCTCTCGTTGCTCGGTTCAGGTGCGTACACCCCGGAGGACTTCCACCGGGCGCTGACCGCGTTCTGGTACGGCAAGCTGTCCGCCCCGATCGCCGCCGTCCTGCCCCTCGAGGGGCTGTCGGAGGCGTTCGACGTGCTCACCGACCGCACCACGGTCGGAAAGGTGCTGGTGACCCCGTGACCTCCCTCCTGATCGTCGGCGGCGACGTCGTCACGATGGCCCCGGGCCGCGAGGTGCTGACCGGTGCCACGATCGCGGTCGTCGACGGCCGGATCGCGGCGTTGGGCACGGCCGAGGAGCTGCGGCTGCGCTACCCCGACGCGGACGAGCTCGACGCCACCGGCTGCGTCGTCGCGCCCGGCATGATCAACGCCCACCAGCACACGACCGCCGACCCGCTGACCCGCAGCGGCATCCCGGACGACATCGGCGCCCAGGACGCGATCTTCAACTGGGCCGTGCCGCTGCACAACGCGCACACCGGTGGCGACGACGAGATCTCGGCGATGCTGACCGCGGCGGAGTCGCTGCGCCGGGGCGTCACGACGATCATCGAGCCCGGCACGGTCGCGCACCCGCTGCGGGTGGCGGCCGGCCTCCGTAAGACCGGTATCCGCGCCCGCCTGAACGGCTGGGGCTGGGACACCGAAGGGCTCCCGTTCGCTGCCCCCGCGGCCGACGTTCTCGCCCGACAGGAGGAGATCGTCCGCGAGCTCGGCACCACCGACCGGGTCAGCGCGTGGATCACGCTGCTCGGCCACGACCTGTGCTCGGACGCGCTGTTCCAGGGCGCGGCCGAACTCGCCGAGCGGCTCGACACCCGGATGACCTGGCACATCTCGCCGGGGGAGAACGACATCCCGGGGTACGCGCAGCGGTCGGGCAACCGGCCCGTCGTTCACCTGCACAAGCTGGGCGTACTCGGCCCGCGCCTGCTGCTCGGCCACGCGGTCTGGCTCGACGACGACGAGGTCGACGCGATCGTCGGGACCGACACCGCGGTGGCGTCCAGCCCGGGCGCGTACCTGCGCCTCGGCCAGGGCTTCACCCGGGCCGCCCGGCACGTCGAGATCATCCGGCGCGGTGGCCGGGTGGCGCTGGGCTGCGACTCGCACAACGCGAACGACGTACCCGACATCTTGCGCGCCGCGATGCTTTTCGCTGGGCTTTCGCTCGATCGGGGCGATACTGACCCCGTGCACGCCCACGAGGCGCTCGCGCTGGCCACGATCGACGGCGCCCGCGCGATCGGGCTCGACCACGAGATCGGCTCGATCGAGGTCGGCAAAGCAGCCGACGTCGTCGTCTACGACACGACCGACCCGGTCTGGACGCCGCGTGGCGACGAGGCGCTCCAGCTGGTGTGGGGCATGCCGAGCCACACCGTGCGCGACGTGGTCGTCGACGGCACCGTGGTCGTCCGCGACCAGCGGCTGCAACTGATCGACTACGACGACCTCCGGGCCTGCGCGAAGGAGAACTCGCACCACCTGCTCCGGCGGACCGGCATCGAACCGTTCCGCCGCTGGCCGCGAATCGCCGCGGCCGAACTTGAAGCAGCTTCGGGAGGGCCGGCCGCGCCCGAAGCCGAGCACGGTGCCGCCGGGCAGACAGGAGAGGTCCAATGCCCGTAATCAACCTGGACGGCCTGACCGGGGCGCAGAAGCAGGGAATGATCTCCCAGCTGGTCGTGCCGCGGCCGATCGCGATGATCACGACCACCGACCCGGACGGCAAACTCAACGTGGCGCCGTTCAGCTATTTCATGCCGGTGTGCGGGGAGCCGCCGACGATTGCCGTCACGATCGGCACGGTGCGCGAGGCGACCGCCGAACCCAAGGACACCTGGGTCAATCTCCAGCATTCCGGGGAGTTCGTCGTCAACCTCACGAGCACCGCGCTGGCGGACCATATTGAAACTGCCGCCAAAGAGTTTCCAAACGGTGTCAATGAAGCCGAGTTGATCGGCTGGGACACTATTCCGTCGCAGGTGGTAGCTCCGCCATCGCTTGCGGTGAGCCCTGCACACATGGAATGCCGCGTCGTCGAAGTAATCGATCGTGGAGACCCCACGTCGTGCTTCTCGGGTGTCCATATCGTCCTCGCCGAAGTGGTTTGTATCGTCGCGGACGAGGCCATCCTGGCCGGTCCTAATCGGATCGACCCCACTAAGGTCTCCCCGGTCGGCCGCATGGGCTTTCCATGGTTCGTCGCAGCCGCCGGTGAGGCTCTCTTCGAACAGGAACGCATCGCGTATTCGGCATGACCCCGTCAACGCTGCCGGTCAACCCCCCTTCGGTACCGAACAGCAAGGCTCCACGTCCTCGGAAGGACTCCAATGAGACTGAACACTCGTGCGGTGCGTGTCGCGGCTGCCGCGGCATGCATCGCTGTCTCGCTCGCGGCTTGCACGAGCCCGGGCGACGACACGGCTGAGACCTCCAGCTCTTCGTCTGCGGAAAGCAGCGCTGCCGGTCCGGACGTCAACGGCGACGGCAAGGTCATCGTCGGCGTGCTCAGCCCGGGTGACCTGAACGACAACGGTTACTACGAGAGCTTCGTGGCCAAGGCCGAGGAGTTCACCAAGTCCAAGGGCTGGCAGCTGATCAAGGTCGGCTCGGTCAACCCGGCCGACGCCCTGAACCAGGCCCGCAACCTGTGCCGCCAGAAGGTCGACCTGGTCGCCCTCGGTGCCGCCGAGCTCAAGGACGCCATCCCGGCCTCCGAGGAGTCGGTCTGCGCCAAGAGCTCGTGGTACGTCCCGTCGTCCGCGGACATCAAGCAGACGCCGAAGATCACGATCTCGCGCGACTTCATCAACGAGGTCGTCTACGCGACCGGCTACGCCAACGGTCTCCTGATGAAGGAGAAGAACATCAAGAAGGCCGGTTACGTGACCGGTCCCGAGGCTGACTTCTCCGTGCAGGCCGCCAAGGCGTTCAAGGCCGGCATCAAGGAGGTCGTCCCGGACGCCACCCTGGTGACCACCTACACCGGTGACTTCAACGACTCCGGTAAGGCCAAGGAAGCCGCCCAGGCGCAGGTCAGCCAGGGTGTCGGCGCGCTCTACCCGTACCTGGGTGGTGCCACCGACGAGGTCGCGAAGTTCGGCAACACCAAGAACCTCATCCTGTCGACGCCCGGCACCGACCGGTGCGCCTCGACGTCGCCGAAGTTCCAGGTCTCCTCGATCTTCGACCCGGGTGAGTACTTCGCCGCGGCGCTCCAGAAGTTCTCCGACGGCCAGCTGAAGATGGGCGTCGCCCGCGAGTGGCACATCGGCAAGGACCCGGTCCCGACCGTGAAGATCTGTGGCGGCACCGCGGCCCAGAACACCGCCCTCGAGACGTTCATCAAGAACATCGGCGACGGCAAGGTCGACGTCGACGCTCAGGTCGCGAAGCTCGGAGCCTGACGTGAACGACGGCCAGACTAACGACGCTCCGCGCACTCTCGAGGCGCCGGCGCTCGAGCTCCGTGGCGTGACGAAGTGTTTCGGTCCGGTCGTCGCCTGTGACGCCGTGGATCTCGCTGTGCACAGCGGCGAGATCCACGGCCTCCTGGGAGAGAACGGCGCCGGCAAATCCACGCTCATGAAGGTGCTCCTCGGTCTCGTCCAGCGGGACGAGGGCACGGTCCTGCGCCACGGGGAGCAGGTCGAGATTCCCACCCCGCAGGCGGCGGTCACGCTCGGGATGGGCATGGTGCACCAGCACTTCAGCCTGATCGAGCCGCTCACCGTCTGGGAGAACGTCAGCCTCGGCGAGCCCGGGCGCATCAAGCGCGACGAGGTCTGCGACCAGATCAAGGACGTCGGTACCCGCTACGGGCTGCCGATCTCACCGATCGCCCGGGTCGAGGACCTGTCCGCCGGCGAGCGTCAGCGGGTCGAGATCATCAAGTGCCTCCGGCGCGATCCCGAGGTGCTGATCCTCGACGAGCCCACCTCGGTGCTCACGATGGCCGAGTCGCAGGAGCTCTTCGAGGTCCTCCGGGACGTCGTCAACCGGGAGAACCGCGCGGTCATCCTGATCAGCCACAAGCTGGCCGAGATCATGGCCGCGACGGACCAGGTGACGGTGCTGCGCAAGGGTTCGGTGGCGTTCCGCTGCCGCACCTCGACCACGAACCCCCGCGAGCTGGCCAAGCAGATGGTCGGCCGGGAGGTTTCGCTGGGCACCGAGGGCGCGGCCCTCGGTCTGATCAGCGAGGACACCACCCCGGAGGAGATCCAGGCCGCGGCCGACGTCACCCCCGAGGTCGCCCCGGTCGAAGCCAAGACCCCGGCGTTAGCGCTGAGCGACGTCGTGGTGAAGGGCCTGGACGGGCGGACGCTGCTCGACAACTTCGCCCTCACCGTGTCGCCCGGCGAGATCCTCGCGCTCTACGGCGTCGAGGGCAACGGCCAGGCCACGCTCGGCGACGTGATGTCGGGCCTGCTCGAACCGACGTCCGGCACGGTCGCGGTCAACGGCGCGACGGTACCGATGAACAAGGTCGGCGCGCTGCACAAGGCCGGCGTGGGCGTCGTGCCCGAGGACCGGCACCGCTCCGGCGTCGTCCTGGACATGTCGGTGCTCGACAACCTGGTGATGACCGACCTCGGTCGGGTCAGCGGCCGGTTCCTGCTCAAGCGCCGGGAAGCGCGGAAGATCGCCGCCCGGCTGATCGAGCAGTTCAACATCTCGACGCCGTCGATGGACACGCCACTGCGCAACCTGTCCGGCGGTAACCAACAGAGGGTCGTCCTGGCCCGCGAACTGTCGACCGACCCGAGCGTGCTGGTCGCCGCGCAGCCCACTCACGGGCTCGACGTCGGCGCGATCGAGGACATGTACGAGCGGCTGCGTGCCGCGGCCGGCCGTGGAGTCGCCGTGCTGCTGATCACCACCGAGCTGGAAGAGGTGATGGCACTCGCGTCCCGGGTGGCCGTGATCTCGTCCGGCCGGACGGTCGGCGTGCTCGACATCCACGAGGCGACCGCCGAGCGGCTCGGCATGCTGGTCGGAGGCGAGGCAGCATGAGCGAATCCCGCAAGTTCCCCAACGTCGCCGAGCTGATGCGCCCGAGCGGCTACGGCATGCAGGTCACGCTGATCACGCTGGTCGCGGTCGCGGTCGCCGTGCTGGCGTCGATGGGCCTGGTCTCGGCCACCGGCGGCTCGCCCGGCGACGCGCTCAACGCGCTCTACACCGGCAGCATCGCCGACACCGCGGCGTGGAGCGAGACGCTCAAGGCCGCGACGCCGCTGCTGCTGGTGGCGCTCGGCGCGTGCATCAGCAACCGGGCAGGCGTCTTCAACATCGGGCAGGAAGGCCAGGTGCTGCTCGGCGCGGCCGTGGCCGCCTACGTGGCGCTGCACCTCGCGCTGCCGGGCGTCCTGGTGATGGTCCTGAGCCTGCTGGCCGGCGCGATCGCCGGTGGTCTCTGGTCCGGCGCGAGCGCGGTCATGCACTACACCCGCGGCGTCAACGTCGTCGTCAGCACGCTGCTGATGTCGTTCCTCGCGATCCAGCTCGTCAGCTTCGCGCTCACCGTGCAGTGGCTGCTGCAGGCGCCCCGCGCCAGCGCGGACAGCATCGCGTCCACCGAGTCGGCGCAGCTGCCGCCGGCGGTGCGGATCCCCGGCTTCGGTGAGTACCCGGCGCTGGAGATCGGCGGCGGCCTGGTCCTGTCGATCATCCTGACGATCGTCCTGGCCGTGCTGCTCGCCCGCAGCCGGTGGGGTTTCCGGCTGAACATGCTCGGCCTCAACCCGATGGCCGCCCGCCACGCGGGTGTCCGGGCGCCGTGGGCCGGCGGCATGGCGCTGGCGCTCTCCGGTGCGTTCGCCGGTCTGGCCGGCGCGGTCATCCTGTCCGGCCAGGTGTTCCGCCTGCAGCCGGCGCTGTCGAACAACTTCGGGTGGGACGGCCTGCTGGTCGCCCTGATCGCCCGCAGCCGTCCGCTCGCGGCCGTGCCGGTCGCGCTGCTGTTCGGCGCGTTCCGCTCGGGCTCGAGCTTCCTCGCGTCGACCGGCGTGCCGAACTACCTGGTGGACATCGTCCAGGCGCTGCTGGTGCTCGCCTTCGTGGTGCCGCCGGTGCTGGCGAAGGTGAAGTCGCGTGGCCGGGCTGAGGCCACGCCGCCTCCCACCGAGCCCGTCCCCTCCACGCCCACCGAGCCCGAGAAGGTGACCGCGTGATCGGCACCGACGAAATCACGACGATCGTCGCCAGCTCGCTGCGGTTGACGGCACCGCTGGCGTTCGCCGCCTGCGGTGAGTACCTGGCCGAGCGGGCCGGGACGCAGAACATCTCGGTCGAGGGCATGATGCTCGGCGGCGCGTTCGGGTCGGTCGCGGTGGCCAGCGCCACCGGCAGTGCGACCACCGGGCTGCTCGCCGGCGCGATCGTCGGCCTGGTCGTGGGCTTCGTCCACGGCAACCTGTCGCACCGGATCCAGATCAACACGTTCGTCGTCGGCCTGGTGCTCAACGCGTTCGTCCTCGGCCTCACGAGCTTCCTGATCGCGGTCGCGGAGTTCGACAGCAACCAGGTCGGTCAGCTGAGCATCCCGGGGCTGCGCGACATCCCGATCATCGGGCCGCTGTTCGAGCAACGCTGGCCGATGTATCTGCTGTTGTTGATCATTCCGCTGACGTGGTGGCTGGTCGAGCGGAGCCGGTGGGGTCTCAACCTCCGGGCGATCGCCGACAACCCGCAGGCCGCGGACGTCACGGGCCTGAAGGTGAACAAGCTGCGCCGCCAGGCGCTGCTCTACGCCGGTCTGCTGTCGGGTCTGGGTGGCGCGTACCTGGCCACCGCCGAGGTCGGTTCGTTCAACATGAACATGACCGCGGGTCGCGGCTTCATCGTCATCGCCGCGGTCATCTTCGGCGCTTGGCGTCTGAAGGGCACGATGATCGGCTGCCTCGTGTTCGGTTTCGCCGACGCGCTGCGGCTGGCGCTGCCGGCGCTCGGGTTCGAGCTGAACTCGCAGCTGCTCGTCGCCGCGCCGTACCTGATGGCGCTGCTGGCGATGATGCTGTTCGCCAGCAAGACCCGCGAGCCGCGCGCTCTCGGCAAGCCGTTCGTCCGCGGGATCACCTGATGGCAACCTCCGCGCCGACCACGTCGGCCGGACGCCCGGCCGTGGTCGGCGCGGAGGCCCGCCCGTGTTCGATCCGTACGCTGGGACGCCGCCGCGGAGCGGCGCTGGGACGCCGCCGCGGAGCGGCACCCCGGCTCGGTCTGGCGCTGTTCTGATGGCGATCGACGGCGGTGCCGTTGCGGCGGCGCGGGAGTTCGCGGAGCGGCTGCACGCCGCACCCGTCCCGCGCACGACCGAACCGGCGGCGGTCTTCTCCGCCGCGCCGGCGTCCCCGAAGCACCCCACCGCGGTCCGCGACCTGGCCACCCGCCTGGACCCGGCCGGCACCACCGGCCCCAGCGACGCCCCACCCACCCCCGCACCACCCGGCCCCGTCCCGGGTGGTGACGCCGCGCCGGACGACGACCTGCGGACGCTCAGCGGCGCCGCGGCCGCGCTGCGGCGGGGGACCGTCCGCAGCATCGAGCTCGTCGACGCCGCCCTGGCCGCCGGCGACAAGTCCGACGCCGAACTCGGGCTGTTCCTCTCGCGGTTCGCCGATCGCGCCCGCGAAGCCGCGCAGCGCGTCGACGACGCGCTGGCCGCGGGCGACGACCCCGGCCCGCTCTCCGGCTTGCCGCTCGGCATCAAGGACCTGCTCACCACCGAGGACGGCCCGACGTCGGCCGGCAGCCTGGTGCCCCCGCCGGACGCCCGGCGCGACGCCACCGCGGTCGCGCGGCTCCGTGCGGCCGGCGGCATCGTGGTCGGCAAGACGCTCACGTCGGAGTACGGCGTCGGCTCACCCGACCCGGCCAAACCGCTCCCGGTGCCGCGAAACCCGTGGGACACCGCCCGCTGGACCGGCGGTTCGAGCGCGGGCAGCGCGGCCGGCCTGGTCGCCGGAGCGTTCCTCGGCGCGCTCGGCACCGACTCGGGCGGCAGCATCCGCATGCCGTCGGCCTTCTGCGGCACCACCGGCCTCAAACCCACCTACGGACGGGTCTCCCGCGCCGGCGGGCTGCCGATGGGATGGTCCACCGACCACGTCGGGCCGATGGCCACCACCGCCCGCGACTGTGCGCTCCTGCTCTCGGTGATCGCCGGGCCCGACCCGGCCGATCCCACCACGTCGGAAGTGCCGGTTCCGCGCTACCTCGAGGGCCTCACCGGCGACCTGACCGGCGTCCGCGTCGGCGTCGACCGGCTCGACCGGGTCGGCGGTGCGGTGGCCGACCCCGCGCTGGCGAGCGTGTTCGCCGCCGCGCTCGACGAGCTGACCGCGCTCGGCGCCGAGCTCGTCGAGGTCGCGCTTCCGCTCTACCCGGAGCTGGCCGCCGCGTCGATCGTGCTGACGCTGAGCGAGGCGTTGACCTGGCACCGGGCGGACTTCGCCGCCCGCGGCGGCGACTTCTTCGCCAACACGCTGGCGACGGTCGGGCTCGCCGAGGCGTTCACCGCGGTGGACTACGTCCAGGCGCAGCGCGTCCGCCGGGCCGGGCAGGACGCGGTGTCCGCCCTGTTCGACGCCGTCGATCTCGTGGTCACCCCGACCGCGTCGATCGCGGCGACACCGTACGACCGCCTCGACCGGATGTTCGAGTCCGGCGAGTTCTTCGCGGTCTACGCGCCGTACTGGAACGTCGTGGGGAACCCGGCGCTGTCGGTGCCGATGGGCTTCACCGCGGACCGGATGCCGCTCGGCCTGCAGGTGATCGGCGCCCCCTTCGACGAGGCGCTGGTACTACGCGCCGGCGACGCCTACCAGCGCCGCACGGGCTGGCACAACGAGTGGAGAGCCCGGTGACCGTTGTAGTGGGGCTGCACCTCGGCAGCGACTCGGCGCGCGCGCTCGCGCTCGGACCCGACGGCGAGGTCGTCGCGCGCGCGTACGCGCCGTACCCGGGAGCGGTCGGCTGGCCCGCGGGGCACGCCGACCCGGCGGGCTGGCTCGCGGGCGTCACGGCCGCGCTGGAGTCGGTCCTCGCGGAGTTGCCGTCCGATCGCCCCTGCGCGGCGATCAGCCTCGGCGGTCAGAGCCCCACCACGGTGCCGGCGAACGGCGGCCTGGCCGTGACGTACCGCCACCCGGCCGGAGCCACCGGTACGCCGGCCGAGCAGCACGCGGCCCAGCTCTCGGTGCTGAGCGACGAGTCCGGGGGAGGCATCGAGCCGCTGCAGGTCTACGACTGGCTCAGCGCGCGGCTCGGCGCCGAGCGCGTCCAGTCGCGCTGGCCCGGCGACCCGGAGCTGCCCGGTTACGGGCCGGTCGTCACCACCGGCGTCGCGATCGGACGCACCGACGGCAGCCACGGGCTACCGGCCGGGATCCCGCTCGTGGCCGGTGCGCAGGACGCGTACCTGGCGTTCTGGGCCGGAGCGCTGGACCGCCCCGGGCGCGGCATGGACCCCGGTGGCCGGACCGGCGGCATGGCGGTCGTGGTTCCCGAGGACGTGCGGCTGCCCGGCATGTACGCGCTCACCAGCGCGCTCTCCGGCCTCGATATCCTCGGCGGCCCGGTGAGCGGCCACGGGCTGATGCTGGAGTGGCTCCGGACGATCACCGGGTGCGGTATCCCGGAGCTGATCGACCTGGCCGCGACCGTGCCGGCCGGCGCGGACGGCGTCCTCGTGCTGCCGTACCTGGAGGGGGCGCGGGCGCCGCGCTGGAACCGGCAGCTGCGGGCCGAGATCGTCGGTCTCGGCTCGGACGCCGGTCGGCCGCAGCTGGCCCGCGCGGTGCTCGAAGCGACCGCCTACGGGCTGGCGCACGTCGCCGAAGGGCTGGCGGCCGGTGGGTTCACGCTGACGACGCTCGTCACGGCGGGCAACCCGGCGCGCAGCCCGCTCTGGAACCTGATCAAGGCTTCGGTGCTCGAGGTGCCGGTGGAGGTACCGGAGGAGACCGACCTGGCCGCGTACGGTTCGGCGCTGTCGGCCGGCGCCGGGGTGGGCTGGTGGCCGGGTCCCGGCCAGTGCGCGACCCACGCGTGGCCGCGCCCGACGGTGACCGTCGTCGACCCCGAGCCTCAGCAGGCCTACCACGAGGGCTACCAGCGCTTCCTGGAGTTGGGTTCCGCCTCCGAGTCGCGCAAGTAGCCCTCGCGGCTGCGGTCAGCGGCGGCGGAGGCCGGCGTCGGTCAAGGCACGGGGTCGGTCGCCGGCGCCGGCCTGGTGCAGGTTGACGCCGGGCTCGACGACCGCGTCGATCCGGTCCAGGATGTCGTCGGACAGGACGACGTCGGCCGCCCCCAGCTGCGACTCGAGCTGGTCCATCGTGCGCGGCCCGATGATCGCCGCCGACACCGCCCGGTGCGCCAGCACGAACCCGAGGGCCAGCTCGACGAGCGTCACGCCCGCTTCCTTGGCGATGTCCTCCAGCGGCTGGATCCGCGACAACTTCGCGTCGCGCACCTCGGCGGCCTTGAAGTCGAAGTGGTCGCCGTTGGTGTACGCCCGCGAGCCCTCCGGGGCCTCCGCGCCCGGCCGGTACTTGCCGGTGAGCCACCCGCCGTTGAGCGGGCTGAACACCAGCACGCCGAGCCCGTGACGTTCGGCCGTCGGCAGCGCGTCGTACTCGGCGTGCCGGTCGAAGATCGAGTACGCCAGCTGCTCGGTGCGGAAGCGCTCGAAGCCTCGCCGCTCGGCGGCCCACTGCGCCTCGACCAGGTCACCGCCGGGGAAGTTCGACGTGCCGATCGCCCGCACCTTGCCCTGCCGGACGAGGTCGCTGAGCGCGCTCAGCGTCTCCTCGATGTCGGTGTCGGGGTCGGGCCGGTGGAACTGGTACAGGTCGATGTAGTCCGTACCGAGGCGGCGCAGCGAGTCCTCCACCGCGCGCACGATCCAGCGCCGGCTCCCTCCGGAGCGGTTCACCGGGCCCGGTCCGACCGGCTCGCAGAACTTGGTGGCCAGCACGATGTCGTCCCGGCGGCCCTTGATCGCCTTGCCGACGATCTCCTCGGTCTCGCCGAACGCGTAGACGTCGGCCGCGTCCAGGAAGTTGATGCCGGCGTCGAGCGCCGCGTGGACGATCCGGATGCACTCGTCGTGGTCCTTGTTGCCCCAGGCGCCGAACATCATCGTGCCCAGGGCGAGCGGGGTCACGCGGATGCCGGTCCGGCCGAGTAGTTGCGTACGCAAGGAACATCCTCTCTGGGAGCGCCCCCGCGTACCGGAGCCGGCACACGAGAGGCCGGCCCCATTAGGCGCTGGGAACCACGCGCAAACCGATACGCCGCAACCTTCGCACAGAGCGCGACGAAGTCTCATGTTTCGCGGGGGCAGAGTGTCCGGGACTTCTTTGTCCCCCCGGCACATTCTGTGACGGCGAACGCCTCAGTACGGTAGTCACCAACGCCAGAGCGCTGTGCCAGGGCTGAACCGAAGAGGAGTACCCCCGTGGCGGACACGAAGCTGACGCAGGCACGGTGGACGCATGTCGCGCTGCCGTCCGGCGACCTCGACAAGTCCATCGAGTTCTACACCTCGCTGACGCCCCTGGTCGTGCTGGAGCGCTTCTCCGACGACGCGGGTCAGAGCGCCTGGCTGTCCAACGACAAGCAGGTCGACAGCCCGTTCGTCCTGGTCCTGGTCGACTTCAACAAGGACCACGGCGGTCAGCACGGGCAGCTCACGCCGTTCGCGCACATCGGCATCGAGGTGCCCAACCGCGAGGACGTCGACGCGATCGCCGACAAGGCCCGCGAGATGGGCAACCTGCACTGGGAGCCCGCGGACATCGGCGGCGTCGTCGGCTACGTCTGCGCGTTGAAGGACCCGGACGGCAACGTCATCGAGATCTCGCACAACCAGCGGGTCTTCTCGACGATCCGGGAGAAGTGGGGCAACTGAGCCAGACCCGGGCGGTCGTCGAGCGGTACCTGGCCGCGCTCAACGCCGGCGACGCCGACGAGGTCGCGGCGTGTGTGACCGAGGACTTCCACAACGAGCACACGTCCGCGACCGCCCGTAGCCTGACCGGCCGCACCGCCTACCGGGAGCGCCTCGGCGGCTTCCTGGCCGAGTTCGAGAACCTGCACTACGACGTCGAAGAACTTCTCGTCGACGACGACCGCGCCGCGGTCGGGTACGTGATGACGTTCCGCATCGGCGGCAAACCGGTGCGAGTTCGCGGAATGTTCTGGTTCCGCGTCGAAGAGGGCTTGATCGCGCATCGGCGCGACTACTGGGACGGCACCACCGTCAAGCAGCAGCTAGAGCAGTGACGCCCGAGTCGCCGGCGACGTCCGGCTGGGCCGCAGTTCCATTCCTTAGGGAGACACCACGATGACCGTCACCACGGACCTGTCCCCGGTCACCGGACCGGCGGCCTGGCGGGGCGACCAGCTCCAGGACAACAAGACCTGGATCTACCACCTGAGCGACGCCGAGATCGCCGAGCTCGAGGCCGTCGGCCGCAAGTTCGTCGAGGACGACCCGGACCTGCGCGTCGTCACCAAGGCGGACTACCCGCTTCCGGTCTGCGAAGAAGCCATCAAGACCTGGGCCAGCGACATGGACCGCGGCCGCGGCTTCGTGCTCATCCGCGGGCTGAAGACCGAGCTCTACTCCGACGCGCTGTCCGGCGCGATCTTCTACCTCACCGGCCTGCACCTCGGCGTGCCGATGAAGCAGAACGAGATGGCCGACCTGATCGACCACGTCATCGCGACCTCGACGAAGACGATGGACGACCCGTCCGCGCTGTCCTCGCGGGTCGCCGACAAGCTCGTGTTCCACTCCGACAGCTCGGACGCGGTGGCGCTGTTCTGCCTGCGCCCGGCCAAGGAGGGTGGCGCGTCCAGCCTGGTCTCCGGCGCGCAGATCTACAACGAGATCCTGTCCCGGCGCCCCGACCTGGCCCCGCTGCTGCACGAGCCGTTCTACTTCGACTGGTACAAGCAGGACCACGACGCGCCGGAGAAGACGTACACGTCGCCGATCGTCAGCATCAAGGACGGCGTGTTCAGCATGTACGCCGGCTCGACGTACATCTTCACCGCGCAGGACTACCCCGAGGTGCCGCGCCTGACCGAGCAGCAGATCGAGGTCATCCGGCTGTTCGACGAGATCACCTACGAGCCGGGCATGGCGCTGGACATGGACTTCCAGCCCGGCGACATCCAGTGGGTCTCGAACTACGCCGCGCTGCACTCGCGGACCGCGTTCACCGACTGGCCGCAGTACGGCCGCAAGCGTCACCTGCTGCGCCTGTGGCTCAAGCGCGACAGCGACCGGCCGCTCGTCGACAAGTTCGGCAAGCACGTCGTGAAGGCGCGCGAGGAGGACCGCGAGGACACCTCCGGCGTCGAGGACGTCGGCCAGTTCTCGGTCAAGACCGCTGTCGTTCCCCGCATGGACTGGGGTCTCTGACCCCTCCGATTCACCCCCCGACCAGGTACACCCCCTGGTCGGGGGTGTTTGTTTTCAGGCCGGGTACGCGGTGATCGACGACGCCTTGGCGGTGAGCCAGACGGTGTGACCGGCGGCGAGGTCGAGGTCGGCCACCGCGTCCGGGGTCAGGTCGACGAGCGTCGGCGGTTCGCCGTCGACCGCCACCCGCACCCGGTCACCCCACGCCTCGACGCCGACGATCCGGCCGCGCCAGGTGTTCCTCGGGCTACCGGCGGTGGGCTCCGAGCGGTACAGCGCGATCTCCGAGGGGCGCACGGCCACGTGCACGGGCCCGGTCAGGGTGCGGTCGGCGATCGTGAACGCCCCACCGGCGTCGAGCGTCGCGTGTCCGTCCGCGGCGGTCCCGCGGTACAGGTTGAGCCCGACGAGACGCGCGACGTAGTCGGTGGCCGGCCGCCTGGTCACCTCGGTGGCCGAGCCCTCCTGCACGATCCGGCCGCCTTCGAGCACGACGAGCCGGTCGGCCAGGATCATCGCCTCGATCGGGTCGTGGGTGATCACCAGCGAGGGCCCGCGGTAGGACGTCAGGTGGGTGCGCAGGTCGGTGCGCAGCCGCAGCCGGGTGCCCGCGTCGAGCGCGGAGAGCGGCTCGTCGAGCAGCAGCAGGTCCGGATCGACGGCGAGGGCGCGGGCCAGCGCCACCCGCTGGGCCTGCCCGCCGGAGAGCCCGCCCGGACGCTTCCCCGCGTGCCCGGCCAGGCCGAACCGGTCGAGCCACTCGTGCGCGGCCGCCCGGGCCTCCGCTTTCCGCACGCCGCGCACCCGCAGCCCGTAGGCGACGTTCTCCAGCGCGGACAGGTGCGGGAACAACAGGTAGTCCTGGAAGACGACACCGACCTTGCGGTCCTCGACCGGCACGTCGTCCAGCCGCCGCCCGGCGAGCTCGATCCGCCCGCCGGTCAGCGGCGTCAGCCCGGCGAGCGCGCGGAGCAGCGTCGTCTTCCCGGCGCCGTTGGGGCCGATCACGCCGAGGACCTGTCCCGGCTCGGCGGTGAACGCCACGTCGAGCGCGAACGTGCCGCGGTCGACCAGGAGGTGCGCGTCGAGGCTCATGCCGAGCGCACCACCCGGTCGCGCAGGGCCACCAGGATCAGGATCGAGACGACGAGCAGCACGAGCGAGAGCGCGATCGCCGCGTCCGGGTCGCTCTCCAGCGCCAGGTAGACCGCGAGCGGCATCGTCTGGGTGGTGCCCGGGTAGTTGCCGGCGAAGGTGATCGTCGCGCCGAACTCGCCCAGCGCGCGGGCCCAGCAGAGCACCGCGCCGGCCAGCACCGACGGCGCGACGAGCGGCAGCGTGATGCGGCGGAACGTGGTCAGGCGGCCGGCGCCGAGGCTCGCGCTGGCCTCCTCGAAGCGGCGGTCGGCGGCCCGCAGCGCGCCTTCGACGGTGAGGATCAGGAACGGCATCGCGACGAACGTCTCGGCGAGCACCACGGCCGTCGTGGTGAACGGGATCGTGTAGTCGAACCACTGGTCGAGGTAGCGCCCGACGATCCCGCGTCGGCCGAACGCGAGCAGCAACGCCACGCCCCCGACGACCGGCGGCAGCACCAGCGGCACGGTCACGAGCGCACGCAGCAGCGCCTTGCCGGGGAACTCGGCGCGGGCGAGCACCCAGGCCAGCGGCACGCCGAACACCAGCGAGAGCGCGGTGGCGAGCAGCGCGCTGATCACCGAGAGCCTGAGCGCCTCGGCCACCAGAGGATCGCTCAGGAGGTGCGGCAGCGTCGCCCACGGCGCCCGCACCAGCAGCCCGAGCAGCGGCAGCGCCAGGAACACCACCGCGATCAGCGCCGGTACCGCGAGCGGCGCCGGCGCTCCCGTGCGTCGACTCACGGAGCGGTGAAGCCCGCCGCCTCGAGGACCTTCGTCCCGTCGGCGGACAGGACGTAGTCGACGAACGCCTTCGCGCCGTCGGCGTTCGGGGCGTCCTTCAGCGTCGCGATCGGGTACGCGGTGGAGGCGTTCTGGTCGGCCGGGATCTCGATGCCCTTGACCTTGTCACCGGCGGCCCGGACGTCGGTCTTGTAGACGATGCCGGCGTCGACCTCGCCGAGCGACACGGTGGTCAGCACCGACTTCACGTCGGCGCCGAGCGTCTTCGGCGTGACCGTGACCTCGGCCTGGTCGAGGACCTTCTTGGCGGTGGCGCCGCAGGGCACCTGCTCCTGGCAGAGCGCGACCTTCAGACCGGGCTTGGCCAGGTCGGCCAGCGCGGTGACCTCACCGGGGTTGTCCGGCGGCACCGCGATCTCCATCGTGTTCCGCGCGAAATCCTTCGGGTCGACCGCGTCGCCGTCCTTGCTCACGCCGTCCATGGTCTTCGTGCTCGCGGACGCGAACACGTCGGCGGGCGCGCCCTGGCCGATGCTCTCGGCCAGCGCCGAGCTCGCCCCGAAGTTGAACTTCACGGTGACGCTCGGGTTGGCCTGTTCGAACTGCTTGCCGAGCGTCGTGAACGACTCGGTCAGCGAGGCGGCCGCGAACACCGTCACGGTGCCTTTCAGCCCGTCGGCGCTGGCCGACGCCGAGCTCGAGCTGCCTGCGGTGTCGCTGCTGCTGTCGCCGCAGCCGGCGAGCAACAGCGACGCGGCCGCAGCCGCGACCGCGACGAGGAGGGCAGGACGACGCACGGTGGCCTCCGGGGAAGGTGTCACCGGCTCCGCCGGCGAAATGGGCGGTCAGTCGGGGTGGCGGGGGACTTCGACGACGACGTTCGTGGACTTGACCGCGGCCACCGCGAGGACGCCGGGCTCGAGACCGAGCTCGTCGGCGGACTCGCGGCTCATCAGGGAGACCACCCGGTGCGGGCCGGCCTGGATCTCGACCTGGGCCATCACGCCGTCCCGGACCACCCGGGTGACGATTCCGGCGAAGCGGTTGCGCGCCGACTCGGCGACGATGGGGGAGTCGAACCCGGCGGGACGGTCGGCCGCGATGTCGGCCGCGAACGCGGCGAGCTCGCGCCCGTCGATCGCGATCCGCGAGCCGGGCTCGCGCACGGTGGGCAGCTTCCCGGCCTCGGCCCACCGGCGCACGGTGTCGTCGCTCACGCCGAGGAGCGCGGCGGCTTCACTGATCCGGAAAGTGGGCACCGCGTCACGCTAGCACCGCATCTGCGGATCAGACAGCGGAGAACAGCCGCATCTACTTGCCCGCGCGGAGCGGAGCGCCGACCCGGTGCATGTGGCGCAGTGCCTGTGCGTACGAGTCGATCAGCCCGGTCTCGCCGTACGGCACCCCGATCTCGGCGCAGTAGGCCCGGACGATCGGCTGGGCCTTGGGCAGGTTCGCGGTGGGCATGCTCGGGAAGAGGTGGTGCTCGATCTGGTAGTTGAGGCCGCCCAGCGCGACGTCGAGGATCGGCCCGCCGCGGACGTTGCGTGAGGTGAGGACCTGCCGGCGCAGGAAGTCGCGCCGGTGCTCCTCGGCGGGTTCCGGCATCCCCTTGTGGTTCGGAGCGAACGTGCAGCCGAGGTAGACGCCGAGCACGGCGTGGTGCACCGCGGCGAAGGCCAGCGCACGGCCGGGGGAGAGCACGAGCAGCAGCGCGGCGACGTAGCCGACGAAGTGCGCCAGGAGCAGCGCGGCCTCCAGCACCCGGTGGCGCATCGTCGGCCTCCGCAGCGCGAGGATGCTCGCCACGTGCAGGTTGACGCCTTCGAACGTCAGCAGCGGGAAGAACAGGAACGCCTGCCACCGGCCCACCACCCGGGCCGCGCCGCGGGCGTCACGGGCCTGCTCCTCCGACCACACGAGCAGGTCGGGGGCGACGTCCGGGTCGAGTTCGGAGTGGTTGGGGTTCGCGTGGTGGCGGGTGTGCTTCTCGCTCCACCAGCCGTAGCCCATGCCGATTCCCAGGTTGCCGACGATCCGGCCGGCGATGCCGCTGGCCCGCGCGGTGCGGAACACCTGTCGGTGGGCGATGTCGTGCGCGAGCAGACCCAGTTGGGCGGAGAGGACCGCGACCCCCGCGGCCACCCACAGCTGCGCCCAGGAGTCGCCGAGCGAGAGGTAGGCCGCCGCGGCGGCCAGCCCCAGTGCGAGGAGCAGGCCGGTCCGCACCGCGTAGTACCCGGGACGTCGGTCGAGGAGTCCGGCTGCGGTGATCCGCCGGGCCAGCAGTCCGTAGTCGGTCCCGGTGGATGGCACGTCCGTCGTGGTCATGGTTCGATCCTCGAACCCGCTCCCCGGCGTGACACTGGTTCCAGCACCCCACGGGGGGTAGGCCTAACCCCATGGGCGCAGCGGCCGGAGTGGACCACAATCGAGGCTCCACGACCGTCGGAGGCACCGTGAGCGAACTCAGCAACGACCTCCGCTCCGGCGTCCGGCGTGGCGGTGTCGCGGTGGTCCAGGGACTGACGTTCCCGGTGCTGGGGTTGGGACTCGGGTTACCGCTGTTCGTCCTCTTCGTGCTGTCGTCCGCGTTCCTCGTGCTGGGGATCGGGTTCGTCCTCCTGCCGCTGGTGGTCGTCGCGATCAGGAACCTGGCCACGCTGCACCGGCGGTTCGCGGCGGAGTGGGCCGGTCTCCCGATCGCGTCGCCGTACCGGCCGGCGCCGGCCTACTCCGGGTTCGCTCCCCGTCGGGCCGGCCAGCGGGTCCGGTGGATGCTGCGTGACCCGGCCACCTGGCGTGATCTGCTCTGGCTGCTCGGCGAGGTTCCGGTCGGCCTGTTGCTGGGGTTGCTGCCCGCCGTCGCCGTCGTCAGCGGGGTCGAGGGCATCGTGGTTCCCCAGGTGCTCTGGATGCTGGACGTGCTGCCGAACGGGTACGGCTTCGGCACGGTGTGGCCGATCGAGACGGCCCGGGACGTCGGCCTGGCCGTGAGCCAGGGCGTCCTGCTCGTGTTGATCGGGCTGTTGATCGCTCCGTGGGCGCTGTGGGCGCACTCGATGTACGGCCGGTTGCTGCTGGCCCCCACCCGCAAGAGCCAACTCGCGCTCCGGGTCACCCAGCTGACCCGGACGCGGACCGAGACCGTCGACGCCCAAGCGGCCGAGCTGCGCCGGATCGAGCGTGACCTGCACGACGGCGCGCAGGCGCGGCTGGTGTCCCTGGCCATGAGCATCGGGATGGCCGAGGACCTGATCGGCCGGGATCCGGACGGTGCCAAGGCGCTGCTGGTCGAGGCCCGGGAGTCCAGCGTGCTGGCGCTCTCCGAGTTACGCGATCTCGTCGCCGGAATCCATCCGCCGATCCTCGCCGAGCGCGGGCTGGACGGAGCGATCCGTGCGTTGGCCATGGCCTTGCCGATCGCGGTGGAGTGCACCGTGCTGCTGCCCGGCCGGCCCCCGGCGCCGGTGGAGTCGGCGCTCTACTTCGCGGCGTCGGAGGCGCTGACGAACGTGGCGAGGCACAGCGGAGCGGCGAGTGCCTGGATCGAGCTGGAGAGCACCGGCACGCACCTGCGTCTGACCGTGGGCGACCGTGGTCGCGGCGGCGCGTCGATCGAGGCGGGAACCGGGCTCCGCGGTGTCGAGCGCCGGTTGTCGGCGTTGGACGGCACGCTAGCGTTGAGTAGCCCATCGGGTGGACCGACCGTCGTGCTGCTGGAGATACCGTGCGTGTTGTCCTCGCCGAAGACCTCGCGCTCCTTCGGGACGGCCTGATCCGGCTGCTCACCGCGTACGACTTCGACGTCGTGGAGGCGGTCGACAACGCGCCGTCGCTGCTGCGGGCGCTGATCACGCATCGGCCGGACGTCGCGGTGATCGACGTCCGCTTACCGCCCACGTTCACCGACGAGGGCTTACGGGCCGCGATCCAGGCCCGGACGGAGATCCCGGGGCTGCCGGTGCTGGTGCTCTCCCAGCACGTCGAGCAGCTGTACGCGCGGGAGCTGCTCTCCGACCGCGCCGGTGGCGTCGGCTATCTGCTCAAGGACCGGGTCTCGCACGTGGGTCAGTTCGTCGACTCGGTGCGCCGGGTCGCAGCCGGTGGCACCGCGATGGACCCGGAGGTGGTGTCACGCCTGCTGGCCCGGCACAGTGCCGACGAGCCGCTGGGCCGGCTCACCCCGCGTGAGCGTGAGGTGCTGAGCTTGATGGCCGAGGGGCGTTCCAACGCGGCGATCGCCAGCCGGTTGTTCGTCACCGAGAAAGCCGTCGGGAAACACATCAACAGCATCTTCGGCAAGCTCGACCTGCCGCCCTCCGAGGACGACAACCGGCGCGTCCTCGCCGCCCTGGCCTACCTCAACGGCTGAGCGCCCCGGGACCGGGAACGGGAACGGCGCCGGGTCGCAGCGTTGCGACCCGGCGCCCAGGCCGGTGTCAAGGTCCGGCCGTCGAAGGCGTCCGGCTCAGTCGAGCGGACGCATCTTGATGGTCACGCCCTTCTCGGACGTGTACTCCTTCATGGCCTCGTATCCGCCGCCCTGGCTGAACCCGCTCTCCTTGGCCAGGTTGAACGGGAAGCCGATGATCGCGGAGTTGGCGAACTCGTTCACCGACACCTGGCCCGAGCGCACCTCCTGGGTGACCCGCAGCGCCCGGGACAGGTCGTTGGTCCAGACGCTGACCAGCAGCCCGTACGGGGTGGCGTTGACGCGGTCGATCGCGTCCCGCGCGCCGCGGAACGACTCTGCCGCGAGCACCGGGCCGAAGATCTCCTCGCGGACGATCGGCATGTCCGGCGTGACCTTGTCGAACAGCGTCGGCTTGACGTACCAGCCGTCGGCGCCGCCGGGCCCACCGGTGACGACCCGGGCCCCGTCGGCGACCCCGCCGCTCAGGAAGCCCGACACGCGCTCGTGCTGGATGCCGTTGACGAGCGGCCCCATGTCGAGGTCCTCGTGCCACGGGCCGGCCTTCACGGCCTCCATCGCGGCCGCGAGGCGGGCGACCACCTCGTCGTAGATCGGCTCCTCGATCAGCAGGCGCGAGCCCGCATAGCAGTTCTGCCCCGAGTTCTCGACTATCGACTCGAGGATCGCCGGCACCGCGGCGTCCAGGTCGGCGTCGGCGAAGACTACGTTCGGTGACTTACCGCCGAGCTCGAGCTTCACCGGAACGAGGTTCTCGGCGGCCGATCGCATGATGGCCCGGCCGGTGGCGGAGCTTCCGACGAAGCTGATGTGGTTGATGCCCCGGTGCGAGGTCAGCGGCTGGCCCGCCTCCGGGCCCAGGCCGGTGACGACGTTCAGAACGCCAGGCGGGAGGCCTGCTTCCTCGGCCAGCGCGGCGATCGCGAGCGGGCTCATCGGCGCGTACTCCGACGGCTTGAGCACGATCGTGTTGCCGGCGGCGAGCGCGGGAGCGGCGTCGGCCATGAAGAGGATCGCCGGGACGTTCCACGCGATCACCATCGCGCAGACGCCGAGGGGCTCACGCAGGGTGAAGCCGGCGTTGTCGGCCGAGCGGGACGGTAGTGTCGCACCGTGCAGCTTGTCGGCCGCACCGGCGAAGTAGCCGAGGATGCTGCCGGCGATGAAGATGTTCGTGCGTGCGTCGGACAGCGGCTTGCCGACGTCCTGCGCCTCGTACCGCGCGAGTTCCTCGACGTGCTGGAAGATGAGCTGCGACCAGCGGGCGAGAATGGCACCACGGTCGGACGGGTTCATCCGGGACCAGCCGGAGTAGGCGGCACGGGCCGCGGCGACGGCGGCGTCCACGTCGGGGGCGGTCGCTCGGCCCGCCTGGTGGAACGCTTGCTGGGTGGCCGGGTCGAGCACCGGCAGGGCCTCTCCGGAGGCGGGAGACTGCCAGCTCCCGGCGATCAGGAGGCGGTTCTCTGGGACGGCGAGCTCGCTCATACCGGAAGTCTTGACGGCTACCATCTCAGAAGTCAAGATGCCGTCTCGCCATAGTGAGATAACGGAGAGTTCTCGTGGACATTACCGTCGCCGCCGTCACCGCGGAAAAGACGTTCGAACTTCGTCCGGCCCAGCTCGAGGAGCCCCGCGCCGACGAGGTGCTGGTGCGCCTGAGCGCGGTCGGCATCTGCGCCACCGACCTGCACTTCGCTACGTTCCTACCCACCAACGCCGTGCTCGGACACGAGGGCGCCGGTGTGGTCGAGGCCGTCGGTGCCGGGGTCAGCGGCGTCGAGGTCGGCGACCAGGTGGCGTTGGCGTTCACGTCCTGCGGCGTCTGCAAGCAGTGTCGCACCGCGTCCCCGTCGTACTGCGCGCAGTTCGACGCGCTGAACTTCGCGGGGGCCCGGTCGGACGGGAGCTCGGCGCTGAGCATCGACGGCCAGCCGGTCTACGGCCACTTCCTCGGCCAGTCGGCGTTCGCCACCCACGCGGTCGTCAGCGCCCGCAGCGTCGTCACGCTGCCCGACACCGCCGACCTGCGTACCGCCGCTCCGTTCGGCTGCGGGTTCATGACCGGCGCCGGGGCGATCCTGCACACGGTCAAGCCGGGGCCGGAGAGCGCGGTGGCCGTCTTCGGCGCCGGCGCGGTCGGCCTCGCGTCGGTGATGACCGCGGCCGCCGCCGGCGCGCAGACGATCATCGCGGTCGACGTGAGCCCGAGCCGCCTGCAGACCGCGCAGGAGGTCGGCGCCACGCACGTGCTCGACTCGCGCGAGGGTGACGTCGTCGAGCGGATCCGGGCGATCGTGCCGGACGGCCTCGACGGCTCGGTCGACACCACCGGGCGCGCCGACGTCGTGAAGTCCGCCGTGACCGCGCTGCACACCCGGGGTACCTGCGCCGTCGTCGGTGTCGGTCCGAGCGAGAACGTCGAGGTCGAGTGGCGGACGCTGCTCAACGGCCGCACGGTCACCGGCGTGATCTCCGGCAGTGCGGTGCCGCAGGTGCTGGTGCCGCAGCTGCTCGAGTGGCAGCGGGCCGGTCGCTTCCCGGTCGAGAAGCTGATGGCCCACTACGCGTTCGCCGACATCAACGAGGCCGCCGCGGCCACCAAGCGCGGCGACGTCGTCAAGGCCGTCCTGACTTTCTAGTAAGCGGCTCGCCGGAACAAAACAAACGCTTCACGTTTGTGCTCGTGCGTGAAGGTTTTATTTCGCGCACCCCTTGCAAGCGAGTGTCAAAACTCCGATTCGGGTCCTCTGAGCTGCACGGATGCAAATTGGAGTCCTTTTCGGACCGAATTTCCGGCTGATTGACGCCTTTCTGGGCGCCGTTTACGGTTGGGAGAACTCCGGTGGCGCGGCCGGGGCAAACACCGCGCAAGTTAGCTTCGGATGCCGTGGAGATGGCAGTGGAAGCAGCACGACCGACGGTCGAATTCGACCATCACGCCCCGGAGTTGATCGACGATCCGGTGCGTCCCTACGCCGAGGTCCGGGGTAAATGCCCGGTCGCTTGGACCGAGTCCCACGGTGGTCACTGGGTGACCACCCGCTACGAGGACATCGCCAGAATCGCCCGTGACGACGCGACGTTCTCGTCGGCTCGCCGCAGCGAGGACAGCGGGCTCGGGTTCGTGATCCCGGAAGGCAAAGCGAGCCCGCAGTACCCGATCGAGCTCGACCCACCCGAGTCGACGATCTACCGGGACCTGATCAACCCGCTCCTGAGCCGCTCGGCGATCGAGAAGCTCGTCCCGATGATCGCGCAGCACGTCACCGACGTGGTCGACGCGTTCGTCGAGGACGGCCACGCCGACCTGGTGCAGCAGCTCACGAACCCGGTGCCCACCGCGGTGACGCTCGACTGGCTCGGCTTCCCCCGCGAGGACTGGAAGCGGCTGGCCGGGCCGATCCACGACCTGTTCGCCGCCCAACCGGGCAGCGAGCGGGAGATGCGCGGCGGCATGGGCCTAGCGTTCATGGGTGACCGGATCGTCGAGATCATGGACGAGCGGCGCGCCGAGCCGGAGAACGACGCGGTGTCCTGGCTGGTGCAGCAGGTCAAGCCGACCGGTGAGCCGTTCAGCAACGACGAGATGACCTCGGTGATCTTCCTGCTGATCGCCGGCGGGGTGGACACCACGACGGCGCTCACCAGTTCGACGCTCGTGCACCTGAGCCGGCACCCCGAGGACCGGAAGCGGCTGATCGAGGACCCCGCGTTGCTCGACGTCGCCACCGAGGAGTTCCTGCGGGCCTACCCGCCGGCCCAGGCGATGGCCCGGACGGTCATGCGCGACACCGAGATCGGCGGCTGTCCGGTGATGAAGGGCGACCGGGTCCTGATTCCCTGGGTCGCGGCGAACTACGACCCGGAGGCGTTCCCGGAGCCGGAGAAGTTCGTCCTCGACCGCGACCCGCGCGGTCACCTGACCTTCGGCATCGGCAGTCACCGCTGCCCGGGCGCCCACCTGGCCCGGGCCATGTACCGCGAGATGATCACCCAGGTCCTGGAGCGGCTGCCCGACTACCGGATCGACCCGGTCGGGCCGACGCCCACCGAGTCGTGGGGTAGCCAGTCGGGCTGGGACCACATCCCGGTGACGTTCACGCCGGGCCCGAAGCGCGAGACGGCCACGACCAAGAGCGCCACCGGCCTCGACGTCCAGCTGCTCTCGCTGGCCGCGGTGGAGCCGATCGCCGACGGCGTGGTGTCGCTGCGCCTGACCGGCGACGGCGAGCTCCCGAGCTGGGAGCCCGGCGCCCACCTCGACCTGATCCTCCCCTCGGGGAAGGTCCGTCAGTACTCCCTCTGCGGCGACCCCGCGGACACCACGTCCTACACGGTCGCGGTCCTGCGTGAGCAGGACGGACGCGGCGGTTCGGTCGAGGTGCACGACGTGCTGGCGGTCGGGTCGCCGATCCGGGTGCGCGGCCCGAAGAACCACTTCCGGATGGTCGACGCCGAGCGCTTCCTGTTCGTCGCCGGCGGCATCGGCATCACGCCGATCAGCGCGATGGTGCGTGAGGCCGAGACCCGCGGCGCCGACTGGACGCTGCTCTACGGCGGCCGCACCAGGGCGTCGATGGCGTTCGCGACGAAGCTCCAGGAGCAGTACGGAGACCGCGTCCAGCTCGTTCCCCAGGACGAGCTCGGGCACCCCGACCTGATGGCCGCGTTCGCGGCGGCCAAGCCGGGTACCCAGGTCTACTGCTGCGGCCCGGAGGGGCTGCTCAAGGCCGTCGAGAACACCGTCGGCGACCTCGACCTGCACGTGGAGCGGTTCACCAGCAGCGGCACGGACCGGGTGGCCCCCATCCCGGCGGACTCGAGCGAGTTCATCGTGAAGCTGGCCCGGGCGGGCCACGAGTTCCGGGTGCCGGCCGATCGCACGCTGCTCGAAGCGGTGCGTGACGTCGTCCCCGGCGTGCCGTACGACTGCGAAGAGGGCTTCTGCGGTTCGTGCGAGACCCGGGTGCTAGCCGGCCGGGCCCTGCACCGGGACACGATCCTGACCGAGGCCGAACGGGCCGAGAGCAGCTCGATGATGATCTGCGTCAGCCGGTGCGCATCCGACCGGCTGACGCTGGATCTGTGAGTGCCGGCGCGCTAGAAGCCCCGGGTGATGGGGCCACTGGCGCCCAGCTCCTGGGTGAGCGATCGGGAGATGTGCAGCAGGGACTGCGCGGCCGGCGAACCGGTCTCGTCGGCCACTGCTGCCGTCGTCCCGACGATCGCCATCGTCGCGACGATCGTCGCGTCCTGGAACACGGGCGCGGCGATCGTGCGGACACCGTTGTCGGCCGGGGTGTTCACGCTGATGCCGTTCTCCCGGATCGCTTCGAGCTCGGAGCGCAGATCGGGGTTGCGGCGCAGCAGGCTGCCCAGGCCGGGCACCTCGTCCTCGTCCAGGAACGCGCAGAACACGCGGCCCTGGGCCGACCGGGACATCGAGAGCCGGGCGCCGGTGCGGACGCTGATCCGCACCGTGCGGTCGGTGTTGTCGTCGACCCGGACGACCACGGCGGTGTCGCCGTCCCAGACCGAGAGGACGACGGTTTCGCCGGCCTCGCGGACGAGCTCCTCCATGTACGGGCCGGCGATCGTGATGATCGGCAGCCCGGCGCGCGCGGCGGCCGAGAGCGTCAGCACCTGGGGGCCGAGGGAGTACAGGGCTTCCCGCTCGTCGTAACGCAGGAGGTTCACCGATCGCAGCGCTTTGGTGTAGCGGTGCGCGGTGGCCTTGCTGGTACCGAGCCGGGCGGTCAGTTCGTTCAGGCTCAGCCGCGGTCGGCCGACGCTAAAGGCGCCGAGAATCGTGGCTGCACGTTCGACGGCCTGAATGGCGGGGGTACCCCGCTCGGCACGGGGAAGTTCCTCGTCGCCGGGGGCGGGGGAAACCGGGGCAATTTCCGGCACGGGCTCAAGCATGAATTGTCCTTTTTTGTGGTCGGGGACGACCACGGGGGCTGAATCCAGCAGGCGTGATGCTACCAACCGGGCTCGAACTCGCCGGGTCCGTTGACAGTACGCACTCTGCAATACACCATGTCGTAATGCGAGATGGCATCTCTCACAACGAGGACCGAAGATGACACAGACAATGGCTGAGGGTCTGGTCGATACCGGCCACGGTGGCCTGATCGCGCAGGACTGGAACCAGTTGACCTTCCGGGTCAACCGTGAGGCGTACCGCTCGGCGGAGGTCTTCCAGGCCGAGCGCGACCGGATCTGGAACCACAACTGGCTGTACCTGGGCCACGAGACCGAGATCCCGAACAAGAACGACTACAAGGTCCGGACGCTCGGCGGGAAGCCGCTGATCTTCGTCCGCGGCGGCGACGGCGTCGTGCGGGCATTCCTCAACTCGTGCCCGCACCGCGGCACCGTGGTCTGCCGGGAGGAGCAGGGCAACGCCCGCAACTTCCAGTGCTTCTACCACGCCTGGACGTTCAACTCGTCCGGCAAGCTCTCCGCGCTCCCCGGCGACGACGCGTACGCCGAGCTCGAGCGGTTCAAGGGCACGATGGACCTGCGTCCGGTCGCGAAGCTCGACATCCACGAGGGCTTCGTCTTCGTGTCGTTCGACCCGGACGTGCCGCCACTGCTGGAGCACCTGGGCGAGGCGGCCGACGTCCTGTCGATGGCGGCCGAGCAGTCGGCCTCCGGCATGACGACGCTCCCCGGCATCCAGCGCTACGGCGTCAAGGGCAACTGGAAGCTCGCCGTCGAGAACGCGATGGACGGCTACCACTTCGCGCCGACCCACAACACGTTCGTCGGCTACCTGCGTGAGACCGGCTTCCCGGTCACCGACGACGACCAGTACGCCCACGACCTGGGCAGCGGACACTCGATGCTGGTGCTCACCGGGCACAACGGCCGGCTGGGCATGATCTGGGAGCCCCGTTTCGGCGAGGCCGAGAAGGAGCGCACCCGGCTCAACCGCGAGGCGATGGCCGAGCGTCTGGGCCAGGAGCGCGCCGACGAGATCGGTGACGCCAGCCGGATCCTGTTCGTCTTCCCGAACCTGCTGTTCTTCGACCTCGAGGCGCTGACGATCCGTCAGCTCGAGCCGGTCGCTCCGGGCCGCACCGACGTCCGGGCCTGGCAGTACGTGCCGGTCGACGAGGAGCCCGACGTCCGCGCGATGCGGCTGAAGACGATGACGAGCTTCGTCGGCCCCGGTGGCCTGGCGACGCCGGACGACATCGAGGCCTACGAGGCCGTCCAGCGCGGCATCGAGGCCAGCAAGGGTGACACCCGGGGCTTCAACGACTGGAGCGACATGTCCCGCGGCATGGAGCGGGAGTCGAAGGGCGAGAAGGGCCGCTCGATCGACGAGGGCGCGATGCGCAGCTTCTGGCGGCACTGGGACAAGTCGCTCGGCAAGGTCTCCGACGCGACCGCGACTGAGTACGGGAGTGGTTGCGAATGAGCGCCCCCACGATCACTGTGACCCGGGCCGACGCGGAGGACTTCCTCTACCAGGAGGCCATGCTCCTCGACGAGTGGCACCTGGACGCGTGGCTCGCGCTGTTCGAGGAGGGCGGCACGTTCGAGGTGCCGACCACCGACTACAAGGGGTGGGACCGGACCGGCGGCGGCTTCTTCGTCCTCGACGACTGGGACCTGCTCAACGCGCGCGTCAAGCGGCTGAAGAGCCGTAAGGCGCACGCCGAGAACCCGCACTCGCGCACCCACCGGATGATCAGCAACGTCCGCCTGATCCAGGGCGCCGGCGGCATCGAGATCAAGGCGAACTTCGTCATCAACCGGTTCCGCGACCTCACCCACCACACCTACGTGGGGCGGTACCACCACGACGTGGTGCAGAACGAGGAGGGCGAGCTCAAGTTCGTCCATCGCCGCGCGTACCTCGAGCACGAGCTGCTCGAGCACGGCGCCCGTCTGAGCTTCATCCTCTGAGCGGGGGAAACGACACATGATCAGGCACGTCGTCGCGTTCAAGTTCAAGCCGGAGACATCGGCCGAGACGGTGGCCGCGGTGCTCGCCGAGGTGGAGTCGTTCCCCAGCCGGTACCCGCAGATGCGGAGTTTCGTGCTGGGGCCGAACATCTCGCTGCGCGACACCCGGATGTCGCACGTGTTCACGATCGAGTTCGACGACGAAGACGATCTGAAGTCCTACCTCAACAGTGAATCGCACGAGACGTTCGTGCGGGAGACGTGGCGGCCCGTCATCGACAGCCAGACCATCGTCACACTCGCCGCTTCGTCGCCGTTCCGATCGGAGAGTGTCTTGCCCGAGAACAACCGCCCGCGCGGTCCGTACGGCATCCAGTTCGCCCGGCTCGCCACGCCGGCCCTCGACGAGGCCGTGGAGTTCTACACCTACCTCGTCGGCCTCCAGGTGGAGGCGCGCACCGCGGAGTACGCCCAGCTGCGTGCCGGCACCGAGCACCACTCGATCGAGCTGGTCAGCGACCCGAGCCTGACCCAGTTCCAGCCGCTGGCGATCGGCCTGAGCGTCGAGTCCGAAGCGGTCCTGGACGACCTGGAGAAGCGGCTGCGTGCCGAGGGCGCGGAGATCCTTCCGCTGCACGAGCGCACCGCCTCGATCGTCACCAGGGGCTTCGCCACGAAGGACCCGAACGGCCTCACGCTGGAGTTCGGCTACGAGTTCCTGGAGTACGCCGAGCCGCCGATGCTCGAGTACAGGCCGCTCGACCTGGTGCACCCGTTCCTCTCCACCGACAAGTACGAGGAGAGCCTGCACTTCTACCTGAACGTGCTGGGCTTCCAGGCCTCGGACTACGTGATGACGCCGGGCCGCGGCACGTCGGCGTTCATCCGGTCGGAGGACCGCTACCACCACTCGGTCGCGCTGCGCCGTGACAACACGTTCTTCCTGGCGCACCTGTGCTTCCGGATGAAGAGCCTCGACCACGTCATGCGTGGCCGGGCGAAGGCGCTCTACAAGAACGTCGAGATCGCGTCGGACATCGTGAACCACTCGGCCTCGACGTCGATCGCGTTCTACCTGTACGACGAGCGGTTCGGTCCCCGGATCGAGCTGTGCGACGGCCACCGCGTGTTCACCCCGGAGGAGCACGAGACGCACAAGGCCCGTCGGATGGGCGGCGACCCGCGCAACATCGACGTGTGGCGTGCGGCCGCCGACGACTGGGAGCGGTTCTGAGCAATCCCGAGGACGCGGTGCTGGCTGTGCTCTCAGAGCTGGCCGGCACCGCGAGCCCCCACGGCGGCGAGCGGGCGCTGGCCGAATCGTTCGTGCGATTCGCGTCGGACCGCTGGCCGCTCATCGACTGGCAGGTGCGCCGTCTCGACGGTGATGCCGCCAGTGTCCTTGCGACCGTGCTTGGGGAAGCGGATCGGCGCGTGGACGACCATGTCGGCGGGGCCGTCTCTCCCCGGCCCGCCGACGTGGTGCTCTACTCCCACCTCGACACGTCGCTGACCGGCGATCCGGCCGTCGACGCGGCGATCACCGGGCGAGCCGACACCCCGGCGCCGTTCGCGGTGTCCGGCGACACGGTGTGCGGCTTCGGTCTCGGCGTCGCGAAGGCGCCGGCCGCGGCGGCCGTGGTCGGGTTCGTCCGGGCGGCGGAGCGGGCGCACGCGTCCGGCTCCGCGCTGAACGCCCACCTCCTGCTCGCCGCGCGCGGCACGCACCGCACGTCCTGGGACGGGCACGCGAGCACCGGGGTCAGCGAGTACCTCGGCACGTTCCCGCCGCCGCGGGCGGCCGTGGTGGCCAAGGGCGGCCCGCCGGGCGTGCTGCGCCAGGAGCCGGCCGCGCTGTACCTGCGCGTGCGGCTGTCCGGGGCGTGGGGCCCGTTGATGCTGTATCCGAACGGTGGCCTGTTGGCGCGGGCCGGTGACCTGCTCACCGCCGTCTCGGCCTGGGGCGCCTCGTACACCGCGCACCGCGACGACCCGACCCGGCAGGACGGAGCCTCGTTCGGGCTCGGAGCACTGCGGGCCGGATCACCGGAGAAGTCGGACCTCGCGCCGGCCGGGCTCGAGCTGTACTGCTATCTCGTGCTGCCCGGCCCGGTCGTGCCGGGGGAAGCCGCGGCATCGCTGCGAGCCGCGCTCGGCGACGAGGTGTCGGTGGACGAGATGATCCTCGGGAACGGGCCGGGAACCCCCGGCGACGCACCGATCATCCGGGTGGCGACCGACGCCTACACGTCCGAGTTCCCCGCGGCACCCCCGCTGACCGGCTGGACCGGCTCCACCGACGGCGTGGTGTTCCGCGCCGCGGGCATCCCCACCGCACGCCTGGGTCCGCGCCCGCTCGGCGGCGGTGCGGACCCGCGTGTCGACACGTTCTCCGGGGCGGAACTCGCCCGGTGGGCGCGGGTCTATGAACGTCTCATTTCGGATAGCTGCATCTCATAATGAGTATCGCCGTCTCACTTGACATGATGGCGGCTCGCATCTCAAGATCTTTGGCATGGAAACGCTCGTCACCCGCTACGGCATCGCCCGGGTCGAGGGCGACGAGCTGGCCGTCGTCGACCTGCCCTACCCGGACCTTTCGGCCTTACTGGCGGCCGGCGCGACCCTCGCCGAGGTCGACGGGGCCGCGGTGACCCGCCGCCTGCCGAAGGCCGACCTGGACGAGGTCGCGCTCGCGCCGCTGTCGCTGCGCACGACGTCGGTCTGGGGCGTCGGGCTCAACTACCACGGCAAGGCCGCCCTCACCGGCCGGCCGGTGCCGACCAGCCCGATCCTGTTCCTCAAGCCGACCACCGCGCTCTCCGGCCACCGCGACGCCCTCGCGATCCCGGCCGGCCTCACCGAGCAGTTCGACTACGAGGCCGAGGTCGGGATCGTCATCGGCCGCGCGCTGGCCGACGTCTCGCCGGCCGAGGTGCTGGGTTCGGTCGCCGGCATCATCGCCGCGAACGATACGACCGCCCGCGACGTCATGAAGGCCACCGGCGCGCCGGTGCTGGCCAAGGGGTTCCCGGGGTGCGCTCCGCTCGGCGCGACCGTGCTGCCGTGGGGGGAAATCCCCGACCCGAACGCTATTCCGGTCGCCTCCTGGGTCGATGGGGAACAGCGGCAGAGCAGTACCACCGCCGACCTGATCTTCGACGTGGCCGACCTGGTGTCCCGGCTCTCGCGCTACGCCCGGCTGGAGCCGGGTGACGTCGTCCTCACCGGCACCCCGCCCGGTACCGGGCAGGACCGAAACGAGTTCCTGCGCGCCGGTCAGCAGGTCACGATCGCGGTCGGTGGTCTGACCCCGCTCGTGAACACCATCTCCTAACCATCCCCAGCGTCCCTCTACGGGACCCCGCCCGTGGAGGTCTCCATGTCCGAAAACCTGTACGACACCGTGGTGCGCGGTGGCACCGTGCTCGACCACGCGTCGGGTCTGAACCAGGTCGCCGACCTCGCGATCAAGGACGGGAAGGTCGCCGCGATCGGCGACGACCTGGCCCGGTCGGCCGCGAACGTCGTCGACGCCACCGGCGCGACCGTGCTGCCTGGGCTGGTCGAGGGCCACACGCACATCTTCGAGAAGGTGTCGAAGGTCGGTGCCCCGCAGGACGAGGCCCACCTGCGCCGCGGGGTCGTCGCGGCCGCCGACGCCGGCACCGCCGGTGCGTCGACCTTCCCGGCGTTCCGCACGCTCGTCGTCGAGCCGACCGTGATGCGTATCGTGAACTTCCTGAACGTCTCGGTGCTCGGCCTGATCGACTTCCGCTACGGCGAGCTGCTCAACCCCGACACGTTCAACGTCGACGACGCACTGGCGACCGCCGCCGAGAACCCGGACGTCGTCCGCGGCTTCAAGATCCGCCTCTCCGAGGACGTGCTCGGCGACAAGATCGTCCCGCTGCTCGAGAAGGCCATCAACCTGGGCGAGCAGGCCGGACTGCCGGTCATGGTGCACATCGGCGAGACCGCGCTGACGCTGCCGGAGATCCTGGACCGGCTGCGCCCGGGCGACATCATCGCCCACTGCTACACCGGCAAGGAGAACGGCATCCTCGACGAGAACGGCGCCGTTCTGCGCGAGGTCTACAAGGCCCGCGAGCGTGGCGTCATGTACGACTCGGCGCACGGCAAGTCGAACATGTCGTTCAAGGTCGCGAAGCCCGCGATCGCCGAGGGCTTCCTGCCCGACATCCTGAGCTCCGACACCTCCGGCCGCAACTGGCGCGGCCCGGTCTTCGACCTGGTGACGTCGATGTCGAAGTTCCTCGCGCTGGGCGTGCCGATGTCGGAGATCCTGCCCCGCGTCACGACCGTGCCCGCCAAGTACCTCGGCCTGGACGTCGAGGGCTACGGCTCGCTGACGGTCGGCGGCCCGGCGCACGTCACCGTGCTGAAGGAGGTCGGCGCGACGGTTCTTCCGGACGCGGCCGGCAACACGATCGAGGCGCCCCGGCTCGAGCCCACTGCGGTGTTCGTCAACGGCGTGTCCCACGAGCTGACCGAGTGGCGCGGCAACGCGCCCTCGGCCTGAGCATTAAGGCAATACGGCAATGGCCTACGTCGTCACTGACGCCTGCATCGACGTGCAGGACAAGTCCTGCATCGAAGAGTGCCCGGTCGACTGCATCTACACCGGTCCGCGGATGATGTACATCAACCCGGAGGAGTGCGTCGACTGCGGTCGCTGCGAGCCGGCCTGTCCGACCGTGTCGATCTACCACGAGGAAGACCTGCCCGCCGACCGCGAGCAGTTCGCCGCGATCAACGAGACGGTGTTCATCACGCTCGGGATCGGTTCGCCGGGCGGCGCGCGCAAGATCCCGCCGCTCGCGGCCGACCACGAGGAGGTCGCGTCGTGGACGAAGTAACCGTCGACGTTCTCATCATCGGGGCGGGGCCGGTCGGGCTGTACGGCGCGTACTACGCCGGGTTCCGGGGCATGTCGGTCGCGGTGATCGACTCGCTGCCGGAGGTCGGCGGCCAGCTGGCCGCGCTCTACCCGGAGAAGAACATCTACGACGTCGCCGGGTTCCCCGCCGTCCGTGGCCAGGACCTGGTCGACGCCCTGCTGGAGCAGGCGCAGCAGTCCAAGCCGACGTTCCTCCTGGAGCAGCGCGCGACGACCGTCGACATCCACGACGACGGCGTGACGGTCACGACCGAGCCCTCGACGCCGGGCGAGCCCGGGGTGACCGTGCACGCCCGCGCGGTGCTGATCGCCGGGGGCATGGGCACGTTCGAGCCGAAGGAGCTGCCCGCCGGCGGCGACTTCGCGGGGCGCGGGCTGCGGTACTTCGTGCCGCGGCTCGCGGACCTGACCGGCCACGACGTGGTCGTGGTCGGGGGTGGCGACTCGGCGGTCGACTGGGCGCTCGCGCTCGAACCGCTGGCCAACTCGGTCGCGCTCGTGCACCGCCGGGACGCGTTCCGGGCGCACGAGAAGAGCGTCGCCCAGCTGCAGGAGTCGTCGGTCGAGCTGGTCACGCCGTACGAGGTCACCGAGGTGCACGGCGGTGACGCGGTCGAGCGGGTCACGCTCGAGCACGTCGAGACCAAGGAGACGGTGTCCAGGGACGTGAAGACGGTCGTCGCGGCGATCGGCTTCCTCACCGACCTGGGGCCGATGGCGGAGTGGGGCATGGACCTCAAGCGCCGCCGGATCCTGGTCGACCGCACCCAGCGGACGAACCTGCCGCGGGTGTTCGCGGCCGGCGACATCGCGATGTACGAGGGCAAGGTCGCGTTGATCTCGGTGGGCTTCGGCGAGGCCGCCACCGCGATCAACCACATCGCGCCCCTCGTCAACACGAAGTGGAAGACCACCCCGGGCCACAGCTCGGACGCCCTCTGATGTTCGCCGCGAGCGGGTCCGGTCCGGCGCGCGACGGCGCGCTCGAACGGGGCCGCTTCGGCGGGGCGCGGTGAGCGCGCGGGCGCGCCTGCGTGCGGCGTTGAGCGCCGGGCGCGCGGTGCGGGGCACGTTCGTGAAGCTCGCGGGCGAGGAGACAGTCGATGTCGCCCGTGCGGCGGGGGTGGATTTTGTCGTCGTGGACCTGGAGCACTCGCAGCTGAGCGAGGAACAGGCGCGGCGGGCGGTGAGTCGGGCGGCTGCGATCGGGCTGCCCGCGCTGGTGCGGATTCCTACCGTGGATTCCGGGCTGATCAACCGCCTCCTGGAAGCGGGTGCCGTCGGCCTCCAGCTCTCCACGCTCCGATCGGCGGCCGAGACCCGGGCGCTGATCGGAGCGACCCGGTACGCCCCGGCCGGCACCCGCAGCATCTCGCTGGCCCATCCCGGCGCGAACTACAGCGGCGTCCCGCTCGCCGACTACCTGGCCACCGAGCACGAGACCCCGCCGCTCCTCGTCGGCCAGATCGAGACGGCCACCACCGACGACCCGCTGCCGGACGTCGTCGAAGGCCTTGATGTTGCTTTTCTGGGCGTGACCGACCTGGCCGTGAGCGTGGGCCTGGACGACGAAGACGCGATCGCCGCGCGGGTGGCTGAGATCCGCGCGACCGCCGCGGCGGCCGGCGTGATCGCCGGTTCGTGGGCCGTGTCGCCGGACGCCGCCGGCGACGCGGCCGCGGCCGGTGACCGCTACCTCGTGGTCGGCTCCGACCTGCAGTTCCTCGCCGCCTCGATGCGGAAACACTTTGCGAAGGGTGCCGAATGAAGCTCAGTGAAGCGCTGTACCGGACGGTCGTGAACTGGGACGACGTCCCCGAGGACGTGATCCGTCCCGGTGTCCGCCGCCGGGTCTACAGCACCGACGAGGTCATGCTCTGCTGGCACTCGCTCTCGGTGGGCATGGACCTGCGCCCGCACTCGCACGCCGACTTCGACCAGCTCGCGCTGATCCTGGCGGGCGAGGCCGACTACTACATCGACGACGTGCCGCACCGGATGACCGCCGGCTCGATGCTGCTGGTGCCGGCCGGGGCCGAGCACTACATCAAGCCGCTCACCGAGCCGTGCATCAACCTCGACGTGTTCGCGCCGCCGCGTGCCGACTACGCCGACATCGCGCGCAAGCTGACTGATGTACTAGAGCAGTGAACAACTTCGACATCGTCGTCGTCGGCAGCCTGAACATCGACGTCACGGTCGACGTGCCGCAGGCGCCGTCCGCCGGTCAGACGCTCCTCGGCGGCGACTCGCGACGCAGCGGCGGAGGCAAGGGCGGCAACCAGGCCGTCGCCGCGGCGAGGCTGGGCCGCCGCACGGCAATGGTCGGTGCGGTCGGCGCCGAGGACGGCGAGTTCCTGCTGAACCTCCTGCGCGAGGAGAAGATCGACCTCTCCGGCGTCCGGCCGGTGTCGGCGCCGACCGGGCAGGCGTTCGTGTTCGTCGACACCGAGGGCGACAGCACGATCGTGGTGAGCCCCGGCGCCAACGACCACGTCGAGGTGGATCGTGAGCTCGTGGCGTCGGCCCGGGCCGTCCTGCTCCAGCAGGAGGTGCCGGCCGCGGTGATCGAGGAGGCCGCCGCGGTGGCCGACGGGTTCGTGGTGCTGAACCCGGCGCCGGCCCGCCCGGTCCCGGCGTCGCTGCTGGCCAACGTCGACCTCCTGGTACCGAACCGGGGCGAGCTGCTCGGCCTGGCCGGCGTCGACCGGGGTGACCTGGTGCAACTCGCCCAGGGCCTCGGCACCCGCGGGCCGGTGGTGGTCACGCTGGGCGCGCAGGGCTCGCTGGTGGTGGAGGCCGAGCGGTCGACCAGGGTGCCGGCCGAGCAGGTCAAGGCCGTCGACGCGACCGCGGCCGGCGACAGCTTCTGCGCGGCGCTGGCCGACGCGATCCTCGACGGCGCGGATGTCGTCGAGGCCGCCCGCTGGGCCACCCGCGTCGCCGCCGTGACCGTGACCCGCCCGGGGGCGATGGCGTCCCTGCCTACCCGGGCCGAACTGGGGAGCTAATCGCCTCAGGAGTGCAGGGCCCCCGTCGAATTGGCTAGGGAGGCGAGCCAACAGGCGGGGGTGGGCGGTGTCGGTAGCCGGTGCCGTGCGCGCGGAGGAGGCCCGGCTGGCCGTCCTGCGTGGGCACGAGATCCTGGACACGGCCGCCGAACCCGAGTTCGACGACATCGCGATGCTCGCCGCGGAGATCTGCGGTACGCCGATCGCGATGGTCAGCCTGGTGGACTCCGACCGGCAGTGGTTCAAGGCCCGCGTCGGCGTCGACGCGCCCGAGACCTGCCGCGACGCCGCGTTCTGCGCCCACGCGCTGGAGCAGCCCGACGTGCTCGAGGTGCCGGACGCGGCGAGCGATCCCCGGTTCGCCGGCAACCCGCTGGTGCTCGGCGAACCGTTCATCCGTTTCTACGCGGGCGCGCCGCTGCGGGTGGAGAACGGCGTCAGCCTCGGCACCGTGTGCGTCATCGACCAGCAGCCCCGCTCGCTCACCGCGCCGCAGCGCCGGGCGTTGCGTGCGCTGGCCCGGCACGCCGCGGCCGAGATCGAGCTGCGGTCCTACGCCCGGCGCACCGCGGACGTCACCCGCCGCGTCGTCGAGCTCGAAGAGCTGAAGAACCGCATCCTGACGACGGTCAGCCACGAGCTGCGGACGCCGCTCGCGTCGATCCGCGGCTACCTGGAGCTGCTGCTCGACGACTCCGACCCGCTCGACCCGCAGACCGGTCGCGACTTCCTGGCCGTCATGCAGCGCAACGCCCACCGGCTGACGCAGCTCGTCGACGACATGCTGCTCGCGACGAAGGTCGGTGCCGGAGGGCTCGAGCTGAACCGCTCGCCGATCGACCTCACCGAGCTGGTCGCCGCCGTGGTCGCCGGCAGCCGTCCGCTGGCCGAGCACAAGGGGCTCGCGGTGATCGTCGACCGGCCCGAGCAGGTGATCGTCTGCGGCTCCCACCGGGAACTGACCCAGGCGCTCCAGCACGTGCTGCTCAACGCCATCAAGTTCACCTCGGACGGTGCGATCACCGTGCAGATCGCCGACGCGTCGGCGCCGACCGTGATCGTCACCGACACCGGGAGCGGCATCGACGACGTCGACCTGCCCCGGCTGTTCGACCCGTTCTACCGCGGCGAGACCGCCGAGGCCGCCGCCATCCAGGGACCGGGACTCGGCCTGACGCTCGTGCGCGCGATCGTCGAGGCGCACGGCGGCCAGGTCGATCTGCGTAGCCGGCTCGGTGCGGGCACCAGCGTCGCGCTGCGCTTTCCGCCCTGTGATCCGGGATGAGCGTCGACACGACCGCGCGGGTGCTCGATCCCGAGCGGCTGCGCGTGCTCACCGAGACCGGCCTGCTCGACAGCCCGTCGGTCGCAGTGCTGGACCGGCTGACCAGCCTGGTCACGCGGGTGACCGGGGCGCCGGTCGCGCTGGTCTCGCTCGTCGACGCCGGCCGCCAGTTCTTCGTCAGCGCGGTCGGGCTGCCCGAACCGTGGCGGGAACGGCGTCAGACACCGCTCTCGCACTCGTTCTGCCAGTACGTCGTCTCCGCCGACGCGCCGCTGATCATCAGCGACGCCCGGGCCGACGAGCTGCTCTGTACGAACCTGGCGATCCCCGACATCGGGGTGATCGCCTACGCGGGCTTCCCGCTCCGGTCCCCGGAGGGCCGGCCGCTCGGGTCGTTCTGCGTGATCGACACCCGGCCCCGGGAGTGGAGCCAGGCCGACCTGGGTGTCGTCGCGGATCTGGCCGCCGCGGTCGAGTCGGAGATCGCTCTGCGGCTGAGCCACACCAGGCTGCTGCGCGCACGGAAGGCCGAGGCGCGCACCGAGCAATTGCGTGAGGTGCAGCACGCGGTCGCGACCAGCCTGGCCGAGGCCCGGTCGAGCACGGACGCCGCGGCCCGGACCGTCACGGCCGTGGCCGGCGAACTCGGCTGGGCCCACGGCGAGTACTGGCAGCTGGGCGACGACGAGCAGACGCTCACCCGGATCGCGGCCCGGACGGCCCCGGGCTGGGACGCCGCCGACTTCTCCGGCGGGTCGGGCGGGTTCGCCGCGCACGTCCGCGCCACCGCGGTGCCCACCCGGGTGCCCGAGGCCGCCGCTCCGGCCGAGGCCACCGGGCTCGGCTTGCCGGTACGCAGCGGCGACCGTGTCCTCGGCGTGCTGGTCTTCCACCACGACGAGCCGCTGGGCTGCGACGCCGAGCTGCTGAGCCGGCTCGACAGCGTCGGCGCCCACCTCGGGCGCTTCATCGAGCGGCGCCGGGCCGACGCCGCCCGCCGGGCGTTCGAACGTGTGGTCTCCGGCATCGACGACTACGTGTGGACCGTCGAGATCACTCCGGACGGTGCTCTCCAGCCGGTGTTCGGCAGCGCGAACGAGGCGGCCGTCTTCGGCGCCGACCTCCGGGCGACCCCGCTGGCCGACCTGGTCGACCCGCGGGACGCGGCGCGGTTCGCCGAGTTCCGCGGCACGGTGCTCGAGGGCAGGCCGGGAAACCTGGAGGCCCGCTTCATCGGCGCCGACGGTGTCACCCGCTGGGTCTGGAGCCGGGCGGTGCCCCGGTTCGAGGAGGGGCGGGTGTACGTCGACGGCATCTCCACCGACGTCACCGAGCGCCACCGCATCTCCGAGCAGCGCGACGAGCTGGTCGCTCTGGTCACGCACGAGCTGCGGTCGCCGATCACGTCGATCCGCGGCTACCTGGAGCTGGTCTTCGACGACGAGGGCTCGTACTCCCCGTCCGCGGAAGGGTTCCTGCGCATCGTCGACCGGAAAGCCGCCGACCTGCAGCGGCTCACCGACGACCTGCTCGACCTGGCGCGGCTGGACGCCGGCGAGATCTCGGTCGACACCCGTCCGGTGTCACTGGCCCGGTTGCTCGGCGACGTGATCACCGACCTACGCCCGGCCGCGGAAGCCAAGCACCTCACGATCGACGTCGTCACCGACGGGCCGATCGTCGTCTGCGTCGACCCGGCCCGGTTCCGGCAGGTGCTCACGAACGTCGTCTCGAACGCGGTGAAGTACACGCCCGACGGTGGCCGGGTGATCGCCAGGGCCGGCGCGGCCGACGGAGTCGCGACCGTTAGCGTCGCCGACACCGGCATCGGCATCCCCGCCGACCAGTACCCGCGCCTGTTCGAACGCTTCTTCCGGACGAGCAACGCGGTGCAGGAGGGCATCAAGGGCACCGGCCTGGGCCTGGCGATCACGAAGGCGATAGTCGAGCGGCACGGCGGCACGATCGCCGCCCACCCCGGCGAGCCCTGCGGCACGGTCTTCGAGATCACGCTTCCGGAAGCGTCACCCTGAGTCCGGTTCCGGGTCCAGGGCGGCGGACGCGTTGCGGATGTGGGCGGCCACCAGGGCAGCGGCGAGTTCTTCGTCCCGGTCGCGGATCGCGCGCACGATCGCCAGGTGTTCGTCCCACGAATGACCGGCGCGGTGGTCGACCCGGGAGGCGTAGACCCACTCGGTCTTGGCCCGGAGCTGCTGCACGGTCTCGGCCAGTAGCCGGTTGCCGCTGGCCTCGGCGAGCAGCAGGTGGAACTGGCCGTTCAGCGCCGGGAGCTCGTCCAGGCGACCGTCGGCGATCAGCGCGGTGCCGGCGGCAAGCGTGGCCTCCATGGCGTGGAGCTGTTCCGGGGTGCGGCGTTTCGCGGCTTTGCGCGCGGCCAGCGGCTCGACCGCGCCGCGGAGCTCGAGCAGGTCGGTGGCCGCGCTGGAGGGCAACTCCGCGACCCGCGTCCCCCAGTAGGGACGAACCTCGACGAAGCCTTCGGACGCCAGCACCCGCAGGGCTTCCCGGATCGGAACCCGGGAGACGCCGAAGCGCTGCGCGAGCGCGGGTTCGGTCAATCGTTCGCCGGGCGGTAGTTCACCGGTGACGATGGCCTGGCGCAGTTCGTCGGTGATCAGCGGGGCGCGCACGCGCGATTCCCCGGCCACCATGCGGGTGAGTTTAAGCGGCGGGGTTGGGGTGGTCCCCGGCGGTGCGGATCGCGGCGGCGAGCGCCTCGGCCGACTCCGGGACGACCCGGTCGGTGTGCAGCAACACGAAGTCGACGTCACCGAGCGCCGGTAGGCGGTACTGCGGTGGCATCTCGGTCAGTCCGGCTGGGGCCAGCCGCTGGACGAACGGAACCACGCCGAGCCCGCCCAGCGCGGCGGCCGCCAGCCCGTTGAGGCTCGCGCTCGTGCACACCGTGCGCCAGGGACGACGCTGCTCGGCCAGTACCTCCAGCGCCCGTTCCCGGGTGAGGCTGGGCGGCGGGTAGATGATCAGCGGCACCGGCCCGGCCGGGTCGAGCCGAAGGTCGGGCACGCCCAGCCAGACCAGCCGCTCGCGGTAGACCAGCTGGCCGTCGGCCTGGCCGGCGATCCGCTTGGCGAAGACGAGGTCCAGTTCGCCGGACTTCAGCCGCGCGTGCAGCGTCCCGCTCAGTTCGACGGTGAGTTCCAGGTCGACGAGCGGATGCGTCCGACGGAAGTCGCGCAGGATGCGTGGCAGCTGGGTCAGCGCGAGGTCCTGCGAGACGCCGAACCGGAGCCGTCCGCGCAGCTCCGAGCCGGCGAAGTAACCCGCGGCCTGGTCGTGGATCTCGGCCAGCGCCCGGGCGAAACCGAGCATCGCCTCGCCGTCGGCGGTGAGCAGCACGGTGTGGGTGTCGCGCAGGAACAGCGGACGCCCGGTGGCCTGTTCCAGCTTCCGGATGTGCTGGCTGACCGTCGACTGCTGCACGCCCAGGTCGGCGGCGGCGCGGGTGAAGCTGCGGGCCCGGGCGACGGCGAGGAACGAGCGGAGCTGGACCGGGTCGAACATCATCACATTTTATGATCACAGTCAGAGGGGTGATCGCACTTCACGATCAGCGGCGCGTGTCGCACGCTTGGATGGTTGGTCCTTGCGTCTGTTCGGAAGAGGTTCATGTCCGCGCTCCGTCGGTTCCGCCCCGACCCCTACATCGTCGCGTTGCTCTCGACGGTGGCGTTCGCGTCCGTCCTGCCGGCCTCCGGGGTGGTCGAAGACGTACTCGACCAGCTCATCATCGTCGCGATCGGGTTCCTGTTCTTCCTCTACGGGGCGCGGCTCTCGACCGAGACGATGGTCGCAGGCATGCGGCACTGGCGGCTGCACCTGCTCGTGCTGGCGCTCACGTTCGTGCTCTTCCCGGTGTTCGGGCTCGCGTTGCGGCTGCTCCCGGAGGTGGTGCTCGACCCCGAGCTGGCGGCCGGAATATTGTTCCTGTGCCTGCTGCCCTCGACGGTGCAATCATCGATCGCGTTCACATCGGTGGCCAAGGGTAACGTCGCGGCTGCGATCTGTACTGCTTCGCTGTCGAACGTGCTCGGCGTGGTGCTGACGCCGCTGCTGGTCGCGATGCTGCTCTCGTCCGGAGTACACGTTTCCGGGGGCACGGTCGTGAGGATCGTCGTCCAGCTGCTGGTGCCGTTCGCTCTCGGTCAGCTGCTGCGGCCCTGGATCGGCGGGTTCGTCACCAAGCACAAGCAAGTGCTGGGGCTGCTCGACAAGGGCTCGATCCTGCTCGTCGTCTACACCGCGTTCAGCGGCGCGGTCGTGGCCGGCGTGTGGAGCATGCTGAGCGGGTGGGACCTGGCCGCGCTGGCGATCTCGTGCGTGGTGCTGCTGGCGCTGGTGCTGGTCGTGACCTGGTTCGTCGCGTCCCGGCTGCGGTTCTCCCGGGAGGACCGGATCACGATCATGTTCACCGGGTCGACGAAGAGCCTCGCCACCGGCGTGCCGATGGCGACGGTCATCTTCGCCGGCACGGGGGCCGGGCTGGTGATCCTGCCGCTGATGCTGTTCCACCAGCTGCAGCTGATCACGTGTGCGGTGCTCGCCCGCCGCTGGGCCGCCCAGGCCCCGGCGGAGTCGGAGTCGGAGTCGGCGGAGGCCGTGCCGGAACCCGCCGCGCCGCAGCCCGCCGCGCCGTAGCCCGCGCTCGTCAGAGTTTGAAGACGAAGGCGTAGGAGATCGCGCCGGCGGCGACCGCCCCGATGAGCGCGGCCCAGACCGACCAGCCGAACGGGAACGCCAGCAGGCCGAACACCAGCACGGCGGCGACGGCGGGGACGACCCACTTCGGGATCGGCGGGATCGCCGGGCGCGGTTTCTCCGCGGGCCTGGCGTCGATCTCGGGGAGGTAGCCGGTGACGTCGGGGGCCTCCGGGTTCGGGACCGCGTCGCGGGCTGCGGCGTCGCGGGCTTCGAGGTCGGAGGGGGTGGCGTCCGAGGGGTTCGCAGTCATGCCACTGTCGCTACCCGGAGCGGACCCCGCGCACACGAAAGGGCCCGTTACCGGGCCCTTTCGCAGGTGTCAGCGCTCCTCGCGGAACTCGACGTGACGCCCGGCGCGCGGGTCGTACTTCGTCAGCGTGAGCCGGTTGGGGTCGTTCCGCCGGTTCTTCCGCGTGACGTAGGTGTAGCCGGTGCCCGCCGTCGACCGCAGCTTCACCACGGGACGGAGCTCGTTGCCCTTGGCCATGTGGGGCCTCCCTCTTCTCGCGGTTACCATAACGAAAACCATGTTCAAGAATTCCCGGGAATGCCGGCGTGGTCAGTTGGGTTATCCAACCGAGAACGAAGAGAGAGGAACGAAGGCATGAAGCCTGGCATCCACCCCCAGTACCGTCCCGTGGTGTTCCGTGACCGGTCGGCGGACGAGGCGTTCCTGACCCGCTCGACGGTGAGCACCGACCGCACGATCGAGTGGACGGACGGGAACACCTACCCGCTCGTCGAGGTCGACATCTCGTCGGCGAGCCACCCGTTCTACACCGGCAAGCAGCGCATCCTCGACAGCGCCGGCCGCGTGGAGAAGTTCCGGGCGCGGTACGCGAAGAAGAAGTAACCACGAACCACCGATGGCCCCGCGAAAGCGGGGCCATCGTCGTGTCGCGAACCTTTGGCTGATCACCCCCGTGGTCCATCCATGCTCATCCCGCCCGAGATCAGCGCGCGGCTCGACGACGTGCACGCGGTCGTGGTCCAGGGGCCGCCGGGCATCGGCCGGACGTCGCTGCTCCGGCAGGTCGCGGCGACCGCCGACGGGTCGGAGGTGCTGACCGCGGAGGGCGTGGAGACCGAGACCGGCCTCCGGTTCGCCGCGCTGCACCGGCTGCTGATGCCGTTGGCCGACCGGATCCCGTCGCTGCCGAAGCGGCCGGCGGCGACGCTCGCCCGGATGATGGCCGGTGACGCTCCGGCCGGACTACCGCTCGGCGTCGCGGTGCTCGAACTGCTCACCCGGGCGGCGCGAAGACAGCCGGTGCGCTGCTGCGTGGACGACGTCCACCTGGTCGACGACGCCTCCCGGGACGTGCTGGCGTTCGTGGCCCGCCGGATCGCGTCCGAGCCGATCACGATGCTGTTCACGATGCCCGACGACCGGCCGCCGCTGCCCGGTCTGCCGTCGGCCACGCTGCCCGGGGTCGACGCCGTGCAGTTCCTCGCCGGAACGGTCCCCGCCGACGTGGCGGCCGCGATCGGACGCGGGTGCGGTGGCAACCCCCGCGCGATCGAGGAGCTGACGCGCACGCTCTCGGCCGATCAGCGCGACGGCCGCGCCCCGCTCCCGGAGACGCTGCCGCTCTACGGCCGGGTGCGCCGCGAGTACGACGCGCGCCTGGCCCGGTTGCCGGTCGCGGCCCGCCGGCTCCTGCTGCTCGTCGCGGCCGACGAGCAGGTGGACGTCCGCACGCTCGGTCGCGCGGCCGCGGCGGCCGGGGGAGATCTGTCGGCGCTCGCGCCGGCGGAGGCCGCCGGGCTCGTCCACGAGGCCGACGGCTCGATGCGCTTCCGCTTCCCGCTGCTGCGTGGAGCGGTCTACCACGCGGCGTCCGACGACGACCGCCGCGCCGCCCACCGCCTCCTCGCCGACGTGCTCGCCGGTGAACCCGCCGGAGCCGACCTCCGAGCCGAGGCCCGTCGCCACCTCCGCCGGGCCTGGCACCTGGCCGCACTCACCCCACCTCCGCCCGACGGACCGACCGCTGCCGGCCGCACGAAGGCCGACGTCGGAAACGGCGGCGGGAGCGCGGACGGCGAGCGGGGTGCGGTCGCGGAGGAGCTGACGCGGGCGGCGGAGGTCGTTCGCGGGAACGGCGATCACGCGGCGGCCTCCGAGGCGGTCGAACGGGCCGCGGAGCTCACCGCGAACCCGGACGACAAGGCCGAGCACCTGCTCGCGGCGGCCAGGGACGCCTGGCTGGCGGGCCGGCCGCACCGCGCCGGTGTGCTGCTCGCCCGCCTGCGCCCCCCGCACCCGGAGGCCGCGCTACTCGGTTTCCGCGACCTGCTCCGCGGCGAGATCGCGCTGCGGACCGGCACCCCCACCGCCGCCCAGGAGTTGCTGCTCGCCGCGGCCGACCGCCTCGGCGAGCCCCACCGCACCGCCGCGATGATCGCGCTCATCCACGCCAGCGAGGTCGACTTCGTCTCCGGCGACGAACGCCGCTACCTGCGCACCCTGCACCGGGTGATCGCGCTGCGCCGCGGCGACGAGTCCGGCGCCGCCGAGCTGATGTTCGAGTTCTGCACCGGCATGGCCGCGACCTTCGAACGCCGGCACGCCGACGCGGTCGCCCCGCTGCGCCGCGTGCTCGAACTCAGCACCCAGCACCACGACCCGACGTTGCTGAGCTGGGCCGCCCTCACCGCGTGCATCCTCGGCCAGGAGGACACCGCCCTCGGGCTCTCGGTGCGGGCCCGCGCCTCGGCGCAGGTGCGCGGCGAGATCGCGGCCCTGCCCCGCACCTTCGAGCTCAGCACCTACGCCCAGCTCTGGTTGGGACGCCACGCCGGTGCCACGTCCACCGCGGACGAAGGCCTCGCGCTGGCCCGCTCCCTCGGCCAACCGGGCTCGGCGAGTTTCCAGCTGGCGAGCCTCGCGCTGCTCGCGGTGCCCCGGGGCGACGAGCCGACCTGCGTGGTGCGCGCCCGCGCGGCGATCGCCGAGGCCGACGACCGCGGCCCGGGGATGTCGGTGGCGATGGCCCACTGGGCGCTGGGCGCGCTCGATCTCACCGTGGGCCGCACGACCGAAGCGATGGCGAGGCTCCGCGTGCTCGTCACCGCGAGCGGACGGAGCCATCCGTTGGTGAGGATGATGGCCGCGCCGCACTTCGTCGAGGCGGCTCTGCGCTACGGCGACCGTGGGGCCGCGGCCACGGTCGGCGGCCACTTCGACGCCTGGGCGAACGCGACCGGCAGCCCGGCCCCGATGGCGCTCGCGGCCCGGTGCCGGGCGCTCGTCGCGTCCGACCCCGCGGTGGCCGAGGAGAACTACCGGGAGGCGATGCGGCTGCACCGCCTCGGCCGGCACGAGTTCGAACGGGCCCGCACCGAGCTGCTGTACGCCCACGAGCTGCGTCGACGCCGGGGTGCGCCGGCGGCGCGCGAGGTGCTGCACGACGCACTGGACACGTTCCGGCAGCTGGAGGCCGAACCGTGGGTGCGCGCGTGCCAGGGCGAGCTCCGCGCGACCGGCGAGGACGTCCGGCCCGAGCGCGCACACCGCCCCGACCTCACCCCGCAACAGCTGCGGATCGCCCGGTTCGCCGCCCAGGGAGCGACGAACCGGGAGATCGCCGCCCAGCTCTACCTGAGCGTGCGAACCGTGGACCACCACATGCGCAACATCTTCGTCCGCCTCGGCGTCCGGTCCCGGGTCGAGTTGGTCCGCCGCCTCTCCTAGTAAGGCGCGGTGCCCCGGGCGGGGAGTACCCAGTCGGCCACCTCGGGCATGTCCTCCAGGTGTTCGACCACGTACTGCTCGTGCTTGGCCAGCTGCGCCTCGCACCAGGCCTTGAGCTCCGACGCGCCCGGCGGCGTGCGTCGCGCGTTGTTCAGCGCGTCGATCACCAGGTGGTAGCGCGACGCCTTGTTCTTCACGGTCATGTCGAACGGCGTCGTCGTGGTGCCTTCCTCGATGAACCCGCGGACGTGGAACCGGTCGGCGTCCGGGCGTCCGTGCACGACCTGGTGGATCGCTCCCGGGAACCCGTGGAACGCGAAGACGACGTCCACGTGGTCGGTGAACAACTCGCGGAAGAGCATCGGCTCCATGCCGTGCGGGTGGTCCTTGGGCCGCTGGAGCGCCATCAGGTCGACGACGTTCACGACCCGGGTGCGGAAGTGAGGCAGCCGCTCGGTGAGGATCTGGGCCGCCGCGACGGTCTCCATCGTCACGACGTCACCGGCGCAGGCCAGCACGATGTCGGGGTCGCTGGTGCCGTCGTCGTTGCCGGCCCACTCCCAGATCCCGGCACCGCGCGCGCAGTGCTCGATCGCCTCGTCGATCGTCAGATACTGCAGTTGCGGTTGCTTGTCGATGACGATCAAGTTGGTGTAGGACCGCGAGCGGAAGCAGTGGTCGGCCACCGAGAGCAGGCAGTTCGCGTCCGGCGGCAGGTAGATCCGCGACACCGTTCCGCGCTGGGTGAGCACGGTCTGGATCAGGCCGGGGCCCTGGTGGGAGAACCCGTTGTGGTCGTTGCGCCAGGCCGTCGAGGTGAGCAGGATGTTCAGGCTCGGCACCTTCGCCCGCCACGACAGGTGGCTGGCTTCCTCCAGCCACTTGCTGTGCTGGACGGTCTGCGAGGCGCTGACCATCGCGAACGCCTCGTAGGTGCCGAACAGGCCGTGGCGGCCGGTGAGCGTGTAGCCCTCCAGCCAGCCGTGGCAGTTGTGCTCGCTCAATACCTCCATCACCCGGCCCTGATGGCTCAGCGAGATGTCGCTGTCGTAGACCTTTTCGGCCCAGGCCCGGTCGGACACCTCGAACACCGCACCCAGGCGGTTGCTGTTCGTCTCGTCGGGGGAGAACAGCCGGAAGCGGTCGGGGTTGCGGGCGTAGATGTCACGCATCAGCTCGCCGAGCTTGCGTGTCGACTCCGCCCGCGTACCGGCCGGCGCCTCGACGTCGATCGCGTAGTCGCGGAAGTCGGGCAGGTCGAGGTCCCGGGTGAGCAGCCCGCCGTTGGCATGGGGCGTGGCCGACATCCGCAGGTCACCGGCCGGGTTCGCGGCCAGCACGTCAGCGTTCGGCGTCCCGTTCTCGTCGAACAGCTCGTCCGGACGGTACGAGCGCATCCACCGCTCGAGCTGAGCCAGGTGCTCGGGGTTGTCCTTGACGCCGGAGAGCGGAACCTGGTGCGCGCGGAACGTGCCGGCCACCTGTGTGCCGTCGACCACCTCCGGGCCGGTCCAGCCCTTCGGCGTCCGCAACACGATCATCGGCCACCGCGGGCGGGAGCCGTCCCAGCCGCCGTCGCGGGCCGACTCCTGGATCCGCCGGATCGCCGCCCACGCCGTGGCCAGCGCCGCGGCGAAGCCGTGGTGCATCCCCGGCAGGTCGGAGCCTTCGACCTCGATCACGTCGTAGCCGTGGCCGGAGAACAGCTCACGCACCTCGGCCGGGTCCTTGCGGGCGAGCACCGTCGGACCGGAGATCTTCGCGCCGTTGAGGTGCAGCACCGGCAGGACCGCGCCGTCGCGTGCGGGGTTGAGGAACGAGATGCCCTTCCAGGCGCCCTCCAGCGGGCCGGTCTCGGCCTCGCCGTCACCGACGACCGCGAGCGCGAGCAGGTCCGGGTTGTCCATGACCGCGCCGAACGCGTGCACCAGGACGTAACCGAGCTCGCCGCCCTCGTGGATCGACCCCGGCGTGGTGACCGAGACGTGGCTCGGGATACCACCCGGTGCCGAGAACTGGCGGAACAGCCGGTGCAGACCGCTCCCGTCGCGGCCGACGCGCGGATAGACCTCGCTGTAGGTGCCCTCCAGCCAGCCGGCCGCCACCAGCGCGGGGCCACCGTGACCGGGACCGGCCAGGTAGAGCGCCTGCTGACCGGTGATCCGGATCAGGCGCGACAGATGGGCGTAGAGGAACGACAGACCGGGGCTGGTACCCCAGTGCCCGAGCAGCCGGGGCTTGATGTGCTCCGGCCGCAGCGGCTCCCGCAGCAGGGCGTTGTCCTGCAGGTAGATCTGTCCGACGGTCAGATAGTTGTTCGCCCTCCACCACGCGTCGACGCGAGCCAGGTCCGTGTCGTCGAGTTGCCGGACGCGTTCGGCGAGATCGATGGCGGTGGTATCGGTGCCGAGACTCATGACTTGAGGGTTTCGCAGGTGCGGGTCGATAAACAGAGGACTTTGGTCCCTGACCTCTTCCCGCCACCCGGTGTTCAGCTGTGAACCATGGATCAGCTCGACATCGCGCGGTGGCAGTTCGGCATCACCACCGTGTACCACTTCATCTTCGTGCCGATCACGATCGGCCTGTCGGTGCTGGTCGCGATCCTGGAGACCGCGTACGTCCGCACCGGTAAGGAGCACTACAAGCGGGCGACGAAGTTCTGGGGAAAGCTCTTCCTGATCAACTTCGCGCTCGGGGTGGCCACCGGCATCGTCCAGGAGTTCCAGTTCGGGATGGCCTGGAGCGACTACTCCCGCTACGTCGGTGACATCTTCGGCGCGCCGCTGGCCATCGAGGGTCTGCTCGCGTTCTTCCTCGAGTCGACGTTCCTCGGGCTCTGGATCTTCGGCTGGGACAAGCTGCCGAAGGCGATCCACGCGGCCTGCATGTGGGCGGCCTCGATCGGCACCGTGCTCTCCGCGTACTTCATCCTGGCCGCGAACTCGTGGATGCAGCACCCGGTGGGGTACCGGATCAACGCCGAGACCGGGCGGGCGGAACTCGTCGACTTCCCGGCCGTGCTCACGAACTCCACGACGCTCGTCACGTTCCCGCACGTGGTGCTGGCCGCGTTCATGACCGGGGCGGCGTTGATGATCGGCGTCGCGGCCTGGCACCTGGCCCGCGGGCGTCACGCCGACGTCATGCGTCCGTCGCTGAAGCTGGGGGCGTGGTTCCTGCTGGTGGCGTCGATAGGCGTCGTGATCAGCGGGGACGCGCAGGCCAAGATCATGACCGAGCAGCAGCCGATGAAGATGGCCGCGGCCGAGGCGCTGTACGACACGGTGGCGCCGGCGTCGTTCTCGGTGTTCACGATCGGCTCGCTGGACGGCAGGGACGAGGTGTTCAGCATCCGCGTGCCGCGGTTGCTGTCCTATCTGGCCACCGGCCGCTGGGACGGTGAGGTCGAGGGGATCAACGACGTCCAGCGTGACTCCGAGGCCGCCTACGGCCCGGGCGACTACCGGCCCGTCGTTCCGGTCACCTACTGGTCGTTCCGCCTGATGATCGGGTTCGGCCTCCTGGCCCTGGCCGTGTCCGCGGCCCTGTTGGTCTTCCTCCGCAGGCCCCGGCCCTGGCTCTGGAAGGTCGCGGTGTGGGCGATCCCGCTGCCGATCCTCGCGAACTCGTTCGGGTGGATCTTCACCGAGATGGGCCGTCAGCCGTGGGTCGTGCACGGGCTGCTGCGCACCGCCGACGGTGTCTCGCCGAACGTCCCCGCGGCCACGATCGCGACGTCGCTCACCGTCTTCACGCTGCTCTACGGCGCGCTCGCCGTGGTGGAGTTCGGGCTGATGGCGAAGTACGCGAAGGCCGGGCCCGACGAAGCCGCCGCCCCTGACGACGCCGAGCGCCCCGTCGCGTTCGCCTACTGAGGACGTTTCCCGTGGAACTCACCACCGTCTGGTTCCTGCTGATCGCCGTGCTCTGGACCGGCTACTTCTTCCTCGAGGGGTTCGACTTCGGCGTCGGCATGCTGTTACCGATCCTCGGGCGGGACGACACCGAGCGCCGCGTGCTCATCAACACGATCGGCCCGGTCTGGGACGGCAACGAGGTCTGGCTGCTGGTCGCCGGCGGCGCCACGTTCGCCGCGTTCCCCGAGTGGTACGCGACGCTCTTCAGCGGCTTCTACCTGCCGCTGCTGATCATCCTCGTGGCGCTGATCGTCCGCGGTGTCGCGTTCGAGTACCGGGGCAAGCGGGCCTCCGCCCGGTGGAAGCGCGCCTGGGACGTCGGCATCGTCGCCGGCTCGTTCGTGCCCGCGCTGCTGTGGGGCGTCGCGTTCGCGAACATCGTCCGCGGTGTGCCGATCGACGCTCGAGCCGAGTACACCGGCACGTTCTTCACGCTGCTCAACCCGTACGCCCTGCTCGGCGGCCTGGCCACGCTGACGCTGTTCGGTTTGCACGGCACCGTGTTCGTCGCGTTGAAGACCCACGGCGAGATCCGTGAGCGCGCCCGGTCGCTCGCCGTCCGGGTCGCGGCGGCCACGATCGTCATCGGGGCGGCATTCCTGCTCTGGACGCAGGTCACGGTCGGCAAGCCGGTCACCTGGGCCACCGTCGTCGGCGCGGCGGTCGCGTTGGTCGCCACCGTGGTGGCGATCCGGGCCGGCCGGGAGGGCTGGGCGTTCCTGGCCAGCGGCGCCGCGATCGTGCTCGCGGTCGTCACGCTGTTCACCGCGCTGTTCCCGAACGTGATGCCCTCGACCACCGCCGACACCTACAGCCTGACGACGACGAACGCGTCCTCGACGCCGTACACGCTGGAGATCATGACCTGGGTCGCGGCGATCTTCACACCGCTCGTCGTGCTGTACCAGAGCTGGTCGTACTGGGTCTTCCGGAAGCGGATCGGCACCGCCGACATCCCTGTGGCCTGAATTACATCCATGGAATTCGAACCCTCCGAGCCGGGGCCCCGTTCTCTTTCCGTGGACTTGTCGGAGAGAACGCTACGGCTGGAGAACGTCAGGGACGGTGTCTCGTTCGAGGTCCGGCCACGGCGGGTCACCGCGCTGTTCGGCTCCGACGACGCGTCGAACCTGCTGACCGTCGCACTCGGTCTGGTGCGGCCCGAGCAGGGGCGGGTCACGGTCGACGGCGTCGATCTGGACGATCTCGACCCTTCGGCCTGGTGGTCCGAGGTCGCCTGGGTGCCGCGGCGGCCGGCGCTGGTCGCCGGTTCGATCGCGGAGAACATTCGGATGGGGTGGTCGGCGACCGACGCCGAGGTCGCGGACGCGGCGCGTGCGGCCGGTCTCGACGGGACGCTCGACGCGGTGGTCGGCGAGGACACCCGGGCCGACGACCGGCGTCAAAGGATCGGGCTCGCGCGGGTGTTCCTGCGTAACTCCGCCGTCGTGCTGCTCGACGAGCCGACGGCGATGCTCGACGCCGACGGCGAGGAAGCGCTCGCGGTGCTGCGCCGGCTGGTGGCCGGGCGGACCGTGCTGCTGGCCGTGCACCGGCCCGCCCTGCTGGCCATCGCCGACGTCGTCATCGCGGTGCCCGCGCTCGTGCCGGCCTAGGGTCTGTTCCGAACGGGGCCTAGTGCAGCCGGTCGCGCCACTGACGTTCGAACAGCAGCCACTCGCGGGTCCAATCGGCGTCGCGCCGCTCGTCCAGGCGGCCACGGCCCCACTGGTAGAGGCCCCAGATCATCAAACCGAACATGCTGACGCAGCCGAGCACCGTCGCTCCGGCCCGGAACCGCAGGTCGGCGGGTTCGACCGGGGGCCGCACCGGCGCGTAGTCCGCGTCCATCCACACCTCGACCGACGCGCCGCCGAGCGCACCGGCCGGTGCCCCGAACACGTTGCCGGTCCGCATCGTGCCGTCGGGGAGCGTCCAGGTGGCCGGCACGCCGGGCCCCCGCGCGGGCGGCACCGAGCCGACCGGGGTGCGTCCGCCCGGGGTCTCGGAGAGCAGCACGACCGGCACCTGACGCAGGTGCGACCGCACGGCGGTGGCCTCGTCCAGGCCCCGGTGGTAGGTGCCGAGGACGACCAGGAACGAGATCACCGACACCGCGAGGACGGCCAGCGACGAGAGGATTCTGAGCGTGCGCTCCAGCCGATCGACCCGGCGCCGCAGCGGGCTCCTGGTCAGCCCGAGCGACCGCACCGCACGGCGGCCGAGCGTGTACTTCGGCTGGCGCATCGATGGTTCTCCTTGCCGGTGTCCGGACCCTCCGTCAGCTAGACGACGCGAGCGTGGGGTCCCGTTCATTCAGGCGTCGAACGGCACCGTCCAGTGCAGACGCGCGACGTTCGTCAGCGCCTCGCCGCGCAGTCCGCTGGGCCGGTCGACCGGTCGGCCGGACCCCACCGCCAGCGCGGCCTGCCCGGCGAACGCCTGCACCATCCGGACGCCGGCGTCCCCGAACGGCTTCCCGCCGGGCCCGCGAACCACCGCGATCAGGCCGAGCAGGTGCCCACCGGCCACCGGCGGCACGAGTACCGCCGGACCGTCGAACGGGTTCGGAGTCTCCTCGGGGGAGAGGGGGCGGCTCCCGGCGGCCAGCGGGTACCGCGCGCGCTGGGTGTGTCGAGCGCGGCGGCGATCGTCTCGTCGAGCCGGTAACGGTGGCCGGTGACCGGCTCCATCAGCCCGGAGCCTTGGCCGCTCTCGCGGGAGCAGGAGCAGCGCGGAGTCCGCGTGCGCGATCTCGGTGGCCTCGGCCGTGATCAGCGCGGCCGTCCCGGTCGTGTCCGCACCCCGCAGCAGCGCGGCCGTGACGTCGGTGGACGCGGTGAGCCACTGCTCGGGCCGGTGGGTGGTGGGGCGGGCTCAGGTCGCTGGCGATCGACACCACGGCGTCGAGCAGCCGGTGCAGCCGTCCGAGTGGAACGTCGGCCACGATTCGGGACTTTAGCCCGTGTCGGGAACGCGCCGAACGTCCTAGCGTGAAGGGGTGATCAGGGTCTATCTCCTCGACGACCACGAGGTCGTCCGTCGTGGTCTGGCCGCGCTCCTGGAATCCAGCGGTGACATCGAGGTGATCGGGGAGTCCGGCTCCGCACCCGAGGCCACCCGGCGGATCCCCGCGCTGCGCCCGGACGTCGCCGTGCTCGACGCCCGCCTCCCCGACGGCAACGGCATCGACGTCTGCCGTGACGTCCGGTCGGCCGACCCGTCGATCAAAGCCCTGATCCTCACCTCGTACCAGGACGACGAGGCCCTGTTCAGCGCGATCATGGCCGGAGCCGCCGGCTACGTGCTCAAGCAGATCCGCGGCACCGACCTGGTCGACGCGATCCGGCGGGTCGCGGCCGGGCAGAGCCTGCTCGACCCCGCGGTGACCCAGCAGGTGCTCACCCGGATCCGCGACGGCCACGACGACCAGCCGCCGGAGCTGGCCCGGCTCACCGGGCAGGAGCGGCGGATCCTCGAGCTGATCGCGCAGGGGCTGACCAACCGGCAGATCGGCGACGAGATGTTCCTGGCCGAGAAGACGGTCAAGAACTACGTCTCCAGCCTGCTGTCGAAGCTCGGGCTCGAACGCCGCACCCAGGCCGCGATCCTCGCGACCAAGCTGCTCGCGAACTAGCCACCGCGGCAGGCCGGGAGGGGGGAGTTTCGGCCGGCCGCGGTGGAACCCGGTTCGGGTAACTCGGATACGTGCGCACTTGGTTGCGGGTTCACGACTTACCTAGTTACTACACAGGTATGTAGTAATAATGGGAAGTAGTTGAACGCTAAAGGAGATGCGCCGTGCCCACCGAGATCAACGGGCTGCCTGCCCACGTATTACTCGTCCACTTCGTCGTCGTGATGATCCCGATCACCGCGCTGATGCTCGTCGCGAGCGCCTTCTGGCCGAACGCGCGCCACCGCATCGGCGTCGTGCTGCCGATCGCCGCGCTGCTCTCGCTGATCAGCGTCCCGGTCACCGCGAACGCGGGGGACTGGCTCCGGCAGCGGATGGGCGGCGGTAGCCCGCAGGTCGCGCAGCACGCCCACTTCGCCGACCAGCTGCTGCCCTGGACCATCGGCCTGTTCGTGGTGTCGGTCGCGGTCTGGGCCGTGCACCGGTTCGTGCCCGCGGCCCGCTCGGGCTCGAGCAAGACCGCGCTCACCGTCGGGCTGGCCGTGCTGGCGGTGGTCGTCGCGGTCGGATCCGTCTACGCGACGTACCGGGTCGGTGACTCCGGGGCGAAGGCCGCCTGGGACGGCGTGATCGCGGCAGAATAGGTGCTCACGGTGGCAGGAGGTAGCAGTGGACGAGCAGCGGGGCCAGGCGCGGCGGTCGAGCGGATCGCTGGAGCGTGCCGTGCTCGAGGTCCTGGCCAACTCGTCCGGGCCGCTCACGGTCCCGGAGGTCCGGGACGCCCTCTCGGTCGAACTCGCGTACACCACCGTGCAGACCGCACTGGTCCGGCTGCACACCAAGGGCGTGTTAGCGCGGGAGCGCTCCGGCCGGTCGTTCGCGTACCGGCCGGTGGAGACCCCGGAAGCCATGCAGGTGGGCGCCGCCGCCCGGCGGATGCGCAAGATTCTGGACTCCGGCGGCGACCGGCGCGGTGTCCTCGCCCGGTTCGTCGCTGATCTCAGCCACGAGGACGAGGCGATCCTGGCGGACCTGCTGGCCGAGACGGAGCCGGAATGAACTGGGAGACGCTGAACTGGTTCGGGGTGAGCTGCTGGCTGCTCGCGGCGGTACTGCCGTGGGCGGTGGCGGCGATCGTCGGCCTGGCGGCACCGGACCTGGTCCGCCGCGTCCACCCGGCGACGGCCACCTGGAGCCTGACGCTCGTCGCGCTCGGGGTGGCCACCGCGACCGCGATCGGGGCGGGCGCCGCGGCCGTGGCGTTGCTGCGCCCTCTGCTCTGGGAGGCGCCGCTGCCCGACGGCTACGGGCTGCACACGCCCGGCCGGGTCGCGGTCGTGCTGCTCGTCGGGTTGCCGCTGCTCGCCGCCGCCGCGGCGGTGGTCCCGGTCGCCTGGTCGGCGGTCCGTGACCTGCTGGCCGCGAAGGACACCTGGGGCCGCGCGCGCCCGGTCGACGGCGTCCTCATCGTCGACGACCCCGACCCGGAGGCGTACGCGGTGCCCGGCCGGCCGGGGCTGGTCGTGATGCACACCGGCCTGCTCGAGGTGCTGGCGCCGGGCGAGCAGGAGGTCGTGCTCGCCCACGAGCGGTCGCACCTGCGCCGCCGCCACTACGCCCACGTGCTGCTCGTCCGGGTGACCACGTGGTTGAACCCGCTGCTCCGGCCGCTCGTCGCGTCGGTCACCGAGCAGGTCGAACGCTGGGCCGACGAGGACGCCGCCCGCGAGGTGGGGGACCGCACGGTCGCCGCCCGTGCGATCGCGAAGGCCGCGCTGGCCCGGTCGGCCGTCCGGTCGGGGCGGTCGCCGGTGGTGCGCCGCACGCCGCAACCGGTGCTCCGAGCCACCACGGGCGACGCGACCGCCCGCGCCACCGCGCTGATGACACCGCCGCTGCCGGCCGGTCGCCCGCTGCTGGCGCTGGTCATCGTGCTCGCGCTGGCGCTGCCGATCCACTCCGGGTGGGGCGCGCGTGCGGTCGAGAGCCTCTACCGGTCCGCGTGCGCGCAGATCTCGGAGCAGGTCAGGCCAGACGACGGCCGGTGACTCGCTCGGCGCTGATCCGCAGCACGTGATCGCGTTCGTCGCTCGTCCACGACTGCAGCGGCAGTGCCCGGATCCGGGCGCGCTCGGCCTCGTCGGTGACCTCGCTGACCCGTCCGACCACGGTCACGCTCCAGCCGGTTCGGGACGTCTCGTCGACCCGGTCGGCGTGGAACGCCAGCACCGTGCCGTCGCTGACCCGCGCCAGCACCGAGCCGCTCGCGACCGACAACACCACGCTGTCGCCGTCCACCCGGAAGTTCACCGGCAGGATCTCGGGCAGCGCCCGCGCGTTGAACACCACCTGGCCCACCGGCACGCTCGCGAGCAGGGCGAGGCACTCGTGGTGGTCGAGTGCGGCGAGCGCACGGTGGAGAGTGTCCATGGTGACGAGTGTGCGTCGCGCCGGCGGCCCGCCCCAGGGCCGGAAGTCCCGTCCCGGCGAAAGCGAACAGTGGGTGAACAGGACGTGAGCACCCTTACTGCCCCCGGGCAACTCTCGACACGGCGCGTAACACTCGATTCATGGTGGTCATGGCGTGCGAGTTCGGAATCGAGCTTTCGCGGGACTTGGCGCGGGTGCTGCTCCCGCCGCCGGCCGAGCGGTGGTTCCACACCGCCGGAGTGGCCGCCCGCGCGAGACAGCTCGCCTCCGCCGTCGACCAGGAAGACCGCGACCTGCTCGTGGCTGCGGCCTGGTTGCACGACATCGGCTACGCCGACCAGGTCCGCGACACCGGCTTCCACCCGCTCGACGGAGCACGCTACCTCGACCGGTTAGGTCTCCCCAAGCGTCTGACCAGCCTGGTCGCCCATCATTCCGGCGCACGGTTCGTCGCCGAAGCGCGGGGGCTCGGCGCCGCGATGGCCGACTTCCCGGTAGAGGTCTCGCTGGTCTCGGACGCGCTCACCTACGCCGACCAGACCGTCGGCCCGCACGGGCGGCCGTACAGCGTCGACAAGCGCATGGCCGAGATGCTCGGACGGCACGGCCCGGACTCCCCGCAGGCGCGGGCGCACCGGGCTCGCGCCCCGTACCTACGCGGGGTCGCGAGCCGGATGGAGAACGTGTTACGGCTCGTGACTGTCGGTGATCAGTAGAGCCAGCGGTGGCCGTCGATCACGTCCTCGATCGACCGGTCCTGTGCCCAGAGGTGGTCCGAGCGCCGCACGGCCGCGAACGCGCCGGCCAGCTCCGGGCCGAGCACCGCGGCGATGCGCGGGTTCTCCTGCAGCGCGCCGAGTTGTTCGTCGGTGCTGATCGGCAGCCGCCGGATGTTCTGGCTCGAGCGCCGCTCCTCCGGCCAGGTGCCGACGTCCTCCTGGATCGGCTCCGGCAGTTCCAGCTTCTCCTCGATGCCGGCCAGGCCCGCGCCGATCACCACGGCCAGTGCCAGGTACGGGTTGGCCGACGCGTCGGACGGCGTGAGCTCGATGTTGGCGTGCGACGGGCCGAGCATCGAGGTCGACGGCAGGAAGCGCAGCGGAGCCTCCCGGTTCCCGATCCCCCAGAACGCGTAGGCGCCCGCGAACGCGCTCGGCCGCAGCCGGGTCAGCGACGGGACGCTCGGAGCGCTCACGGCGGCGATGGCCGGCAGGTCGCGGAGCAGCCCGGCCAGGTAGCCCGCGCCCTCCTCGGAGAGGCCGTGCGGACCGTCGCCGTTCATCAGCAGGTTCTTGTTCCGCCGCCACGGCGAGCTGTGCAGCCGCCAGACGTTGCCGATCCCCGCGACGTCGACCACCGGCGCGAAGCTGGCCCGCAGCCCCTGGGCACGGGCGGCCGCGTGGATGGTCTGCCGGGCGAGCATCTGGCGGTCGGCCGCACTGACCGGGTCGGTCGCGGTGATCGTGACCTTCAACCGGGACTGGCCGTGCTCGGCGTGCAGCTGCCCCACCGGGACGCCGTCGGCGTTGAGATCGGAGAGCAGTTGGGCGACGAACTCGTCGACCCGGAGCAGCGCGGTGGGGCTGTACGCGGGTCCGCGGTGCGCGGGGGTGAGCTCGGCGTCCTTGCAGAGGTAGAACTCGAGTTCGTAGCCGGCGCGGACGGCGATCCCGGCGTCCTGGGCGCGTTCCACCTGTCGTTCCAGCACCGAGCGCTGGTCGTAGGGCGTGGGGAGGCCGTCGGCGCCGAGCTGGCGGCCCGGGGCCCAGGCGAACGCCGGCTGGCCCTTGAGCCGCACCAGGCGGTCGATGACCGGCACCAGCCGCACCTCACCGGAGGGTGTGGACAGGTCCTGGTGGGAGAACGTGGTGCCGTCGTGGGAGTCGAGGACCGCGAACAGCGACGTGAGGCCGACGCCGTAGCGGGAGCAGCTGGCCAGCTGGTCGATCGGCACGATCTGGGACCGCGGGATGCCGTTGTTGTCCGCCCACACGATCGTCACGCCGATCACACCGGCGTTCGCGAGCTCCTCGGCGGCACGCGCCCAGAGCTCCTCCGGGGTCGGGATGGCCGGGGGGCTCATGGTGCTGAGAGCCATGCTCACTCCTCGCTTGCCGCCGATAACCGCCTAAAAAACCCAAAACTTAAGAAAACAGTAGTACGGGACAAGCTCGGACAGTCAAGCGAGGTTCCCGGTTTTCCGGGTTAGGCTGCCCTTAGTAGCGAGCAGAGAGAGGTTCCGGATGACCCAGCCCCGCCGGAAGCGGTCGATTCGATCGGCGACCGTGTTGCGAACCGAGCAGCTCACCCCGCACATGGTCCGGGTGGTGCTCGGCGGCGAGGGACTCGCCGAGTTCCCGGCCGGCGAGTTCAGCGACCATTACGTCAAGCTGATGTTCCCGCAGGACGGCGTCGACTACCCCGAGCCGTTCGACATGGACGTGGTGCGCGAGACGCTCCCGCGCGAGACCTGGCCGCGGGTACGCACCTACACCGTCCGCAGCTGGGACGCCGAGACCGGCGAGCTGGCGATCGACTTCGTCGTGCACGGTGACGAAGGCGTGGCCGGTCCGTGGGCCGCCGCGGCGAAACCCGGCGACCGGCTGCTGTTCATGGGCCCCGGCGGAGCGTACGTGCCGACCGAGGACGCCGACTGGCACCTCCTGGTCGGCGACGAGGCCGCGCTACCGGCGATCGCCGCGTCGCTCGAGCGGGTGCCGGCCGGGAAACCCGCGTACGCGTTCATCGAGGTCGCCGGGCCGGAGGAAGAGCAGAAACTCGGTACCGACGCCGACGCGCACGTCGTCTGGCTGCACCGCGGTGACCGGCCGGTCGGCGACGCGCTGGTCGAGGCGGTACGCGCCCTCGAGTTCCCCGCCGGTGCGCCGCTGGCGTTCGTGCACGGTGAGGCCAACTTCGTCAAGGAGCTGCGCCGGTACCTCCGCGTCGAGCGGGGCGTCGAGCGGGAGCAGCTGTCGATCTCCGGCTACTGGCGCCGCGGGCGCGACGAGGACGGCTGGCAGTCCTCGAAGGCCGAGTTCAACGCGCGGATCGAGGAGGAGGAAGCCCAGGCGCTTGCTACTTCCCCAGGAAAATGACGGTGATCGGCACGTTGCGTGAGTCGAGCGCCATGTCGGCGCCGACCGCGCGGTAGCCGCACCTCAGCGCCCCGCTGGACTGCGCGCGGACGGTCTTGTCGGTGGACTTGGTGAAGCCGACCCGGGCCGCCTCGTTCGGTGACTCGGCGCCGAGCACGATCGCTTCCAGAACGTTGCGCCGGTACCCGGCGGCCCGGGCCCGCTTGCCCGGGTCGCTGTCGTCGGGGCCGATCAGCTTGAGGTAGCCGGTCCGGATCATCGAGGCCAGGTGCGCCCTCGACGCCTTCTGCAGCGTCGCGGAGTAGGTGACCTCGTCGCAGCCCATCGAGGTCAGCGACTTGTTGATCGAGGCCAGCACGGCCCGGTTCGTGGCGTCGCCCGCCGCTGGTGGGCCGACCGGTTTCGACGGCGTCGGCGACCCGGACGGCCGGGCCCCGTCGGGTGTGCCGCCGGGGGCCGCCGGGGCGATCGGCGCCGCCGGGTCCGCGCTCGGCGGTGCGTCGTCGGGCGCGCCGGGACTCGGGGTGGGTGCGTCGAGGGCGGTGCCCTGGGTGTCCGACGGGGAGTCCGACGTGCCGTAGCGGCCGAGTTCACTGGTGAGCAGGGCCCCCAGCACGAGCACGAGCGCGACGAACCCCGCGGCGATCGTGCCCACTCCGGTGAATCTGCGCCGGGACCCGGAATAGATGTCGGGCCGGCTGGCGTGGTTTCCGTACGTCGACCCGAACATTGCTCACCCCTCGACCGGCCGTCGTGTCGAAATCACGGATCTTTGTGCGCAGGGGTTCACATCCGGCCCGGGATTCCCGTTCATTTTTGAGCAGTTGCACGATCACGTGGTCCGAGCGGCGGCTCGCACGAACAGTGAATGAACACACGTTCGCCGAGGTGAATCCGGGTGTCCGGAGCGAGTCCACCGGGTCGGCGGCTACTACGCTTCAAGGGTGTTGACGTCGAAAGACGCCTAGGAGGCGACCGTGTCGTTCCCCACCCACGCCGGGGAGTTCGCGCTCGGCACGTTCGCCCACGTCGGTGGCCGTCCGTTCCCCGGCCTCGTCGTCGACGGGCGGGTGCGTGACGTCTCCGCGCTCGGTCGCACGGTCCGTGACCTGCTCGTCGACTGGGACTCGACGCTCACGTCGCTGCGCCGGCTGGCCGCGGACCCGCGTGGTGACTGGCGGGGCGGCGACACGCTGCTGGTGCTGCCGCCGCTCGAACCGGGGCAGATCCTGCAGAGCGGCGCCAACTACCGGCAGCACGTGATCGACCTGGTCGCCGCGGAACGGGAGGCCGCGAACGGCGCGACGCCGGAGGAGGCCAGAGCCGACGCCGCCGCGATGATGGACGCCAGAGCCGAGAGCGGCACCCCGTACCTGTTCCTCGGCTCGCCGCGGGCGATGTGCGGCGCCTTCGACGACGTCGTGCTGCCCCGGGAAGGCGAGCAGCACGACTGGGAGCTCGAGCTCGCGCTGGTGATCGGCAGGCCCGGCCGGCGCATCCCGCGGTCGGAGGCGATGTCGCACGTCGCGGCGTACACGATGAGCAACGACATCACGACGCGCGACCGGCTCTACCGCCCCGACCTGAAGGCGATCGGCACCGACTGGTTCGTCGCCAAGAATGCGATGACGTTCCTGCCGACCGGCCCGTTCCTGGTGCCGGCGGAGTTCGTCGGTGACCCGATGCGGCTGCGGATCCGCCTCGAGCACAACGGCGTGGTGCGGCAGGACGAGTCGACCAAGGACATGATCTTCGACGTCGCCCGGCTGATCGAGTACGCGTCGACGATCACCGAGCTCCGGCCGGGTGACCTGCTGCTGACCGGCTCACCGGCCGGCAACGGCGCCCACTGGGACGTCTTCCTGAAGCCGGGCGACGTGCTGGAGTGCTCGATCACTGGGCTCGGAGCGCAGCGCAATACCTGCGTCGCTGAGGATTAACACCCATCTCCGGGCTAATCCTTCGGGTCTGTCACCAGGTGTACCACTTCTCCATGGGGATCAACGCGTACATCGGCTGTCCGGATCTGCAGTGCGACTACCGGGTGCGGTTCCACGCCCCGGACGTCACCTCCCCGCCGGATTCGCTCATCGAGGCGTGGACGCAGCTGCTCTGGGTCGAACACCCGCTGCATCCCCGTTCGCTCCCGCGCCACCGGAGCCAGACCGTTCCGGCCCGCCCCACGCATTGAGAGAGCCGGGTCGAGAGGCGTCGCGGTCGGCTTCCAAAATGGCCGGTGGTCGCATACTGTAGACAAAAGCCCACGTCGAGTGGGGAGCGTCCGTGACCCTGGTGGAACCCCACACGAGTACCACGAACTGGTACGAAGCCCGTGCCCGCGCACGGGGGTGCGCAAACCCCCGGCCGGCTGAGACCGTTCCGCTCGGATCGGCGATCGGCCGGGTGCTCGCCGACGCCGTCCACTCGCGAACGATGGTGCCCGGGTTCGACACCGCGGCGATGGACGGGTACGCGGTCGCCGGGAGCGGGCCGTGGCGGATCGCCGGGCGGGTGCTCGCCGGCACGGCCGACCCCGGCCGGGTCGAGGCGGGCGCCGCGGTGGAGATCGCGACCGGTGCCCCGGTCCCCGACGGCACGTCGGCCGTGATCCCGTACGAGGAGACCGCCGTGGCCGGGGGCGTGCTCGAGGCACCGGCGCCCCAGCGGCGGCACATCCGGCGCGCCGGGGAGGACCTGCGCCGCGGCGACGTGCTCGCGGACGCCGGCCGGGAGCTCACCCCCACGTTGTCGGGCCTGCTCGCGCAGGGCGGCGCCGACACGGTCGCGGTGCGGCGCCGGCCGGTGGTGCGGATCGTGGTCACCGGCGACGAGGTCGTCCAGGCCGGGTTGCCGCAGGCCGGGCAGGTGCGCGACGCGCTCGGCCCGATGGTGGTGGCGCTGATCGAGGCGGCCGGAGCGGCCCCACCGTCGCTGGTGCCGGTGCCGGACGAATTCTCGCGGCTGCGCGAGGCGTTGGTCCGGGAGGGACCGGACGTGCTCGTGGTGACCGGTTCCTCATCGGTCGGCCGGGCCGATCACCTGCACGCCGTGCTCGCCGAGCTGGGCGCGGCGTTGCTCGTCGACGGGGTCGCGTGCCGGCCAGGGCATCCTCAGCTGCTGGCGTCGCTGCCTGGTGGGCGGTGGGTGGTCGGGCTCCCTGGTAACCCGTTCGCGGGCCTGGTCGGAGCGCTCACGCTGCTGGTCCCCCTGCTCGACGGCCTGCTCGGCCGGGCGGCCCGGCCGGTGTTCCGGCTTCCGGTGGTGGGAGCGGTGCGTGCGCCGGGTGCGATCACGAGGCTGCAGCCGGTGCGGCTGGGGGACGGGGTGGCGGTGCCGGTCGCCGACGCGGGGCCCGCACGTCTCCGCGCGGCCGCCGACGCCGACGGGGTGGCGGTGCTGGAACCCGGCTGGGAGCCCGGCGCTCTCGCCGAGATCCTGCGGTTCTGACGGCTCAGCGGCGGACCGCGAGGGCGAAGAAGCGCTCCTCCGCGTCGTCGTACCGGGTGAGTTCCCAGCCGGAGCGCGTGGTGGATTCGCGGAGCGGGCCCGCGGACAGTGCCTCGTCGGGACGTAGCTCGCGACCGTGCCTCGCGGCCAACGCGGCCCGGCCGGTCGGGTGGAAGAACGCCAGCCGCCCTCCGCTCCGCGTGACCCGGGCGAACTCGCGCAGCCCGGCGTCCGGATCGGGCAGGTGCATGAGGAGCCCGGCGGCGAAGACGCCGTCGACGGACGCGGAGCCGAACGGGAGGCGGCACGCGTCCGCCAGCACGAGCGGAGCGTGCTCGGCGACGCCGTGGCCCCGGGCCTCGGCCAGCATCTCGGGGGTCAGGTCGAGCCCGAGGACCACGCCGGCGGGCCCGACCGCGGAGCGCAGCGCCGGCAGCGCGCGCCCGGTACCGCACCCGACGTCGACGACGACCCCGCCGGGCCGGAAGCCCGCGTCGCCGACGGCGGCGGAGTAGGCCGGCCGGTCGTCGCCGAACCGGCGGTCCCAGCCGGCGGCCTTCGCGGCGAAGAACGCGCGTGACTCGGTCAGGTGCCAGCGGTCGGCGTTCGCCAGCCGCGTGTCCACGTGCCGGATCACCGGCCAGCCCGGATCACGCAGATCCACGACGACGTCGGCGGCGTCACGCCGCCCGTTCGTGCTGATGCGCACGTCGCCGCGGGTGCCGACGGGCACGCCGGCCGCGGTCAGGCGGGCGGCCAGTTCGTCGGAGCCCTCGACGACCACGGCGGCCCCCGGCGGGACCAACTCCGCCAGCGTGCGCAGCACCGCGCTCCAGCGCTGCTCCTGGGTCTGCGACCAGCTCACGCGTGCACCCTCGCTCGGTATCGGAACACGTGCCGGTACGTCTGCGGCGACACCTCGACCAGCCGCTGGAAATGGTGGCGCAGGTTCGCCGGCGTTCCGAACCCGGCCAGCCTGGCGATCCGCTCGACCGGCTCGTCGGTCGTCTCGAGCAGCTCCTGCGCGCGCCGCACCCGCTGCTCCACCAGCCACTGCAGCGGCGTGGCGCCGAGCGTCGTCCGGAACCGGCGGGCGAACGTCGTCGGGCTCAGGTGCGCCTGCCGGGCCAGGTCGGCCACGGCGAGCGGCTGGTCGAGCCGCTCCTGCGCCCAGGCCAGCACCGCGCTCAGGTCGTCCGGCCGCCGTGGGTCACCCAGCCGCGCGGACAACGGCGTGGGGTGCTGTGCCTGGCTGCCCTGCCGCGGCGGCGCCACCACCATCCGGCGGGCCACCTCGGCCGCCACCGCCGATCCGTGGTCCTGCCGCACGATGTGCAGGCTCAGATCGATTGCCGCCGCGGTGCCCGCGCTGGTCAGGAGTTGCCCGTCGTCGACGTAGAGGACGGTCGGGTCCACCTGCACGCGCGGGAACCGGTGCGCGAAGTCGAGCGCGTTCATCCAGTGCTGGGTCGCCCGCCGCCCGTCGAGCAGCCCGGCCGCCGCCAGGACGTAGCCGCCACCGCAGAACGAGACGATCCGCTTGCCGGCGCCGTAGGCACGGCGCAACGCGTCGAGCAGCGGTTCGGGTGGGTCCAGCTGGGTGCTGCGGTGGATGCCGGGCACCAGCACGGTGTCGGCCGCGACCAGGTCGTCGAGGTCGTACGGAGTGTCCACGCCCAGCCCGGCCGCGGTACGCAGTGGCCCGGCCTCGGCCGCGCAGAGCCGCAGCTCGTACCAGGGGTCGACGATGTCGCTGCGGTCGAGCCCGAAGACCTCGCACGCCACCGCCAGTTCGAAGACGGGCAGCGAGCCGGTCACCGCGACTGCGACGACGTGCGCCTGGCCCATGGCAGGAATTTAGCGCAGTCCGCTGGGATCCGGCCTGTTCGCGCCCGACGTCCCGCCGGAGGGTGAGGTGCATGAACTCCATCAACGGCACGGCGATGTACGTCGGCGCCGTGCTCGGCACCGGCGTCATCGCGCTGCCCGCGCTCGCGGCCGAGGTGTCCGGTCCCGCGTCGCTGCTGGCCTGGGTGCTGCTCGTCGTCGCGTCGGCGCCGCTGGCGGCCACGTTCGCCGCGCTCGGCGCCCGCTACCCCGACGCCGGCGGGGTCTCGACGTACGCCCGGCTGGCGTTCGGCCCGTCGGCCGCGTCGGTGGTCGGGTGGTGCTTCTTCTTCGCGGTTCCGCCGGGCGCCGCGGCGGCCGCGCTCTTCGCCGGGGCGTACGTCGAGTCCGCTACCGGCGGCGGCCGGGCCCTCACCGCGATCGCGCTGATCGTCGGGGCCGGCGTCACGAACGCGTACGGCGTCCGCCTGTCCGGGCGGGTCCAGTTCGGACTCTCCCTGCTCCTGGTGGCGTTCCTGCTCGTGGCCGTGGTGCTGTCGGGGCCGCATTTCCGCACTGGGAACCTGACCCCGTTCGCGCCGCACGGCTGGGGTGCGATCGCCCCGACCGTGGCGCTGCTGGTGTGGAGCTTCGTCGGCTGGGAGGCGATCACGCACCTCACCGCCGAGTTCCGCCGACCCGAACGCGACCTGCCCCGCGCCACCGCGGCCGCGGTCGTCGTCGTCGGGGTGCTGTATCTGGCGGTGGCTTTCGCGGTGATCGGGGTGCTCGGGTCCGCGGCGGGGGAGTCCGCAGCGCCGCTCGGTGAGCTGCTCGCCGCGGCCCTCGGGGGCGACGCCCGGCTGCTCGCCGCGCTGGCGGCGCTGCTGCTGACGTTCGGCACGATAAACACGTACTTCGCCGGCGCGGCCAAGCTCGGCGCGGCGCTCGGCCGGGACGGCGCGCTACCGGCCTGGCTCGGACGGGGGAGCAGCGCGGGTGAGGTACCTCGACGCAGCCTCGGGGTGCTCGTCGTCGCGGTGCTGGCGGCGCTGATCGGCGTGCTCGCCGCCGGGATCGGGCCGGGTCCGCTGGTGCTGGCGACCACCGGGCTGTTCGTGACCGTCTACGCGGTCGGGGTCGCGGCGGCGGTGAAGCTGCTGCGGGGACGCCCGGTCGCGGTCGCGGCGCTCGGCATCGTGCTGGTGCTCACGGTGCTGACCGGCAAGTACCTGCTGTGGGCCGCGGTCGTGGCGGCCGGCGCGCTGCTCTACCTCCGGGTCAGGCGAATGCCAGCGACGCGCTGATCTCCGCCGCCGGCACCGGCTTGCTGTAGTAGTAGCCCTGGCCGAGGCCGCAGCCGAGCAGCCGCAGGATCCGGGCCTGCTGGGGTGTCTCGACGCCTTCGACGACGGTGCCGAGCCGCAGCCCGCGCGCCAGCTGGACGATCGCGCGGACCAGCGCGAACTGCTGGGAGTCGTAGACCTCGCCGCACGGGACGAACGCGCGGTCGATCTTGATCGTGTCGATCGGCAGGGTCTGGAGGTAGGCCAGCGACGAGAAGCCGGTGCCGAAGTCGTCGATCGCCACCGCGACGCCCGCCTCGCGGAGCTCGGTGAGGTGCGCGATCGCCTGCGCGCGCTGGGTGCCCGCGCCGACCAGGACGCTCTCGGTGATCTCCAGCGAGAGCGCCTGGGCCGGCAGCCCGCTGTCGGTGAGCGCGCTGCGGATGGTGTTCGCGAACTCGGCGTCGCGCAGCTGGTGCACGGAGACGTTCACGGCGAGCCGGGTGCCGTGCTCGCGGTGCCAGACGGCGGCGTCCCGGCAGGCCTGACGCAGCACGAAGGTGCCGAGCGCGACGATCAGCCCGCTGTCCTCGGCGGCGGGGATGAACTGGTCGGGGCTGACCGACCACTCCTCGGTCTCCCAGCGTGCCAACGCCTCGACCGTCACCCAGCGGTCGCTCGCCAGGTCGACGACCGGCTGGTAGAAGACCGAGAGCTGGTCGTGCTCGAGCGCGTCCCGGAGACGGTCGACCATCCGGGCCTGCGCCAGGTGCCTGGTCCGCAACTGCGGGTCGTAGCTGACGAGTTGATCGCGCCCGGCGGCCTTCGCCGCGTAGAGGGCCAGGTCGGCGTCGCTGAGCAGGCGCGCGGTGCCGGTCTCCGGGTCGAGCGGGCGCAACCCCAGGCTGGCCGCGGTGTACAGCTGGTACGCCCCGACCTGGAACGGACCCCGCAGCGCCGCGAGGATCTCCTGGGCGTGGCGCAGGCTCGCGGCCTCGTCGGTGCGGCTCAGCAGCACCGCGAACTCGTCGCCACCGAGCCGGGCGAGCGTGTGCGGCGGCGGCACGGTCGTGAGCAGCCGCTCGGTGATCGCGAGCAGGAGGTCGTCGCCCACCTCGTGCCCGTACCGGTCGTTGACGTCGGCGAAGCCGTCCAGATCGAAGAGCAGCAGCGAGCCGGGCTGTCCCTCGGTGAGCGCCTCGTCGACGGACTCGTTGAACAGCATGCGGTTCGGCAGACCGGTGAGCGGGTCGTGGGTGGCCTGGTGGCTGAGCACCTTGCGCAGCGTGACCTGTTCGGCCAGCGCGGTCTCGAGCGCGTCGGTGCGCGTGTCGAGCGCGGTGGCGCGCTGCTCGGCGACCCTGGCGAACGCGGTCAGCCGGAAGACCAGCAGGATCGCGGTGACCGTGGTGGCGACAAGCGGCACCACGACGTCGAGCACGTCGACCTCGAAGCCGTGGTTCATCTCGCGGACCAGCGCCAGCGCGGTGGCCGCGGGGCCGACCAGGATCAGCAGCACGTAACCGCGCGCGATCACGCCCCGGCGGTTCCGTTGAGCGGGGAGCGGTTCGACGGCCGCGGAGGGGTGGAGCGCGGCCGCGGCGATCAGCACGGTCGCGACGAGCCACCCCAGCATCGACGGCTGCGGTCCGGCGACGACGCCTTCGTCCAGGCGGGTGGCCATCGACGCGGTGTCGCCGGTCAGCAGGACGAGCAGGGCGACGACCGTGAGGATCCCGGCCGGTGACCGCCGGCCGAGCGTGAGGAGTCGCCGCGCGATCGTGGTGACCATCAGCAGGCCGAGCATCGGCAGCAGCGACGCGGTCACCGCGACGACCGGGTCGATCCGGGACGAGTCCAGCGCCGGATCGATGACGCCGGACCAGGCCAGGACCACGACCGTGCAGGCCAGGATGCCGCCCTCGGTCACGCTCGTGAGCTTGGTCTGGCGGCGGCCGTGCAGCGGGAGGATGCCGAGAGCGAGCGCCAGGGCCAGGTAGGAGATCAGGTACAGCCAGTCGGTGACCGGGGTGGGGAGGCTGAACCCGGGGTCGAAGACCGTGTCGGCGCGGCGGGCCAGTTTGGTCACGGTGACGAGCGTGACCGCACCGAACACGAGCACGACGATCACGCGCTGCGGTGGCCGGTTGAGCCGGAGCCCGATGGCGAAGACGGCCAGGGTCGCGATCTCCACGACGCTGCACGCGATCGGCCGCGTGTCGTCGGGGAACAGGTTGACCACGCCGACGGCGACCGCGCCGCCGATCAGCGCGACGATCCAGCCGTTCTTCGTGTCGCTGCTCGCCGACGCGCTCCGGGCCACGGGTCTACCCACGAGTGACGCCAAGACCAATCACACCCCCGGCATCGCCAGTGTCCGGTCGCCCCACCAGATGACAACCATGGCACCACGGACGGTCGTCCGCGTGCAAAACTCCGGCAGCAGTTCCAATCTTCTGGCCGATTAGGACAGACACGCATTTCGGTGACGCAATTTGCCGCCCAATTGGGGGTCAGGCTCGATGGATCGCGAATGCGGTGAGAAATCCCAGCGAGGTCACCAATCCGGTCAGGATCTGCGTGCGGGCGAACGCCTCCGGAATCATCGTGTCGGCGATCATCGTCAGCATGGCGCCGGCCGCGACCGCGGTGATCACGGCGAGCACCGTCGCCGAGGCGCCACCGAGGACCGCGTACCCGACGAGCGCGGCGACGCCACTGGCGATCGCGATGCCACCCCAGACGCCGAACACGTACCGGGCCGAGCGGCCCGCGGCCTTCATCCCGGCCGCGCTCGACAGGCCCTCGGGGATGTTCGAGATGAACACCGCGGCGATGACGGCCGTGCTGACCTGGGCTCCGCCGAGCAGGCTGACGCCGAGCACGACCGACTCGGGGATGCCGTCCAGCAGGGCTCCGACCGCGATCGCCATCCCACTGCCGCCCTGCTGCCGCTCGGAGGGCTGCTCGTCCCCGGCGCGTTTCCGGTGCCGTGCGCCCCGGCGGTCGAGCGCGACGTTGGCCAGGACGTAGACGACCGCGCCACCGAGGAACCCGATCGTGGTCGGGCCGACGCCGGCGTTGTCGGCCGCCTCGGCGACCAGGTCGAACGCGAGCGCGGAGATCAGGACGCCGGCACCGAACGCCATGATCGCGGCGACGATCGAACGCCGCACCGGGATCCACCAGGCGACCGCGGCCCCGATCACGAGTGCGGCTCCGCCGAGCAGGCCCCAGAGTCCGGCCTCGAGCCAGGTGGGAATCATGCCTGCGGCCACGAGCGGAATGCCGTATCCAAGGTCGAGATCAGGCGCCGGAATGAACGGTCGACGTCGTGAGGCATTCCGAAACCACCTCCGCTTTCCAATGACACGAATCCGTGCAATGAACTGCGGAGCGTCCGAGTGGCGTCCACCGCGTCATCGCCGGTGAGGCCGTACCCGGAAAGGACGGCGTAAATCGTGGTGAGCGCGCGTTCCGCGGCCCGCGCGTGCGCGGCGTCGTCGGGTTGGGGTGCCCGGGTGGTGGCCGGGTAACGGCCGGGATGGGTGAGCGCGTACTCGCGGTAGGCGTCGGCCATGGCGAGCAGCGCGTCCGGGCCCGAACGGCCGACCGCCGCTTCGGAGAGCGCGTCCGCCAACTCGCCCGCGGCCAGGGCCGCGATGTGCCCGCGCAGCGCGTCCAGACCTTTGACGTGTTTGTACAGGCTCGGCAGAGCGACGCCGAGGCGCTGGGCGACGACCGCGAGCGTCAGCTTGTCGAGCCCGACCTCGTCGGCCAGGCGGGCCGCCTCGGCGACGACGACGGCCGGTGTCAATCCTGCTCTGGGCATCCGTCAAAGCTAACTAGATTAGCCAGAAGTGTCCAGCTCATCGGCCTTACCTCGGACGTAATCGACGCCCGGTCGCGCGGCCGGGACAGTGGTGGCATGGCCGCATACGCGCTAGCGCACCTGTACGAGACCTCGAACCACCCCGACGTGTTCGAGTACATCGAGCGGATCCAGCCCACGATGGATCCGTTCGGCGGACGCTTCGTCGTCCACGGCACGATGCCCGAGGTGATCGAGGGCGAGTGGCCGGGGACGCTCGTGATCATCGAGTTCCCGGACCTCGACCGCGCCCGGGCCTGGTACGCCTCACCGGCGTACCAGGAGATCCTGCACCTGCGTACCGACCACATCCCGGGCAGCGCGATCGTGGTCGACGGCGTCGGCCCCGACTACGACGCGGTCACCACCGCCCAGAAACTCCGCGCCGCGGTGAGCTAGGCCCAGTTGTATTCGGTGCGGAGTTGCTTCGCGACCGCGTCGAAACGGTCGCGGGGGAGGATCGCGCCCTCGCGGCGGATGCCGTCCTCGTCGACCTCGATGACGCGGTCCAACCGGATCCAGCTGGGCCGGTTCTCCCGGTCCCACTCGCCGGCGCCGAGCGCGAACCAGTCCCGCTGCCCGTCCCGGTCGCTCTTCGACGAGAGCATCAGGCCGAGCAGCTTCTTGCCCTGGCGCCCGACGACGAGCACCGGGCGGTCCTTGCCCTGGATCGGGTCGTCCTCGTAGGGCACCCAGGTCCAGACGATCTCGCCCGGGTCGGCGTCGCCGTCGAGGTTCGGGGCGTAGGTGAGGTGCCGTCCGCTCGGCGCGGGCGTGCCGCCGTTGACCCGTGCGGCCATCTCGGCCGGCGAGGGACCCCGGCGCGCGGCGCGCTTCGGACGGAGTTTGCTGAGCACCTTGCGGAGGGTTTGAGCCACGGGGGAACACTAGCGAACACCAATCGCTGTCGATTTTTTGCGCTAATTTGCAAGCGTGACGAGGCGGCTTGCGGAAGTAGCCCAGAAGGTCGGCGTCAGCGAAGCCACGGTGAGCCGTGTCCTCAACGGACGGCCGGGGGTCTCGGACGCCACCCGGGAAGCCGTGCTCACCGCGCTCGACGTGCTGGGGTACGAGCGCCCCACCCAGTTGCGCGGGGAACGCGGGCGGCTGGTCGGCCTGGTGCTGCCGGAGTTGCAGAACCCGATCTTCCCGGCGTTCGCCGAGGTCGTCGGCGACGCGCTGGCGCAGAAGGGCTTCACGCCGGTGCTGTGCACGCGCACCGCGGGCGGCGTCAGCGAGGCGGAGTACGTCGACCTGCTGCTGGAGCAGCACGTGTCCGGCGTGATGTTCGCGAGCGGCCTGTTCGCCCAGGCCGACGCCGAGCACGCGCACTACGAGCGCCTGGCCGCCCGCCGGCTCCCGGTCGTGCTGGTCAACGCGGGGATCGAGCGGCTGCGCTTCCCGCGCGTCTCGTGCGACGACGGGGTTGCGGTCGAGCAGGCGCTCGGGCACCTCCGTTCGCTCGGGCACGAGCGGATCGGGCTCCTGCTCGGCCCGGCCGACCATGTGCCGTCGCAGCGCAAACTTGCGGAGTTCCGCACGATCGCCGCCGAGCTCGGCGTCCCCACCCCGCCGGATTTCGTCGAGAATGCGATGTTCTCGCTGGAGGGTGGACAGGCCGCGGCGACGAAGCTGATCGAGCGTGGTGTGACCGGGGTGATCTGCGCGAGCGACGTGCTGGCGCTCGGCGCGGTACGGGCCGCGCGGCGCCGTCGGCTCTCGGTGCCGGCCGACCTCTCGGTGGTGGGGTTCGACGACTCGGCGTTCATGAACTGCACCGATCCTCCTCTCACGACGGTGCGCCAGCCGATCGAAGCGATGGGGCGTGCCGCGGTGGAGCTGCTCGCCAACCAGATCCGGGGTGTCTCGGTGGCCCCGGACGAGCTCCTGTTCGAGCCGGAGCTGGTGGTGCGCGCAAGCACGGCCCGCGTGGCGACGTAAGCCGCGCAAATCGTTTCGCAGCTACCGTCGAAATAGGGCTTTTGAGCAGCGATAACCGCTGACTGCATTCAGAAATCCGTGATCATGTTGAGATTTTGCAAATCTCGGTTCGGATCTTGCGGCGCGCCATAGTGCCCACCTATGGTCTGCGGCACGCGCTCTCCGTAACCACCCCGCAACGGTGAGCCCGCGACGAAGGGCACTCGACGATGAGAGCAACCCGTGCTGTCGGTGCGGCGCTGGCCGCTGGATTACTCCTGGCCGGCGCCGCGTGCACCAGTTCGGACGACGGCAAGTCCGCCGACGGGAAGGTTCGGATCACGGTCAACTGCGAACCCCCGAAGTCCGCGGCGATCGACCGGCGCAGCTTCGAGGAGGACATTGCGATCTTCGAGAAGCAGAACCCGGACATCGACGTCGTCGCGCACGACGCGTTCCCGTGCATGGACCCGAAGACGTTCGACGCGAAACTGGCCGGCGGTCAGATGGAGACCGTCTTCTACGTCTACTTCACCGACGTGGCGAACGTGATCAAGCGCAAGCAGGCGGCGGACGTCTCCGAGTACGTCGACGCGGTGAAGGGCTACGGCGACATCCAGGCCTCCGTGACCGACATCTTCACCAGCGACGGCAAGACCTACGGACTGCCCCGCACGAACTACTCGATGGGCCTGATCTACAACAAGGCTCTGTTCACCAAGGCCGGTCTCGACGCGTCGAAGCCTCCGACGACGTGGGAAGAGGTCCGGGCGGCCGCGAAGAAGATCGCCGGGCTCGGCAACGGCACCGTCGGGTACGCCGACTACAGCGCGAGCAACCAGGGCGGCTGGCACTTCACCGCCGAGATGTACTCGCAGGGCGGCACGATGGTGTCCGAGGACGGTAAGAGCGCGACGGTGAACACGCCCCAGGGCAAGGTCGTGCTCCAGACCCTCAAGGACATGCGCTGGACCGACGACAGCATGGGCTCGAAGCAGCTCCTGCAGATCACCGACGTCCAGCAGATGATGGGCTCCGGCAAGCTGGGCATGTACCTCTCGGCGCCCGACAACATCCCCGAGGTCGTCAAGAAGTACCAGGGCTCCTACGACGACCTGGCGATCGCTCCGATGCCCGGCGCCAAGGGAACGCTCCTCGGCGGCGACGGCTACATGTTCAACCGCAAAGCGACGCCGGAGCAGATCCGGGCCGGCGTGAAGTGGGTCGAGTTCCAGAACCTCACCCCGGGCACCGGGGCGAACAACTGGGAGCGCGCGGCGAAGAACAAGGCACCGGTCGGGTTGCCGCAGCCCAACCTCTGGACCGGCGCCACCGCGGACGCGGACAACAAGCTCAAGGCCCAGTTCGCGAACGTACCGGTGGAGAACTACCAGCTGTTCCAGACGACCGAGGTGCCCGGGAAACTCGAGCCGCCGCAGGCGCAGCAGATCTACTCGGTCATGGACGGGGTGATGTCGTCGGTGCTCACGAACCGCAACGCGAACATCGACCGGTTGCTCTCCGACGCGTCGGACAAGATCGATCGCCTGCTGGCGAACCAGCGCTGATGGCCGTCCCCACCCTGATCGCCCCGGCCCCGCGGCTCGCTCCGAGCCGCGGGGCCCGGCCCCGGCGGCGCCGCCGGGTCACCGAGAACCTCACCGCCTACGCGTTCCTCGCCGGAGGGTTGCTCTGCTTCGGGCTGTTCTCCTGGTATCCGGCGGTCCGCGCGCTGATGCTGGCGTTCCAGCAGTCGAACTCGGTCGATTCGGCCACCTGGGTCGGGCTGGACAACTTCCGGCTCCTGTTCGCGGACCCGGAGTTCGGCGCGGCCTGGCGCAACACGTTCACGTTCACCGGGTTGGCGCTGGTGATCGGGTTCGCGGTGCCGTTCGCGCTCGCGGTGCTGCTCAACGAGTTGCGTCACGCGAAGACGTTCTTCCGGATCGCCGTGTACCTGCCGGTGATGATCCCGCCGGTCGTCACCGCGCTGCTGTGGAAGTGGTTCTACGACCCGGGGCCGGGCCTGTTCAACGAGGCGCTCCGGTTCCTCCACCTGCCGACCTCGAACTGGACGAACTCGACGTCGACCGCGCTCGTCTCGCTCGTTCTCGTTGCCACCTGGGCCAACCTCGGCGGCACCGTATTGATATATCTAGCCGCGCTCCAGGGAATACCAGGAGAGCTGTACGAAGCCGCGGAACTCGACGGCGCCTCGCTCTGGCAGCGCATCCGGCACGTGACGATCCCACAGACCCGGTTCGTGATGCTGATGCTGCTCCTGCTGCAGATCGTCGCGACGATGCAGGTCTTCACCGAGCCGTACATCATGACCGGCGGCGGTCCGGAGGACGCGACGATCACGGTGCTCTACCTCATCTACAAGTACGCGTTCGTCTACCTGGACTACGGAAGCGCGTGCGCGCTCAGCGCGATGCTGCTGGTGTTCCTCGGGGCGTTCTCCGCGGTCTACCTGCGCCTGACCCGGGAGGCCTCGTGAGGACGCTGGTCTCCGCCTCGACGCTGGTCCGCCACCGCGTTCTCTACTGGACGGTGTTCGGCGGGGTGGTCGCGGCTTTTGTGCTCGCGTTCCTGTTCCCCGTGTACTGGATGGTCGTCGGCGCGATGAAGTCGCCGGAGGAACTGGTGCGCACCCCGCCCACCCTCGTGCCCTCGCAGTGGCATCCGGAGACCTACCGGGACGCGTGGGACACCCTCGACCTGGCCACCCACCTCGGCAACACCGCGCTGCAGGCCGCCGGGGCCTGGGCCCTGCAACTCGTGTTCTGCACGCTCGCCGCGTACGCGCTGTCGCGGCTGCGGCCGGTGGGCGGCCGGGTGATCCTCGGCGGCATCCTGGCCACGCTCATGGTGCCGGCGTCCGCGCTGCTCGTGCCGAAGTACCTGACGATCGTCGACGTGCCGCTGGTGCACGTGAACTTGCTGAACAGCCCGCTCGCGATCTGGCTGCCCGCGGTCGCGAACGCGTTCAACCTGTACTTGTTGAAGCGGTTCTTCGACCAGATCCCGTCCGAGTTGCTCGAGGCGGCCGAGATCGACGGCGCGGGCGCGGTCCGGCGGCTCTGGCACGTCGTGCTGCCGCTGTCGCGGCCGGTGCTCGGAGTGGTCTCGATCTTCGCGGTCGTGGCGGTCTGGCAGGACTTCCTCTGGCCGCTGCTCGTCTTCTTCGACACGAACAAGTCGCCGATAAGCGTCGCGCTCGTGCAGTTCTCCTACGACGCGCCGGTGAGCCACGTGATCGCCGGAATGGTGATCGCGAGCGTGCCGATGGTCGCGTTGTTCTTGGTGTTCCAACGGCACATCATCGCCGGGATCGGTGCGGGGAGTCTCAAAGGATGACGTGGTGGCGCAGTGCCGCGATATATCAGATCTACCCACGCAGTTTCGCCGACGGGAACGACGACGGCGTCGGTGACCTCGCCGGGGTGCGGGCCCGGCTGCCGTACCTGGCGTCCCTCGGCGTCGACGCGCTCTGGTTCAACCCGTGGTACCCCTCGTCCGGGGCGGACGGCGGTTACGACGTCATCGACTACCGCGACATCGACCCGGCGTACGGCACGCTCGCCGAGGCCGAGAAGCTGATCGCGGAGGCCCGGGTCCTCGGCCTGCGGACGATCGTCGACGTCGTGCCGAACCACGTCTCGCACCGGCACCCGTGGTTCGCGAACGGCCAGCGGGAGCTGTTCTGGTTCCGCGACCGCCCGAACAACTGGACCTCGGAGTTCGGCGGCTCGCCCTGGTCCCAACTGCCGGACGGCTCCTGGTACCTGCACCTCTTCACCGCCGAGCAACCCGACCTGAACTGGACGCACCCGGTGGTGCGCGAGGAACACGAGGACGTGCTGCGGTTCTGGTTCGACCGGGGCGCCGCCGGAGTGCGGATCGATTCCGCCGTGCTGCCGGTGAAGGACCCGGCGCTTCCCGACGTCGGTCCGGCGGGGCCGCACCCCTACGTCGACCGGGACGAACTGCACGACATCTACCGATCCTGGCGGGCGATCGCGGACTCGTACGACGCGATCCTGATCGGGGAGCTGTGGCTGCCCGACGCCGAGCGGTTCGCGAAGTACCTGCGTGCCGACGAACTGCACACCGCGTTCAACTTCGACTTCCTCGCCTGCCCGTGGGACGCGGCGCGCCTGCGGGCGTCGATCGACACGACGTTGGCCGCGCACGCCCCGGTGGACGCGCCCGCCACCTGGGTGCTGTCCAACCACGACGTGACCAGGGTCGTGACGCGGTACGGGCGCGCGGACACGTCGTTCTCGTTCGAGGCCAAGCGGGCCGGGGTGCCCTCCGACGTCGCGATGGGCACCCGCCGGGCCCGGGCGGCCGCGCTGCTCGCGATGGCGTTGCCCGGTGCGGTCTACGTCTACCAGGGCGAAGAGCTCGGCCTACCGGAGTACGAGGTGCCCGCGGACGCGATCCGCGACCCGATGCACGCCCGGTCCGGCGGGATCGACCCGGGCCGGGACGGGTGCCGGATCCCGCTTCCGTGGAGCGGAACGGCCCCGCCGTACGGGTTCGGCTCGATGCCGACGTGGCTGCCCCAACCGGCCGGGTGGGGGTCACTGAGCGTGGAGGCGCAGGACGGCGCACCCGATTCCGTGCTGACGCTCTACCGCGACGCGCTCCGGCTCCGGCGCCGGTTCGAGGGCGGGCTGCGCTGGCTCGATTCGTCCCCGGGGGTGCTGACGTTCGCCCGCGGGTCGGGCGAGACCTGCACGGTGAACCTGTCGTCCGCACCGGTTCCGCTCCCACCCGGAGACGTGATCCTCACCAGCGCGCCCCTCACCGACGGTCAGCTCCCGAGCGACGCGGCCGCCTGGGTAGGTTTACGCGTCACTTAAGTTAGCGAGGCGACGGTCACTCGGCGTTGATGTGGGACGATCGGCCCATGACGAGCCAGGGTTTCGCGCGGGAGTCGCGCGCCGGGGTGTTCACCCTGGTCTGCCTGAGCTTGTCGGTCGTCCTGCACACGGTGGCGGCCGGCTCGACGCCGTCGGCCCCCGCGATTCTCGCCGGGGCCGGTCTGGTGCTCGTCGTGGCGTTCGCGCTCGCGGGGCGCGAACGCCGGTTCCCGCTCATCGCCACGGTGCTGATCGGTGCGCAGTTCGGGCTGCACTACCTGTTCGAGGCGCTGCCGCACGCCGGTCACCACGGCGAGGCCGCGATCGCGAGCGTGCCGCTCCCACCCGGAATGGTGCTGGCGCACCTGGTCGGCGGGCTCCTGGCCGCGCTCTGGCTGCGCGGTGGTGAGGCCGCCGCCTGGCGGCTCCTGCGCTGGATGGCGCGTGGTGTCTCGCCGTTGCGCGGGCTCTGGTTCGTCCTCTGGACGCTCGTCGTGCCGGCGTCGCGCCCGGCGCTGCCGGTTTCGACGACCCGCGCGATCGCGCGCCCGGCGCCCGGGTGGCGCCACAGCGTGATCCGCCGAGGCCCACCGGCTCTTTCGGCGGCCTGACCGCGTCCCGATCCGGCCGTGGTGCGTCGCTCGGCGGTGCCGTCACCGAACTGATCGATCGTGCTCGTCGTGCTCCGGCACGGCCGAGCGCGCGCCGCCGCGTCCTCTCCGTGCGGGCGGCCCCTCCGACTTACCCGTGAAACCCCTGGAAAGGATCTTGAAATGACGGAAACGACGGACCGGCGGCCCACCGGCCGGTTCCTGGCCCGCGCGGCAGCGGTCGTGCTCGCCACCGGCGTCGCGGCGCTGGGTCTCGCCGGGCCGGCGTCCGCGCACGTCCGGGTCGACCCCGGCGAGGCCACCCAGGGTGGCTACAGCGCGCTGACCTTCCGCGTGCCGAACGAGAGCTCCACCGCCGCCACGACGAAGCTCGAGATCGCCCTCCCGGCCGACTCGCCGTTCGCGTCGGTGTCGGTCAAGCCGGTGCCAGGCTGGAAGGCCACCACCACCTCGGGGAAGCTCGCGAAGCCGATCGAGGCGCACGGCACCCAGGTCACCGAGGCGGTCAACCGGGTCACGTTCACCGCGACCAGCAAGGCCACCGGCATCCAGCCCGGCGAGTTCCAGGAGTTCGAGATCTCGGTCGGCCCGCTGCCGGAGGACAAGGACAAGCTCTTCTTCAAGGCGCTGCAGACGTACTCGGACGGCGAGGTCTCGCGCTGGATCGAGGAGCAGACCGGCAGCGAGGAGCCGGAGAACCCCGCTCCGGAGCTGAAGCTGGTCAAGGGCGTCGCCGAGGGTGACGGCCACGGTGATGCCGACGCCGAGCCGAGCGCGGCCGCCGCGACGTCGTCGACGAGTGACTCCGGTGGCAACGGGCTCGCGATCGGCCTCGGCGTGGCCGGGCTTGTCGCCGGTGTCGCGGGGCTGATCGCCGGTCTGATGGCGCTGCGTCGCTCCACGGCGACGTCGGCCTCCGAGTCCTGACGATCGCCGGGCCCGGCCGCTCGCCGCTCGATCTGGCCGGGTTCGCGCCGCACCGGACGATCGAGGACATCGACGTGTGCGGAGACGGGCGTGCGGTTCCCGGGATGGTCGCGCGGTTCTACCGCCGGCCCGACGGGAACCGCATCGCCTCGCTCGGGCATTACACGTACGACGGGCGCGACACGCTGCTGGCCTGGGGCTGGGTCGGCGATCCGCACTGCGCTTTCCACGCCGTGGGGCGTCCCGGGCACGGTTGGGACGCCCCACGGCCCGGCTGTCCCCGGGCCGAGCTGGTGCTCGACGAGGCCGACCGGGTCGTCGGCGTGCTACTGGTCTGAGCCCACCCCGACTGGGGCCGGCTGGATCCGGGTGGCGTGGCGGACGGCCGCGATCGAGGCCGCGGTGAGCGCCAAGCCGCTGGTCAGCGCGATCGTGTGCAGGACGGGGTCGGCGATCGGGACGAACGCCACCACCGCGACCGGGAGCTGCAGGCCGGCGATCAGCGCGAACAGCGCGCCCCGGTTCCGGCGACCCCAGAGGTACGCGGTCCAGAGCGGTGCGGTGACCACGGCGAGCGTGAGCACGTCCAGCGCGGAGTGCAGGTACGGGTTGGTGACGCGGTCATGGGCGAACGCCGAGGCGGGCGCCGCTACGGCCAACAGGGTGAATGTTCCGGTGAGCACGATGAACAGACGACGCACGACGTCCTCCTAGGCTGCACGGGCCCTCACTGATCGAGGTTAGGCGATGACCGTGCGTTGAGGAAGGCTGTCCTAAGTGCTCATCGTCCCCAGCTATTGCGCGGCCACCTCCAGCACGCCACGCATGCCGCTCTCGGCGTGGTAGAGGCAGGGGAACGGGTACTCGCCCGGCTTCTCGACCGTCACCCGGAGCGTCGCGGTCTGCCCGCCGTTGACGTTGCCCGCGGTGTTTTCCACGACCGTCATGTCGTGCGGGGTCACCCCGACGTTCTGGAGGCGGAACTCGATGACGCCCGGCCGGGCCCGCACCCGGTCCGGTTCGAAGCGCAGGTCGTCGGTCATCGTCACGGTGATCCGCTGGACGCCGTCCGGCCCGCGGATCGCGGCCACCGCGGGAGCCGCCGAGGTGCTCGCGGTCACCGGCGCGTCCGAGCGCCCGAGCCCGCCCGGCCCGCCCTCCGGCCCCCACGAGGCGCACCCCGTCAGCACGAGTAGCCCGGCCGCCGCCGCGCCGACCACGACCCGCGGCGTCACTGCCCCAGCTCCTCGAAGAGGTGTTGCCCGAAGTACTCGCCGTTGGCGACGCCGCCGGGCATCGCGAAGAGCGCGCTGGTCTCGTGCCGGATGAAGCGGCTCAGCCGGTCGTTGCCGGCGACCAGGTTCTGCTGCACCGGGACGAATCCGGTACGCGGGTCGGCCTGCCAGGCCAGGAAGATCAAGCCCGCCTCCACCCCGCCGCCCGGCAGCGGATCCGCGTACGAGTACCCGCGCCGCAACATCGCCGCGCCCGAGTTGAACGCGGCCGTGGCGAGGCGCATGTGCGAGTCGGCGGGGATCAACGGCTGACCGTCGGCGCCTCGTTTGCCGAAGTTCGCCGCCGTGGTCTCGACCCCGCCGGAGAGCGGGGCGCCACTGTCCTTCTTCCGCCCGATGACGTGCTCCTGCACGGCGACCGGGAGTTTCTCCCAGTCGTCCAGCAGCATCCGGATCCGGCGGACGACGAGGTACGAGCCGTTGGTCATCCAGCCGTCGGCGGCGAACACCTGCCGGCCGAACGTCGCCTCGTCGGGTTTCGGGTTCCTGGTGCCGTCCAGCTGGCCCATCAGGTTGCGGACCGTCGCGCCCTCGTTCGTGGTGACGCCACGGCCGCGGGTGAAGCCGGCGAACTGCCAGCGGGGGGTCGCCACCCCGGCGGCGAGCTGCTCCAGGGTGCGCAGCGCGGAGTAGACGACGACCGCGTCGTCGGCGGCGACGAGAACCCCCAGGTCGCCGTCGCTGCGTGACGGGTCGAGCGTTTCGCCCCGGAACGCGGGGAGCGGGGTCAGCGCCGCCGGGCGGGCGGTCGCCGGGAAGCCGGGTCGGCCGAACAGGCTGGGGCCGAACCCGACCGTGATCGTGAGGGAGGCCGGCCCGCTGTCGGCGGTCATCGTGTCGGTGCGGTCGCTCGCCGGGCGTCCGGCGGCCAACGCCTCGGCGGCGGTCGTCCAGCGCTGGAGCAGCGAGCGGAGCGCGGCGGCGTCGGCGCCCGGGACCAGGTCGAAGGCGGCGATCCGCGCGTGGGCCTGGCGCTGCGTCGGGGTGGCGATGCCGGCCTGGCGGGCGCCGTGGAACGGCACGGTCTGGCGGCCGACCGAGCCGAGCGGCACGGTGCCGACCTCCGGCGTGGCCGCCGGCGGTTCGGGGCTCGCGGCCGCCTGCAGCCCTGCCCCGGCGACGGCTCCGGCCCCGCCCGCCACGGCCAGCCCCACCGCCTGCCGCCGACTGATCCGCCCGCCCCGGGCTCGCATCCCCGGCGCACCCGCCGCACTCACCGCCCCGACCGGCTCCCCGGGTGCCCCGACGGGCTCGCGCGGCCCCGTGGCCGGCTCACGCGGCACGGCACCCTGCTCGCGCGGCTCCTCGCCCGGTTCGTTCCGCGCCGTAGCGGGCTCGCGCGCCCCGGCAATCGCCGCATCCGGCGCAGCGTCCGGGGCCGCGTCCGGCGTCGCGTCCGGCGTCGCGTCCGGTGCCGCATCCGGCGTCGCGGCCGGTGTCGCGTCCGGGGCGAGGGCTGCGGCCGGTGTCGGGACGGCCGGTCGGAGGTGGCGTCCGCGGACGAGGTGGAGGGCCAACGCACCCACCAGCCCGAGCCCGGCTCCGAGCCCCACCGCCACCGAGAGCCGGTCCACCACCAGCGGCAGAACCGTCGGCGCCGACGAGCGCCAGAAAACCGGCAGGTCCGGAAAACCGGACGCGACCGCGACGCAGACCCCCACCACCGCCGCCGCCCACGGACCGGCGTCGTGCCGCCGAACCAGCAGCCAGATCGCCAGCCCGCCGATCGCCCACACCGCGAACTGCGGCAGCAGCGACACCACCTGGTTCGACTGCTCCAACCGCGCCACCCCGACGCTGTGCGCGACATCCGACACCACGACCGCGCCGACCACGAAGGCCAACCCCCGGCGAAGCAGGAGAGCAGGCACCGCCAGAAGCGCCAGAACCCCGGCGAACCATCCCCACGGCGCCGGCCCGGGCACCCAGGCGAGCACCCCGGTGCCCGCCAGCGCCTCACCGCGGTAGTCGAGCGTGACCGTCCACCGGCTGATCTCGTGGAACTCGTCCGGCGCTTGGCTCACCAGCGGCGGGAGCGTCGTCTGCATCCAGTGGGTGCGGTGGTCGTGCCAGCGGAACGACTGGTCGTCCGAGAGCTTCCGCCAGCGGGGCGGCTTACGCGGGTCCGCGCCCGCCGGCACGGTGGTCACGCCGAACCGGTCCGCGTTCAGGTAGTAGGCCGGGGAGTTCTCGTTGACGAACACCCCACCCGGGCCGATCTTCGCGTAGGGCTCGTCCTGGTACCCACGCACGACGACGTCGGTGTCGGTCGAGTTCCGGGCTTCGAGCTTGCTGCCGTTCTCCACCACGCTCAGCTCGACGCCGGGCACCCCGTCGTAGTGCTCGAGCGTCGTGCGGAAGTTCGTCGCGCCGACACCGCCGACGGTGTGCGCGGCTGCCGGCCCGGCACCGATCGCGAGCAACGCCGTGACCAGCGCTCCGATCACAGCCACCCGACGCAACCACATGCACGAACCCGCAATCTCCTAGAGCCGACGTCCTGGGGTTGGTCGCTCGGGCGTCGCCCGCAGTTCCCCGAAGATCGAGATCGTCGTCACTGCGCCGACGGCTGCTGGTTGCCTTGCTCCCGTGAGGGATTACGGTTTGTCGCCGTGACGTCCGTCTTCCCCTCTGAAATGGTCACAGTCGTCGGTATCGGTGCTGACGGCTGGGCCGGGCTCGGGGACCCCGCACGTGACGCACTCCGCTCGGCCGAGGTCGTGTTCGGTAGTCGGCGTCAGCTCGGCCTGCTCCCCACCGATGTTCCGGCGGAGCGGATCTCCTGGCCACGGCCCATGATGCCGTCGATACCGTCGTTGCTCGCGGCCAACGCGGAGCGCCGGATCGCGGTGCTGGCCAGCGGCGACCCCATGTTCTTCGGCGTCGGTTCGACGCTCGTGCGCCAGCTCGGGGCCGACCGTGTGCGGGTGTTCTCGCACCCGTCGTCGATCTCGCTGGCGTGCGCCCGGCTGGGCTGGCCGGAGGAGAAGATCGAGATCGTGAGCCTGGTGGGCCGCCCGACCGAGCGGCTGCACACGGCGATCCACCCGGGGCGTCGGGTACTGGCGCTGAGCGCGGACGGGACGACGCCGGGCGCGGTGGCGTCGTTGCTGGTCTCGCGGGGATACGGCGCGAGCACGCTGACCGTGCTGGAGCAGCTGGGCTCCGCCGACGAAGCGCGCCGGACCGTCCGGGCCGACGAATGGGACGGCGAGACCACGGCCGCGCTGAACGTGATCGCGATCGACTGCGTCGCGTCGCCGGACGCCGCGCTGCTGCCGCTCGTCCCCGGCCTGCCGGACGAGGCGTACGACCACGACGGCCAGCTGACCAAGCGCGAGATCCGGGCGATCACGCTGGCCCGGCTCGCGCCGATGCCCGGGCAGCTGCTCTGGGACGTCGGCGCGGGCGCGGGCAGCATCGCGATCGAGTGGCTGCGCACGGACCGTTCCTGCCGGGCGGTCGCGATCGAGCACCGGCCCGACCGGGCCGCGCGGCTCTCGGGCAACGCCGCGTCGCTCGGGGTACCGGGCCTGACCGTGGAGGTGGGGTCGGTGCCGGGCGCGCTGGCCGGCCTCGACGCGCCGGACGCCGTGTTCATCGGGGGCGCGGTGACCGCCGACGGGGTCGTCGACGCGTGCTGGGAAGCGCTGAAACCCGGCGGCCGGCTGGTGGCGAACGCGGTGACGATCGAGTCGGAGGCCGTGTTGGCTCGCTGGCAGGCGTCGCTGGGCGGCGACCTGACCCGGGTCTCGATCAGCCGGGCCGCGCCGGTCGGCGGGTTCCTCGGGTGGAAGCCGATGATGCCGGTGACGCAGTGGGTGGTGACGAAGCGGTGACAGTGCATTTCATCGGGGCCGGACCGGGCGCGGCGGATCTGATGACGCTGCGCGGGAAAGCGCTCATCGAGTCGTCGCCGGTGTGCTTGTACGCGGGTTCGCTCGTCCCGGCGGAGTTACTCGCGTGGTGCCCGGCCGGGGCGCGGCTCGTCGACACCGCCGCGCTGAACCTGGACGAGATCGTCGCCGAGCTGGTCGCGGCGGACGCGGCCGGCCTGGACGTGGCCCGGCTGCACTCCGGCGACCCGTCGGTGTTCAGCGCGATGGCCGAGCAGATGCGCCGGCTCGACGCGCTCGGCCTGGACTACGACGTGACGCCGGGTGTCCCGGCGTTCGCGGCGGCGGCCGCGTCGCTGAAGCACGAGCTCACCGTGCCGGGGGTCGGGCAGACCGTGATCCTCACGCGGACGTCGGCGCGCGCGACGCCGATGCCGCCGGGCGAGGACCTGGCGACGCTGGGCGCGAGCCGGGCGACGCTGGTGCTGCACCTGGCCGTGCAGCGGATCTCCGAGGTGGTCGCGGAGCTCGTGCCGAACTACGGCGCTTCGTGCCCGGTCGCGGTGGTCGCGCGGGCGAGCCGGGCCGACGAGGTGGTGCTGCGTGGAACGCTCGGCGACATCGCGGACGCGGTGGCCGGGGCCGGCATCGTCCGGACCGCGGTGATCGTCGTCGGGTCGGTGCTGACCGCCTCGGAGTTCTCGGACTCGCACCTGTACTCGGCCATCCGGTGTCGAGAGTCCTGATCCTCGGCGGCACCGGCGACGCCCGCCGGTTGGCGTCGTTGCTGATCGGCGGCCACGACGTGGTCAGTTCACTGGCGGGGAGGGTGCGTTCGCCGCTGCTCCCGCCGGGCGAGGTGCGGATCGGTGGGTTCGGCGGGGTCGACGGGCTGGCCGCGTACCTGCCGGGTTTCGACGCGGTGATCGACGCGACCCATCCGTTCGCGGCCCGGATGACCGCACACGCGGTCGAGGCGTGCGCGCGGGTGGGGGTGCCGCTGGCGGTGCTGCGGCGCCCGGGGTGGGACGAGGAGCCCGGTGACCGCTGGGTGCGCGTCCCGTCCGTTGCCGACGCCGCCGAGGCGCTGTCGCCCGGGCAGCGCGTGTTCCTGACCACGGGCGTCCGTGGCCTGGACGCGTTCGCGGGGGGTGACCAGTGGTTCCTGATCCGGTGCGTCGACCCGCCGTCGGTTCCGTTGCCGCCGCGCTCGTCCGTGCTCCTCGCCCGCGGGCCGTTCGCCTACGCCGACGAACTCGCCCTCCTGCGCGAGCACTCGATCGACGTCGTGGTGACGAAGGACAGCGGGGGACGCGCCACGTACCCGAAACTCGAGGCGGCCCGCACCCTGGGCCTCCCGGTGGTCATGATCACGCGCCCCGTCCTCCCACCCTCCGCCAGCACGGTCGGCACCCCGGAGGCCGCCGCCCGCTGGTTGGAGAGTCAGGCCGGATAGCGCCGCGGGGTGTAGACGGTGTGCCCGTCGGTGCGGGTCTGGGACGAACCGACGATGAGCAGCGTGCGCATGTCGATGTCGGCGGGGTCCAGTTCGCCGAGCCGGACGATCCGGACGCTCTCCTCCGGGCCGCCGACGTCCCGGCCGACGACGACCGGGGTGTCGGCGTCGCGGTGTTCGAGCAGCAGCGCCTTCGCGGCGACGATCTGCTCGCGCCGGCTCTTCGACGCGGGGTTGTAGATCGCGATCACGAAGTCCGCGGCCGCGGCGGCGGCCAGCCGGGACGAGATGACGTCCCAGGGCTTGAGGCGGTCGGAGAGCGACAGGATGCAGAAGTCGTGGCCGAGCGGCGCACCGACGCGGCTCGCCACCGCCTGGGCCGCGGTCAGGCCCGGCACGACCCGGACCGGCACGTGTTTCCAGCGCGGCTCCTCCGCGACCTCGAGCACGGCCGCGGCCATCGCGAAGACACCGGGGTCGCCGGAGGACACCACGGCCACCCGGGCGCCCCGCGCGGCCAGGTCCAGCGCGAACGCGGCCCGCTCGGCCTCGACCCGGTTGTCCGACGGGTGGCGGCGCTGGCGCGGGTTGGCCGGGACCCGGTCGAGGTACGGGCCGTAGCCGACCAGGTCGTCGGCGGCCGCGAGCGCCGCCTGCGACTCCGGCGTCTGCCACTCCCGCCCGGCCGGGCCCAGCCCCACCACGACGACTTCGCCCGTCGACGCCGTGCTCGGAGCGGCCGGCGCCGGGGCGAGATCGGACAGGCCGGGGGAGAGGCGGCTCGGAAGCACCGCGATCGAGAAGTACGGCACGGTCTCCGGATCGACGTCGGCCAGCGGCGCCGTGCGCTCGGACGGCGTCGTCGCCCGCTCCACGTACCAGGCCTCGTCGAGCCGGCCGGCCGTCTCGAGCGCCTCACGCACCGCGCCGAACGTGCGGCCGAGCTTCATGATCACGGCGGGGTCGTCCCCGGCCAGCCGGGCGGCAAGCGTCGCCGACGGCAGCGTTCCCGGCAGCACGGTGAGCACTTCGTCCCGCTCCACCAGGGGCCGCCCGAGCGTCGCGGAGGCCCCGCTCACCGACGTCACGCCGGGCACCACCGTGGCCTCGTAGCGGGGTGCCAGCCGCTTGTGCAGGTGCATGTACGAGCCGTAGAAGAAGGGGTCGCCTTCGGCCAGCACCACGACGTCCCGGCCGGCGTCGAGGTGGGCGGCCAGCCGCGCCGCACACGATTCGTAGAACTCGTCGAGTGCGCCCTGGTACCCGCCGGGGTGCGAGGTGGCCTCGGTGGTGACCGGATAGATCAGCTGCTCTTCGATCTGGCCTTCGCGCAGGTACGGGGCCGCCACCGAACGCGCGATGCTCCGCCCGTGCCGCGCGGAGTGGTAGACGACCACTTCGGCCGCGGAGATGAGGCGGGCCGCCTTCACGGTGACCAGCTCCGGGTCCCCCGGTCCCAGACCGACGCCGTACAACCGTCCGCTCATCACTCTTCCTCGCTGGCCAGCGCGTTGAGCGCCCCGGCCGTCATCGCGCTGCCGCCCCGGCGTCCGCGCACGATCAGGTACTCGAGCCCGAGGTCGTTGGCCGCCAGCGCCTCCTTTGACTCCGCGGCGCCGACGAAGCCCACCGGGATGCCGAGCACGGCCGCGGGGCGCGGCGCCCCGGCCGCGATCATCTCGAGCAGGTGGAACAGGGCCGTGGGGGCGTTGCCGATCGCGACGACGGAACCTTCCAGGTGCTCACGCCAGAGTTCGAGGGCGGCCGCACTGCGGGTGGTGCCGAGCGACGAAGCCAGCGACGGCACGCGGGCGTCGTTGAGCGTGCAGATCACCTCGTTCGACGCCGGGAGGCGGCGGCGGGTCACCCCCGAGGCCACCATCTGCGCGTCGCAGAGGATCGGTGCGCCGGACCGCAGTGCCCCGATCGCTCCCGACACCGCGCCGGGGGAGAACGCCAGATCGTCGACCAGGTCGACCATGCCGCAGGAGTGGATCATGCGGACCGCCACCCGGGCGACGTCCTCCGGGAGGCCGCTCAGGTCGGCCTCCGACCGGATGATCGCGAACGAATGCCGGTAGATCTCCGCACCGTCGCGGATGTACTGCCCACTCAACGCGTGTTCCTCCTGGCGGCGGCCACGGCCGCGGGTAGCTCGTCGACACCGACGGGTTCGCCGTCGACCTGGTATCCGTCCGCGGTGGCCAGAACGTCCACATGGACGCCGGCCGGGTGCCCGCACCGCCGCTCGCACCCCGCGAAGTGCACGGGAAGCAGTTCACCGGGGTGGAGGAGCGCCGTCCCCGCGTCGGCCCGGACGTCGGCGCGTGACTTGGCGCACCCGGGGAGACCCGTGCAGGCCGACGCGCTCGCCCAGGCCGACGCGGGATCGGTGACCAGCCCCGCCTCGGCCAGCGGAGTCAGCGCCTCCGCCCCCACGCCCGGCAGCACCACCCCCCGCCACGGCGTGACGATGATCTCGCCCCGCGCCACCCCGGCGATCGCGTCCATCTGGGTTGCGGTGAGCCGCCCCAGGGGCACCACCACCCCCAGCGCCCCCGCGAGTACACCGATCGGGTCGGCGCCGCGGTGCGACGGAAGAGCGGAGGGTTCGACCAGGTCGCAGGCCAGCGCCGACCGCATCCGGCCGGCGACCCGCGCCACGGCGTCGTCGAGCTCGGACAGACGCCAGGCCTTGGAGGCCTGAGCGACGCGCTCCAGCAGGAAGCACCGCGCGGCGGCGATCAGGGCCGGAACGGCCTGGTCGGCCCGGACCCGCAGCCCGCTGTCGACGCCGGCCAGCAGCACCGGCACCGGCTCGGAGCCGAGCAGGACGGTCACGTCGGCGCGCAACGAGACCACGTCCCGATCGGTGTCGATCGCGAACAGGAACCGGCCGGGCAGGTCGGCCAGTTCCGGGGATGCGCAGAGCGCCCGGTCGAGCGCGGATACCACCGCACCGAGCCCTCCCAGCGGCGACGCGACGACGTTGCGTACCCGCTCGTGCGTGGCCGAGGGCAGCAGGCCGGCGTCGGCCAGCCGCGAGGCCAGCGCGTCCGGATCCGTGACGCCCCTGATCTGCAGATTCGCCCGAGATGTGAGCTCCAGTGGGGCGAAGTCGCGCAACGCACGCCACTGGGTGAGGCTCACCACACCGCCGGGGATCCGCACCCGTGCCAGGCCGCCGTCGGCCGCCTCGTGCACCTGCAACGCGCCTGGGCAGCTGTCGGCAGCCTGGCGGAAGGGCACGGCGGTGGGCATAGCCCGGATGCTACGTGTCGCTCCGGTGATCCCCCTTGGGCCCACTTGACGATTGCGACCCTGATCACCAGTGTTGAAAGGCCATGAGCGGTGTCAGGTGGAGGAAGCCGGTGTGAATCCGGCGCGGTCCCGCCACTGTCACCGGGGAGCGAGCCTGCATCTTCAGCCACTGCATCAGCGCGGGAAGGCAGCAGGGGAGTGTCGATCCGGGAGCCAGGAGACTCCAGGTACCGCTGACCACGACCCGGGGCGCGGACCCCGAGTGAGGACGCCCCGCGTGATCTTGCTGCTCTCGACGTCGGACACCGACCTGCTCTCGGCCCGGGCGAGCGGAGCCTCGTACCGGCTCGCGAACCCGGCCCGGACCGGCGTCGACGACCTGCCCGGCCTCACCGACGGTGTGGACCTGGTCGTCGTCCGGATCCTCGGCGGGCGCAGGGCCTGGGAGGAAGGGCTCGACGCGCTGCTGGCCGGGCCGTTGCCGGTGATCGTGCTGGGCGGGGAGATCGCGCCGGACGCGGACCTCATGCAGCTCTCGACGGTGCCGATGGGAGCCGCGGCGGAGGCGCACGCGTACCTCGCGCAAGGCGGGGCGGCGAATCTCCAGCAGCTTCACAACTTCCTCAGCGACACCGTCCTGCTCACCGGCCTCGGCTTCGAACCCCCTGCGGAAATGCCCACCTGGGGCGTTCTGGAACGCGAATCCCGGGGCGACGGGCCGACCATCGCGGTGCTCTACTACCGGGCCCACCACATCGCCGGGAACACCGCGTTCGTCGAAGCGCTGTCCGGCGCGATCGAGGACGCCGGTGGCCGGGCCCTGCCGATCTTCTGCGCCTCGCTGCGCACCGCGCCCGCCGAGCTGCTGACGACGCTGCGCACCGCGGACGCCCTCGTCGTCACCGTGCTCGCGGCCGGCGGCACCAAACCCGCCACGGTCAGCGCGGGCGGCGACGACGACGCCTGGGACGTGGGCGCGCTCGCCGCGCTCGACGTCCCGATCCTGCAGGGACTCTGCCTCACCAGCAGCCGCGCCACCTGGGACGCCAACGACGACGGGCTCTCTCCGCTCGACAACGCCACCCAGGTCGCGATCCCGGAGTTCGACGGCCGGATCATCACGGTGCCGTTCTCGTTCAAGGAGATCGACGCCGACGGCCTCACCGTCTACGTCGCCGACCCCGAGCGCGCCGCCCGGGTGGCCGGCATCGCGGTCAAGCACGGCATCCTGCGCCACATCGCGCCGGAGAAGAAGCGCATCGCGCTCATGCTCAGCGCCTATCCCACCAAGCACGCCCGGGTCGGCAACGCGGTCGGCCTGGACACCCCGAAGTCCGCGGTGAAGCTCCTGCAGGCGTTGGCGGACGCCGGCTACGAGGTCGGGGACCTCCCCGGCGTCGAGGCCCAGGACGGCGACGCCCTCATCCACGCGCTGATCAAAGCCGGCGGCCACGACACCGCCTGGCTCACCGAGGAGCAGCTCGCCGCGAACCCGGTACGGATCCCCGCGGAGACCTACAAAAAGTACTTCGACTCGCTCGACGAGAAACTCCGCGAGGCGATGGAGCGCCACTGGGGCCCGCCCCCCGGGGAGCTCTACGTCCACGAGGGAGACATCGTGCTGGCCGCGCTGCGCGGCGAGAACGTCGTCGTGATGATCCAGCCGCCGCGCGGATTCGGCGAGAACCCGGTCGCGATCTACCACGACCCCGACCTCCCGCCGAGCCACCACTACCTGGCCGCCTACCGCTGGCTGGCCGCCGAGTTCCACGCCGACGCCGTCGTCCACCTGGGCAAGCACGGCAACTTGGAGTGGCTGCCCGGCAAGACCGTCGGGATGTCGGCCGCCGACGGCTCCGACGCCGCGCTCGGTGACCTGCCGCTGATCTACCCGTTCCTGGTCAACGACCCGGGCGAGGGCACGCAGGCCAAGCGGCGCACGCACGCAACGCTCGTGGATCACCTGGTGCCCCCGATGGCGCGGGCCGACAGTTACGGCGACATCGCCCGGCTCGAGCAGCTGCTCGACGAACACGCGAACATCGCCGCCCTGGACCCGGCCAAGCTGCCCGCGATCCGCGCGCAGATCTGGACGCTGATCCAGGCCGCGCGCCTCGATCACGACCTGGGCCTTGACGACCGCCCGCACGACACCGAGTTCGACGACTTCCTGCTCCACGTCGACGGGTGGCTGTGCGAGGTCAAGGACGTGCAGATCCGCGACGGCCTGCACGTCCTTGGCGACGCGCCGGCCGGTGAGGCGCGGGTGAACCTCGTCCTCGCGATGCTCCGGGCCCGCCAGATGTGGGCCGGTCAGGTCGCCGCGCTTCCGGGCCTGCGCGAGGCGCTCGGCCTCTCCGAAGCCGGCGACGAGGCCCGGTCCGATGTCGACACGATCGACGCGATCGCCCGTGACCTGGTCGCCGCCATGGAGGAACGCGACTGGGACCCCACCGTCGGGGCCGAGGTCACCGCCCAGGTCCTGGACGCCACGAGCGGCGCGGCCGACGCCGACCGGGCCCTGGTGGCACGCGTGCTCGAGTTCGCGGCCACCGAGGTCGTGCCGCGGCTGAACAAGACCACCGACGAGATGGCGCACGTGCTGCACGCCCTGAACGGCGGGTACGTGCCGGCCGGCCCGTCGGGGTCGCCGCTGCGCGGTCTGATCAACACGCTCCCGACCGGCCGGAACTTCTACTCGGTCGACCCCAAGGCCGTACCGAGCCGGCTGGCCTGGGAGACCGGATCGGCGATGGCCGACTCGCTGCTCACCCGCTACCGCGAGGACACCGGCGACTGGCCCCGCTCGGTCGGCCTGTCGATCTGGGGCACGTCGGCGATGCGCACGGCCGGCGACGACATCGCCGAGGTGCTGGCGCTGCTCGGTGTCCGCCCGGTCTGGGACGAGCAGTCCCGCCGGGTCAGCGGGCTCGAGCTCATCGCCTCCGACGAGCTCAACCGGCCCCGGATCGACGTCACGATGCGCATCAGCGGGTTCTTCCGGGATGCGTTCCCGCACGTCATCGCGATGCTCGACGACGCCGTGCAGCTGGTCGCCGCGCTCGAGGAACCCGACAACTACGTCCGCGAGCACGTCCTGGCCGACCTGGCCGGCCAGAAGAGCGAACGCCAGGCCACGATGCGGCTGTTCGGGTCCAAGCCGGGCGCGTACGGGGCCGGTCTGCTCCAGGCGATCGATTCACGGACCTGGCGCGACGACAAGGACCTGGCCGAGGTCTACGCGGTGTGGGGCGGTTACGCGTACGGGCGTGACCTCGACGGCGTGCCGGCCCGCCCCGACATGGAGAACGCGTACCGCCGGATCAACATCGCGGCGAAGAACGTCGACACCGCCGAGCACGACATCGCCGACTCCGACGACTACTTCCAGTACCACGGCGGGATGATCGCGACCGTCCGGGCGCTGACCGGCCAGTCCCCGAAGGCCTACATCGGCGACAGCACGCGCCCGGACGCGGTGCGCACCCGCAGCCTGCACGAGGAGACCGCCCGGGTCTTCCGCGCCCGGGTGGTCAACCCGCGCTGGATCGAGGCGATGCGCCGCCACGGGTACAAGGGCGCGTTCGAGCTCGCCGCCACCGTCGACTACCTCTTCGGGTACGACGCCACCGCGGGCGTCGTCGCCGACTGGATGTACGAGAAGCTGGCCGCGACCTACGCGCTCGACGCGGAGAACCAGAAGTTCTTCGGTGAGTCGAACCCGTGGGCGTTGCACGCGATCACCGAGCGCCTGATCGAGGCGGCCGACCGCGGCCTCTGGGAGCACCCGGACGCCGAGACGCTGGCGGCGCTCCAGGACCTCTACCTCGCGACGGAGGGCGACCTCGAGGACGACTAGTTGGCGAAGCGCTGGACCGGTTCGATGATGTTCAGCAGCGTCGAACTGCACTCGGCGAACGCGACCTGCACCGCACGCAGCTCGTCGGCCGACGGCCCGTTCACGTCGTCCACCGCCTGCGCCATCTCGGCCGCCGACGTCGAGAGGTGCAACGCGGTCACCGCGAGCGCGTGCAGGATCGCGGGCGCGTCGACGAGCACGTCGGACTGCAGGGCCCGAGCCAGCGCGCCCGCGTCGGTGCCGAGGGTGTCGGCCAGATCCGTGACGGTATCGGCGGCGAACTTCATGCCCGCGATAATGCCTCCTCCCCGCCAGTCGGCGCGGCCCCGTAACGGAGGGCATAAGTGGCGAAACGGACCGGCGTGCCCGAGGGGTGGGAGGCACTCCGGGCGGTTTCGCCCCTGGCGAGGGAGACTGCATACGGTTGGAACGCTGACCAGCGAGAACGAAGGAGAACCGGTGGTCCTGGAACCCGCCGAGATCTGGGCCTATCTGATCGGGCGCGGATCGGTCCCGGCGACCGCCACCGGCACCGTGCGTGAGGTCGGCGACGGCAACATGAACCGCGTCTTCGTGGCGGTTCCCGACGACCCCGCGATCCCGAGCGTGGCCGTGAAGCAGGCCCCGCCGTGGATCCAGAAGCTCGGCCCGTCCGCGCCGATGAGCCCCGAGCGGGCGCTCATCGAAGCGAGGGCGCTACGCACGTTCGCCGAGTACGCGCCCAGGCAGACCCCCGCCGTCCGGGACGTCGACGAGACCCGGTTCGCGTTCACGATGGAGGACCTCTCCGACCTCACCGTGCTGCGTACCGCGCTCAACGACGGTGCCGAGATCGGCCGGACGTCAGCGGAGGTGGGCGAGCTCGTCGGGCGGGTCACGTTCGCGACCAGCGTCGCCGGCGCCGACCCCCGGGTGCGTGCCGCGCTGATCCAGGAGTCGGTGAACCCGCTGCTCGCCGAGGTCACGCTGCAGTACCTGCTGGGTGACCCGTTCGTCGAGGCCGAGCACAACCACCACCACCCGGCGCTCGAGGACGGGGTGAAGCGGCTGCGTGCCGACCCCGCCGTCCGCACCGAACTCGCCGCGATCCGCGCCGCGTTCGGCGCCAAGGCCCAGGCGCTCGTCCACGGCGACCTGCACAGCGGCAGCGTCATGGTCGGCGTCCGCGACGGTGAACCGGTCGTGCGCGTTATCGACCCCGAGTTCGCGATGGTCGGTCCGATCGGCCTCGACCTCGGTCTCTACGTCGCCAACCTCGTCATCGCGTCCGTACGCAGCCGGAACGCCGCCCACCTGGCGAGCATCGCCGAGTGCTGGGACGCGTTCTGCGCCGCCTGGCGCGAGGGCTGGCCCACCCGCGTCGACAGGCTGCTCGACGACGGCTGGCTCCTGCGTGAGCTCCGCGACGTCTGGCACGACACGCTCGGGTTCGCCGCCGTCGAGCTGGTGCGCCGGGTCGCCGGCTACTCGCACGCGTCCGACCTCGAGACGCTGCCCGACCCCGGCCCGGCCTCCGCGCTCGTGCTCGACCTCGGCCACAAGCTGCTCGTCGACCGCGAGATCTGCGGCCGCCGCCCGGATCCCCGCGCGCTCGCGCACCTCGTCAGCACCTCCTGGGAGGCCCGGCAGTGAGGCCCGTCCTCGACGACAGCGTCCGCCTGACCGACGAGGGCGTACTGATCCTCGACCGTCGCGTCTTCCCCGCGCGCGAGGAGTGGGTGCTGACCCGCACCGCGGGCGAGGTCGCGGTCGCGATCCGCGCGATGGTGACGCAGAGTTCGGGCCCGTTCTACGCCGGGCTGGCCGGGCTGCGCCTGAGCGCCCGCCTCCACCGGGGCGACGGTCTCGACACCGCTCTCCAGGCGCTGGCCGACGACGGCGAGCTGCTCACCGCCGCGCGGCCCACGAACAACCACGTCCGCGACGCCGTCCGCGAGGTGCTCGACGCCGTGGGCGCCGCCGGATCGGCCGACGAACTGGCCGAACTGGTCGAGGCCGAGACCGCCCGGTTGGAGGCCGCCTACCGGGGCGGCAGCGCCGAGCTGGGCCGGCTCACCACCGAGCTGATCCCCGACGGCGCCCGGGTGATGACCCATTGCTGGATGGACGCGTACCTGATCGGGCTGGTGCAGCAGGCCGAGCTGGCCGGGCGCAAGTACGAGTGGGTCGTCACCGAGACGCGCCCCTACCTGCAGGGCGCCCGGCTCACCGCGCACACGCTGGCCGAGATGGGGCAGCCGCTGACGCTCATCACCGACTCGACGGCGGCGTCGGTGCTCGCCGGTCAGGGCGCGCTCGGGTCGGTCGACGCGCTCGTCACCGCGGCCGACCGGGTGACGATGGACGGCCACGTCATCAACAAGGTCGGCACGCTGTCGCACGCGGTGGCGGCGTCGGCGTTCGAGGTGCCGTTCTACGCGCTGGTGCTGGCCCCCGACCGCACCGCCGCGACCGCGTCCGACGTCGTGATCGAGGAGCGCGACGGCGCGGAGGTGCTGTCGACGCTCGGCTCGCGCACCGCGTCCGCCCTGGTCGAACGCGGCTACTACCCGGCATTCGACGTCACGCCGCCGGAGTTCGTGCGGCGGATCGTCACCGACCGAGGCGTTTTCGAGCCGGCCAGGGTCGGCGAGTACCACGAAAGGCAGAACCGATGACTCACACCGCACGCGTGGTCGTCCTCGACATCGAGGGCACGACCAGCGCGGCCGGGTTCGTGCAGGGCGACCTGTACGACTACGCCCGGCCGCGCCTCCGCTCGTGGATCGCCGACCACGCCGACGACCCGGCGATCGTCTCCGCCGTGGCCGACACCAGGGCCGAGGGCGGGCTGGCCGACGACGCCGACCTGGACGCGGTCGTCGCGGTGTTGCACGGCTGGATGGACACCGACGTCAAAGCGACGCCGCTCAAGACGATCCAGGGGCAGCTCTGGGCGGCCGGGTTCGCCGCCGGTGAGCTGCGCTCGCACTTCTTCGCCGACGTCGTCCCGCGCCTGCGTGAATGGCACGAGCGCGGTCTGCGGCTGGTGTCGTTCTCCTCGGGGTCGATCGCCAGCCAGGTGCCCTGGTACCGGCACGCCGACGCCGGCGACCTCACGCCGCTGATCGAGGACTACTTCGACACGGTCAAGGCCGGCAGCAAGCGCGAGGTGAGCTCGTACGAGAAGATCGCGTCCGCACTCGGCGTCGCCGGTGACGACACGTTGTTCCTGACCGATCTGCCCGCCGAGCTGGACGCGGCCGCCGCCGCCGGGTGGCAGGTGATCGGCGTCCGCCGTGAGGGCGAGCCGAACTACGCCGCCGACTTCGGCGACCACCCGGTCGTCTCCTCGTTCGACGAGGTCGACGTGCGGGCCCGGGCATGACCGGGCCGGATTACCGCACCGACTTCCGGGGCGTGCTCGAGGGCGCGGGGACGGCGCTGGCGGCGGAGTCGGCCCGGTTCGCCGGCATCGGCTGGATGCGTGGGACGTCGGGCAACCTCTCGATCGTCCTCAACCGCGACCCGCTGCGCCTGGCCGTGACCGTCAGCGGCCTCGACAAAGGCGAACTGACGAGCGCCGACGTCGTCGTGGTCGACGAGCTGGGCCGCGCGGTGGCCGAACAGCCCCGCCCCGACCTGATCCCGTCCGCCGAGGCCGAACTGCACGCCCGGGTGGCGCAGCTCTCGGGCGCCGGCGCGGTGGTGCACGTCCACGCGCTGCAGGCCGTGCTCGCCGGGCACTGGTGGCCCGGCGGCATCGAGCTGCGTGACCTGGAGATGCTCAAGGGCATCGGCCGGCTCGCCCACGACGAGACCGTCACGATCCCGGTCGTGCCGAACTCCCAGGACATGAAGGTGCTCGGCGACGACGTCGCGAAGGTGTTCGACCCCGCGGTTCCGGCCGTTGTCGTCGCCCGCCACGGCATGTACGCGTGGGGTCGCGACCTGCTCCAGGCCCGTCACCACACCGAGATCGTCGAGTTCCTGCTGCAGTTCACGGTCGAGACACGCGGCTGAGCCGCGCGAAGATCCCGGCGGTGGGGGAGCCGGGCTCGGGGCAGTAGACGATGATCCGCTGGCCGGTCTCCGGGACGTGCAGCACCTGGCACTCGAACTCCAGTCTCCCGAGCTGCGGCGACACCACCGACTTCACGATCCGGCGCCGCTCCTCGACGTCGTGGGCGGCCCACAGCTCGGCGAACCGTTTCGAGGTGCCGAGCAGCTCGGTCACCAGCCGTTCGATTCCCGGGTCGCCCGGGTAGCGGGCGTACGCGGCCCGCAGGTCGGCGACGGTCGAGCGGTTGAACGCCCGGGTGGATTCGTCGTCCCGGTGCGGGTCGCCGTCGGAGCGGCGGAACATCCAGCGGATCATGTTCCGGTCGTCCTCGGGCACGAGCGAGAGGTCGCTCAGGAAGTGCGTCGCGAGTTCGTTCCAGGCGAGCACCGTGTAACTCGCGTCCACGACGTAGGCGGGGACGTCGGTGAGCGAGTCCAGCAGCACCCGGATCGCGGGGGTCAGGTCGCGGGCCGGGCCGGCGACCACCGGCGGGGTCTCGCCGGCCACCCGGAACAGGTAATCGCGCTCGTCCCGGGTGAGCAGCAGGGCGCGGGCCAGCGCGGACAGCACCTGGCGCGACGGGTTGGGGCCGCGTCCCTGCTCGAGCCGGATGTAGTAGTCGATCGACATGCCCGCGAGCTGCGCGACCTCCTGGCGCCGCAGGCCGGGCGTGCGGCGGCGGATCCCGTCCGGTAACCCGACGTCGGCGGGCCGCAACCGGGCCCGGCGCGTGCGGAGGAACGCGGCGATCTCGGTGCGCGGGTTCATGGCTCCAGCGTGCCGCAGCCCGCGCCCGCGCGGGTGGTAGCGCCGATACCAGCCTCGGCACGTCTCTCCCGGGGTGGCCCCGACTCTCCGAGGCTTCGGGGCATGACACAGATCGCCCTGGTCACGGGCTCCAACAAAGGCATCGGTCACGAGACGGCCCGGCTGCTCGGCGAGCGCGGCTACACGGTGCTGGCCGCCGCCCGCGATTCGTCGCGCGGCACGGCGGCGGCCGACGCGCTCGGCGCCACGTTCGTCCAGCTCGACGTCACCGACGACGAGTCGATCCGGGGAGCGGCCGCCCGGGTCGCGGCCGAACACGACCACCTCGATGTGCTGATCAACAACGCCGGTCTGATCGGCGACCACGAGGAGGCGCGCGGCCGGCCCAGCGGCACCAGCCGGGAAGCGCTCCGGCAGGTCTTCGAGACCAACGTGTTCGGCGCGGTCGCGGTGACGAACGCGTTCCTGCCCCTGCTGCGCAAGGCTCCCTCGCCCCGGATCGTGAACGTCTCCAGCGAGGTCGGCTCGATCACCACGATCAGCGACCCGGAAAACCCGCTCTACCAGCTGGTCGGAATTCCGTACCCGGCGTCGAAGACCGCACTGAACATGGTGACGGCGATGTACGCGAAGGAGCTGACGGAGGTGGATGTGTTCGCGGCCAACCCCGGCTACTGCGCCACCGACCTCAACGGCCACAGCGGTTTCCGCACCCCGGCCCAGGGCGCGGCGGTGATCGTGGCCTTGGCCACCGGCGAGGCTTCGGCTCCCTCCGGCCGGCTCTGGGGCGATCTCTCCCTCCTCGGCACCCCCGGCGACGGCGTCATCCCGTGGTGAGCCGACTCAGGGCACGTCCTACGCCGTCAACGAGAGCGTCAGCGTGTCGTTCTTCGCGATCGAATCGACATGGGAGCGGACGAGTTGCTGGGTGAGGCCGCTGCTGCCATCGACGCTATGCCTGCCACGGACCGGGCCCGGCGGACCACCGCGATCCGTTCGGTGTTACCGAGTTCAACACGTCTCGTCGAGTGGGTCGATACGGGCCGGGCTCGGGGCGTTCCAGGCGCCGCCGCGGTGCGGCGATCTTCGGCGGCTCGGCGAACAGCAGGTCGCTGGACCGCGCGGCGATGTCCTCAGGTCTCGGGATGTGCAGCCTCGAGCACCGTTCCCCGACGTGGGTCTGCCGGCCCCGGAACCAGCGGGGCTCGGTGCCGACGGCGTCGGCGCGGAACGCGGTGGGGCGGGTGAAGAACGGATGGGCAGCCGTCTGACTAAATGGACTTCGTGCCATTAATGGGACGGTGCGTACTAAAAGGACAGGAGGTAGCGTACGTGTTCGGGTGTTCTATGATCGGGGAGTGACTGGCCGATTGCTCAACCGCCGAATGCTCTGGCGTCTCGGGAGCTTCGGGTTATTAGCTCGCTGACCGCTCGCATGTAGCCGGTCAGCGGGTCGCCACGTCACCACGTCACCACGACGAGCGGTCCGCGCGTTCGCAGGCAACCCTCTCGCCTGCGTCCTTCCCTGCACCCGAGTTCGAGCGTCGCGCTCGAAGGTGCATCGCGCGTCCCCGCCGCCGTCCGGCGGGTTCCTCACAGGAGACCCCCGTGAACCCCGACTTCGTTGCGTCCACCAACATGCTTCCCTACGACCCCGCCCTGCTCTGGAAGGCTGCGATCGTCCTCGTCGTGTTCTTCGGCGTTGCCCGGCTGATCTACAAGAAGGAGCCCCGCAAGGGGCTGGGGTACTCGATCACGGTCGGCGCTGCGGCCGCGGGCCTCGTCGCGTTCCTGCTCCTGCCCCAGTGATCGCCGGAGCTCCCGGTTATCCAGCGCCCCGTCGGCGTGACACCCGACGGGATCGTGCCGCAGTGCTCGCCGGGCGCGAAGGTCGCGCCCGGCAGCGGCCCGGGTGCCACCGACAGCGGGTCCAACGGGGGAGGGGTCGAATCGCCCGACGGGAGTGCGCGGTTGGAGAGCCCGCCGCTGCGCTAGCCGGCCCGGTCGCGGGCGACGAGCGCGGTCAGTTCGGTGGAGGTTCGGCGGATGTGGGCGGCGATGTCGACGGCCGCCGGGTCGTTCATCCAGCGCTGGAAGCCCACCTGGAAGATCGTGCCGCCGAATTCCGCGGTCAGGACGGCGTCGGGATCGGGGAGGCCGCGGGCGCGTAGGGCGTCGGCGGTGGCGGATTTGAGCGAGTGCAGTTTGAGCAGTTCGCGTTCGAGCAGGCTGGCGTTCGCGGAGATCACCGCGAGGCGGCGGCGCGCGAACTCCTGACGTTCGGCGAAGAACGGGCCGAGCGCCTCGAACGCGCTGGTGACCAACTCGACCGGGGGCAGGCCCGCCGGTGCCGCGGCGACGGCCCCGGTGACGACCTCCTCGAGGAGGTCCGAGCCTTCGAACAGCACCTCGCGCTTGTCGGCGAAGTGCCGGAAGAACGTGCGCTCGGTGACGCCGGCCCTGGCGGCGATGCCCGCCACCGTCGCCTGCTCGAAGCCCTCGTCGGTGAACGCGTCGAGCGCCGCCATCAACATTCGTTCCCGGGCTCCGGGTTCCCATCGCGCCACGACGCTCAGTGTAGTGATGGCAGTGACTGACATCGGGGTGTACCGTCATTGATGTCAGCAACTGACATCACTAGGGAGCGCGATCATGCGTGTTTTTTGTCACCGGTGCCTCCGGAGGGATCGCGGGCGGCGTCGTGCCTGCGCTCGTGGAGGCGGGCCACGAGGTCGTCGGTCTGGTCCGGTCGGACGAGGGCGAGGCGAAGGTCAAGGCCTACGGCGCCGAGACGCGGCGGGGCGCTCTGGACGACCTCGACAGCCTGCGTGCCGGGGCCGAGGACGCCGACGGGGTCGTCCACCTCGCCTACAACCACAGCGACTTCGCCGCCGCGGGCGCGCTGGAGCGGGCCGCGATCCAGACGTTCATGGACGTCCTCGAAGGCACCGGCAAGCCGTTCCTGTTCGCGTCCGGCGTCGCGCTGCACGAGCCGGGGGAGGTGCTCACCGAGGACGACCCGAGCCCGTTCTCCGGCCCGGAGGGCCACCGCGGGGGTGGCGAACAACTCGCGCTGAGCTACGCCGAACGCGGTGTCCGAGCCGTCTCGCTGCGCTTCCCGCCCACCGTGCACTACACCGGTGACCACGGGTTCGTCGCCCACCTCGCCCGGGTGGCCCGCGAGCGGGGCGCCTCGGCCTACGTGGGCGACGGCGCCAACCACTGGTCGGCGGTCCACCGCGACGACGCGGCGACGGCCGTCGTGCTCGCGCTGGAGAAGTCCGCGCCCGGTGCCGCGGTCCACGCGGTGGCCGAGCCGGGCATCCCCACCCGGGAGCTGGCCGAGGAGATCGGTCGTCAGCTGGGTGTACCGACCGAGTCGGTCTCACCCGAGGAGGCGCTGGCCCGTTTCGGCTTCGTCGGGATGGCGCTGGCCACCGACTTCCAGGCGTCGAGCACGCTCACCCGCAGGCGTCTCGGCTGGGAACCCACCGGCCCCACGCTGTTCGACGACCTCCGCGCCGGTCACTACACGCCCTGACTCAGCCCGAGTGGCTCGGAGGTGAGGTCGGCCAGGACGTCGGGGTCGGGGCGGCCGTGGAGGGTGTGGGTGATGAGCACGCGGGACGCGCGCAGGGCTCGGCGGGCGGCCTGCACCCGCTGGTCCTCGGGCAGCGTCTCGATGTCGGCGACCTTCGCGAACCCGATCACGCGGCGCGCGACCTCGGCCCCGGCGTAGGTGACCGCGTCGGTCCACACCTGCGTCAGCAACGACTCCAGAACCGCGTCCCCGTAGACGCGCGGATCCTGCCGGGACGGCCACCGGTCGCGGTAGGTCCGCTCGAACGAACCCCAGGTGACCCGCCCGAGCCCGAGCAGACGCCGGGCCCGGGAGTCCTGGCCCTGGGCCACCGCGCGGGCCGCGGCCAGCACGTAGTTGGCCCACAGCATGCCGAGGTCGAAGCCGAGCGGCCCGTAGAAACCGAACTCCGAGTCGAACGCCCGCACCGACGGGTCGTCCCCGAACCGCACGAACACCGACCCGGTGTGCAGGTCACCGTGGAGCAGCGACTCCGCCCTGGTCATGAACGCGAACTTGGCCCGGCCGGCCGCGTGCTTCACGTCCGGGTCCCCGGCGAGCTCGGCCACGTCCGCCTCGTTCGACGGGTGCACGACGTTGTGGTCGTGGTCGACGAACGGCTCGGTGAGGACCAGGTCCTCGGTGATCTCGCACAGCTCGGGGTTGATCGCCCTGGCCACGGCCTGTTTGTGGGCCGCCGAGCCCACGCCGAACACCGAGGTGCCGAAGCCGACGTTCGCGATGTACTCGCCCAGCGCGGCTGCGGCCAGCTCGTCGTCGTCGGTGGCTTCGGTGCGCTCGTTGAGCACGGTGCGCCAGACCCGGTGATCGGAGAGGTCCTCGATCGCGAGCACGTACCGCGTCTCGTCGTAGAAGAGCAGGCCGGGGACGTGAGCCGGGTCGATGGCCTGGTGGGAGGCGAGCACGTACGCCTCGCGCGAGGAGCGCTCACGTGTCATCGGCCAGCTGGGGTCGGTGCGCACGTACGGCAGCGACTGCTTCAACACCAGCGAGCCGGCGCTGCCCTCCACGATGAACACCAGGTTGAGGTTGCCGTCGCCGACCTCCCGGACCTGCGAGACCGTGCCCACCCGGGACGCCAGGTCCGGCAGCGAGGCGACGTAGTCCGGCACCGACTCGACGTCGAGAAGATCCATGAACCCACCTAGGTCGGCTGGCCGGGAAGCGTCGCCCGGCGGGTGGACAACGTGTAGCTGAACAGCAGCGCGACCAACAGCACCGCGCCCTTCGCGACGTCCTGCACGTAGTACGGCAGGCCCTTCATGCTGAAGCCGACGACCATCACGGTCACCAGCAGGGCGCCGAGCACGGTACCCCAGGCGTTCGGCACGTTCCGCCCGAGCACCGACGTGCCCACCAGCGCGACCGCGACCGCGTCGAGCAGCAGCGAGTTGCCCGCCGAGACGTCGCCCTGGCCGATCCGCGCCGCGAGCAGCAGACCGGCCACCGAGGCGAGCACGCCGGCGGCGACGTAGGCGGCGCTGCGGTAGAGACCGACCCGGACACCGGCCAGCCGCGAGGCCTCCGGGTTGGCGCCGACCGCGTACAGCAGGCGGCCCCAGCGCGTCCGCTCGAGCAGGAACCAGACCAGCACCGAGATGACGATCAGCAGGATCGCCGGGAACGGCACCGGGCCGATCTTGCCCTGGGCGAGGTAGAGGAAGCCGTCGGTGAAGCGCCCCGGCGCGGTCGAACCGTCGTCGAGCGTCATCCGCGACGAGATCGACTTGCCGTCGACGAGGACGAGTTTCAGGCCCATGATCGCGAACATCGTGGTCAGCGTCGCGAGCAGGTCGGGGATGCGGGCCCAGACGATCAGGGCTGCGTTGATCAGGCCGATCACTCCACCGGCGATCAGCACGACGACGATCGCGACGCCGCCGACCTGGTTGCCGATGACCATCGTCCAGGCGGCGAGCGAGACCGCGAAGCCGGCGGTGCTGCCGACGCTCAGGTCGAGGCCGCCGACGGTCATCGCGATCGTGACGCCGAGCCCGGCGATGCCGACCGGGGCGGCGTAGACGAGCAGGCCCCAGAGGTTGGAGCTGGTGCGGAAGTTCGGTTCGCTGATCAGGAAGTAGGCCACCAGCAGGACGGTGACCGCGACGAAGCCGTAGCGGACGACGGCTTCGCGGAAAGAGACGATGGTGGAGCTCTTCTCGACCGGAGCCGGAGACGGTTGCTCGGCTCGAGACTGCGTACTGCTCACTGCGCGACCTCTCCGGAAAAGGCGCGCACGACGTCGTCGCGGCTGACCTGTGAAAGGGGGGAGTCGAGGGTCAGCGCGCCCTCGACCAGAACGAGAACGCGGTCGGCGACCTCCAGCACCTCGTCGACGTCGGCGGAGAGCACCACGACCGCTCCGCCGGCGTTCGCGACCGCGCGGACCTGCTCGCCGATGTCGCGCCGGGCGCCGAGGTCGACGCCGCGGAAGGGCTCGTCGAGGAGCAGCAGCCGGGCGTTCTCGACCAGCCAGCGGCCGACGACGACCTTCTGCTGGTTGCCGCCGGAGAGCTCGTTGAGCTCGGTGCGGGGGCCGCGGGCGACGATGCCGAGCTTCTCGATGACGGTGGTCGCGCGGTCGCGTTCGGTGCCCTGGTTGAGGACGCCGACGCGGCTGGCGACCTTGGTGATGAACGGGAGGCTCAACGTGCGCTGGATCGACCAGCCGGGGAGCAGTGCCTGGTCGGCTCGGTCCTCCGGGACCAGGTAGACGCCGCTGCGGATCGCCTCCGCGGGCGAACGCGGAGCGCGGGCCAGGTCGGCGAAGTCGGCGGTTCCGGCCGGCCAGCGCGCGGAGCCGAACAGCCCGTGCGCGAGTTCGGACTTCCCGGCCCCGATCAGCCCGACGATCCCGGTGACTTCGCCCCCGTTGAGGCTCAGGTCGAGCTCGGGGCTCTCCGCGAACAACCGCACGCCGCTCAGGCGCACCACCGAGGTGGTGGACGAGGAAGCCGCGTCGTCGGTGGTGGGGCGGTCGTGGTCGAGGACCGTGGCGCGCAGGCCCTCGGCGCTGTCGCCGAGCATGGCGGGCAGGATCACCGGCCAGCTGAGCGGCTTGGCGACGTCGGCGGTGACGCGCCCGTCACGCAGCACGACCGCGCGGTCGGCGATCGCGTCCACCTCGCCGAGCCGGTGGCTGACCAGTAACACCGCGAGCCCGTCGGCACGCAGCTGACGCACGACCCCGAACAGCCGGTCGGACTCCGCGGACGACAGCGCCGACGTCGGCTCGTCGAGGATCAGCAGTTTCGGGCGCTGCAGCAGCGTGCGCGCGACCACCAGCAGCTGGGCGTCGGAGATGCCGAGCGTCGCCACGTCGCGGCGCAGCACGGCGTCGGACCAGCCGAGGTCGAGCACCTCGACCGCGCGGCGCGCGACCTCCAGCACCTCCCGGCGCCGCAGCGCCCACGACGCGCCGCCGCCGGCGAGCTCGTCGAACGCGAGGTTCTCCGCGACCGTCAGACCGGGCACGACCCCCTCGCGTACCCGCTGGTGCACGGTCGCGATTCCCCGGGCCCGCGCCTCGGTCGGCGACGCCAGCCGCACCGGCTCGCCGTCGACGAGGATCTCGCCGGTGTGATCGGGGTGCGCGCCGGCCAGGATCTTGATCAGCGTCGACTTGCCGGCGCCGTTCGCCCCGAGCAGCGCGACGACTTCACCGCCGACGATCTCCAGGTCGACGCCGCGCAGGACGACGTTCGGACCGAACGACTTGCCGACGCCCCGCACCGAAACCGTGGTGGTCCCGGTGTGCGGCGTCGATACAGGCGAGCTCATTGTTTCTCTTGGTTACTAGGCGGCGTTCGGCAGCCAGTCTGCCACCGACACGGTGTCCAGCTTCAGCTTCGGTTCGGCCTTCACGACGTCACCCACCGTGGTGATGCTCTTCTCCTTGAGCACCTGCTGAGTGATCAGCACGCCGGGGAACTGCACCGACGACTCGTTGAACTGACCGGCGAGCTTCAGCGAGATCGTCCGCACCACCGCGGCGCCGATCTGGCCCGGGTCGGTCGCGGCGGTGGCCACCCACGGGCTGCCCGCGGCGGTCATGACCTCGAGGTCGGCGTTCGAGATGTCGATGCCGTAGACCTTCACCTTGTCCTGCAGGTTGTTCTGCTTCACGGCCTGGACGACACCCTTGGTGATCTCGTCGTAGGGCGCGAAGATCGCCTTGACGTCGGGGTGCTGCTTGAGCGCCGCGTCGACGAGCGGGATGTTGTCGGTCGCGGTCGACTCGGTGACCTTGCCGGTGAAGAACACCTGCTGGAGCTTGTTGTCGGCGACGACCTTCTTCCAGACCTGGCCGCGCCGGTCGAGCGGGGCGAAGCCGGTGGCCGAGACCAGGCCGACCTTCTGGTTCTGGCCGATGTCCTTGACCATCTGGTCGAGCACGGCCTGCGCCAGGCTCTCGTCGGACTGGCTGGTGTTGATGTATCCGGTGACGTCGGCGGGCAGCGCGACGTCGTAGACGATCGTCGGGATGCCGGCGGCGACGGCCTTCTTCACCAGCGGGGCGATCGTGTCGGTCTGGCCGTGGTCGACGATGATCGCCGCCGGCTTCGAGTCGATCGCCTGCTGCAGGTCGGAGGCCTGCTTGGCGTTGTCGTTGCGCGCGTCGGTGACGGTCAGCTTGATGTTGGCCGCGGCCGCCTGCTTCTGGGCGCCCTGACCCCAGGCTTCGAAGTAGTCGCCCGCGCCACTCTGCCGGACGAGAGCTACCGTTACCGGGTCGGCGTTGAAAGGGCTGGGGAGCGGCGCACTGGCCGTCGGGCCGGTGGACGGCGAGGACGAAGCGTCACTCTCCGTCGAGTCGCTCTGCGAGCAGGAGGCGACGGCGAGCAGCGTGGCGAGCGCGCTGGTCGCGAAGAGCACGGTCCGGCGCGGACGCCGGGCAAGGGTCGTGATGGGCACGTGTTAGAGCATGCACCTGACCAGGAATAACTCCTAGCGGCGGGGTAGGAATCCCAGCATGCGGAACGCAGCAAGGTGGAGGTTGTCATGACATTACTGACTGTTTGGGCCGACGATTCGCCGTCCGAGCCGGAGCTGCGTACCGAGGAGCCGTCGGAGATCGCGGCCGTCCTGAAGGAACACGGCGTCCGGTACGAGCAGTGGCCGCTTGTGGATCTTTCGGACGATTCGACCAACGAGGAGGTTCTGGCTGCGTACCAGGACCGAATCGACGCGGTGAAAAAAACCGAGGGTTACATCCTGGTCGACGTCGTGCAGATGCGTCCGAGCGACGACCCGTCGTGGCCCGAGCTGGTGCGCACGTCGCGGGAGAAGTTCCTCAACGAGCACACCCACGACGACGACGAGGACCGGTTCTTCGCGTCCGGCTCCGGCATCTTCTACCTGCACGTCGGGGGCAAGGTGCACGCGGTGTTCTGCGAGGCCGGCGACCTGCTGTCGGTGCCGGGTGGCACCACGCACTGGTTCGACATGGGCACGAACCCGGAGTACAAGTCGGTCCGGTTCTTCCACGACGAGGACGGCTGGGTCGGCAACTTCACCGGCAGCGCGATCTCGTCGAACTTCCCGACGTACGACGAGATCGCCGCCACCCGCTAGCTGTAGCCGGACGGTTCGGGGTAGGCGCCACGAAGCAGGTGGTCGCCTACCTCGATCGCTTTGTGGGACACCGGGTCGTGCAGCGTGAGCGTCCGGACGTCCCGCCAGTAACGATCGAGGCCGGTGCCGGTCTTGGTGGCGCGGGCGCCGGTGAGCTCGAACACACCCTGGGTGGCGTCGAGCGCGGCCCGGGTGGTGACGACCTTCACCGCGGAGAGCTCCACCGACACCTCGCCGCGCTCGGCGTGGGTCAGCTCCCAGCCCCGGGAGGCCGCCGCCATCCACGCCGCTCCGGCCCGGTCGGTGAGCGCCCTCGCGGCCCGCACCTGCGACTCCAGTTCGCCGTACCGCACCCGCACCAGCGGGTCGTCGGCCGCCTCGGCGACCCCCGAGGTCGCCCACGCGCGTGACTTCGTCCGGGTGTACTCCGCCGCGAAGCGCAGCGCGCCCTCGGCGGTGGCCACCGCCAGCAGCCCGAGCAGGATCTGGAAGCCGAGCGCCGACAGGCTGGGATAGGCCGGGGCGTCCGGGTCGGTCTGCTCGCCCGGCCCCAGGATGTCCTCCTCGGCGAGGAACGCGCCGTCGAATGCGATCGATCCCGACGCCGACGCACGCTGGCCGAGCGAATCCCAGTCCTCGCCGTGCACGACGCCCGCGGTGCGCGTCGGCAGCGCGAAGCCGTACTTCTGGCCGGTCACGGTGTCGGTACCGGACGCGATCACTCGGTCGGACACCTCGGCGCCGGTCGCGAAGAACTTCTTCCCCCGCACCAGGTAGCCCCCGGACGTCGGCTCGAGCTCCAGACCGGCGTCGCGCGGGTTGCCCGCGCCGCCCCACAGCCAGTTGTTCGCGGCGGTCTCGGTGGCCAGCCGCTCGACGACGTCGAGGCGCCGCGCCAGCCGGGTGCGCCAGTTGTGCAGGTAGTGGTAGCCGAGCACGTGCCCGATCGACGTGTCGGCCCGGCCGACGCGCGTGACCACCTCGAACGCGGTCAGCCAGCTCCCACCGTGGCCGCCGTTGCGGGCGGGGATCAGCAGCGGCAGCAGGCCGGCGTCGCGCAGCAGCTCCACCTCTTTGTGCGGCGCGGCACCGGAGCGGTCACGGGCGACGACGTCGGAGCTGAGCTGTGCGGCGACCCGGTCGGCGACGGCGACCCAGCGGGCGTGCTCGGCCGGGTCCGGCCGGTCGGTGGCGGTGTCCGGGTGTTGCGGGTCTGTCATGGGCCGAAGTATCACTCAGCGCAGGTGGGCGTAGCTTTCCGGGTTCGCGTCGAGGTAGTGGGCGAACGTGAGCGGAGGGTGCCCGGTGAGGCGCTCCACGCCGTCGCCGACCCGGCTCAGCGAACCGTCGGCGATCGCCACGTACGAGGTGACCCAGCCGGCCACCTCGAAGTCCGGCGCCCCGTAACCGGCCCGCGACGCGTACGCCTCCTCCACGGTCTCGGCCTGGTACCGGATCGGCCGGCCCACCCGGCGCCCGAGTTCCTCCGCCGCCTCGTCCAGGCTGATCGCCACCGGCCCGGTGAGCTCGTAGGTCTGCTGGTCGGGAGCGGCGGCAACGAGCGCGGCGGCCGCGGCGTCGGCGACGTCGGTGGGGGCCACCGCGCTGACCCGGCCGGTGCCGCCGGGGCCGCGGAGGACGCCGTCCGGGCCGACCAGGGCGGGAAGCATCGAGGTGTAGAACGAGTCGCGCAGGAACGTGAAGCCGAGCCCGGTGCCGCGGAGGTACTGCTCGGTGTGCCAATGGTCACGTCCGAACGTGAACGTGCAGTCCGGCGCGGCCCCGAGGAACGACAGGTACACGACCCGCTCGACCCCGGCCCTCACCGCGGCGTCGATGATCGTCCGGTGTTCGGCGACCCGGTCCGCGGACTCACGTCCGGAAACCAGGAACAGGGTGCCGACGCCGTCGAGCGCGCTGCGCACGGCCGGTGCGTCGGCGTAGCCGGCGCCGATCGACACCGTCGCCGCCGGTCCGTCGAGTGCGGTGGCGGAACCGCGGACCAGCAGGCGGTGGGGCACGTCCGCGGCGGCGAGTCGCGCCGCGACCCGCCGGCCGACCTGCCCGGTAGCACCGGTCACCGCAATGTCTCGTGTCACTCGACCACCTTATGGTGCGGTACGCGATTGCTCAGAGTGCCGAGTCGACCACACGGAATCGATCGAGCGGCCAGAATGAGGACTCCCGAGGTGAGGAGTTCCGATGGAGGACACCCGCACGCTTCTGGAGGACTACGTCAGTTCGGGGAAGGTGATCCAGCTGGCGACGCTCGACGCCGCCGGGGCGCCGGTGGTGTGCAACCTCTGGTTCGCGAGCGCGTTCGGCCCCGATCGGATCTGGTTCATGTCGCGCCCCAACCGTGAGCACTGCGCGAACCTCCGGGCCGATCCCCGCGTCGCCGGCGCGATCCTCGCCATCGAGCTCGAGGGCATCGAGCAGGACGTCCGGGGAGTGACGTTCGTCGGCGCGGCCAGGGAACTGCCGACCGTCGGCATCGACGAGCAGATCGCCGCCTACTCCGGCCGCTGGCCGCAAGCCGCGGACGCGATCGCCCCGGAGGCGTTAGCCGCCGAGGCGACACCGCACCGGCTGTACGAGATCACGGTCGAGAAGTGGGTGCTCTTCGACGAGCTCTACTTCCCCGACCAACCCAAGCAGCCGGTGCGGGTCAGCCGCTAGGCGTCGGCGAGGGCTTTGCGGACCTTGTCGGCGGGGCCGGTGACGGCTTCCTGGAGGGACGAGCCGGCGTAGATGCCGCCGTAGGCCGGGGTGCCCGGCTGGTAGCGGCGGCCCTCGGCGAGCGGGCCGGCGTCCACGGCGTCGTAGCCGATCGTGTCCAGGAACGCGGTCACCGCGGCCTTCGCGTCGGCGTCGTCACCGGCGATCGCGAGCGCCGACCGGTCCGGAGCGCCGTTCGGCCGGGCCAGCGAACGCAGCGACTCCCAGTAGATGTTGTTGAACACCTTCACGACGTGCGCGCCGGCCAGGTGCTCCTGCAGGAGTTCGCTCGCCGTCGTCGAATCGTCGTCGAGAGTGGGGAACTCACCGTCGCGGGCCGGGTAGTAGTTGTTGGTGTCGAGCACGGGCTTCCCGGCCAGCGGCTCGGCCGGAACCTGCTGGTAACGCCCGAACGGCACCGAGACCACGACCAGGTCGCCCGCCGCGGCCGCCTCGCTCGCGGTCGCCGCCCGCGCCTTCGGGCCGAGTTCGGCCACCAGGTCGGCCAGTGTGTCCGGTCCGCGCGAATTGCTCACGACGACGTCGTAGCCGGCCGCCACCGCGAGCCGGGCAACGGTGCCACCGATGTGTCCACTGCCGATGAATCCCACAGTCGTCATGTCGACGCCAACCCGGTCACCGCGCGGTGCATTCCGTCACCGCACCCGGCGCAGCCAGCACTCGTCGCCGTTCTCGTCCTCGAGGAGGAGACGAACGGACGTCAGCTCCCGGATCGTCCACGCCTCGATGCCGAGCCCGGCCCGGACACGCAGCGTCGAGCCCTCCCGCGAGTAGGCGAGCGCGTAGGCGTCCCCGGTGTCCGGGTCGTCGGGCACCTCCACCTGACGCACCTGGATCGACCCGTGCGTCGTGAACGTGAACTCGCGCCGGCTGATCCCGGACTCCTCCACCATCACGGCCAGCCCCCACGGAACCGAGCACCCGGTGAGGTCGACGGGCTGCCAGACGTTGCCCTCGAGTGTCGCCACCTGCGCGTCACCGGCCACGAGCGCCTGCGCGGCGCCCGGGGCCTCGGGCGCCGACCCGCAGCCCGCCAGCACGGCCGCGCCGACGAGCGCGAGCGCGGTGATCCGGAACATCCCCAGCCCTCCAATTATCGACATTCGCCCCGGTTTCGCATTATTGGTTGGCTCGGTTTCAGAACCGGACGGACGCGCCCGGAAATAGACTCGAGCATGTTCACCAAGCGCTTCACGGTCGTGCCGGCCGCCTACGTGCTGCTCCGCCGCGACGACGACCAGGTGTTGCTGCAGCTCCGCCAGAACACCGGCTACCTGGACGGTCACTGGGCGCTCGGCGCGGCCGGGCACGTCGAGCGGGGCGAGTCGGTGTTCGAGGCCGCCTGCCGGGAGGCCGCCGAGGAACTCGACGTCGGGATCGACCCCGCTGCACTGACGCCGCTCTGCGTGATGCACCGGACGAAGCGGTCCGGCCAGGCGATCGACGAACGCGTCGACTTCTTCTTCGAATGCCGGACGTGGCGCGGCGAACCGCGTCGGCGCGAACCGAAGTACGCCGCCGACCTGCGGTGGGTGACGCTGGACGCGCTACCGGAGCCGGTCGTCCCGCACGAGCGGCACGTGCTCGAAAAGCTGAGTGACGGGACACTCGAGGCGGTTGTACCGTTCGGCTTCTGATGACCGGCAGCCTGGAATTCCACAGTCCGCTCTCCCCGGAACGTGCCCGGCGGATCGTCGACCGGCTCGCCGGTGGCCACCCGGCGACCGTGCTCGACCTCGGCAGCGGCTGGGGTGCGCTGTTACTGCGCCTGCTGGACGCGATCCCGGGCGCGACCGGCGTGGGGATCGAGATCAACACCGACGACGTCGCGCGGGGCCGGGACCTCGCGCGCCGCCGCGGCCTTGCCGACCGGGTCGAGTTCGTCGAGGAGTCCGCGGTCGGCACCGAGCGCGGCCCCGCCGACCTCGTGCTCTGCGTCGGGTCCGGCCACGCGCTCACCGAAACCCCCGGCGACTTCGCCGGGACGCTGCGTGAACTGCGCCGTCTCGTGGCGCCGGGCGGGCGGGTCCTCTACGCGGAGGGCTTCTGGCAGCGCACCCCCACCGACGCCGAGCTGGCGCGGATGTGGCCAGGAGCCACCGGGGCCGACCACACCGACCTCGCCGGCCTCGTCGAGATCGCGGTCGGGGCCGGATTCCGGCCGGTGTGGACGGAGACCGCCACCGAGGACGAGTGGGAGCAGTTCGAATCCGGCTACCAGGCCGACCTGGAGGAGTGGCTGGCCGCCCACCCCACCCACCCGGACGCCGCGGCCCGGCGTCAGAAGGCCGACAGCCACCGGGCGAGCTGGCTCGGTGGCTACCGCAACGTTCTGGGTATGGCGTATTTGACCCTGGCGCCGGTCGGCCGGTAGCCGATCGAACTCGGGCGGCGCGAAAGGGGGCGGAGGGGGATGGCGGGCCGGTTGCCGTGCTGCCCCGAGCCGGCACGGATCCCGGCGCTCGCCTGCCCGAACGGACACTGCACCTCCGACCTTGCGTAAATCTTGTGCGGTAGCCGAGTCCCTGTTTACTGGGGAGTCAACAACTACGGGGGAGGGGACGAATGCCCCAGTTCCGGCTGCTCGGACCGCTGGAGATGACGGTCGGGGATCGGGTCGTGAACCTGGGGCCGGTCAAGCGCCGAACCGTTCTCGCGGCGCTGCTCGTCGACGTCGGCCGGCCGGTTCGGGTCGAAACGCTCGTCGACCGCGTCTGGGACGACGAGCCGCCGGCGAAGGCGCGTGACGTCCTCTACGCCCACATCGCGCGGATCCGCAGCGCGCTCGTCGGGTCGAACGTCGTCGTCGAGCGGCGCTCGGGTGGGTACGCGCTGCACGTCGACCCCGACCAGGTCGACGCGCACCTGTTCCGGCGTCTGGTCGCCGAGGCGCGGGCGGAGGACTGTCCCGACGAGCGTCGGGCCACGCTGCTGCGTGCGGCACTCGACCTGTGGCAAGCGGCCCCGCTGGCCGACGTGCCCGGCAGTTGGGCGGCCGGCGTCCGGGAGAACCTGGAGCAGCAGCGCCGCAGCGCGGTCGCGCTCTGGGCCCGCACGCTGAGCGATCTCGGGCGACCCGCCGCCGTCGTCGACACGCTGCGGGAGTTGGTGACGGCCGAGCCGCTGGCCGAGCCTCTGCTCGTCGAACTGGTGCGGGCGCTGCACCGGGCCGGTCGCGCCGCCGAAGCGCTCGACACCTACGCCAGGGCCCGTGCCCGCATCGTCGACGCGCTCGGCGTGGAGCCCGGTCCCGAGCTGCGCGCGATGTACGAGGCCGCCCTGCACGCCGACGAGCGAACCGAGCAGCCGGCCTCCACGCCGACGGTGACCGCGGGGGAGAGCGGGCCCGTGCCGGCGCAGTTGCCGGCCGACGTCCCCGCGTTCACCGGGCGCGAACCCGCGCTGACCGAGCTGACCGAGCGCCTCACCGGTCCCCGCCCGGCCGGCGCGGTCGTCGTGTCCGCGGTGGACGGTACCGCCGGGGTCGGCAAGACCGCGCTGGCCGTCCGCTGGTCGCACCAGGTCCGTGACCGTTTCCCGGACGGGCAGCTCTACGTCGACCTGCGCGGTTACGGCACCGAGCCCCCGGTTCCGCCCGCGGCCGCGCTCGCCGGTTTCCTCACCGCGCTCGGCGTCGCCGCGCGTGACGTCCCGCTCGACATCGACGAACGGGCCGCGCGCTACCGCACCGAGCTGTCCGGGCGGCGGCTGCTGCTGGTGCTCGACAACGCGTCCTCGGTCGAGCAGGTCCGTCCGCTCTTACCCGGGTCACCGACCTGCGCGACGCTCGTGACCAGCCGCGACGTTCTCAGTGGCCTGGTCGCGGTCGACGGCGCGCACCGGATGTTCCTCGACCTGCTGGAACCGGCCGAGGCGATCGCGTTGCTGCGGTCGTTGGTCGGGCGCCGGGTCGACGACGATCCGGACGCCGCCGGCGAGCTGGGCGAGCAGTGCGGCCGGTTGCCGCTCGCGCTCCGGATCGCGGCCGAGCTGGCCAACGCCCGCCCGCAGAGCCCGCTGGCCGACCTCGTCACGGAGCTGGCCGATCACCGCGCCCGGCTGGAGCTGCTCGACGTCGGCGGCGATCCGCGGGCCGACGTGCGTGCCGTGTTCTCGTGGTCCTACCGGCGCCTCCCCGACCGCGTCGCGCGCATGTTCCGGCTGCTGGGCGCGCACCCGGGCGCGGAGTTCGACGCCTACGCGGCCGCCGCGCTCGCGGACGTCGACGTGAGCGACGCGGTCGGGGCGCTCGACGCGCTGGCCCGCGCGCACCTGGTCCGGCCGGTGGCGGCCGGGGCGTACGACCTCCACGACCTGCTGCGGGCCTACGCCCGGTCGGAGTCCGATCCGGGTGACGACACCGAAGCCGGGACGAGGCTGTTCGACTACTACCTCGCGGCCTCGGCCGCCGCGATGGACGTCCTCTACCCGGCCGAACGGCACCGGCGCCCCGTCCCACCGGCGATCCGCACGCCGCTGCCGGTGCTGCCGTCGGCGGAGGACGCCCGGGTGTGGCTCGACCGGCACCGGGCGGTGTTGATCGAGGTCGCGCAGCACACCGCGGCCCACGGCCGGTCCGACGTCACCGGCGCACTGGCCTCGACGCTCTACGTCTACCTCGACAACGGCGGGTACTCCGCGGACGCGCTCACCGTGCACAGCTGCGCGCTCGACGCGGCGTCGCGGGCCGGCGACCGGGCCGGGGTCGCCGCGGCGCTCTCGCACCTCGGCGTCGTCTACTGGCAGATGGGCCGGTACCCGGACGGGACGGATCACCTGGAGCGGGCGCTCGTCGTGTTCCGCGAGCTCGGCGACGCGGTGGGGGAGGCGCGGACGGTGGGCAACCTCGGGGTGATCTGCCAGCAGACCAGCCGTTACGTCGAGGCCGAGGAGCACCACACGGCCGCGCTCGCGCTGTTCCGGAAGATCGGCGACCGGGTGGGGCAGGCGAACACCGAGACCAACCTCGGCGACATCCTGATGCGGTTCGGCCGGAACGAGGAGGCGATCGACCTGCTGGCCGACGCGCTCGAGCAGTTCCGTGGGCTCGGGCACGACGGGGGAGAGGCGACCGCGCTCACGAACCTCGGCGAGGTGCACCTGAGCCTCGGACGGCCGGAGGAGGCCGCCGGCTACCTGCGTCAGGCGGTGCGGTTGTTCGCGTCGATCGGCGAGCGGTACGGCGAGACGTGTGCGCTCAACGGCCTCGCGGAGGCCGAGCTCGGCCGCGGCTCGGCGTCGGCGGCCGACCGGTTCGCCGAGGCGCTCGCGCTGGCCACGACGATCGGCGAACGGGCCGAACAGGCCCGGGCCCACCTGGGCCTGGCCCAGGCCACCGACCGGGCCCGGGAGCACCTCGAACAAGCGCTGGCGCTCTACACGGACCTGGGTTCCCCAGCCGCCGACGACGTCCGCAAACGGCTGGAGAACCTCGGGACCTAACTCAGCACTTGGACTTGTAGACGGCGTTGGCGCCCTCGCCGTCGATGTTGTCCTTGGTCAGGATCGTGAACCCGGTCTGCACCTTCGGCGTCACGCTGCCGCCGTCCAGCGAGGCCACCGCCGCGTCGACGCCGAACTTGCCGATCTCGGCGGGCTGCTGCGCGATCAACGCCTGCACCGTGCCGGCCCGCAGCGCCGCGACCTGGTTCGGTCCGGCGTCGAACCCGATCACCTGGATCTTGCCCGCTTTACCGGACTGCTTGATGCCGGTGGCGGTGCCCTCGGCCGAGAACAGGTTCAGCGCGAACACCCCGACGATGTCCGGGTCCTTCTGCAGCGCGGCGCTGATCAGGTTCGACGCGGTGGCCGGGTCGTTGTTCGAGTACTGGATACCGACGTACGTGAACTTCGAGTCGGCCTTGACCGCGTCCTCGAAGCCCTTGGCCCGCTGGTCGGTCGTCGAGATGCCGGGCGTGACGCCCATCGCCAGCACCTTGCCGCCCTGCGGCGCGAGCTTCTGGATCGCCTCGAACGCGGCCTTGCCACCACCGATGTTGTCCGACGCGATCGCCGACACCGCCACCGACGGGTCGTCGACGGTGGTGTCGACGAGCACCACCTTGACCCCGGCGGCCTTGGCCTGGTTCAGCGGCCCCTGCATCGCGGTGACGTCGGTCGGCGCGACCAGCAGCGCGTCCGGCTTCGAGGTGACCACCGAGTCGACGATCGGCTTCTGCAGCGTCGGGTCGAACTTCGTCGGGCCCTGCGTCTTGACCGTGACGCCGAGCTTCTTCGCCTCGGCCTCGATCCCGCACTGCATCGTGATGTAGAACTCGTCGCCCTGAACGCCCTGGACGAACTGGATGTTGTAGTTCTTGCTGGCCTTGTCGACGGAAGCCTGTGACGAGGCGGCGGGCCCGTTGTCGGCCGCCGACCCCTTCTCCTCGTCGGGTTTCGACGACGAGCACGCGGCCAGCGCGAGCGTGGCGGCACACAGTACGGCGAGGGGCATTCGTTTCATGAGGACGCCTTTCCAATCAGCTTTGACCGGAGAGAGAAGCGCTGGGCGCCGGCGCCGCGAGCGGCGGCCTTCCGGCGACTCTGGTCGAAGTAGACGGCGGCGACCAGGACCGTGCCGACGGCGACGCCCTGCCAGAACGGCTGGACCCCGACGATGACGAACCCGGCCTGCAGCACCGCCGGGATGAACAAGCCGACCACGGTGCCGAAGATCGAGCCTTCGCCGCCGAAGATCGAGGTACCGCCGATGACCACGGCGGCGATCACGTTGAGGTTGGTGAGCGACTGGCCGGCGATCGTCGTCGTCCCGAACTGGGCCAGCGCGAGCACGGCCGCGAAACCGGACAGCAGCCCGGCCAGGCCGTAGACCTTGATCAGGTGCCGGTCGACCCGGACGCCGACGCGCCGGGCGGCGAGTTCGTTCGAGCCGACCGCGTAGGTGTACCGGCCGAACCTGGTCCGGTGCAGGATCACGCCACCGATGACGACGACCACGAACGCGGTGAACGGCAACGCGGGGATGCCGAGGATCTTGATGTAGGTGTTGTAGTCGGTCATCACCTCCGGGACGGCCCTGATGTCGATGCCGTCGGTGATGACCTGGGCCAGCCCGAGCGCCACCGACAACGATCCGAGCGTGACGATCAGCGGCGGGATCTTGGCTTTCGCGACCAGGAAGCCGTTGAGCATTCCCCAGGCCAGGCCGGAGACGAGCGCGGCGAGGACACCGAGCCCGGCGACGCCCCAGCCCTCGCCGCCGACGGCCTCCATCGTCTTGGCGCTGATCACCGACGAGAAGACGAGCACCGAGCCGACCGAGAGGTCGATACCGGACGTGACGATCACGAACGTCATGCCGACGGCGATGACCGCCCAGACCGCGACGTTCTGCGAGATCAGCGAGAAGTTGCTGGTGGAGAGGAAGCGGTCGCCGGCGACGATCGAGAAGAACAGCACGATCAGCACCAGCACGCCGAGGATCCACACCGACTGGAGCGCGCCCAGCCGCTGCATCAGCGACGGGTGCGCTTCCTCGACGACGTCTTCCGGCAGGGTCTCGGTGGTGGTCATCGGCCCACCTCCAGTGACCCGGTCATGGCGCCGACGAGTTGGTCGACGGTCGTTCCGGCGGCGTCGAACGTGGTGACGCGGGTGCCCAGGCGCAACACCTGGACGCGGTCGGCCACCTCGAGCACCTCGGGCATCGAGTGCGAGATCAACACGACCGCCACGCCCTTGTCGCGCACCCGCTTGATCGTGTCGAGCACGTTGCGGGTCTGCACGACGCCTAACGCGGCGGTCGGCTCGTCGAGGAACACCAGCCGAGCCGCCCAGGTGATCGCCCGGACGATCGCGATCTGCTGCCGCTGCCCACCCGACATCGAGCCGACCGGCGCACCCAGCGCCCGGACCGTGCCCCCGAGCTCGGCGAACCCGGCCGCAGCCTTGGTGCGCATCGCCTTCTCGTCGAGGAACCCCAGCTTCCCGAGCAGGCCGCGCCGCGGGATCTCGCGCCCCAGGAACATGTTCTGCACCGGGCTCAGGTGCGGCGCGAGCGCCAGGTCCTGGTAGACGACCTCCATGCCCAGCGCGGACGCCTGCTGCGGTGTCGTGATCCGCACCGGCGCCCCCTCGAACAGCAACTCGCCCGAGTCGAGCTCGAGGTTGCCGGAGAGTGCCTTCACCAACGTCGATTTACCGGCCCCGTTGTCGCCGATCAACGCGGTGACCTCGCCCGGGTACACCTCGAAGTCGACGTCGCGGAGTGCTCGTACGTGCCCGAAACTGCGATTGAGTCCCCGTGCTTCGAGGAGCGGCGTCGTCAAAACGGATCACCCCGTTCATCCGGTGGTAACGCACATTAGGCGTGTCCCGCGTCACTGTCACCGGTGACAGGTAACGAATACGCAACGGATGTCACCGGTGTCAGAACCGGGTGCCGACTGGGTAACATGCCGGTCCGGAGGTGACGCCTTGGCCACCATGCGGCAGGTCGCGGAGCGCGCGGGGGTGAGCGCGAAAACGGTTTCGCGGGTGGTCAACAACGACAGATACGTCTCCGAGGACGTCCGGCGGCGGGTCGAGCAGGCGATCGAGGACCTGCGGTACACCCCGAACCTGCTGGCGCGCACGTTCCGCTTCGGGCGCGACCCGGCGATCGGCGTCGCCGTGCCCGACATCTCCGACCCGTTCTTCGCCGCGGTCACCCACACCGTCGAGCAGGTCGCGCGCGGCCGGGGCGTCGCGACGTTCGTCACCAGCCTCGGCACCGACGGCTCGCTGGAGCGCGCCGCGGTGGAGGCACTGCTCGGCCGCCAGATCGCCGGGCTCATCTCGACGCCGGTGAGCGCCGACCAGTCCTATCTGGAGCCCTGGAAGAGCAGGACGTCGCTGGTCTTCATCGACCGGCCGCCCCGCAAGCTGACCGCCGACACCGTGGTGGAGGACGACGTCGGCGGCGCGCGGACGGCCACCGCGCACCTGATCGGGCACGGCCACCGCCGGATCGCCTACATCGGCGACGAAGTGCAGATCGCGACGACCCGTCGCCGCCTCGAGGGGTACCGGGCCGCACTGGCCGACGCCGGTCTGGACACCGACGAATCGCTCATCCGGTTCGCCGGTGCGGGCGGGAACGCGGCCGGTGACGAGGCCGCCGGGCTGCTCGACGCCGACGACCCGCCGACCGCGATCTTCTCGTCGAACCCGAATTGCTCCATCGCGATCGTGCCCGCGCTGCAACGGCTCGACCGCACCGACGTCGCGCTGGTCAGCTTCGGCGACTTCCCGCTGGCGAGTTCGCTGCGCCCGGCGCTGACCGTCGTCGACCAGGATCCCGAGGCGCTCGGGCGGTTCGCGGCCACCCGGCTCTTCGACCGCATCGATCAGCCCGACCGCCGGTTGCGGCGGCTCACGGTACTCCCGGTGCGTCTCGTGGAACGAGAATCCTGCGGGAACACCTGAACTTCTGACCGGCCTCCCGCGTGCCTTCTCTACAGACGGCACAGGAGGCCAACATGACCGCCACGCTGAACAATCAGTACGTGCCGGCGCACGGGGTCAGGGCGCCGGCCGGTCGGGCCCCGGCCGTGCGGGTCGGCCCGATCCCGGTCCTGGTGGGTATCGGCGTCGGTGCCGTCGGCGCGCTGTGGCTGTGGTGGACGAACACCACCACGATCTCCGGGCTGGGTGACTGGCTCACGAACGCGGGCCGTATCACCGGCCTGCTCGCCGGCTACGGCGCGATCATCCTGCTCGGGCTGATGGCCCGGGTGCCGGCGCTGGAGCGCGGCATCGGCACCGACCGCCTGACCCGGTGGCACGCGATGGGCGGGCGCTACACGGTCAGCATGCTCGTCGCCCACGGTCTCCTGATCACCTGGGGCTACGCGGTGACGGCCCGCACCTCGGTGGTCGGCCAGGGCCTGTCGCTGATCAAGGACTACCCCGACGTCCTCTACGCGACGATCGGCGCGGTGATGTTCGTCGTCATCGGTGCGCTCTCGGCCCGGGCCGCCCGCAAGCGGATGAGCTACGAGGCCTGGCACCTGATCCACCTCGGCACCTACCTGGCGATCGCGCTGTCGTTCCTGCACCAGTTCTCCACCGGCGCCGACTTCGCCGGCAACAAGCCCGCCCAGTACGCCTGGTCGGCGCTGTACGGCGTGGTCAGCCTGCTGCTGCTCTGGTACCGGGTGCTGACGCCGCTCCGCTCGGCGATGCGTCACCGGCTGCGGGTCGAGGGCGTCCGGATGGAAGGCCCCGACGTCGTCTCGGTGTACCTGAGCGGCCGGTACCTCGACGAACTCAAGGCCGAGCCCGGGCAGTTCTTCCGGTGGCGGTTCCTCACCCCGTCGAGCTGGTGGGCGTCGAACCCGTACTCGCTGTCGGCGCCGGTCTCCGGCGGACGGCTGCGGATCACGGTCAAGGAGGCCGGCAACCACAGCGCGTCGCTCGCGCAGCTCCAGCCGGGCACGAAGGTGATGGCCAGCGGCCCCTACGGCGCGTTCACCGGTGGTGTGCGGCGGCGCCGGAAGGTGCTGATGATCGGCGCGGGCGTCGGCATCACGCCGCTGCGTGCGCTGCTGGAGACGCTGCCCGGCCGGCCCGGCGACATCACGCTGATCTACCGGGCCCGGCACATGTCCGACCTGGTGCTGCGGGCCGAGATCGAGGAGATCGCGTTCGACCGCGGCGCCCGCGTGCACTACCTGGTCGGCACCCGCGAGCAGCTCGGCGGCGATCCGCTCTCGGCCGAGCAGCTGGAGTACCTGGTGCCGAATCTGCGCCACCACGACGTCTACCTCTGCGGGCCGGAGTCGCTGACCGCCGCGACCCGTGAGTCGCTGCGCGACGCCGGTGTCGCGCGCCGGCGCATCCACCACGAGTCGTTCGAGTTCTAGGAGCTTGTTCCGTGCGTAAGTTTCTGTACGCCCTCCTCGGAACCGTGGCCGGTCTGGGCGGCCTGATCGGCCTCAAGGCGAACCTGGCGCCGGCCGAGACGCCGGCGCAGGCCGCCGAGCAGCCGCCCGCGGCGGAGGTCGAGCAGCCCGCCGCCGACGCCGGGGCACCGGCGGGCGAGGCGAAGACCGCCACCGGCAACAAGGCGACGAACCAGTACGAGTCGTTCCAGGTCAAGGTCACGGTCTCGGGGCAGCGGATCACCAAGGTCGAGATCGCCGGGCTCACCACCAAGGACGCCCGGTCCAAGCAGGTCACCGGGGACGCCTTGCCGAAACTGCAGAAGGCGACGCTCGAAGCGCAGGGCGCCGACGTCGACACGGTCACCGGCGCGACCTACACGACGAAGAGCTACAAGGAGTCCCTGCAGAGCGCACTCGACCAGGCGGGGCTGTGAGCCTGACCGCGACGGCGTACGCGAGCCCGTCGCTCACCGCCGCGCTGCGGGCCACGCCGGTCCGGCGGGTCGAGGAGTGCATGGGAACGGTCTTCTCGCTCGACGCCCGAGGTGTCGGGGTCGACCCGGACGCGGTGGACGCGGCGATCCGCTGGCTGCACTGGGTGGACCGCACGTTCTCGACCTACCAGCCGGACAGCGTCGTCTCCCGGTTGAGCCGCGGGGAGCTGACCGTCGACGAGTGCCCGGCTGAGGTGCGCGAGGTGCTCGGGTTGGTGCGGGTGGCGTCGATCGCCAGCGACGGGTACTTCAGCGAGGCGCCGCACGGGTTCCTCGACCCGACCGGCATCGTCAAGGGCTGGGCGGTGGAGCGGGCCAGCGACATGCTCGTCGCCGCCGGCTCCACCAGCCACGTCGTCAACGGCGGGGGTGACGTCCAGCTGGTCGGCGAGGCCGGCGCCGGGCGCCCCTGGCGGGTGGGGGTGGCCCACCCGCTGCGCCCGCGCCGGCTGGTCGCGGTGGTGAGCGCGAGCGACGTCGCGGTGGCCACGTCCGGCACCGCCGAGCGGGGTCGGCACATCGTCGATCCGCACCGCGGTGCCCCCGCCGACGAGCTGGCCTCCTTCACCGTCGTCGGACCGCGGCTGGCCTGGGTGGACGCCTGCGCCACGGCCGCGTTCGCGATGGGCCCCGAGCGCGGGCTGGCCTGGATCGAGGGCCTGCCCGGGCTGGAGGCGCTGGCCGTCCTGCCGAACGGCCGTACCCGTCACACCACCGGTTTCACCGCCTGGGGCGCCCTGACGGACTGAGCCGACTTGCCGAACGCGACCATCAGCACGACGTAGACGATCGTGTGCAGGCCGAGCAGGGTGCCGACGTTCGCGGCACCGTCGGCGGCTCCCGCGGACGGGATCAGCGAGAAGCCGTAGACGAGCGTGGCCACGGTGGCCCAGATCGCGTAGGCGTGGCGGGTGAACCGCTCCAGGACCGCCAGCAGCGCCCAGCCGGCCAGCCCGGCGACGACGCTCGTGGCCAGCACGGCCCCGGCTCCGACGGTCCGGCCGTCGGCCACCGGGTGCCCCCCGGTTCCCGCCCAGAGCACCAGGGCACACACCGCGGCGGCTCCGACCGCGGCACCGCGCTGGATGGTCTTCTTCGACATTTCTGCCTCCTACCGGCTCGGACGATGCCACGAGCCTGGGGTTCGACCCCGCTCCACCGCTTCGTCACAAAGGCGAGAGCGGTTGCGACAAAGGTCGGTATCGGCCGCGAGGAGCCGGACCTAGCCTGACGACATGACGACCACCGAGTGCGCCGATCCCCGCTCCCCGTGGGGCCGCGGACACAGCCCCGGCCTCCGCGTCGAGCTCCCGATCGCGGTGGGGCTGACCGTGATCATCGGTGCGACGCTCCTCGGCCTCCCGGAGGCCGCGCACCGGCTGCTCGTGCTCGACCTCGTCGTCGCCGCGGTCAGCGTCGCGATGGTGCCGGTCATGCTCCGCTGGCCGGTGCCGGCGGCGATCGCCCTGGCCGTGCTGACGCTCGTCTCCCCGGCCGCGACGCCGAGCGCGTCGGCCGCGTCGATGCTCGTCGCCCAGTCGCGGCCGTTCCGGTTGGCCGCCCTGGTCGGGGTCGGCAGCGTCGCCGCTCAGGCCGTGCAGGCCGCGTGGCGTCCGACCGCGAGCCTGGGCTACGGCTGGTGGCTGGTGCTGATCACGGTCGCGTGGGCCGCGTTGATCGGCTGGGGAACCGTCATGCGGGTCCGGCGTGAGCTGCTGATCTCCCTCCAGGAGCGGGCCCGCCGGGCCGAGGCCGACCGGGACCGGCGGGTCGCCGAGGCCCGGCTGGCCGAGCGCACCCGCATCGCCCGCGAGATGCACGACGTGCTGGCGCACCGGCTGACGCTGCTGGCGACCTACGCGGGCGCGCTGGAGTACCGGCCGGATTCGGCGCCGGAGAAGCTCTCGGCCGCGGCCGGGGTGATCCGCTCCGGTGTCCGCGAGGCCCTGGAGGAGCTGCGCGGGGTGATCACGGTGCTGCGTGAGGACGAATCGGACGACGAGCTCCGTCCGCAGCCGAGCCTGGCCGACCTCGACCGGCTGGTCGGCGAGTCCCGGGACGCCGGGACGACGGTGGCGTTCGAGAACGACCTGGCCGAGGTCGACGCCGACGTGCCGGCCGCGACCGGGCGCACCGTCTACCGGATCGTCCAGGAAGGACTGACGAACGCCCGCAAACACGCCCCCGGTGCGCCGGTGACGATCGTGCTGACCGGCGCTCCCGGTGACGGCCTGCGGATCGAGCTGCGCAACCCGGTGCCGGTGGCGACGACTGCGGAGCCGCTGCCCGGCGCCGGCCTGGGGCTGCTCGGCCTGACCGAGCGGGTCCAGCTGGCCCGGGGCGAGCTGGACCACGGGATCGGTCCGGACGGCGAGTTCCACCTGCGGGTGCGGATACCCTGGCCCGCGTGACGCCTCCGGTGCGGGTCCTCATCGTCGACGACGACGCGATGGTGCGGGCCGGGCTGACGATGATGCTCGACGGCGCCGGGCGTGAACCCACGATCGCGGTGGTGGGAGCGGTCGCCGACGGGGTGGACGTGCCGCAGGCGGTGAGCGCGCACGCGCCCGACGTGGTGCTGATGGACATCCGGATGCCGAAGCTCGACGGGGTCACCGCCACCCGGCGGCTGCGCCGTCGCCCCGAGCCGCCGGAGGTGATCGTGCTGACGACGTTCGACACCGACGAGCACGTGCTGCAGGCGCTGCGTGCCGGGGCCAGCGGGTTCCTGCTCAAGGACACACCGCCCGACCAGCTCGTGGACGCGGTGCTCCGGGTCGCGTCCGGTGACCCCATCCTGTCGCCGCAGGTCACGCGGCGGCTCATCGACCGGGTCGCGGTCGAGGCCGGTGCGTTCGAGCGGGCCCGCGCCGCGCTGGACGCGCTGAGCCCACGTGAGCGCGACATCGTGCAGGCGGTGGCCTCGGGCCGGACGAACGCCCAGATCGCCGCCGAGCTCTTCGTCAGCGTGGCCACGGTGAAGTCGCACCTCACCCGCGTGCTCGTGAAGCTCGAACTCGACAACCGCACCCAGGTGGCCCTACTGGCCCACGACGCCGGCTGGGCCTGACGCCGCGCGCGCGTAGCGCTCACCGGTGGCCCGGAGCGCATCGATGAACTCCGGCGGACCGACGACCTCGAAGTCGGCGCCGAGCCAGCCGAGCGAGGCCACCGGCCACTCCAGGTAGTCGCTCCGGATCACGACCCGGCAGCTCCCGGCATCCACCACCGACACGTCGGCCTCGCGGCCGAACGCGCTGCGGATCGCCGCCTCGGGCGCGTGCACGAGCACCTCGATCGTGTAGCGGTGCGGACGCTCGGCCTGGCGCTGCCGCACGAACGCGGCGGCGTCCTCGGCGGGGAGTTCGCGCTGGCGGAACCGGGCGCCGGTGGGCTGCGGCGAGCTCAGCCGGTCGACGCGGAACGTCCGCCAGTCGCCGCGTTCGACGTCCCAGGCGACCAGGTACCAGCGCCGCCCCATCGAGACCAGCCGATGCGGCTCCACCAGCCGGGACGTCCGCTCGGCGCCCCGGGCGGTGTAGGAGAAGCGCAGGCGCTCGTCGTCCCGGCACGCGCTCGCGATCACGGCCAGCGCACCGGCGTCGACCGTGGGCCCGCCGGAAAAGACGCCGGGGACGGTGTACGCACGCAGCGCCTCGACCCGGCGGCGCAGCCGCGGCGGCATCACCTGGATCACCTTGGTCAGCGCGCGCACCGAGGTCTCCTCGATGCCCTCGACCGCGCCGCCGGCCGCGGTACGCAGCCCGACCGCGATCGCCACCGCCTCCTCGTCGTCGAGCAGCAGCGGCGGCATCGCGGTGCCGGAGCGCAGCTGGTATCCCCCCGCGACCCCGCGCGACGCGTCGACCGGATAGCCGAGCTCACGCAGCCGATCGACGTCCCGGCGCAGCGTGCGCTCGCTGACGCCGAGTCGATCGGCCAGATCGCCGCCGGGCCAGTACCGGTGGGTCTGCAGCAGGGAGAGCAACCGCAGCGTCCGCTCGCTCGTGTTCGCCATGGCTCCAGGATGGTCGACATTGCGGTCAGGAAGTGGCCGGAATGACTTCTACCGTTGGTCTCATGATCAAGACCTCCCAACTGACCAGGCACTTCACCGTGAAGAAGAAGACGGTCGAAGCAGTGAGCGGCTTGGATCTCGAAGTGCGGCCGGGTGAGCTCGTCGCGTTCCTCGGTCCCAACGGCGCCGGCAAATCCACGACGCTCCGGATGCTGACGACGCTCCTCACGCCGACGTCCGGCACCGCGGAGGTGGCCGGGTTCGACGTCGGCCGGAACCCGCGCGAGGTGCGCGAGCGGATCGGTTACATCGGCCAGGGCAACGGGGCCGGCCACAGCCAGCGCGGCCGGGACGAGCTGATCAGCCAGGGCCGTGCCTACGGCCTCGACCGGGCAGCGGCGCGCCGCCGGGCCGACGAGCTGGTCGAGTCGCTCGGCCTCGCCCCGGTCGCCGACCGGATCGTGTCCTCGCTCTCCGGGGGTCAGCGCCGCCGGCTGGACATCGCGATGGGGCTGATCCACACGCCGCCGCTGCTCTTCCTCGACGAGCCGTCCACCGGTCTGGATCCGCAGAACCGGGTCAACCTGCAGGAACACATCCAGCGGTTGCACGACGAACACGGCACGACGATGGTGCTGACCACCCACTACCTGGACGAGGCCGACCAGCTGGCCGAGCGGATCGTGGTGATCGACCACGGGAAGCTGATCGCCGACGACAGCCCGGCCCGGTTGAAGTCCGAGCACGTCGGCGACCGGATCGTGCTCACGTTCTCGTCCGCCGCCGACGCCACCCGGGCGGCGAACCGCGCGCTGGTCCTCGACGGACGGATCGACGTCGCGGGCCCGACGGTCACGATCGCGGTGCCCGAGGGCACCCAGCTCGTTCCGAAGCTGCTGCGCAGCCTGGAGGAGGCCGGGATCGCGGTGGCCGCGGTCGAGGTCACCCGCCCGACGCTCGACGACGTCTTCCTCGTACTGACCGGCCGGAGCCTCCGGGAAGGGGCAGCAGCATGACCACGCTCGTTCGGGACACCACCGTCGTTTTCAGCCGCGAGCTGCGGCCGGTGCTACGGAGCCCGTTCTCGCTGATCTTCACGATGGTGCAGCCGGTGTTCTTCCTGGCGCTGTTCGCGCCGCTGCTGCCCGACGACGTGTCCCCGGGATCCGGGAGCTCGCTGCAGTGGTTCGTGCCCGGCATCGTGGTGATGTCGTGCCTGTTCGGGACGTCGGTCACCGGCTCGAACCTGCAGCTGGAGATGCAGACCGGCTCGCACGAGCGGATGCTGGTCTCGCCGCTGAGCCGGCCCGCGCTGCTGATCGGGCGGGCGCTCAAGGAGATCGTCCCGATGCTCGCGCAGACCGTCGTGCTGATCCTGGCCACGATCCCGTTCGGCTTCCGGCTGCACCCGGTGGGTGTGCTCGTCGGCCTGGTGATCCTGTCGGTGTTCTGCGTCGGTCTCGGGGCGCTGTCGTACGCGCTGGCGCTGGCCAGCGAGGGCCAGGAGTGGATCTTCTGGACCGTGCAGCAGACCCTGCTCTTCCCGCTGCTGCTGATCGCCGGGATCCTGCTCCCGCTCGACGACGGCCCGGGCTGGCTCAAGGCGCTGTCCCACGTCAACCCGCTCACCTACCTGGTCGACGCCGAGCGGGTCCTGTTCGACGGCGAGGTGTTGTCGACCACCGTCGGCGCCGGGCTGCTGGCCGCCGTGCTGGTGGGGGTCGGCGGACTCTGGGTGGGTATCCGCGCCATGCGACGGGGCGCCGCCTGACCGCTGGGACCGGCGGCGGGCACCCGCCCGCCGCCTCGGCCTCGGCCCTCTTCCCGGGTGGGTCAGTACGTGAGGACGACTTCCTCGTCGCCGGTGCGGATCAGGTCGAGGATCGCGTCGGCCACCCGCTCCGGCGACTGCGGCGGCGGCATACCCGGCCGGTCGCTGAGCGAACCCGCGCGCAGCACGTCGTGGAACTCGGTCGCGGTGATCAACGGGTAGACGGTCGAGACCACGATGCCGTCGGCCGCGAGTTCCTTCCGCGCCACCGCCGAGAGCATGTTGAGCGCCGACTTGGTCGCCGCGTACGCGCCCAGGCCGGGCAGCACCAGGCGGGACGTCCCCGAGCTGACGTTCACGATCGCGCCACCGCCCTGCCTGCGCATCGTCGGGATCACCGCCTGCATCGCGATCAGCGGCGCCACGACGTTCAGCTCCAGCACGGCCCGGAAGTCGTCCGCGTCGACCTGCTCGAGCGGCACGTGCAGGCCCTGGCCGGCGTTGTTGACGAGCACGTCGACGCGGCCGTACGCGTCGAGCGCCACCTGGACCGCGGTCGGGATCTGCCCCGAATCGGTGAGATCGGTGGGGATGGCGATCGCGTCCGGCAGTTCGTCGGCGAGCGCGTCGATCCGGTCACCGCGGCGCGCGGCCAGCACCAGCCGGGCGTCCAGCTTCGCGGCGAGCCGGGCGGTCGCCGCTCCGATCCCCGCCGACGCCCCGGTGACGAGTACGACCTTCCCCGCGATGTCCATGCCTCCACGCTAGCCAACCTGAGGGTTCACGAGGCACTCTGTGATCCGTGGCCGTCGACCCCCGTCTGCGTGAGCTCGCGCTGCTGCGCCGTGTCCGCGACCGGATCGACCGGGAGTACGCCGAACCGCTCGACGTCGAGGCGCTGGCCCGGGGCGTCCACCTCTCGGCCGGTCACCTGAGCCGGGCCTTCCGGGCCGCGTACGGCGAATCGCCCTACAGCTACCTGATGACGCGGCGCATCGAGCGGGCGATGTCGCTGCTGCAACGCGGCGACATGTCGGTCACCGAGGTCTGTTTCGCGGTCGGCTGTTCCTCCCTGGGCACGTTCAGCACCCGGTTCTCGGAGCTCGTGGGCATGTCCCCGTCCGCGTACCGTCGCCAGAAGGGTGCGCACGCCGAGGGCGTTCCGCGCTGCGTCGCCAAACAGGTCGTCCGACCGGTCAGGAATCGAGAAGCTTCCCCGGGCTGACCTCACTTACCGTCATCGGCATGAACATCACGATCGCGAACACGTTCCTGCCGGCCGACAACCCCGAGAAGTCGCTCGAGTTCTACCGGGACGCCCTCGGGTTCGAGGTTCGGCTCGACGTCGGCTACGGCGACATGCGCTGGATCACGGTCGGCCCGCCCAACCAGCCGCAGACGTCGATAGTGCTGCACCCGCCGGCCGCCGACCCCGGCATCACCGACGACGAGCGCCGCACGATCGCCGAGCTCATGGCCAAGGGAAGCTACGCGAGCATCGTGCTCTCCAGCGACGACCTCGCCGCCACGTTCGACCAGGTGGTCAAGAGCGGCGCCGAGGTCATCCAGGAGCCGATGGACCAGCCGTACGGGGTCCGCGACTGCGCGTTCCGCGACCCGGCGGGCAACATGGTGCGGATCAACCAGCAGGCCTAGGGCCACCGGCACTTCGGGAAGCCGGGGTCCGGCAGCATCTCCCCGTCCGCGTCGTAGGCACGCAGCGTCCTTCGTGATCCGGCCGCCGGACAGCGCGAGCCCGTCGGAGGGGGTGCCGAGCAGGTTGAGGAGCTTCGCGCTCTTGGCCAGGTCCTGCTGCTCCGGGGGGCCGCCGAGCCCGTAGGAGGCGAGGCAGCCCGGGACGATCGACTCCCGCTCCCCGGTCGGCCGCTCCACCGACCGGGTGGGGACGGGCGACGGGGACGCCGACGTCGCCGGCGCGACCCGCTCCTCGTCACCACCACGGAGCGCGCCCACGGCCACCGCCGCGGCGGCGGGCGCGAGCCACCGCCTCCGGGGCGCACCCCGGGCGGTGGTGACCTCGGCGATCAAGGCCTCGTCCCGCCGGCGCCACGCGGTCAGGAACGTCACCGAGACCGCGTCCTCGGCGACGCTCCACGAGCCGGTGAGCCGGAAGCAGTGGTTGTACACCGCGCGCTAACGCTGTTGCATCAGATTTTCCGGCTGCCGACGGTGCTTCACCGCGTACATCGCCGCATCGGCGGCGCGGAGCAAGGTTTCCGGATCCTCCGCGCTGCCGACCGTCACCCCGATGCTCGCCCCGATGCCCAACCGGAGCTCGCCGATCCCGATCGGCTCGGACAGCACCCGCTCGATCCGGGCGACCAGCTGGGCCGCCGATTCGCGCGTAGCCCCGGGCATCAGCACCGCGAACTCGTCGCCGCCGAGCCGCGCGGCGGTGTCGGTCGGGCGCACGCAGCGGCGGATCCGCTCGGCCACGGCGATCAGCACCGCGTCGCCGACGTGGTGGCCGTAGCGGTCGTTGATCGGCTTGAAGCCGTCGAGGTCGATCGCGAGGAGCGCGACCGCGTCCTCGCCGAGGTCGGCCGTCGCGTCCAGGCGCTCGGTGAACAGCCGCCGGTTCGCCAGTTGCGTGAGCACGTCGTGGTCGGCCTGGTGGCGCAGCTGGAGGTTCGCGTGGTCCAGCTGCCCGATCAGCCGTGAGTTCTCCCCGAACGACAACAGCTGGCGGACGACGACCAGGCCGGTGACCAGGCACATCGCGACGAGCATGCCCCAGCAGCGCAGCGTCAGCTCGTCGTCGATCACGAACGCGCCGAACAGCAGCAACTGCACCCCGCCGACGACCCCGTACGGGAGCACGCTGTAGGGGCGGCGCCGGGTCCGCAGGCGGAAGTGCTCGGGATCCACCCGGAACCGGAGCAGCTCGAGCCGAGGTCCGGCGGCGATCAGCGCTGTGGGGAGCAACTGGACGGCGAGCGCGACACCGGGATCGAGCGGCCCGGCGTAGATCGGGAGCACCACGATCTGTCCGACCAGCACGATCGCCGACGCGATCATCGTCGCCGCGGCCGGCAATGCGACCGGGCTGTGGCCGCTCAGCACCAGCTTCACCGCGAAGAACCCGACCGCGAGAACGCCGACACCGATCACCAGACCGCCGATGACGCCGCCGCCGGTCGTGTTCGCGGCCCGCGGGTCAGCGAGCAGGAACCAGACCATCGCCCCGACCCCGGCCAGCACGATCGAGGCGTCCAGCAGGAACCGCTGCCGAGCCGCCCCGGAGCCGATCAGCATCGGATAGCCGATCAACGCGGCGAAGATCGCGGTCTGTCCGATCGCCAGGCAGGCCAGCTGTACCGGTCCGGACTCGGTCGTCTCCAGCCCGACCACGCCCTCGGCCGTGCGCAGGACGTCCGCGGTCACGAACACGCCACCGGCGAACGTCAGCAGCCGCCAGAACCGGTACGCCCGCCGATCGTCGCGTGCGTTGCGCGTCACGGCCAGCGCGCTCAGGAAGAACATCAGATCACCGGGGGCCTGGACGGCCCAGAACAGCGTGGTGCGGTGAGGTTCGGGCGTGTTGCCGAAGATCAGCCAGGAGGAGGCCAGCAGGAGTCCACCCACCAGGGCGAGCAGCCCACGATCCGTGCACGCCGCCCTGAAGAATGCAGAACGCTGCACGCCGCGACCCTCCCGCACCGGACCTCTGTTCGGTCAGATCGGCACGGAGCTCGGTCAGCTTCGTGTTCTGCGCCGCCGTCCTGACGCATAGGTGCGGGCAACCGGGGCATCACGCGACGATGCGTGCTCTGACGTGGCAAGGTACCCAGAAGGTTTCCGTCGAGACGGTCCCCGACCCGACCATCCAGCAGCCGACAGACGCGATCGTCCGGATGACGTCGACCGCGATCTGCGGCTCCGACCTGCACCTCTACGACGTCCTCGGAATGTTCCTCGACCCGGGCGACATCCTCGGCCACGAGCCGATGGGCATCGTCGAGGAGGTCGGCCCCGAAGTCACCCACATCCGGCCCGGCGACCGCGTCGTGGTCCCGTTCAACATCTCGTGCGGGCACTGTTGGATGTGCAGCCGCGGCTTCTACGCCCAGTGCGAGACCACCCAGAACGTCGAGCAGGGCAAAGGTGCGTCGCTGTTCGGCTACACCAAGCTCTACGGACAGGTGCCGGGGGCGCAGGCCGAGTACCTGCGTGTCCCGCAGGCCCAGTTCGGCCCGATCAAGGTCGAGTCCGAACACCCGGACGAGCGGTTCCTCTACCTGTCCGACGTCCTCACCACGTCCTGGCAGGCGGTCCGCTACGCCGACACGAACCCCGGCGACACGGTCGCGGTGATCGGTCTCGGCCCGATCGGCCAGATGTCGGCCCGGATCGCCAAGTACCTCGGGGCGAACCAGGTCATCGCGGTCGACAACGTGCCCGAGCGGCTGGAGATGGCTCGTCGGCACGGCATCACGGTGCTCGACGAGCGTGAGGTCGACGACATCCCGGCGGCGATCGCCGACCTCACCGACGGGCGCGGCGCGGACGGCGTCGTCGAGGCGGTGGGCATGGAGGCGCACGGGACGCCGTTCCAGGAGTTCGCGCAGCGTGCCGCCGGGCTGCTTCCGGACGCGCTGTCGAAGCCGGCGATCGACAAGATGGGCGTCGACCGGATGGGGGCGCTGCGGACGGCGTTCGCGAGCGTGCGCCGCGCCGGGACCGTGTCGATCATCGGGGTCTACGGCGGCCAGGCCGACCCGTTCCCGATGATGGACCTGTTCGACAAGGGCGTGACCCTGCGGATGGGCCAGGCCCACGTCAAGCGCTGGGTCGACGAGATCATGCCCGCGCTGACCGGCGCCGACGACCCGCTCGGCACCGAGGACCTGCGGACGCACTCCCTCGGGCTGGAGCAGGCCCCGGAGGCCTACGACATGTTCAAGGACAAGAAGGACGGCTGCATCAAGGTCGTGCTCAAGCCGTAGGAGACACGAATCGGCCGGGTCGCCGCTCGCGACCCGGCCGATTTCCGTCTCAGTTCTCGGCCGACCCCGGTTCGGCCATCCGCCGGTGCATCTCCGCTTTCGCCCGGTCGGGCAGGAACTTCGCCGCGGCCTCCTGCGCCTTCGTGGTGAGGCTCGCCGCGACGACGCGCGACTCGCCCTTCATCAGCGCCTCGAACCCCTGCTTCGCGACGTCGGCCGGGTCGTCCTTGCTGTCGCTCGCGCCGACCTTGGTGTCGAGCATGTCGGCGCGCTCGAAGAACCCCGTCTCGGTGGGGCCGGGCATCAGCGAGGTCACCGTGACCCCGGTGCCCCGGAGTTCGGCCTGCAGTGCCTCGGCGAACGACTGCACGAACGACTTCGACGCGTTGTACACGGCCTGGTAGGTGCCCGGCATCGTCGACGCGATCGACGAGGTGAACAGCACCTTGCCCTCGCCCCGTTCCACCATGGCCGGTAGGACGCGTTTGGCCAGGTGAACCGTCGAGCGGACGTTGACGTCGATGATCTCCATCTCGTCGCGGAGATCGGTGTCCCGGACGAAGTCACCGCCGGCACCGCGCCCGGCGTTCAGCGCGATCGCGTCCACCGGGCGGCCGGCCGCCACGATCGCCTGATGGAGGTGTTCGACGCCGCTGGTGGACGCCAGGTCGATCTGGACGACGTCGACGCGGTGGCCGGCGTCGCGCCGCAGATCGATCGCGGCGGCGTTCACGTCCTCGTCCTCGGCGGTGATCAGCAGGTCGAAGCCGTGGGCGGCGAACTGCCTGGCCAGTTCGTACCCGATGCCACTGGACGCGCCGGTAACCACGGCGAACGGCTTGTTAGTCATCTGGGAACCTCCTCCGGTGTTTTCCAGGCGTGCCCGGAGGTCGGCGGTCTATGCCTGCGCGAGTGAGGGGCCGTGGCCGGACGGCACCCGGTGCCGGGCCGTCAGCCGATGAGTGGTCACGCCCAGCAGGCCGAGGCTCACGGCCGCGAGGATCGCGTAGGCGATGGTGTTCCCGAGCGAGTCCCACGCCGTGTGCAGAGCGACCGCGACGGCGAACACGCCGACGAACCGCATCACCGCGGACGCGTGCCAGTGGCTCTCGGCGGCGTACCAGAGCGCGGCCGCGGTCAGACCGGTCCAGGCCATGTGCGCGGCCGGGCTCAGCACCCCGCGCAGGAAGAGCACGTCGTCGACCGCGCCGATGTCGCCCTTCGACTGGATCAGCGTGACGAACGCGTAGCCCATCGTCTCCAGCGTCGCGAACCCGGCGCCGGAGGCCACCCCGATCAGCAGACCGTCGGCCGGCTTGCGGGGCTTGAGCACGAAGACCAGGACGAGCGGCGCGATCAGCTTCGCGCTCTCCTCGATCAGCCCGACCGCGACCATCGGCAGCACCCCGAGGTCGTGCAGCGTGTCGTACTCCAGCACGCCGGCGGTCACGACGCCGATGACGCCGCCGACGAGTGCGGTGAGCGCGAGCGTGCCGCCGCTGACGCCGTACTCGATCCGGCGTCCGGCGAGGAACGCGACGAACGTCATCGGCACCACCGCGGCGCCGAGGAGGATCAGCGAGGGGATCAGATTCGGGTTCCCGGTGTCGAGCGTGGCCCGGCGCACGGCGTAGAACAGGGCCAGCCCGATGACCAGCACGGCCACCCAGGACCAGCGACGCGCGAACCTCATGACGTCCATCCCCTCGCTTGGTTGTTGTCAGCAACCTTCCCCGGGGCGTGGGGATTCACGTCAATGTGTAGCGCACCAGACAGCAGTCAGCCGGAAAAATCGTGCGTCAGCCACACCGTGCCGTTTTCGTCCCGGATCACGTCGACGCCGATCCGGGTCAGGTCCGGGTTCAGGATGTTCTTGCGGTGGCCGTCGTCCGGGGGAACCTCGGCCAGCATGCTGTCGGTCAGGCCGACCGCCATCTGGGTCTGGCCGCTGGCGTTGTCGTCGACCGGTCCGCCGGTGCCGACGTTCTCCGCGACCGAGGACCACGAGACGCCCTGCGCGCTGATCCGGTCGCCGATGCCGGACTCGCCGTCGCACTGGTGCGAGAGCCCGCACCCGTCGGCCATCTGCAGGTTGTGTTCGTGGGCGGCGGCGACCAGTTTGGTGTCCATGGTCAGCGCGCCCAGGCCCTCCTCGGCGCGGGCCTCGTTGATCCGGGCCAGCACCGCGAGCTCGGGCGAACCGGTGCTCGCTCCGGGCGCCTTCGTCGAGCGGCGTGGGCTCGGGCTCGCGCTGCCCGGTTTCGGGCCGGCGGTCGTGCCGGTCGCGGCCCGGGGAGGCCCGCCGGCTAAGCGTGGCCGCGCGGCCGACGCGCTCGGGCTCGCCGACTCCGACGGCTGCGCCGACTCGTCGACCGCGGGGTAGTCCGTCGCCTGCGGCACGAGCGTCTCGGCGGTCTGGATCGCCGCGCTGGCGTCCCCGGAGTCCTCGCCGGTGAGGCCGACGACCGCGATGCCTCCGGTGGCGAGCGCGGCGACGACGGCCACCCCACCGATTACGAGACGGGCACGGTTCGGCGAGCGGCGACGTCTGTGCACGGTATTCAGCCTCACCTGTCACAGGCGAACCGTGAACGTCATTCAGTCGCGCTTAAGGCGAGTTTGCGGCCGATCTAATTCGCGCGACCTCGGCGGCGTCGGCAGCGACCTCTGCCCGGGGGCGTGGACGAGGACGGCGTCCACCAATTCGTCACGCTCGTCGCAGGAAAGTACCCGGGTCGTTAATTCTCCGGCAGAGGGTTGACACTCCGGGTCGCGCGCAAGACTCTGTGTTGCACTCACTGCGCTTCATTGCATGATGCGCAACTCTGGCGCCCGCGTGAGGAGCCTTAACAGTGACGGCAACCACGGCACGATCAGGCACACCGGAGCGGGCGGACGACCTTCCCAGCGCGGACGTGGACATCAGCGTCCGGAACCTCTGGAAGGTGTTCGGGCCGAAGGCCGACCGGGTGCCCACCGACCCCGAGCTGGCCGCACTGCCCCGCACCGAGCTCAAGGAGAAGACCGGCTGCCTCGCCGCGGTCTGCGACCTGAGCTTCGACGTCGAGCCCGGCCAGGTCTTCGTCGTGATGGGACTGTCGGGCTCCGGCAAGTCGACGCTGGTGCGGTGCCTCACGCGGCTGATCGAACCGACCGCCGGTGAGGTCCTGATCCAGGGCCGGAACATCCGCGAGGCCGACGAGAAGGCGCTGCGCGAGCTGCGCCGGCACCAGGTCTCGATGGTGTTCCAGCACTTCGGGCTGTTGCCGCACCGCCGGGTGATCGACAACGTGGCCTACGGGCTGGAGATCCGCGGCGAGAAGAAGACCGACCGGCTGGCCCGGGCCCACGAGGTCATCGAGCTCGTCGGGTTGAAGGGCTTCGAGAACTCGCTGCCGCGTCAGCTCTCCGGCGGCATGCAGCAGCGGGTCGGCCTGGCCCGCGCGCTCGCCGGCGACCCGGGCGTGCTGCTGTTCGACGAGCCGTTCTCCGCGCTCGACCCACTGATCCGCCGGGACATGCAGAACGAGGTCATCCGGCTGCACCGCGAGGTCGGCAAGACGATGGTCTTCATCACCCACGACCTGTCCGAGGCGCTCAAGCTCGGCGACCGGATCCTGATCATGCGCGACGGCCGCCAGGTTCAGGTCGGTACCGGCGCGGAGCTGGTGGGCGCGCCCGCCGACGACTACGTGCGCGACTTCGTCCAGGAAGTACCGAAGGCCAACGTGCTGACGCTGCGCTGGATCATGCGGCCACCCGCGGCCGACGAGGTGCTCGACGGCCCCGAGCTGGACCCCGACGTGCTGGTCAAGGACGCGGTGCGGGCCGTGCTCGAAGCCACCGCCCCGGTGAGAGTCGTCGAGAGCGGCGAGTTGCTCGGGGTCGTCGGCGACGCGGAGGTGCTCGGCGTGGTGGCGGAGTCGTGAGCATCGCGCTGCCCCGCACAAAAGCACTGGGCAGGCCGAACCGCGGCTGGAGCATCGTCGGCATCCTGGCCGTCTGGCTGGTCGGGTACGCGGCGTTCCACGGGAAACAGACCCTTGCGTTGGCCCCGGCCGACATCAACGGCTTCCACCAGTCGCTCAACGACCTGAACGGCTCGGTCGGGGCGAACCGGAACTCCAACCCGCTTTTCCTGTACTTCTTCAACGAGATCAAGGTCGGCATCGACCAGATCGTCGTGTTCCTGCAGCACCTGATCTCCCAGCCGGTCGGCGACCGGCCGCTGCCCTACGTCGGCTGGCTCGGCGTCGTCGCGCTGGCGACGTGGGCCGCGTGGGCGTTCGGCAACTGGCGGGTCTCGCTCCTGACGCTGGCCGGCCTGCTGTTCGTCGGCGCGCAGGGCCTGTGGCAGGAGAGCATGGACACGCTCGCGCTGACGATCACCGCGGTGCTGCTCTCGTTGCTGATCGGCATCCCGCTCGGCATCTGGGCCGGCGTCTCCAACCGCTTCAACAACGTCGTCACGCCGGTGCTCGACCTGATGCAGACGATGCCGACGTTCGTCTACCTCGCGCCGCTCACGCTGCTGTTCCTGATCGGACCGGCGGCCGCGACGATCGCCACGCTGATCTACGCGGTGCCACCGGTGATCCGGCTGACCGCGCACGGCATCCGCGAGGTGCCCACCGACAGCGTCGAGGCGGGGGAGTCGCTCGGCTCCACGCGCGGACAGCTGCTGCGCAAAGTGCTGCTGCCGATGGCCAAGCCGAGCATCGTCGTCGGCATCAACCAGACGATCATGGCCGCGCTCTCGATGGTCACGATCGCGGCGCTCATCGACGCGCCCGGCCTGGGCCAGGTCGTCGTCCGTGCGCTGCAGACGCTCGACGTCGGCACCGCGTTCAACGCCGGCCTGTCGATCGTCGTGCTGGCGATCGTGCTGGACCGGGTGACGACGGCCGCGAGCGTGCGGGTGGAGCGGGAGGCCGGCCCGTCGAAGGCCCGGCGCTACGGCGCCCTCGGCGGTGGGGTGGCCGCGCTGATCGGCGTCTACCTCTCCTACACCTACGTCTGGGCGGCCGAGTTCCCGGACAGCCCGAACATCGGCTCGCCGATCATCCGTGCGGCGACGTCGGTGAGCGACTGGTGTCAGCTGCACCTGGCCGGTTTCACCGGTGGCCTCAAGGACGGTTTCACCGCGGCCGTGCTCAACCCGCTCGAGGCGCTGCTCTCGGGGTCACCGTGGTGGTTGGTGATCGCGGCGATCACCGCGTTCGCCTACGTGCTCGGCACCTGGCGGACGGCGGTGCTGTCGCTGGTGCTGCTGGTGCTGATCATCGGCACCGGCGTCTGGTTCGACGCGATGGTGACGCTCGCCGCGACGCTGGTGGCCACCGTGGTGACCACGGCGCTCGGTCTGGCCGTCGGCATCTGGATGGGGCGTAGCGATCGGGCCGACGCGATCATCCGGCCGGTGCTGGACGCGGCCCAGACGATGCCCGCGTTCGTCTACCTGGTGCCGTTCCTGGCGTTGTTCGAGGCCAGCCGGTTCACCGCTATCGTCGCGGCGGTCGTCTACGCGGCCCCGGTCTGCATCAAGATCATCGCCGACGCGATCCGCGGAGTCTCGCCGACGACCGTGGAAGCGGCCACCGCCGTCGGTTCGAGCCCGTGGCAGATCATCACGAAGGTCCAGGTGCCGATGGCCCGGCGTGGCATCACGCTCGCGGTCAACCAGGGCCTGATCTACGTGCTCGCGATGGTCGTCGTCGGTGGCCTGGTGGGTGCCGGTGCGCTCGGATACGACGTCGTCGCCGGGTTCGTGCAGATCAGCCTGTTCGGCAAGGGCCTGGCGGCCGGCGTCGCGATCGTCCTGCTCGGTGTCCTGCTCGACCGCATCACCCGGGCGGCGGCCAGCGAACGCCTCCCCGCTCCGATCTCCCCTCGGACCCGAACCCCCTAGCTAGGGAGCAGCATGTTTTCGAAGCTCAGACTCGTTGCCCCACTGGCCGCTCTGCTGCTTGTCGCGTCGGCGTGCGGCGGTGCGAAGGTCGGCGAGGAGTCCGGCGGCAGCGACGCCGGCAGCAAGGGCAAGTGCGGAACGGTGAACCTGGCGATCAACCCGTGGGTCGGCTACGAGTCGAACGCGGCGGTCGTCGCGTACGTCGCGGAGAAGCAGCTCGGCTGCAAGGTGGTCAAGAAGAACATCCTCGAGCAGGTCGCCTGGCAGGGCTTCTCCACCGGCGTCGTCGACGTGATCATCGAGAACTGGGGCCACGACGACCTGGTGAAGAAGTACATCACCGACGACAAGGTCGCGGTGGACGCCGGCTCGACCGGCGTGCCGGGCAAGATCGGCTGGTTCGTGCCGCCGTGGCTGGCCAAGGAGCACCCGGACGTCCTGGACTGGAAGAACCTGAACAAGTACGCGGCCGAGTTCAAGACGTCGGAGTCGGGCGGCAAGGGCCAGTTCCTCGCCGGCGACCCGTCGTACGTCACGAACGACGCGGCCCTGGTGCAGAACCTGAAGCTGAACTTCAAGGTGGTCTACTCCGGGTCGGAGACCGCGCTGATCACCGCGATGCGCCAGGCCGAGCAGCAGAAGAAGTGGCTGATCATGTACTTCTACACGCCGCAGTGGTTCCTCAACGAGGTGCCGGCCGTGAACGTGAAGCTGCCCGAGTACAAGTCGGGATGTGACGCCGACGCCAAGAAGGTCGCGTGTGACTACCCCGAGTACGACCTGAACAAGATCGTCAGCAAGAAGTTCGCCGACTCCGGCAGCCCGGCGTACACGCTGGTGAAGAACTTCACGTGGACGGCCGAGGACCAGAACGAGGTCGCGAAGGCGATCGCGGTCGACAAGCTCCCGGCCGAGGACGCGGCCAAGAAGTGGGTCGAGGCCCACCAGGACAAGGTCGACGCCTGGCTGCAGGGTACGTAGGCGCCACCCCCGGCGGCCCTTACGGGGTCGCCGGGGCCTTCGCTCGGGCGACCAGGGCTTTCGGGTCGTCGGCGAGGAAGCTGACCGCGGTGACCTCGCGATCCTTGACGATGATCGGTTCGGTCAGCACGACGCGGACGTTCACCTCGTTGTTCACGGCCACGAACAGCTCGTCGTCGATCAGCCGCAGCGTCCTGATCGACGACTCGAGGTTCGTGCGCTGCGTGGTGACGCTCGCGATGATTTCCCAGGGGAGCTTCAGATCGAAGTTTCCGCCGTGGCGGACCCGGAGCCCCTGGGGCGTCACCAGGTGCGGGTAGGTGCGCATCCCGGCCAGGAGGCCGAGCATCCAGAGCAGACCCCAGATGCCGACGATGTCGGCGACCAGCCGGATGCCCTCCCACGGCAGGATGAAGTGCACGACGACGGTCTCGACGGCCGAGCCGAAGATCCACAGGCACAGCACCGGCGTGACCAGCTGGGCGTACCCGAACGGCTCCCCGCCGCGGACGTCGGGCCTGCGCGCCACCCACCGCGCCAGGTTGCGGTAGATGCGCAGCTCGAACAGGACGGCTCGGCGAATCATGCTGGTCTCCCCTCGGCAATCGCGGCACGCAGCCGCTCCACCACGCCGGTGAGGCTGGTGACGAACTGATCGAGCTCGCCGGGCGTCATCGGCCCGAAGAGCTGCTCGGCGAGCTCGGTCTGGCCGGACCGGAAGGCGCTCACGATGGCCGCGCCCGGCTCGGTCATCGAGACGAGCGTCGCGCGCCGGTCGTCCGGGTGCGGTTCGCGCGTCACGTACCCGGTCTGCTCCAGCCCGTCGACCAGCCCGGTGATGTTGCGTGCGCTCACGTTCAACGCGTCGGCCAGGCTCTTCTGGGTGCTCGGACCCTGCGCGCCGAGCACCCACAGCAGATGCGCGCGCGGCTCGGTGAGATGGTCGCGCGCCAGGCTCTGCGTCATGTCCTCACCGAGCAGGACGGTGAGTTCCAGGACCAGGTCGAGGGCATTCACTGAAGGTGGCACATAGTGAATGTACTTCATTATTACGTAGGTTCACAGACGGTTTATCGGCCGATTCGCCGGGAAGCCGAGCGAAATGAATCAGCCCGCGCAGCAACAGGACGTTCCCGGTACCCAGTCGGAGATGACGCCGCGCCCGGACTGCGGCGAGAGCAGCTACCAGGGCACGGGTCGCCTCGCCGGCAAGGCCGCGATCATCACCGGCGGCGACAGCGGCATCGGCCGCGCCGTCGCGATCGCCTACGCCCGAGAAGGAGCCGACGTCCTCATCTCGTATCTGAGCGAGCACGAGGACGCCAAGGACACCGCGAAGTACGTCGAGGACGCCGGTCGCAAGGCCGTGCTCGTCGCCGGTGACGTGTCGCAGGCCCAGCACTGCCGCGACCTCGTCGCCCGCGCCGTGGAGGAGTTCGGCCGGCTGGACGTCCTGGTCAACAACGCCGCGTTCCAGATGACGCACGAGTCGCTGGACGAGATCCCCGACGACGAGTGGGACTACACGCTCGCGACCAACCTGTCGGCGTTCTTCCACCTGGCCAAGGCCTCGGTGCCGCACATGGGGCCGGGATCGTCGATCATCGGCAGCTCGTCGGTGAACTCCGACATGCCCAACCCGACGCTGGCGCCGTACGCGGCGACAAAAGCGGCGATCGCGAACTTCTGCGCGAGCCTGGCGCAGATGCTCGGCGAGAAGGGGATCCGGGTCAACAGCGTCGCTCCCGGACCGATCTGGACGCCACTGATCCCGGCCACGATGCCGCCGGAGAAGGTGGCGAAGTTCGGCGAGAACACGCCGCTCGGCCGGGCCGGTCAGCCGGTGGAGCTGGCGCCGGTCTACGTGCTGCTCGCGTCGGACGAGGGCAGCTACATCTCCGGCGCTCGCGTCGCGGTCACCGGCGGCCGCCCGATCCTCTGAGCCGAATCGCGGAGTCGGCCGGACCTGCCGGTGACCGTCGAGGACACGGCCTAGAGGTCCTGCCCCCCGGACGCCTCGATCCGCTGACCGGTGATCCAGCCGCTGCGGTCGCTCAGCAGTGAGGCGGCCACGGTGCCGATGTCCTCCGGCCGGCCGACGCGGCCCAGCGCGATCCGCTGCGACAGCATCTCCTGGAGCCCGGGGTTGTCACGCACGGCGCCACCGGCGAAGTCGGTCGCGATCACGCCGGGAGCCAGCGTGTTCACGGTGATGCCACGCGGTCCCAGCTCCTGGGCCAGGTACCGGGTGAACACCTCGACCGCACCCTTCATCGCCGCGTACGCCGCGTAGCCGGGGCTGGTGAACCGGGCCAGGCCGGTGGACAGGTTGAGGACCCGGCCACCGTCGGCCAGCAGCGGGATCAGCCGCTGGGTGAGGAAGAACGGGCCGCGCAGGTGCACGCCGAGCAGCGAGTCGAACTGCTCGACGGTCGTGTCGGCGATCGACGCGTAGACACCGGTGCCGGCGTTGTTCACGAGGTAGTCGAACGTGTCCCGGCCCCAACGGTCGGCCAGCGCGCCGCGGACCTCGTCCACGAACGCCTCGTGCGCGGCGAGATCGCCGACGTCGAGGCGGAACGCCACGGCCGTGCGGCCGAGCTTCGTCAGCTCGTCGACGACCTCTTGGGCCTCGTCGGCGTTCGACCGGTACGTGAGGATCACGTCGACGCCGTCCTCGGCGAGGCGGAGCGCGGTGTTCCGGCCGAGCCCACGGTTGGCTCCGGTGATCACGGCGATTTTGGACATGGGTGTCTCCAGGGAGTGTGCGGATTACGGGGTTCAGACGTCGACGCGGTCACCGATGACCGAGAGGAGCTGCAACTTCTCGTAGCTCTCGGTGCCGGGCGTCGCGGTGAAGACCAGCAGGCTCTGCGACTGGTCCGGGTCGAGGAGGGTTTGGCACTGCACTTCGAGGATGCCGAGCTCGGGGTGGTTGATGCGCTTGAACTCGGGGTGACCGGCGCTGATGTCGTGCTCGGCCCAGACGGCGGCGAACTCGGGGCTCTCGGCCAGCAGCGCGTCCACGAGCGCTGCCGACCGTGACCCGCTGCCCTCGGCCAGGTAGGCGTCGCGCAGCTTCGCGGTGAACGCCCGGCCGTGGATCGGGTGGTCGTCCTCCGGGTAGATCACCCGCGACCGCGGGTCGGTGTACCAGCGGTAGACCGTGGCCCTGGCCATGCCGGTGAACTTCAGCTGGTCACCGAGCAGGGCCTTCGCCATCCTCGTCTGGCGCAGCGTCTCGCCCAGGCGGGTCATCACCAGGGCGGGAGTGTCGTCGAGCCGGTCGAGGATCCGCATGATGCCGGGGTTGACGTGATCGGTGCGGATCGCCCGCTGCGGCGCCGTGTGGCCGGCGATCCGGAACAGGTGGTCCCGCTCGTTCAGCGTCAGGTGCAGCCCGCGGGCGATCGCGGCCAGCATCTGCTCGGACGGGTTCGGGCCCCGTTGCTGCTCGATCCGGCTGTAGTAGTCGGCCGACATGCCGCAGAGCGCGGCGACCTCCTCGCGACGGAGCCCGCCGGTACGCCGGCGCGGCCCACGGGGAAGCCCGACGTCCTCCGGCTGCAGAGCCTCCCGCCGCGAGCGGAGGAAATCCGCCAACTGCGCCCGGTCCGCCATCGTTCCTCCCCTCGTCGCCTGCCGACGGGACCAAGCATCACCCGTTCCGCGGCCGACAGGTAGGACACGTTCATCCAGGGATCGTTCGTCCCTGTCTGAGGGTCTGGCTGGGGAGCTCGCCGAACGCGGCGTGATAGGCCGCGGCGAACCGGCTGCGGTCGGCGAAGCCCCAGCGCCGAGCGGCGTCGGCGACCGTGGAACCGTCTCCGGGCTGCGCGTTCTGCAGCTCCTCACGCACGCGGTTCAGGCGGACCCGGTACAGCTGGCCGAGCGGCGTGGTGTCCAGGTGCCGGGCGAACGCGGCCTGCAGCGAGCGGGTGCTGACGCCGACCGCCGCCGCGATCGACTCGAGCGTCACCGGCTCCGCGGCGTGCTCCTCGATGAACTCGACCGCCCGCCGCACCACCGAGGGACCCGACCAGCCCGACCCGGGCACGTAGTCGATCCTCATCGTCGTGTTCGGGAACGCGGCCAGCACCGCGGTGGTGGCCGCCTCCATCACCGCGGAGAGCAGCAGTGGATGCACCTCGAGCGGCTCGGAGCCGTTGAACACGCCCGTGATGTAGGCGGTCGTCGCCCGCCAGTGCCTGGTCATGGCGGCCGAGACCGGCGTCATGCCCTCGAAGCGGAACTCCGCCGGGTCGACGCCGAGCCGGGCCGCCGCCCGCGTCGTCAGCTCCCCGGGCATCTGGATCACCTCGTACGCCACCTCGTCCATGACGAAGTCCAGCGGGACGTGGCGCGGGTACAGCACGCACTCACCGGGGCCGGCCACCACCCGCGCGCGCCCGGACGAGATGTCGAAGCGCCCCTCGCGGACCCGCAGGACGAGCGTGGTGTCGAACGGGTCGGCGTTGATCACGATGTTCGCCTGGTACTTGGCCCGGTCCAGCGTGAGTGCCCCGGCCCGCACCGACCGCGACGTGAAGCGGAAGGCGCGCGCGTCGCCGGAGATCCGCGGCTCGTGCTCCACGTACCGACGGCTGATCAGCTCCTGGACCTCTGCCATGTCCCGGGAGTCGAACGTGTCCCGTTCGACGTTCACCGAAGTGCCCATGCGTGAATCCCCCTCACCCGCCGCGAACTGAGGCTGAACCTCTCGAGCGTCGGAATCAACCCCGTAGCGTGTGGTAGCGACGGTTCGAGGCGCCACCAATCCACGGGCTGACCGGCTCCGAATGACCAGCGGACCCCGTCGACACAGGAGGGCACGTATGGACCGCTGGAGGCGCGCTCGCGCTACGGCACCGCCGCCCGACAGTGACGACACCGACGTGTTGGGCACGTTGCTCACCCGGGTCGGCCGAGGCGACGACGACGCGTTCGCGGGCCTCTACGACGAGGTGTCGCCGCGCGTCTACGGCGTGATCCTGCGTGTGGTCCGGGACCCCTCCCAGGCCGAGGAGGTCGCCCAGGAGGTGCTCGTCGAGGTCTGGCGCACGGCCGCCCGCTTCGATCCGGCCCGCGGCACGGCGTCGGGATGGATCCTCACGTTGGCGCACCGGCGCGCGGTGGACCGGGTACGCGCGGCGCAGGCCGCGACCGACCGCGAGAAGCGGGTGGCGGTGCCGGAGGCGCCGGCGTACGACGCGGTGGCCGACGAGGTCGCCGGGCGGCTCGAGCACCAGCAGGTGCGGCGATGTCTGCGAGGCCTGACCGACGTCCAGCGTGAAGCGATCACGCTGGCGTACTACGGCGGCCAGACCTACCGCGAGGTGGCGGCGACGCTCGACCTCGCGCTACCCACTGTGAAGACCCGGATGCGGGACGGCCTGATCCGGTTGCGCGACTGCCTCGGAGTAGGCCGATGAACGAACACCCGGAGTTGCTGAACGGCGCCTACGCCCTGGACGCGCTCGACGACATCGAGCGGGCCGCCGTCGAGCGCCACCTGCGGACGTGCCCCACCTGCGCGGTCGAAGTGGCGGAGTTCGCCGAGGCCGCCGCGCGGCTCGGCGGGGCCTCGGAGGCGGCGCCGCCGCCCGAGCTACGCAACCGCGTGCTGGCCGCGGCGCGAGCCACCCGGCAGACCCCGTCGCGCGTCGCCGGCCTGCGACCGCCGCGCGGGCGACGGCTGGCCGCGGTGGCCGCGGCGGTCGCGGTGCTGGCCGGCGCGGTCGGGACGACGTGGTGGGTGCAGGAGACGCGGGTCGGTGACGAGCGTGCCCGGGTGGTGGCGGCGCAGCAGGAGAGCGCCCGGGTGCGGGCCGTGCTCGCCGCGCCCGACGCGACGCTGCGGGTCTCGTCCGACGTTCCATCGGGTCGCTTCACCGCGGTGTACTCGGCCTCGCAGGAGGCGGCCGTGCTGACGTTCGGCGGGCTCGGTGACGTGCCGAGCGGCAAGACGTACCAGCTCTGGCGGATCTCCGGCGAGGTTCCCCGCAACCTCTCGGTGCTGCCGCCGGACGCCCGCGGCGGATCCCGCGTGGTCGAGGATCTGGCGCCGGGCGACAAGCTGGCGGTGAGCGTCGAGAACGAGGGCGGTGCCCAGCAGCCCACGTTCCCGTACGCGTCCGTGGCGATGTCCTAGCGTGATATCCCCGGGGACATGAAGACCTGGCTCACCTGGGTGGTGCTCGCGGTCACGGCGGTGACCACCGCGCTGGGGTACGCGGTGCCCGCGTTCTCCGACGCGCTGGCCCGCGACCCGGCGTTCTTCGACGGGCAGTACTGGCGCCTGGTGACGCCGATCCTGGTGAACCCGGAGGGCTGGGGGCAGATCATCACCAACGGCATCGGGTTGGTGGTGTTCGGATCGATCGCCGAGCGCGTCTTCGGCCGGCGCGCGTGGCTCGCGCTGTACCTCACCGGGGGAGTGGTCGGCGAGATCTACAGCTATGCGCTCGAGTACTACAGCGCCGGGTCGTCGGTGGCGGTCGCGGGTCTGCTCGGGGGGTGGGCGGCCTGGCTCCTCAGCGGGGCCGCGAAGCTTCCGCTGCCGGCGCGGGTCGGTGCGGGCGTCGTGCCGGTCCTCGGAGCGTTCCTCGCCGCGACCGGCGACAACCACGGCGCCCCGCTGCTGGCCGGCACGGTACTCGGCGGAGTCCTCGCCTGGCGCTACCCGCTGCCACCGGCGCAGTCCCTCCGAGAGCAGTAGCCCGCATGGGGCGGGCGGTAGCGCGTCATGGGGCGGGCGGTAGCGCGTCACGGCGCGAGCGGCAGCGAGGTGGCGCGTACACGGCTCGAGCGGCAGCGGCGCGGCACCGGGCAGCTGGTTGGGGCGCGGGCGGCACCTCGTAGCACGTGGCGGTCGCGGGTGGCGCGGTGGCGCGGTGGCGCGTGGCGGTCGCGGTGGCGCGTAGCGGTCGCGGGTGGTGCGCACCTCGTCACTGCGGGGTGGCGCGGTAGCGCGTACCTGGTCGCGGGGTGAGCGTCAGGCGGTGCCGCGCAGGAACGCCGTGAGTACTCGGGTGAGGCGTGGGCCGACCTCGACGATCGCGTGGCCGAGGCGCGGATCGCTGCGATAGAGCGCCTCGATCTCCGGGCCGGGCGTGGCCATCTGCCAGAGCGCGCCCGCCAGCGAGGTCGCCGTCGCGATCAGATCGACGCCCTGCTCCTCGGTCAGGCCCGGCCGCAGACGCCGGAACTCGGCGACGATCGCCTCGACCTGCTCCAGCGTCACGAGCTTGAACTCGCGCACCGACTCGAGCGACACGTTGCGCTCCAGGTTCAGCGGCGCCTGCGCGAGCAGATCGCAGAACATCGGCCGGCTGACCAGCGACTCCGCGATCTCCTCGGCGATCCGCTCCGGGGACGCCCCGCCGGGCGTCCAGGGCGCGAGCCGGGTGAGGAGATCCGGCCCCCACTCCCGCCAGCCCTCCGCGGTGAGCAATAGATATATCTGTTCCCGCGTCTCGAAGTATCGCAACAGCGCCGACTTGTGCATGCCGACCGCGTTGGCGATATCAGTCAGCGTGATCTGCCTGATGCCCCGCTCGAGGCCCAGCCGGCGGGCGGCCTCCAGGATCGCCTGCTCCCGTTGCTGCTTCGCTTCCACCGACCGCGCCCGCTGCACGTCCCCAGCATATCGCAACACTGTTGCGGTATTAACGAAACCGCGTTTTACTAAGAGCATGTCCGTTTGGTTCATCACCGGTTCGTCCCGCGGCTTCGGCCGCTCACTCGTCCGCGCCGCTCTCGACGCCGGACACCAGGTCGTCGCCACCGCGCGCCGGCCCGAGACCCTGTCCGAGTTCGGCGACCAGGTCCTCCCGGTCGCGCTCGACGTCACCGACCCCCAGGCCGTCCACGCCGCACTCGCCGCGGGCGTGGAGCGCTTCGGCCGCATCGACGTCGTGGTCAACAACGCTGGCTACGCGAACGTCGCCCCGATCGAAACCGGCGACGAGGCCGACTTCCGCGCGCAGTTCGAGACCAACTTCTGGGGCGTCTACCACGTGTCGCGAGCGGCGATCCCGCAGCTCCGAGCCCAGGGCGGCGGCACGATCGTGCAGTTCTCCTCGATCGGCGGGCGCGTCGGCGGCTCGCCGGGGATCGCGTCCTACCAGGCCGCGAAGTTCGCGGTCGACGGGTTCAGCCGGGTGCTGGCCGCCGAGACCGCACCGTTCGGGGTGCGTGTGATGGTGGTGGAGCCCAGCGGGTTCGCCACCGACTGGGCCGGTGCGTCGATGACGATCCACGACATCCCGGCCGAGTACGACGCCACGATCGGCGTCATGCAGCGCCGGGTCCGCGCCAACGACGCCGGCGCGGCCGGTGACCCCGACCGGGCGGCCGAGATCATCGTGCGTGCGGCGAGCCGCGAGAACCCGCCCTCGCACCTGCCCCTCGGGGTCAACGCGGTGGAGATGGCCCGCGCCTACTCCGAGCGCCAGCTGGACGAGGGGGCGGCCTGGGCCGCCGTGGGCCGCAGCGCCGACTTCACCGAGCCCTACCCGGCCCCTCACCCCGACGAGAAACTGGCGTGACCACCGCTTTCCGGGCCCATTCCGACGGAGATGAGCCCGGAAAGCAGTTCAGAACGCCGGGTCGGTCAAGAGCTTGTCCAGGCGCACCGGCAGGTCGCGCACCCGCACGCCGGTCGCGTGCCAGATCGCGTTCACGATCGCGGCCGGCGACCCGACGATCCCGATCTCGCCGATGCCTTTCACGCCGAGCGGATTCACCGACGAATCCTCCTCGTCGAGCCACGCCGCGTCGATCCACTCGACGTCGGCGTGGGCCGGCACGTGGTACTCGGCCAGGTCGTGGTTCACCCAGTCGCCGGTCGTGACGTCGAGGACGCTCTCCTCGTGCAGCGCCATCCCCAGGCCCATCGTCATCCCACCGATGAACTGGCTCCGCGCGGTCCGCGGGTTCAACACCCGGCCCACCGCGTACTGACCGAACAACCTCGACACCCGGACCTCGCCGGTGTCCGCGTCCACCCGTACCTCGGCGAAGTGGGCCCCGAACGCGTGCTTCCCGGAGTTCTCCCGCGAGCGGACGTCCGGACCGGTGTCGAACGAGGCCGACAACCCGTCCGCCGGGACGGGTCCGGTCAGCCGCGACATCTCCTCGCGCAGCTTCCGGCACGCTCCGTCCACGGCCCAGCCCCACGACGCGGACCCCGACGACCCACCGGCGATCGACGCGCGCGGCAACGAGCTGTCGCCGATGCGTACCGTCACGTTCTCCAGCGGGACCCCCAGCACGTCCGCCGCGACCTGGTGCAACACGGTCCGCGACCCGGTACCGATGTCCACCGCCGCGACCTCGACGAGAACGTTGCGTGACGCGTCGATCCGCACCGTCGCCGTCGACGGCATCACCATCGACGGGTACGTGGCTCCGGCCACCCCGGTCCCGACCCACCACCGGCCTTCGCGCCGCTGCCGGGGTCGCAGCGGCCGGGTGTCCCACCCGAACCGGGCCGCGCCGAGCCGCAGACACTCCACGTAGTGCCGGCTGCTGAACGGCGTCCCGTCTTCGGGCTCGGCGTCCGGCTCGTTGCGGATCCGCAGTTCGATGGGGTCCAGGCCGAGCGAGGCCGCCAGCTCGTCGACCGCGCACTCCAGCGCCACCATGCCGGGCGCCTCGCCCGGCGCGCGCATCCACCGCGGCGTCGGGACGTCGAGCCGCGCCAGCCGGTGCGACGTGCGCCGATTGGGCGCCGCGTACATGTGCCGCGTCACCACCGCGGTCTGCTCCGCGAACTCGAACAGCTGCGACGTGTGCTCGACGACGTCGTGCGCTATCGCGGTGAACACACCGTCCGCGGTCGCCCCGAGCCGCACCCGCTGGATCGTCGGCGTCCGGTGCCCGACCATCGTGAACAGCGCCTGCCGCGGCAACGCCAGCCGCACCGGGTGACCCACCACCCGCGCGGCCATCGCGGCCAGGATCGCGTTCGGACGTGCGCTGCCCTTCGACCCGAACCCGCCGCCGACGTGCTCGGCGACCACGTGCACCTGGTCCTTTTTCAGCCCGAAGACCTTCGCGACCTGCGAAGCGATCGCCGACGGGCCCTGGTTCGAGTCGTACAGCACCAGGTCGTCGTCGACCCAGAGCGCGGTGGTGGCGTGCGGCTCCATCGGGTTGTTGTGCAGCGCGGGGGTCTCGTACGTGACGTCGACGGTCGCGGCCGCGTCGGCGAGCGCCGCCTCCACGTCGCCCGACGAGGTGTCCGACGGGAACGCCGGGTTGACCTTCTCCGGGGTGTAGAGCCTCGGGTGGTCGGGCGTCAGGAGCACGTCGTGCTCCTCTTCCTCGATGCTCAGTTCGACGCTCTGCGCAGCACCCCGCGCCGCCTCCAACGTCCTGGCGACGACGAGCGCCACGACCTGACCCCGGTAGCTGATCGTCGGCGACTGCAGTACCTGCAGTTCGGGGTCGTCGGCCTCGCTCAGCTTCGGGGCGTTGCCGTGCCAGAGCGTGGTCAGCACGTCGCCGCTTTCGGGGGCGTCGATCGCCGTGAGCGTGCCGCGTGCGACCGGCGACTGCACGATCCACGCGTAGACGACGTTCTCCACCGGGTACTCGACCGCGTACCGGGCGGTTCCGGTGACTTTGAGCGGGCCCTCGACCCGCGCCACCGGCGTTCCGATCGCCCCCGGCCGGGTCGGACTGAGCGTCATCGGAGCTCCTCGAGCGTGGTGGCCACCAGATTGCGGATCAGGGGGATCTTGAACGCGTTGTCGCGCAGGGGCTCGGCGGCGGCGAGCTCGGCGTCGGCCGCGGCGAGGAACGCTTCGCGGGTGGCCGGTCCGCCGCGCAACGCCTCCTCGGCCGCACGGGCGCGCCAGGGTTTGTGCGCCACCGCGCCGAGCGCGAGCCTCACGTCGTCGACCCGGCCGTCGGCATCGAGCTGCAGGCAGGCCGCCACGGAGCCGACCGCGAACGCGTACGAGGCGCGGTCGCGGGCCTTGCGGTACGCGCTGGGTCGGCCCAGCACAGGCAGGTCGACCGCGGTGATCAGCTCGCCCGGCTCCAGAACCGTGTCGTGGTGCGGCCGGTCGCCGGGGAGGCGGTGGAGCACCTCGATCGGGATCGTGCGCTCGCCGTTCGGCCCGGTGACGCGGGCGACGGCGTCCAGGGCCACGAGCGCCACCGCCATGTCCGACGGGTGCGTGGCGACGCACGCCTCCGAGGCGCCGAGGACGGCCAGGTTGCGGTGGTCACCCTCGCGGGCCGGACAGCCGCTGCCCGGAACCCGCTTGTTGCAGGGTTTCGTCGCGTCCATGAAGTACCGGCAGCGGGTGCGCTGGAGCAGGTTCCCGCCGGTCGTGGCCATGTTGCGCAGCTGCCCCGACGCGCCGGCGAGCAGCGCCTGGCTGAGCACCGGATAGTGCCGCCGCACCACCGGGTGCGCGGCGAGCTCGCTGTTGCGCACGCCCGCGCCGATCCGCAACCCCCCGTCCGGCCGCCGGACGACGTCGTGCAGCGGCAGCTGGTTGATGTCGACAAGCGTCTCCGGGGCGGTGACGCCGAGCTTCATCAGGTCGACGAGGTTCGTGCCGCCGGCCAGATAGGTGCCGGTCTGCGCGACGGCTTCGTCGATGTCGGTGACCGCGCGATAGGTGAACGTCTTCACCGGGCCGCCTCCACGATCGCGTCGACGATGTTCGGGTAGGCGCCGCAGCGGCAGAGGTTGCCGCTCATCCGCTCGCGGACCTCTTCCCGGCTGAGCTGCGGGGTGTCGCCGGTGACCGCGCTGGGCCAGCCGTCGTTCAGTTCGCCGAGCATGCCGACCGCGCTGCAGACCTGGCCGGGCGTGCAGTAGCCGCACTGGAAACCGTCGTGCTCGAGCATCTCCCGCTGCACCGGATGCAGGTTCTCCGGCGTGCCGAGCCCTTCGACCGTCGTGATCCGCGCGTTCTGTTGCGAGATCGCCAGGATCAAACAGCTGTTGACGCGACGACCGTCGAGCAGCACCGTGCAGGCACCGCACTGGCCGTGATCGCAGCCCTTCTTGGCACCGGTCAGGCTCAGGTGCTCACGGAGCGCGTCGAGGAGCGTCGTGCGGGGATCGACGGTGAGGTGATGGGTGGTGCCGTTGACGGTCAGCGCGAACGTCTCGCGGGCAGATTCGGGCATAACGCCGAACTACCCGCGTTGGCTCCCGATTAACTCGTCAGGGTCGCGGCGTGGTTCGGCACGAAACGCTGGGAGTCGCGCGGAGGGCGCTGGTACCCCGACGACTTCGGCCGCTTGGGCAGCTTGATCTTCGGCTCGCTGACGTGCTGGTACGGCACGGTCGAGAGCAGGTGCGCGATCATGTTCAGCCGAGCCGACCGCTTGTCGTCGCTCTCGACGACGTACCAGGGCGCTTCCGGGATGTCGGTGTGCACGAACATCTCGTCCTTGGCGCGGGAGTAGTCCTCCCAGCGCGCGATCGACTCCACGTCCATCGGCGAGAGCTTCCAGCGGCGCAGCGGGTCGTCCAACCGGGCTTCGAAGCGGCGCTGTTGCTCGGCGTCGCTCACCGAGAACCAGTACTTGCGGAGCAGGATCCCGTCCTCGACGAGCATCCGCTCGAACAGCGGGCACTGGTGCAGGAAACGGCGGTACTCGTCCTCGGTGCAGAAGTTCATCACGCGCTCGACGCCGGCGCGGTTGTACCAGGACCGGTCGAACAGCACCGCCTCACCCGTCGTGGGCAGGTGCTGGGCGTACCGCTGGAAGTACCACTGGCCGCGCTCACGGTCGGTGGGCGCCGGGAGCGCGACCGTGCGAGCGTAGCGGGGGTTCAGGTACTGGCTGACGCGGCTGATCGTGCCGCCCTTGCCGGCGGCGTCGCGTCCTTCGAAGATCACCAGCAGCCGGCTGCCCGACTGACGCAGCCAGGCCTGCATCGTGACCAGTTCGGTCTGCAGCCGGAGCAGCTCGGCCTCGTAGACCTTCTTCCCGACCCGCGCCGGTTCGGTCTGCTCGTCGACGTCAGGCTCGCGCTTTGCCATCCGTTCACTTTACGGGGGTCAGGGGCGGGTCACCGGCGAGGACGGCCAGGATGTTGTCGACCGCCAGCGACGCCATGGCCCGGCGGGTCTTCGCGGTGGCGCTGCCGATGTGGGGCGTGAGGACCGCACGGCTCCCGACCGCGAGCAGGTCGGGGTGGACGTCGGGCTCGTTCTCGAAGACGTCCAGACCCGCGCCGGCGAGCTGGTTCGTCCGGAGCGCTTCGGCGAGATCCCTCTCGTTGATCAGCGGACCGCGCCCGGTGTTGATCAGGATCGCGGTGGGCTTCATGAGCGTCAGCGTCTCGCGGTCGATCAGGTGCCTGGTCTCGTCGTTGAGCGGGACGTGCAGGCTCACGACGTCGGACTCGGCGAGCAGTTGACCGAGCGGGAGACGCGACGCGCCGAACCGCTCCTCGGCGGCCGGGTGCGCCGAACGGGCGGTGTACAGGATCTTCATGCCGAAGCCGAAGTGCGCGCGGTGCGCGAGTGCCTCACCGATCCGGCCCAGGCCGACGATGCCCAGGGTCGCGCCGGAGATGTCGATGCCCATCGGCTCGCGCAGCAGCTGGAACGGACCGGTGCCGTGCTCGCGGGTGCTCGCGTCGGACTCGGGGATCTGCCGGGCGACCGCAAGCATCAGCGTCATCGCGAGGTCGGCGGTGGCGTCGGTGAGGACGTCGGGAGTGCGCGTGACGATGGTCCCGGCCTTCTGCGCCGCGTCGACGTCGATGTTGTCGAAGCCCGTCGCGATCGTGGCGACGATCGTGAGGCGGGTTTCCGCGAAGACCTCCTCGGTCAGCTTGTCGGTGAGCTGGCTGAGCAGGGCGTCGGCGTCTTTCGTGTGCTCGATCAGCTCGGCGGCGCTCAGACCGCGCGGCGAGTCGAGGGTGACCACCTCGTGCCCGGCGTCCCGGAGGCGCTGAACCTGTTCTGCGTGTACCGGCTGGGTGACGACGATCTTCGCGACCATGTGGTCTGGATATCAGATGGCTGGAACTTGACTGATTCCAGTTACCCTGGGGGAGTGGTCGAGGAAAACACCCGCGCTCAGTTGCGCGACGCCGGGCTGCGGGTCACCGCGCAGCGCGCGTCGGTGCTGGATGCGCTGCGAGACCAGCCGCACGTGACCGCCGACGCGGTCGCGCGGTGGGTGCGTGAGCACGGGGTCACGATCTCCACGCAGGGCGTCTACGACGTGTTGGACGCGCTCACCGCGGTGGGGCTGACGCGCCGGATCGAGCCCGCCGGTTCCCCCGCGGTCTACGAGGCCCGCGTCGGCGACAACCACCACCACCTCGTGTGCCGGACCTGCGGAACGATCGTCGACGTCGACTGCGTCGTCGGGTCGTCCCCGTGCCTGACGCCGGCCGACTCGCACGGGTTCGCGGTGGACGAGGCCGAAGTGGTGTTCTGGGGCGTCTGCCCGGAGTGCTTGCGACTTTCGTCGTAAGGCCTCTCGCCTTCGGTGCGATGACTCCCCGGACGGTTCCTCCGACACTCGGTGCATGGCTGTTCTGACGAAGCACCGACGGACGTACACCCTCGACGGCTCGCGGGTCGAGCTGTGGCGCTCACTCCGGCGCGGTTCGCTGATCATCGACGACGTGGTCGTTCCGGTCGAGGTGACGAGCTTCCGCCGGCTGGCCGTCTCGGCCGGTGCGGTGCGGCTGGGCCCGTCCGGGGCGATGCTGCCCGACGGGCCGGCCGGCTGGGAGGTCACCCGGCGGTCGGTGAGCGTCGTCCGCGACGGCGCGCGGATCGACGTCCGCGAAGAAGGTTTTCTCCGCAAGACGACGACGGTCGACGTGACCGGGGAGTGGGCCGACCGCGAGCTGATCGTGCTGACCGCGGCGTTCGCGCTGCTGGCGCGGCAGCGCCGCCGCCGGATGATCATGATCGTCGCGGCGGCGAGCAACCACGGCTAGGGGCGCCAGGCGGGGTCGCGGCCGGTGAGGCCGAGGATCCGATCGAGCGACGGCGCATCGGCCGGGACCGGCACCTCGGGGCCGAAGATCCCCATCTGCCGGCCCTGCTCGGCCATTCCCCGCGCTTCCGCGACGAGCGGGCGCAGCACCTCCTCCGGCCACCTCGGCGACTGTCCGGTCGCTCGGGCCAGGTCCCAGCCGTGCACGACCAGCTCGGCGAGGACCATCCCGCCGATCATCGGCGCGGGGAACTCCGTCGGGCCGCCCATCCGGGTCGTGCCCTCCCAGGCCGCGGGCGCGCCCCAGCCGGTGACGAGCTCGTCGAAGTGGGCGTCGAGCGCCTTGCGCCAGTCCTTCGGCGGCTCGACCGGACCCACCTCTTCCTTCCGCGCGGCCCCGACCAGCGCCGGCCCCCACTGCAGCAGATGGTCGACCAGCGCTTTGACGTCGAACTCGCGGCACGGCGTCGGCGCGCCGAGCTGCTCGTCCCGGATGGTGCGGACGACGTCTCGCGTCGGCTCCACGGTCTGGGTGATCAACGTGTGCATACGTGCCACGCTACGAACGGTGTCTTGAAAAAATGCGACGCTGTCGACGTGGACAGGCGAGGCCAACGCGGCGGCTGGGCCGATTTCCAGACCCACTCGTTCGGGTCACCCTCGGCGGAGCTCGCGCCGTTCGTGGAGCACTACTGGGCGGTGCGGTGGGATCTGCGGGGGCAGGAGCCGTTCCGGCAGCTGCTGCCGCCGCACGTGAACGTGCACCTGTCGTACGTCGGCTCGTCGCCGGGGGCGGTGCGCGGGCCGGCGCGCCGGTTCTCCCACCGTGCGCTCTCCGACGTCGGAGAGGTGTTCGGCGTGGCTTTCCGCCCGGGCGCGTTCCGTCCGTTCCTCGACGGCCCGGTCTCGTCGCTGGCCGGGCGGTCGGTGGCGGCGGCGGCGATCTTCGGTCGCGACGGCGCACCGACGCCCGACGCCGTCGAGAGCCTCCTGCTGGCCCGGGAGCCGGTGCTGACCGCGGCGGCCACCTCGGCTCGCGACGCGGTCGAGCTGATCGCGTCGGAACCGGCGTTGACGCGGGTCGAGGCGCTGGCCGCGCGGTTGGACGTGGGTGTGCGGTCCCTCCAGCGACTGTTCGCCGAGCACGTCGGCCTCGGGCCGAAGTGGTGCATCCGGCGCTACCGCCTCGCCGAGGTGACGTCCCGGCTCGAGTCCGGCGCCGACGTCGACTGGGCCGCGCTCGCCGCCGAGCTGGGCTACGCCGACCAGGCGCATCTCAGCCGGGACTTCACCGCGATCCTGGGCGAGCCACCTAGCCGTTACGCGCTGCGGTACCCGTCGGGATCGCCCACTCGGGGTTGAACGCGACGACGTCGTCGCCGGTGGGCCGCGGATCGCCGACGCGCCCGCTGCCGGGATCCACGAACCTCACCCCGGCGTTCGTCAACCGGGCCAGGTGCGCTTCCCACGCCGGATGCCCCCAGAGCGCGTCGCTGACCGTCGGCACGATCGTGATCGGTGTGCCACTGGCCAGCGCCTCGCACACGAGACCGGCGGCGTAGTTGTCCATGATCCCGGTGGCCAGCTTGTTGATCGAGTTGAACGTCGCCGGGCACACGACGACGTGCCCGGGGGTGGGGAACCGTTTGGGTTCGTCCGGCCGCCGCTGCTCGACCAGCGGTGCGTACCCGGTGACGCGCTCCACCTGCTCGGCGTCCACCCAGTTCATCGCGCTCGCGGTCGCGACGACACGCACCACCCACCCGTGTTTCCGCGCGGCTTCGGCGATCTCGTGCACCCGAGCGGCCAGCGGGGAGCCGCACGCGACCACGGCGAGGTACTCGCTCACGTGCGGGACACTAATACGGTGGCGGCGGTAACTCTGGACAACCTCGGCGCGTGGGTGCTCAAGGGCAACGCGGATCGCGTCGACCTGGCTGGTCGTTTTGCTCGGGAGCCGCGGGTCTCCCAGTGGTGCGTCCGCCCGGGCTACCGGATGCGCCTCATGCGCGCTCCGCAGCCGGTGGTGTTCTGGGCCAGCGGTTCCCAGGCCGGGGTGTGGGGCGTCGGGAACGTGGCCGACGTGCCGTTTCTCGGGGAGGACGGGGCGTGGCACGTGCCGCTCGGTCTGACGATCGATCCGGTGTCGGCCCGGGTGCCGCGATCGTCGCTCCGCGCCGATTCCCGGCTCGCCGGGATCGAGGTGTTCCGCCAGCCCCAGGGCCCCAATCCGTCGTTCCTCACGGTCGAGCAGTTCGACGTGGTGCGGAGTTATCGGGACTCCCAGGCGAATCCGTCCGGGTCGCTGAAATCACCTTCGTCGGCGGCGATCGCGAGGCGGTGAGAACCGCTGCCGGTGGTCGGAACACCGGCGTCCTTGGCCAGCGCGCGCCGCCCGTAGAGCGCGAATTTGACGCCGGAGGATTCGAACTCGACGTACTTGTTCCCGAAGCCACGCTTAACCGTGAGCCCCCGGTCGAGGTAGAACTTCTTGGTCGTCGCGACGTTCTCGGCTCCCAGCAGCAACACGACGTCGTCGATGTGTTTGGTGGCGGGCCCGGTGTTCTTCTTCGACGAGGACGCGATCTTGACGATGGTGCCGTCCGGGGCTCGGACGACGCCGCCGTAGCCCCAGAAGCTTTTGGTGACGGGCTTGAGGGCGGTGGCGCCGGCCGACATCGCAGCTTCGGTGAGGGCGTCGACGGTGGCCGGTTGGGATACGACGAGTGACACCGTGCAGCCCCGGAAGCCGGTGGTGGGGGTGGTGTCGTGGCGGATGCGCACCCGGTCGGCGAGGCCGATGGCCTGGTAAAAGGCGGTGGCCGTGGTGGGGTCGGCGGCTTCGATCACCAGAGATTTGATCGTTGTCATGGGCATGACGCTAGGTGGCCGGCGGGTGCCCGGGCTTCTCGATTCCTGACCGCTTGCGTCCAGGGGCGCGTCAGCTCACGAGGCGCACGTCGGTCACCGTCCGGGGCGGTTGGATCGTGAGCGTCTGCCGGGGCACGACACCGGCCGCGAGCGTCGCGCCGGCAACCTGCCACACCGGCGAATCCCGGCCGCCGGGCTCGGATGTCCGAAGTGGCAACGTCCTGCCATGGCAACTCCTGACAACTGCGGCATCGGTGACACGCCCCACAATTCCCTGATCTCCTGACTGGGCAATTACCGGGCAACAGCACGGGGAGATCCACATGCGGCGCGGATTCGGCATTCTTCTCGCCACCATCGCACTCGCACTTTTCGGCGCGGTACCGATCGCCACCACGTCAATCGACTCCGGCGCGTCGACGCCGAACAGCACCGAATGGGGAGACCGCTAGTCCACCGGCGAATTCCGATCACTGGAAGGTGTGAAAATGCGAGCGACTTTTCGTTTACTGCTGGCCGTCGGGTTGACCGGAGCGGCACTCACTATTCCGGCGCAGGCGGCCACGGCCGACCCGTGCGGCGCCAGTAGCTACAAGAGCGGAAGCACGCAGTACGTCGCCTATCGGAACTGCGGGGAGAGCGTCTCGCGCCGAATGCGGGGCGTGATCGACGGGAGCCGGGGCGCCTGCCTCCAGGTTCCCGGCGCGACCTCGGGCGTCCTGCACAAGAAGAACATCGGTTCGGCGTCGCTCCGGCCGTGGTCGCTGGAGGGCTGCTGACGTTCGTCGGGGTCCGGGTGTCCCGTTCTGCGGGGCACCCGGACGTGCTTTCAGAAGTCGTCGTTGCGCCGCAGCTTGCGGGGGCGGCCGTCGGGGTCGAGCAGGTACTGGTACAGCGGGTCGGCCCAGAAACCGGCAAAGGGCTTGAGCTTCTCCGGGGTGTACGGGCGAAGCCGGCCCTTCGGGCGCGGACCTGATTTTCCGTCCTTGTGCCAGGCGTCCAGGGCGTCGGCCGACTCTTTGAACGCACGGAACGCCGCGTGCGGGTCGCTCAGGGCGTCGACCTCGTCTTTCTGCAGTTCCAAGTGTTCGGACGACAGCAGGAGCCGCAGGTCGCGGGCGTAGACCCGGGCGCCGTCGCCGAGGCCGGCGGGGTCCTGGGGTTCGCGGCGGTCACGTTCCTCGTCGATCACCGCGCAGGAGAGCTCGGAGTCGTAGGTCCAGGAGCGGCGGTTGAGGTTGTCGGAACCGACAACGGCCCAGATGTCGTCGATCACGCAGACTTTTGCGTGGACGTACACGGGCGTGCCGTCGCGGTTCTCCGGCCCGTAGACGGCGACGCGGTCGGGGGCGACCGCGCGGAACTTCTCCAGCGCCCGGTTGCGGCCGAGGTTCTCGCCGGTCGTCGAGAGGCCGCCCTGGTCGGGAAAGGACGGAACGACCGCGATCAGGTGCAGGTCGGGGTTGGAGTTCAGCGCCTCGGCGAAGCACGCGGCGACGTCCTCCGACCAGAGGTACTGGTCTTCCAGGTAGATCAGGCTGCGGGCCCGCTTGAGCGCCTTGAGGTAGGCACGAGCGATGCTGCGCTCGCCGTCGGGCGCGAACGGGTAGCTGTTGCGCCGGCGGTGCGGGTAGGTGCGCAGGATCTGGACGGCCTGCGTGCCCCGCGGCGACGGGTCCGGCGGTTGCTCGGGCAGCGGGTCGGGCGTGATGTCGCGATGGGTGATCAGGTCGCGCGCGACGCGCACCAGGTTGTTGGAGAGCGGGCTCGGGTCCTCCCAGCGCTCCCGGAACACCGTGTCGACGTCGCCGACGGCCGGACCGCGCATCGCGACCTGGACGTCGTGCCAGGGCGGCTTGTCCCCGTAGACGTCGGGCATCGGCTGGGCCTGCGGATCACCCTGGTGGTCGCCGTCGTCGCGGCGACTGTGGCCGAGGTCGATGCCACCGACGTACGCGATGTCGGCGTCCTGGTCGCCGGGGTGCCGGATCACCACGAACTTCTGGTGGTGCGAGCCGCCGGTGCGGACACGCATGTCGAGCAGCACCTCACCGCCGGCTTCCTCGACCTCGACGCCCAGGTGGCGGTTCTCCTCCGCGCTGAACTGCAGCTTGTCGAGGTGCGAACGCCAGACCAGGCCTTTGACGACGACACCGCGCCGGGCTGCGTCCTCGAGCACGGAGCCGACCGTGCGGTCGGGCTCGGCCAGCAGCTCGTCGGGGTCGCCCCGCCAGTCGGTGAAGAAGAGGATGTCGCCCTTCTGGGCGGCGTCGATCTCCGCGAGCAGATCAGCGAAGTACGTGGACCCGTGGACGAGCGGCCGCACCTCGTTGCCGGTCGTCCAGGCGATCCCGTCGGGGTGCCGGGAGTCGAGCCGGGTCGAGGGGTTGCCGCGCTCGTCCGCGGTCAGGAACCAGTCGTCGAGGGGCATGCGGGCTCATTACCCCCTCCTGGTGGGTCGGCACACACCGGGTGGGTCACACCGCGATCGGAGCGGCCGGAAGGCGGGTGCGTGTCGTCGCGTCGGCGACCGAGTCGGCGAAACGGCGGAGCCCGCCGGCGAACCGCACGACGTCGTCGTCCGACCAGTCCTCCAGGCCACGCGAGATCAGCTCGACCATCTGCGCCCGATGCACACGCAGCGTCTCGACGCCGGCGTCGGTGATCGCGAGCCGGTGCACACGGCGGTCGGCCGGGTCGGTGGCGCGGGCGATCAGACCGGCCTCGATCAGCGCCGCCACCTGACGGCTGATGACCGACAGGTCCACCCGTAGCCGCTCGGCCAGGTCGCTGGCGCGCTGCTCGCCGTCGGCCGCCAGAACCCCGAGCGTGGGGATCGCGCCGGCCGCGCCGACGTTGTTCGTGCCGACCGCCGGAACCACACGGTGGAACTGACGCTTGATCTCGCCGATCGCGGGCAGCTGGTCGAGCAGCTGGGCGCAGGCCTCCTGCGACGCCATGTCCGCCTCCTCATTAGTTGCTCTTACCAACCATACTGCGTGACGTGTGTAAGTGGCCACTGTGAGGCCGCGCACGTTTGCCGCGAAGCATCACACAAAGGACGCTCAGCCGCCCGCAGGTGGCGCCTCGTCGGCACCGCCGGATCCGTTTCCTCCTCGCGCGCACGGCCATCTTGATGTCGACGAACCGCTCGAACCCTTCCTGCCGGGCCGCGGCGATCAGGTCGTCGATGCTCAGGCGTTCCATCCGCATCGTCTCCAGCACCGGTTCCCCGTTCTCGACGACGACGTACGGAACGCCGTGCACGATCGGGCGGTTGCGCCGGTAACGCCGCCGGACCCGGCCCAGCGCGATCGTCAGCAGCGCGAACACCCTGATCGCGAGGAGGCCCGAGGTCTCCCGAGTACCCGCCGCGGAGCGTCGAGGCCGGCCCGGGCGACCTGCGCGTACTGAACCGTGAGCGGGTAGCCGTTCGCGGTGGCCCGCGCCGGGCGGGAATGGACGCCGAGGAGCCCGAAAGCGTCTCCTACGGGTCTCGCAACACCTGGACCAAAGCGCGCAAAGCGGGCACCGCGCCCTCTAGTTGTTCCCTGTATCCCGGCTCCACCCGGCTGAGCGCGGCGTCCAGGTGGGTGTTCCAGGCGCGCTGGAGACGTTCGAGGTTGTCGTAGGCCTGACCGGTGAGCGTGAGGCGGGCGATCCGGCGATCGTGCGGGTCGGCGTCGCGCGTCATCAGGTCACGCGCGACGAGGTTGCGTACCGCCGCGCTGACGTTGCTGCTCTTCATGCGCAGTTCGCGGGCCACGGTGCTCACGCTGACGCCGGGGTGCCGGCCGACGAAGCGCAGCACGTCCCGCTCGGATTCGGGCAGCGGGACGAGGTTCACTTCCGCGTGCGCGGCCGCTCGGAGCTGGCGCGAGACGTCGTGCAGCAAGGCCGCGAGTTCGCCTGAGAGGAGCGCCACAGCCTCGGGCTCTGTCGACTCCCCGGACACACGTCGATACTAACTTATGTATGAACCCATAAGCTTTTGAAACGAGTGTCGATGGTGATCACCCGGGCGGAGGCGCCCCCGAGGACCGCCCTGCCGCTGGCGGCCGTGCTCGTGCTGGCGCTGCTGTCGGCGATCGCGCCGCTGGCCACCGACATGTACCTGCCCGGCTTCCCCACGATGGCCGACGAACTGGGCACCGACGCGGCGAGCGTGCAGCTCACGCTTACTACGTTCATGGCTGGCCTGGCGATCGGACAGCTGGTCATCGGCCCGCTCTCCGACCGCTGGGGCCGGCGTCGCCCGTTGCTCGTCGGCGCGGCGGTGTGCGTCCTCGCGTCAGCGTTGTGCGCGGCCGCGCCGAACGTCGGTGCGCTTGTCGCCTTCCGGTTCCTGCAGGGTTTCGCCGGCGCCGCCGGCGTGGTGCTCGGACGCGCGATCGTGGCCGACACCGTGCGCGGCGCGGCCGCGGCGCGGATCTTCTCGGTGCTGATGACGATCGGCGGCATCGCGCCCGTGGTGGCCCCGCTGATCGGCGGCGCACTGCTGGGGCCGGTGGGGTGGCGCGGTGTGTTCGTCGTGTTGACGGCGCTCGCGCTCGTGATGCTGACCGGATCGTTCTTCGTGCTCCGCGAGTCCCTGCCGGCCCCCTCGCGGCAAGGAGGCGGGCTGGCGGCGACGTTCCGCGGCGCGCGGATCGTCCTGGGCAACCGGCAGTTCCTCGGATACACGCTGGCGTTCGTCTTCTCGTTCGGGACGCTCTTCGGCTACATCTCGGCGTCGCCGTTCGTGCTGCAGACGGTGTTCGGGCTCTCGTCCGGCTGGTTCTCGGTGGCGTTCGCGGCGAACGCGCTGGGTGTCACCGTCGGCAGCCTGCTGAACGCTCGGTTGGTGGGGCGGTTCGGACCGCGGCCCCTGCTGACCGCCGGGCTCGGTTCGCTGACGCTGTGGTCGGTGCTGCTGTTCACGCTCGCGGTGTCCGGCGGGTTGCAGCTCTGGTCGGTGCTGGGCCTGCTGTGGCTGACGATCTTCTCGCTCGGCTTCGTGATGGGCAACGCGACGTCGCTCGCGATCGCCCAGACCCCGTCCGCGGCGGGAACGGGCTCAGCGGTGATCGGCGCGAGCCAGTTCGCGCTCGCGGCGGTCGTCTCGCCGCTGGTGGGGCTGGGTGGTGAGAACACCGCGATCCCGATGGCGCTGGTGATGGTGGCCTCAGCCCTGATCTCGGTGACGGCGTTCGGAGCGCTGACCCGCTCGTCGGCCCCCGCGGTTCAGCGCACTTGACGAGCCGTTGACCGGATACTCGGAACGCCGGGGGTCCGGTTACCGATACGCTGGGCCCTGGATCCGAGCGGCGGAAGCCACGCGGACCAGGGTGCCGACGACGGTGTCGGCCTCGCCCTCGTAGCTCAGGGGATAGAGCACCGCTCTCCTAAAGCGGGTGTCGGCAGTTCGAATCTGCCCGAGGGCACAGGTCTGACCTGCGGAAACGCCGCGATAGCGGCGCGGCGCGACTGTCCGGTTGGTACCGGGTGTCAACGGCTGTCACCGACGGCCTGTGCCGAATACGCGCCCAAGTTTGGCGGGCCAGTAGGACGCCGTCACGCGCTCGGACGGTCGTCCCGGCCGCGTGGGCCGGGATCGGGACCGGACACCCCCACCGATGGCGGTAGGACGGAACCGGCGACTTCGCTCCGGGGATCGCCGACGGAGCCGGAGGTTCGAATCGCGCCGGGGGCACACAGGAAATCTGCAACGACACCGTCGCCGCACAATCGCTGTGCGTGACTGCGCCCTACCAGTTGCCCGGTTAGACCGCGTTAGGCGCTTCGGCTGCCACGGCGCGGGTCTTCACCAGGAAACCGTTCGAGACTTCGCCGAGCGTGCCGATCGCGTGGCATGGCCACTTACCTCATGACCTGGAATCCGAACGACGTCGGATACGGGAGCTACCTGGATGACATCGGCGTCACCGATGTCGGAGGAACCGTCCGGGCTCGCTGGAGAATCACCATCGGTCAACCTGTGTTCGGGACGACGACCAGGCCTTCCTCTACCGAGTCGGCGATGACCCCGGACTCATCGCCTCCGGCCGCATCACTGACCAGAGGCTCTTTGCGGGGTCGGATTGGGATCCCAAGCGAAAGCGTCAGGTCTCGTACGCAGCCGTGGAATGGGACCGAGTCATCCCAGCGGTCCTGCCGAAGGCCACTCTCAAGGCTCGGCTTCCCGACTTTCCCTGGGACAACTTGCGCCCGTCTGGCGTCGAGGTCCCCTGGCCGCAAGACATCGAGTTGCAGGAGTCGTGGACCGACCACCTCGACAGCGTCACCCCTACCCCCGCGTGGCTCGTCAGCCGGCACGCGTCTGGGGGAGCCAACGCGTTCTGTCCGCTTCGGCGGAGCGGATGAACGCATCAAGATCCCGCCACGCGGAGCGAACCTGTTCCTCACCGCCGCACCTTGGATCGCACGACCGGAGCGATGGCTGGACGATTGACGGGAGCGCTTTCCTGTTCACAGGCGAGGACGAGCTGGACGGTAGCCTGAGCAAGCACAACCGGCGGATCGTCAATCATGTCGCGCGGGGGATCAACTACGTCTGTTCGTGCCTGACGACGAGCAGAAGTCCCACTTCGATCCGCACCCACAGCGGTACATCGGCCAGTTCCGCGTCGGCCCTGACCCCGAAGCCCACCATAAGCGCGGAAGCGCACCGGTGTTCCACCTACTACCCGTGGAAGACCTTCCGCGGGACGAGCAAGACTTCGCGCGATGAAGGTCTCCAACCCGGGTGCCGCCGCTGTAAAGCGTACCGAGACCGCCGGTCGCCGAATGAATGAGGCGACATGATGGAAGAGGACGCTTGGCCCTCGGTTGCGGAGTCAGCCGTCACTCGCCTCCAGCACTCAATGTGAAGAATCGCTCAAAGAATTCCCCGAGGCGCGCGAGTACGCGCTGCTTTTTCTCGCCGTGTCCACCGCCGGCGGAGAAGCGTGATCCGGGCGGAAGGATCTTGGTAATCGCAGTGCCGGTCGTCGGGATCGAGCCATCCCGGAACGCGTGCTCGATGAAGGTCCGCGTCTCGTCCGGCTTCAGGTTCTCGTCCGCAATGATCGCGTCGAGCTCCGCTGTCCGTTGGGCCGCGACGTAGGCGCGCCATTCCTCGTCAATCTCGCCGGACGCGGAGACGCGGTCGACGAAGTCCATGATGAGGTCTTTCTTGTTGCGCAGCGTTGGACTCGAGTCGACGGACCGTTGGATGTCCGCGAGGGCGGACATCTCTTTATCGTTGCCGTTGCCGCGGATCTCGCGCCACTTGCCGACCAGCATGAGAATGTAGTCGACGTTGATCTCGACCTGTTTGATTAGCTCGATCTCGAAGACTACGTCGTCGTTGATCGACTCCTTCTCTCCTTGACCTTCCTTGCGGAATTCGGCATAGAGGTTGAGGTAGATGCTTCGGTAGTCCTGCATCTGGCGTTCGGTGAGAATCTCGTTGCCGGCGAAGTCGTCGAAGGAAGTCAGGATGTTCTGCAGCCGCAGGATCGCGCCGAGCAGGGCGATGAACTCCTTCTGCGCTGCCTCTCCGATGATTGGTTGGCCGAGAGGGAATTTGGACAGCAGCTCGTTGGCCTTATCGGCGTACTCGGCGTAGTACTCGGTGTAGGGCTTGAGTAGCACGATGCCGCGGGCGTCCTTGTTCCCGAACAGCGCGATGGCTTCGTTAGTCTCTTCTTCGAGGTCTCGAAAGGAAACGATATTACCGTAGGTCTTGACCGAGTTAAGGATCCGGTTGGTTCGCGAGTACGCCTGGATGAGGCCGTGGTTGACCAACCGCTTGTCGACGAACAGCGTGTTCATCGTGGTGGCGTCGAAGCCGGTCAGGAACATGTTGACGACGATGACCAGGTCGAGTTCGCGGTTCTTCAACCGCAGCGACAGGTCCTTGTAGTAGTTCTGGAACTTGTCGGCGCTGGTGTCGTAGCTGGTTCCGAAGAGGGCGTTGTAGTCCTTGATGGCGTCATCGAGGAAGTCGCGTGACGATTGATCCAGCGACCTGGTCTCAAAAACTTCCTCGTCCAGATAGTCGTCGCCGATGTCCTCGTTGGCGGCGTAGGAGAAGATCGTGGCAACCTTGAGCCGCCGGTCGGGTGTGAGTTCAGCCTGCTGCTTCTTGAACTCCAGGTAATAGCGCTTGGCGGCGTCGATCGAGGCGGTGGCGAAAATGGCGTTGAAGCCCTTGACCCGGCTGGCTTGTTTGAGTTCGACGAACTTGTTTCGGCTGGCGACCACCTCAGCGACGTTCGCGACGACCGAGTAGTCGTAGCCCTGAGTCCGCTTGGTCTTCTGGTCAAAGTGCTCCAGCGTGTAGCCAACGACCTGGCTCAGGCGCTCGGGCGCAAGCAAGGCCCGCTCGGTGTCGATCGCGCTGACCTGCTTGTCCGACACTCCCTCGGGCAACTTGATGGTGTTGACGTAGTCGATCCGGAATGGCAGCACGTTCTTGTCGTTGATGGCGTCCACGATTGTGTAGGTGTGGATGGCCATCTGATGGTCTTCCCGCTGGCAATGCACCGGGTCTCCGTGCTGGTAGCAGCCGAACGCCTGGGGGGTTGTCCGCAGGTTCGGATTGCCGCCGGTGCCGGAGTTGACGGCGAAGATCGGGGTGCCGGTGAAGCCGAAGATGTTGTAGCGCTTGAACGACTTGGTGATAGCGGCGTGCATATCGCCGAACTGCGAGCGGTGACACTCGTCGAAGATCAGGACGACGTGCCCGTCGTAGATGGCGTGGCCCTTGTTGGCATTGATGAACGTCGAAAGCTTTTGGATTGTCGTGATGATGATTTTGGCGCTCGGATCCTCCAGCTGCCGCTTGAGCACCGCGGTCGAGGTGTTGGAGTTGGCGGCGCCCTTCTCGAAGCGGTCGTACTCGCGCATGGTCTGGTAGTCCAGATCCTTGCGGTCGACCACGAACAGAACCTTGTCAACGCTCTGCAATCGCGAGGCGAGCTGCGCCGTCTTGAAGGAGGTCAGGGTCTTGCCTGAGCCGGTTGTGTGCCAGACGTAGCCACCAGCCGCGAGGGATCCGAGCTGCTTGTAGTTGGTCGCGATCTCGATGCGCTGAATCACTCGCTCGGTCGCAACGATCTGGTACGGCCGCATCACGAGGAGCAGACGGTCGGCGGTCAGCACGCAGTAGCGCGTGAGCACGTTGAGCAACGAGTGCTTGGCGAAGAATGTTTTGGTGAAACCGGTCAGGTCCTGGATTGGCCTGTTCTGTGCGTCCGCCCACCATGAGGTGAACTCGAAGGAGTTGGAGGTCTTCTTGGTCTTCTTCGCCGAGGCCTGCTCCGACAGGTGCTGACGACGGGTGGTGTTGGAATAGTATTTGGTCAGCGTGCCGTTGCTGATTACAAAGAGCTGCACGTACTCGAACAGTCCTGAGCTGGCCCAGAAGCTGTCGCGCTGGTAGCGGTCGATCTGGTTGAACGCCTCGCGGATGTCGACGCCACGGCGCTTCAGCTCGATGTGCACCAGCGGAAGGCCGTTGACCAGCACAGTCACGTCGTAGCGGTTAGAGCGACGCGCGCCGCCGTCGCCCTTGCCGATCTCGTACTGGTTGATGACTTGGAGGCGGTTGTTGTGAATGTGCTTCTTGTCCAGCAACGAGATGTTTTTGGTTGAGCCGTCGTCACGCCTCAGGACCTGGACGTGGTCCTCCTGGATGCGGACGGTCTTCTCGGCTATGCCTTCGTTGGCCCCGGCGATCTTTTCGGAGAAGAACTGCTCCCACTCGGTGTCTGAGAACGCGATCCCGTTCAGTACCTCGAGTTGTGTGCGCAGGTTGGCGACGAGCTGAGCCTCGGTCGTGATGGGCAGGTACTCGTATGCCTGGCCCTGCAGGAGTTTGACAAACTCTCGCTCCAGCGCCGCCTCAGACTGATAGGACGTGTCGCCTGCAGGGCCAGGCAGAAAGTCTGCAACCACAGTGCTCTCGGACGAGATAGCGATCGGCTCGTAGCGCACGCCCGGTGCCTCACTCATGCCACCGCCTCCTCGAACGCGAGGAAACGATCACGGTAGTAGGCGAACTGCTGCTGACGAGATACGAGCTCGGCGTTGATCGCCTGGCGGAGGTCCCGGAACGCGCTGTCGATTCTGACCATCTCGCGTTGGACGTCGAGAGGGGGTAGGTCAATCACGAATGCATTGAACTGCTCTTCCTTCCACCGCCGCCGGCTCTTCGTTCCGCCGGAAGCCTGTCCTGCGACGACCGAGACGATGTACGGATCACGGAATTTTAGATAGAGCCATTCGGGAAGGATGCGGCTCGCGTCGAGCTCGAAGACGGGGAACTCGTTGGAGACGACACCATGCGCGATCTCCGGGGTCACTATGCCAAATGACCCTTCGGTGACAAACATTCGGTTATATATGAACTGGCCAGGACGCACCTTATAGAGCGTTTTTGCCTTTATGTCGCGACCATATTTGGGCTCCCGAGCGAAGGCACCCTCTCCGTACCACTTCACGCCCAGGTTCACGTACTGAACGTTGGGCTCAACTTTGACCGGTTCGATGACCTGCGTTGCGACATTCCCCAGCGCCACGCGGTCGACGGTCCCTTGCGTCGCCAACTGATTGCTTACCACGGCTACCTGTTGTTCGCGCCGAAGGCCCATCTCGGCCTGGAGGCACCCCTCCAACTCGTTGAACGCATCGAAGATCGTGACGAGGTTGCGCTGTACTACGAGCGGCGGTACGGGGATCCGCCACTCGAAAAACGCCTTCGAGTTAACTGCTGCCATCGACCCATCCGTGCGGACACATGCCTGGCGGATCCGCTCGCTGTCAGCCTGCAGCGCCCAGAAAACATAGCGAGAATCGATGCCATCGACAGGGGTCAGCAGGCGTAGATCCTGGTTCGCCGATGTGTCAATATCGATGTACCCAATTGGGAGGAAGCGCCGGAGGATGTTTGAACGCATGACTACCGCGATCGACGGTCCAGCAACCAACCGGAGCGAGGTTTCCCTCAAGGCCGCCTCTGTGACAAGTCCGCGAATTTCGCTGCCACCCGTCGCGCTGATGTCCATCGAGGTCACCCAAGGGACGGTGCCGCGATCCCAATATTTTGGATTCGCCTTCGACGGCGTAATTCCTCCGGTCCAGGTTCCGAGTTCACCTAGTGTCTTGTACTCAACACCGTCGGGTACGTGCTGCTGTATGAGGTCGGCAACCTGGCTCACGCGCTGTCGCCCTCCATCCCCGCAATAATCGTGTCGACCTGGGTTCGAAGCTCGGCCTGCCGTGCCACGATGTCGGCGATCCGTTTGTTGAGCTCGGCGATCTCTATGACCTCACGGCTGTCCTTAACCTCGACCCATGCGGTGACCGACAGGTTGTAGTCGCTGTCCGCAATCTGTCGGGTCGGCACCAGAGCACTGAAGTGCTCGACTATTTCCCGGCCCGTGTGAGTATCGAGAATCCGCTGCTGATTCGCCGGTAGGAGTTTATTCTTGTTGCCAACTCGCTTGAACTCGGCGGAAGCATTAATGAAGAGCACTGAATTTTCATTGCGCGACTTCTTGAGTACAAGAATGCAGGTCTGGATCCCTGTTCCGAAAAACAGGTCGGGCGGGAGCTGAATGACGGTGTCGATGTAGTTGTTGTCGATCAGATATTTGCGGATCTTTTGCTCAGTGCCACCTCGGTACATGACGCCCGGAAACTCGACAATGGCGGCAGTGCCGTTGACCGCCAGCCAATGGAGCATGTGCATGGTGAATGCCAGGTCCGCGTAACCCTTCGGCGCAAGGACGCCGGCTGGCGAGAACCGCGGATCATTGATCAACAGCGGGTTGGAAGCACCTTCCCAGTTGATCGAGTACGGGGGGTTGGACACGATTGCCTCGAAGGGCTCGTCGTCCCAATGCGCCGGGTCGGTAAGCGTGTCGCCATGCGCAATGTCGAACTTCTCGTAGTTGATGTCATGCAAGAACATGTTGATACGGGCGAGGTTGTACGTAGTGAGGTTGATCTCCTGACCAAAGAAGCCCTGCCGAACGTTGTCCTTGCCGAGCACCTTCGCGAACTTGAGCAGCAGTGATCCGGAGCCGCAGGCCGGGTCGTAGACCTTGTTGACAGCCTTCTTACCCGCGACGGCGATTCGGGCGAGCAATTCGCTGACCTCTTGTGGCGTAAAGAATTCGCCGCCGGACTTTCCTGCGCCTGATGCGTACATAGTCATCAGGTATTCGTAGGCGTCACCGAAGGCGTCAATCGTGTTCTCGCTGAACCCTCCGTTACCGAAGTCAAGATCCCCGATCGCATCCAGCAGCTTAACGAGCTTTTCGTTCCGTTTCGCAACGGTAGGCCCGAGCTTTGGACTGTTCACATCGAGGTCGTGGAAGAGTCCTTTCAGGTCGTCTTCGCTAGCCGTCCCGACCGCAGAGCCCTCGATGTCCGCAAAGACACGTGACAGTGTCTCGTTCAGATTCTCATCGTTGGCGGCGCGCTTACATACGTTGGCGAAAAGATCGCTGGGCAGGATGTAGAAGCCCTTCTCGTCCACCGTGTCCTTGCGCCCGAACTCGGCGTCCTTGTCGCTGAGCTTGGCGTAGTCAAAGTCCGCATCTCCAGCCTCGCGCTCTAGGCGGTTGAGGTAGGCGGTGAGGTTCTCGGAGATGAAACGATAGAACAGGATGCCGAGGACGTAGCTCTTGAAGTCCCAGCCGTCGACGCTTCCGCGAAGGTCGTTGGCGATACGCCAGATGATCTTGTGAAGCTCAGCCCGCTGAGCTTCCTTACTGGTGGGAGCCACTATGACGTCACCGCCCTCGCGTTGGGGCCGTTGGTGGACGCTCCGCTGAGGTGGCTCATCTTGAGGTGTGTCTCCTCTACGCCCGTGGCGTGTGCTTGGTTCCTGCCGGTTCTAAGGCTCAACCTAGCGGGGGGCACCGACAGATCGCGGCGGCCCCGCCGGGGGATGCGGGCGTGACGCCACATGTCACACAAGGCGCACACCCAGTCAACGACCAAGCCCGCCACCCTCTCGGGTGGCGGGCTTGGTCGTTGACTGGGTTAACCTCGTCGTCAGGCTGAACGGCTCCGGCGACCCCGAAGGACCTCCAGACGCTCAGCCAGAACCTCCTCCAGCTCTGCGACGGTGCGGCGCTCCAAGAGCATGTCCCAGTGCGTCCGCGGCGGCTTGGCCTTCTTCGCCTCGGGCTCGTCACCGTCGATGATCCGCGCGACGGTACCGTCGGCACGGCATTCCCACGTGATCGGAATCTCCGCGTCGGCCGCGAAGGGGACCGTGAACCGGTGCCCACGCGGGCACAGGTACTCTCCCTGCTGGCGAGGCGCCAGCTCCGTGTTGCGGTCGGTCTCGTAGCTCACGGCACCGAGCCGACTACCGCGCAGCGTGCGCTCACCCATCTGCACCAACCCCCTGGCGTCTGCGATCAGCCACCGGTACCAACGACGACGCGGGACGAAAAATTCCGCCCGGCGCCGGATCCCGCCGAGCGCCACCGCAAACTCCGCACGCAAACCGACCCGCTCAGCCAACTCCAGCAGCAATAGCGCGCCGGCGAATCACTCGTTGTTTTCCCCTGTCTCTCGCAGTCACCGCCGGAGGCCGCATGGCGGGCCAACCCCCGCGCCGCGCCGCGTGCAATTGGTACAACGGACCGTAGCCGACGACGCGCACAGCACAGCTCGATTCCCGGCTGGTCAGTAACGCCGCATGCCTCGGCTGGTCGAATCCGCTGCTCAGTCTATGAAAAGCCAACTCCGCCAGGATCTTCACCATGCGTAATTCTGCGAGTGCCTTTCGGTGAACCTCGGAGGCCGTCGATGCATATCAAGTGACGACTATCGAACGGCGACCGGGGAGGCGCGGTGTCGGCGTCCGGGCAGGATTTGGGTGTTCAGCTCTACGGGTTGCTCGTCGCGGCGAAGAACCACCTGCTGGAGATCGCGGGCCAGTACGGGGTTGCGCTGGCCGCGCTGGACGCGAGCGGCTACGGAGCCAGTGGAGCATTTTCTCGTCCTGCCGAGCTCGGCGGCGGGTTTTACGGACCGGTGTATCAGCCGCTCGCCGACCTCCGGGAAGAGCTGGCGCAGGCGCTGACCACGACGAAGGAGAACCTCGGGCTCACGGCCGACGCCCTGGTCCTGGCGACACAGGTCTACGCCGACTCCGACGCCGAGGCCGCAGCGGAGTTTCACCGTCTGCTCACGGATCAGGCTCACGGGGAGCCGCGTCCAGGTGACAACGGGGTGGTGCCGCCGCCGGGCGCCTCGGGCGGACGGCCGTGAGCTTCGACCAGCTGATGCAACACGCAGCCGACATCCGGGACAAGGCTGTGCTCGAGGCGCTCAAGGAGCAACGGCGACCGCCCTACGATCCGACCGGAAGCCCCAGGACCCGCGACGAACTGCGTGACGCGCTGGCGGCCTCGCGGCAGATCGTCCTCGGGCAAGGGCTCGCCGAGATCCCGGGACTCTTTCAACCCCTCGCGGAGATGCCGAACCCAGCAGGATTCGTACCGATGCGCGACCAGGCTGACGGATTGGCCTCGGCGTTGTCGACCGCTTCCGGGGCGACTAACCCGCTCGACGGGAGGACCTACCTGGCGTCGCTGGCGTTCTCCGAGATCGCCGACGTGCGAACGGCGATCGAGCGATGGCACGGCCCGACCGCCGAAAAGTTCCGGAAGAACTTCCTCTCGCCGTTCCCGCACCGGCTGGACAACCAGTTCACGATGGCGCTGCTAGGGCGTGTTTGAAAAGCGCTTCGTTCGTTGGGTGATGCGTGGCTCGTGGTGATCTGACGAATGCGGAGTGGGAAGTCTTGTCGGCGGTGTTGCCGTCGGCTAAGCCGGGTGGTCGGCCGCCGCGTTCGCGGCGGCAGGTCATTGATGGGATCCGGTGGCGGGTGAGGACCGGGGCGCCGTGGCGGGACCTGCCCGAACGGTATGGGCCGTGGGAGACCGCGTATGCGCTGTTCCGGGACTGGCAGCGGGACGGGACCTGGGCGCGCATCGTGTCCGATCTGCAGTCCCGCGCCCAGGCCCGGGGGCTGATCACCTGGGACGTGTCCGTCGACTCCACCGTGGTCCGGGCTCACCAGCACGCCGCGGGCGCCCGTAAAAGGGGGTCGATCAGAAACAACCGCCGGGAGGGTGCACCGCAGAGCCCAACGACCATGGTCTGGGACGGTCACGCGGCGGGTTGAGCACCAAGATCCATCTCGCGGCCGAGGGCGGACAGCGTCCGCTGTCGCTGCTGGTCACCGCCGGGCAGGCCGGAGACGCGCCGCAGTTCCAGCCGGTGATCGACGCGATCGGTGTCCCCGGTCGAGTCGGCAGGCCCAGGACACGGCCGGCGCGGGTCCTAGCCGATAAGGCCTACGGATCCCGCGCCAACCGCGTCTACCTGCGCCGACGCGGAATCCGCGCCACCATCCCCGAACCAGCCGACCGGTTGGCCCACCGCCGACGTCGCGGCAGCGCCGGCGGCCGCCCACCGACGTTCAACGCCGAGACCTACAAGCAGCGCCACGCGGTCGAGTGCGGGATCAACCGCCTCAAGCGCTACCGGGCGGTCGCGACTCGCTACGACAAACTCGCCGTCCGCTTTCTCACGACGCTGCACATCGCCGCGATCAACGAATGGCTACGGTGACCAGCTTTTCAAACAGGCCCTAGTGCGTGGCGCGGTGGATGCCGAACGGGAGATCTGGACCAGGGCCCGGGGCGACATCGACCGGATCGCGCACGGCACCCTCAACGCCCTGGACGCACTCGAAGACTGCACCAAGTTCGAGTGGACGATGACCTTCACGGTGCTGGCCTCCGTCGCCACGATCGCCGCGTTCCCGCTGACGGTGACCGGCCTCGCCCTGTCGATCACCGTCGTGGGCGCCTCCAGCCAGGTGGTCGCCGCCGCCGCCCTGGATGACCCGCCGAAGACCGAGTACGGCGCACGGACCGTCAACGGCGTTCTGGACAACATGCGCGAGGCCATCACCCGGGTGACCGCCGGGATCCGCGAACAGGAAACGACGATTGCCGATGCGCTCCGCGAAGCGGCGAACAGCATTCGAGGACACCGCGAGGGCTTCGTCGCGCCGCGGCCGGCGCTGACCGCCGCGACCCGAGCCACGATCCAGGAGGAACTCGGCGATGCCTACTAGCACTGCAACACGGCGGGTGCGCCATGGGTGAATTCGCCGACCGTCTCGGAGAGATGAGGGTTCGTGTCGCGCTTCCTGGGGACTCGCTGGCGGCCGAGCTCACCGGCAGCAACACCGTCACCGTGTCCTTCTCGCCGGCGAGTACGGACGCGTGCCCGAACCGGAGTTGGCCTGGCGGCTGACCCAGTTGGCGCGGCTGTTGTGGACCCGCCGGACGGCCGAGTACTTCCGGATCCGATCGGAGGGCACCGGCGAGACGATCACCAAGGAGCGGGCCGGGATCGGGCGACGCGACCGCGAATACGCAGCCGCACGCGACGACCTGGTCGCCGAGGGGCGCTCTTCCGACGATCGCGTCCACGTCAGCGTCCGGGGTATGCGCGAGTGGACGGTACGGATCCGGCCCGGAACCGGGAACACTCCGCCACCGGAGTCCGAGGGGTTACTCGGTGGGGGCGCGATCGGCGACGGCTGAGCCGGTGACGGTGAGGTAGGCGAGGAGGGCGCCGGCGACGACGGCTCCCCAGTGCCGCCGGGAGCCGACGGAACCGAGTTCTCCGGCGACGGCGCGGGCGCCGGGGCCGGTGCCGGTGCGGGGCTCGGCGGAGGCGCCGCCCGAGCGGAGATCGCCGGCGCGGCGACTCCCAACCCGAGCAGTACCCCGAGCGTCAGGGCCGCGGTAGCGGCGAGGCGGCGTGCCGGTGGGTGCTGCGTGGTTGCCCGGTGGGCGGCTTGGCCGACGGTGGGGTGGGTGCGGCGGCGCATCAGATGAACACTTTCGCCACGACCGCGACGAGCAGCGGGGCGAGGATGCCGAGCGCCAGACCGATCACGGCGCCGCGCATCGTGCGGTTGGCCCGCTCGATCTCGCCGGGCTCGCCGTCCGCGCCGATCCGGCGGACCGCGCCCCAGGCGATCATGAGCCCGGCGTAGCCGACCAGCAGCCCCGTGAGCAGTGCCCACAGCCGGTTGATCACGTCGTCGAGGTCTTTGGTGGACGTCGTCGGCGCGTTGACCGGTGCCGGGGTCTGCGCGCCGAGTGCCGCCCCGCCGAGCGCGACCACGACAAGAACAGCCATGGTCATGGTCACGGCGACGGCAGCGAGCAGGCGCCACCGGACGGAACGGTTCGACAGCGTTGGGCGCGGACGACGGTGCCGTCCCCGCGGGTGAAACTTCGGGTCACGCACAGCACACCTCCGGGAGAGGACCGGGCCGCCGGCCCCTGCAGAAGCTCAACCGCGCAGAGGAGCGGGCGGACCAGCAGAACGAGAACGGGGGCAGGAAGACCGGAAGCAGCTCCGCGTGCACCGGTCCGATTCATGAGCCGGTCCGATTCGTGAGCCGGGGTGGTGGTGTCCGGCCCGGCCGAGGCCGTCCTCCTTCACGGGGACAGAGGGCCAGGACGAGGTGTCAGCGCCGTCCGGGGCGCCGAGCCGGACACCGTCACCGCCGGGGATCGCGGTGCGGGTGCTTCCACTCATCAGATGGCAGGAGCGAGCCGGATTTTGGAATTCACCTGCTCGGCGGCCCCAGTCGGTGCCCGGCGATCTCGGCGGCGCGGGTTCGGTGCGGTAAGCAGGGTGTTCATGGCCCGGTAGCGCCGGTGGCCTCGGCGATGACCTGCGCGTTCATGTCGTCGAGGTCGCCTGCGTTCAACGCGGCGATCAGCCGTGCTTCAGCGGCGGTGCGCCGCTTGTAGATCGCCCACTCGGTCATCCCGAGACGCGCGGCGTACTCGCGGACTGGTACGCCGTCCAGGCGGATGGCGCCGATCAGGTCCGCGTCGGCGACGGTGAGGACACCCGCCCGGACGGCGCGGGCGAGCACGAAATCCGGGTGTCCACCCACCACCGCCTCAGCCGCTGCGTCACCCGCCGCCTCCAGCGAAACCTCGGGCGCCGTAGGGCGGGCGGAGCGCAACGCGGCACGGGCCGTGCTCTGCGCGGCGTTACACAACCGCGGACACACCCTCGGCGCGGAGACATCCAGGTTGCGCAGCCCCGCCAGGAATCCGGCGAGTACCTCGGCCTGGACGTCCGGGTCGCCTGGGCGGCCGAGCCGACCCGCAATCGCCCGCAATCCGGGCAACGCGACGCCAGTCGCGCCGACCACCCAGGCCGGGCCGCCGGTGCGGGCCTGAGTGACCAGCAGCCGCCACACCGCGTCCCGCGCCGGGTAGCTGGCCGAGGGATGCATCAGGATCGCGGCCAGCTCGGTGAGCCGAATCTCGCGGCGCGGCAGGCCGTGACCGATCGCTCGGCCGGACACCGCGAGTGGGCCAGGCCCATCGCACAGCAGGCGCAGCGCGGACTGTGCGACGTCGAACGGCGTGCCGGGCTCGGCGGTTGGCGGCGGCACGACGCGCGGAGCCGGGCTGGAGGTCGACGTGGGCGGTGAAGCGGCTTCCAGGCGGGAAGCGGGGCCGGCGCCTCCAGACGTCGGCTCTGGCGAGGAGGCAAGCGGCGACGGCGACGAGGTAACGCAAACCATGAGGGCGTCTCCGGGGTGAACGAGCCAGTGGGAAGCTCCCCGGCCGACATCGGCAGCCCGGGGAGCGCCACCGATTCACCCGGCTGGCGTGAACGCCTCTTGGTCACCGTGCGCGGGCTCGCCATTGGACACAGCGCGTCCAGGTCCCTGCGTTCGCCCGTGGTGAGCGCTGACGACCTTAGGCCGCGCTTGCTGCGCGGTGGTGGCTTGTTCAGGGCGGCTTACTGCATGTTCAAGCCCCGACCGCTGCTCGTCTGGCGCGGCGCGAACACCTACTCGACGAACGTCTCGGAGTTTGTGGCGCAGGTCACACTCACCTCATGCGGCGTCGTTTGCCGAATAGCGCGGCTAGCTCGTCTCTATCTCCTCCCGCGACGCTTCGAGCAGTTCGCGGGAGGTGATGGCCTCGACGAACCAGTACATGTCCATCGCTCCGTCATCACCCGGTCCGGCGCACAGCAGCCGGGCCGGCTCCTCGCCAGGTCGGGGAAGACGCGGCACCAACCCTGTTGGCGCGGGGCGAACCATTTGAGACCGCCGGAACGAGGTAGCAGTCAGGAACATTCCGGCTTCATTCTCCAGCGGGCCAAGCCGCGCGTTGTCGCGTAGCGAGCCGGGTCCTTCCGGCCAGTGCGGTTCGCCGTAGGACACCACGAGGTCGACGTCCGCAGCCTGGTTCGGTTCTAGTTCCTTCGAGAGCCTCGCACCGAATCTGTTCGGCGTGATCTCTGGCAACGGGTGCGTAACGGGTGCGGCGTTCCGGTACCGAGGTCGCTGCAGGTCCCAGGTCCACCGGATACGTGCAACGCGGTAAGCACCAGGTGCGACCCGTTGGCCGTCGTACGGGTGGCCCTTGCGGAAGACGCTGTGCGCGACGAAATCTCCGCGGCTCTGCGCTTCGGCTGCAGCCCGGCGGTCGACTTTGATGTGGAAGCGGTGCGCCCCCGGATTGTCCTCGTTGGGCCCGTGCACAGACAGGTGGGCGAGGCCAGCGTCCCCAAGGGGATCGATGTAGAAGTCGGTCTTCTTGGCAGTGATGCGCCAGACGTTGCCGAGCGGCACTGACCCACCGCCCGTGAAGGCGATCAGGATTTCCCGGCTGTTCACGCTGGTCAGCCTAGGTCGCCGAACTGAGGGATGCGACCAAGTTGTCCGCTGCCGGGTCGGTACCGCCCCAGCGCGGATCCGAACGAGGCCGGCACGTGGTGGGCGGCGCGGTTCGAGTGTTAGGACCGCCGCCGCTGCTAACGTCTGGCGGGCTTCTTGTTCGCCTTTGCTTTGGTCAGATCTCAGACGCCAGGCTGCTGTTCGGAGCTTCCCGCCGCCTGAGACTCCTCGGAGGTATCGGCGTTCAGCCAGCCCTCGTGAATGTGATCCGCGCGAACGGCGTAGCCGAGAATCGTGGACACGTCCCTCTCGAATACCACCCGCACAGCGTCCGGCAGCGAACGCAGAAAAATCCCGGCCACCAAGCCCAGATACGCCGCTGCTGCCAACAGCGGCTGGGGGCGACGCGGGAGCGGCTGAAACTCGGGCATGAATCCGCCGTCTACCTCCCGCAGGTGGTTACGGATCAGGTCGAACCATCCACCGTGCAGTGCGTCCGATCCGACGCGGTACGAGGGGTAAGAGGTAGGTCCGAACGCCAGCTCGATGAGCTCTTGCGCGTGTGGCCACTTGATCTGACGGCGCCCGGGTATCTCGTCGAGGTTGATACCGGCCGCACGAGCCGTGTCCTCAATCGAACGACGGAGGCGACGCTCGATCGGAAGCTCCGCGCCGCCGTCCTCGCGCTGCCGGCGTTCGATCACCTTCAGGAATTCGCGCTCCGATATCAGGCTGTTGTACAGGAACGCACGGTGGCGCTCGCCGCTCTCGTCGTCGGCGCAGAGGTACGCCAGATTCGCAAGTGTCTCTAGGAGCTGGCGGGTCAGGCCGATCTGCTGTCGCCCGTGCCCAACGCAGGCATCAGCGAGAAGGTCCAGGCTCAGCTTGCAGGACCGGACGAGCAGCCCGCAGCGTACCGCCGCATGGAGAGCCATCGGTTTCGCTGACGCCGCGTGGACGAGCGCCTCGGCTAACGCGACCGTGGACTTCAAGAGCTCCACCGCCAGGCGCATGAACGCGTTCTCGTCGTGCGCCCGCTGGAGCGCGGCCCAGTCCGGCTCGCCGTCAGCGAGCCCGCTCGACGGCCGCCACAGCGGTGTGTCCTCCTGCATCCGGCGACCGTACCGGCGGCGAGCCGCCGCCCCCGTACGAATATCGGGCCGTGCGGACGATCGTCCGGCCTCGCCAACCCGGTGACCCACTGGCGATGCCCCCGCCTGGTAACCCGTGCCCTGCGCCTCGCGAGCGGATCGGCTCGGCTGTTCATGGACATGTCCTGTTCACGGTCGGACCTGCGTGTTCATGCCCCAGGCGCCTCTCGTGCGTGCGGGCGTTCCAATTTCCGGGCGTGAGCTGCCTTCTGTAGGTGTCAGCGTCGCACCAGGGTTCGGCCTCACCACTCATGTCGCAGCCCGACTCGTCGGCCCCCTCCCAGATGCCGGTACCCACGGCGATCCTTCTGCCTCGCCCCGCGACCGATCCCGGTCCCGAGGCCTCGCTGCCGCCTCGTCCCGGTGGCTGGTCGTCCTCGACCGTCGGCGCGCTCGTCGCCGTCTACACCCGCCTCGGTGACCGCGTCGCGGTCGTCGACCCGAACCTGTCCGGCACCGTCACTCCGGTGACCGAGTTGCTCGGCCGCCGGACCGCTGTGCTCCCGATGCGCGAGTTCACCCCGTCCGCTGGGCGGCGGACCCGGCTTGTGCTGGCCCGTCTGCCCGAGCCCGGTGTTCCCGCCGGATCCGCGCTCGGCGAGTGGATGCACCGGGTCGCTCGGTCGCTGACCGAGCGCGGATATCTCGCGGTCACCGTCGACCCGTTCGGCGCCTACCCCGCTCAGCGCGAGCGGTCCGGCGAACCGGGCCGAGCCCGCTACCGCGACCACACCACGAGCGTGATCGCCGCCGCCCGTGCGGCCGGTCTGCGCTATCAGCAGCACCTTATCGCCCTGCACACCACAGTCCTCGAACCCGACACGCGCGAGCGGTCGGGGCCTGGCGCGCCGGACGCATCGGACTCCGGGGGCCGGCGGGCGCCGGTCCACGAGCGGCTGCACACGGACATCTTCGTGTTCGCCGCCCACGTCGCGGCGATCCCGGCCCGGCCCCAGACCACTGCCCATCGGCAGGAGATGCGGCATGGCTGAGCGACTCCCATCGGTGTGGCTGACCGGTCAGCAGCAATCCCGCGCCCAGCGGCGGGGCCGGTACCTGCCGGAGTCGATGGCGCACCCGGGCAAGATGCTGCCCGCCATCGCCGCCCGCGCCATCGCCACCTACACCGAACCCGGCGACCTCGTCTGCGATCCGATGTGCGGCATCGGCACCACCCTCGTGGAAGCCGCGCACCTCGGCCGGTACGGCGTCGGGGTCGAGTTCGAGCAGCGGTGGGCCGAACTAGCCGCCGCGAATCTCGCCCTCGCTAGCGCCCAGGGCGCCCCGGGCAGCGGCCAAGTGTGGTGCGCGGATGCCCGAGACCTGCCCGCGCCGCTGCCCGACAGCCACCTCGGCCAAGTCAGCCTCGTGCTGACCTCGCCGCCGTACGGGCCGTCCACCCACGGGCACGCCCGCTCGCCGGGTCCGCGGCGCGGCAAGGTCGGCAAGATCAACAACCGATACGCCACCACCCCTGGCCAGCGCAGCAACCTCGCCGACCGAACACCCGACGAGCTCGCCGAGGGGTTCACCCGGATTCTCACCGGCGCGCGGGCGCTGCTGCGGCCCGGCGGGCACGCCGTCATCACCGCCCGCCCCTACCGGCACGCAGGGGAACTCGTCGACATCCCCGGCATGGTCATCACCGCCGGACAACAGGCAGGCCTGGAACTCGTCGACCGCTGCGTCGCCCTCATCGCCGGCCTGCGCGACGGAGTGCTGATCACCCGAGGCTCGTTCTTCCAGCTACACAATATCCGGCAAGCCCACGCCGCCGGCGACCTGCATTGGCTCATCGGACACGAAGACGCCATCGTGCTGCGCAACTCGCGCGTCGACATAAACGCGCCAGCGCTCACCTCGACGGTTGCCGCCCCACTACCGGGCCTTGAGGTGCGGCGCGCGGCCTGAGAGCCGCTGCCGAGCGGTCGCCCGCCGGCCGCCTTGAGACCTTCCGCCCGGCGCGCGTCCATGCCTACTGGCCCACCCCACGACCCGGCCCGCGCCCAACCCGTGCGCGGCCCGGCCGTTTCCGGCCGATCGCCCTATCAACGCTGGTCAGATGCCCTGTCCCGACGGGCGCTGACCCGCTGCCGTCCCTCTGGAGGCACCGATGAACGCGAGTCATCCGGCGCGCCCGCGCCGCTACCTGACCGTCGACGAGGTGTGCGAAGAACTCGCCGTCCCCCGCTCGACCTTCTACCAGTGGCGCGCCACCCGCAAAGCACCACCCTGCATCAAGCTCCCCAACGGGGCCCTGCGGATCCGCCGGGCCGACCTGGACCGCTGGCTCGACGCGCACGAGGGGACCGCCGCGTGAGCGCCACCACCTACGACGTGCGGATCTGGAAAACCGACATCTACCGAGGGAAACGCAAAACCACGTACTACGTGCGGTGGTCGGTGGCAGGCCAGCCGAAAAAGGAACCATTCAGCTCCGCAGCCCTCGCCGAGAGCTACCGCTCCGACCTGGTTGCGGCTGCCCGCAAAGGCGAAGCGTTCCACATCGCCTCCGGCCTGCCCGTCTCCATGCGCCGCGCCGAACACGACATGCCCTGGTACACCTTCGCCTGCTCCTACGCCGACGACGCCTGGCCCCGCGTCGCCGCCACCACCCGACGCACCCACGCCGAAGCCCTCACCGCCATCACCCTCGCCCTCCTCACCACCACCCGCGGCAAACCCGACGGCCCGCTCCTGCGCCGCGCGCTGTGCCGGTGGGGCTTCAACACCACCCGCCGAGGCGCCCCCGACACTCCCAACGACGTCCGTGCCGCGCTGCGATGGGTTACCGACCACACCCGTCCGGTCTCCGCGCTCGCCGAGCCCCCGATCCTGCGTGCGGTCCTCAGCAGCTTCACCAACCGCCTGGACGGGAAACCCGCCGCGCCCAGCGTCATCAACCGCAAAAAGATCGTGCTCGGCGGCGCCCTCGGCTACGCCGTCGAACACGAAATCCTCACCACTAACCCGCTACCCGCGTTGAAGTGGCGCAGCCCTCGGCCCGCGCACACCGTCGACAAACGCGCCGTCGTCAACCCCGTCCAAGCCCGCACCCTGCTCCGCGCCGTCGCCGCCCAGCCCGGCAGCGGCCCCCGCCTGCTGGGCTACTTCGCCACCCTCTACTACGCCGGCCTCCGCCCCGAAGAAGCGGCCGCACTCACCACCACCAACCTCGCGCTCCCCATCACCGGCTGGGGAGAACTTCACCTCACCGACGCCCGACCCCACGCAGGAAACGAATGGACCGACCACCACGGCGACCGCGATCAGCGGCACCTCAAACACCGCGCCGTCCGCGAAAGCCGCACCGTCCCCTGCCCACCCGAACTGAACCGCATCCTCCGAGACCACCTCGACCAATTCGGCACCGGCGACAACGGGCACCTCTTCGTTGGCGCCCGCAACCCCCGCGAGCTCCCCAAAATCACCGCCGCCCGAATATGGACCGCAGCCCGCGCCGAAGCGTTCACTCCCGAAGCTGCCGCCGGACCCCTCGCCCGACGTCCCTACGATCTCCGCCACGCCGCCGTCTCCACCTGGCTCAACGCCGGAATCGGGCCCGCCCAAGTCGCCGCCTGGGCCGGACACTCCGTCGACGTCCTCCTCCGCACCTACGCCCACTGCCTCGACGGAGCCGCCACCGTCCACCAGCAACGCCTCAACACCGCCCTCGGCCACCCCGAGACCACATCTCCGTCCGCCCCGCCGGGCTGATACCGCCGACCAGTAGTTCCGCACGCATCCCCGTCCGGGTCACCCGCGGCGGGGATGCGTGCTCTCCGAGTGCCTGCCTCCGTGGCCCGGCGCACTGCGGACCGGGCGAGTCGAGTCACTGTCGGCGCCTCTGCACCCAGGCCTACGGCACCGTCCGGGTCCGCGCCCCGCGTCGCCCCGGGGGCGTTCCCGTATCTGGGCGGGTCATGACGACTCACCCAGACCGCTCAGGCGGTCTGACCGACCATCCGACCGAGTCAAACCGAACTCGGGGCAGTCCCGGACGACGCTCGCAGCCCTCAGACGGTTCAGCCGTTTCCAGCCCTAGAGGCGCCCCTGACGGGAACGCCCTTATTGGCTGCATCGAGTTTACGGTCGCCGACCGCGAGCTATTGACTCGCGGTCTCGCAAAGTTGTGAGGCCAGTGCTAGGCGTTGACTACTGCGTCGCTCCGCCAGCTCACGCACAATCATCACGACCAGTTCGTTCCTCATTCCGATAGCGAGGATCGTCTCGTAGACGGCTAGCGAGTCAGCGGGCACCGGTGGGTGGATGGTGAGTATGAGGCGTCGAGTGGCGAGATTCCTCACTCGCACTGTGACTGGCTGCCGGTGACCGCGTGCGGGCGCCCGTCAAGGAACCGTGCACGCCACCGCCACCGGCACCACCGCCCGGCATGAGCCAGGCGAATAGGATCCGCGCTAACGGGGCGACTCGCTTAGCGGATGACCGCACTGGCTCGATGATCGCGTCCGCATGCTCGCCACCCGGTTCAGGTAATGACCGCTGAGCATCTGTCGCGAGCTTGCCCTCAGCGCATACTTACCCGCGTTCTTCGTACGGAGTGAGCTGGAACCAGTAGAAGCCGTGAGCGGGCAGCATCAGAAGGTACGGGAGTTCGCCGATCGGCGGAAAGTGCACCCGTCCGGTGAGCTCTACCGGCGTGCAGCCCCGGAACCGGCCGAGGTCTAGTTCCACCGGCGCGTAGGCCCTAGAGACGTTCTGCACGCAAAGCACGATGTCATGGTCGCCGTCTGCCCCGACGTACTCGCGCACATACGTGAGCACCGTCGGGTTAGAGCCGCCGAGGTCGGTGAACGTTCCTACGGCGAGGGCTAGGTGCTGCTTGCGGATCTCGATCATCCGGCGGGTCCAGTGCAGCAGCGACGCGCTGGCGCCGAGCTGCGCCTCGACGTTGGTGACCTGGTAGCCGTAGATCGGGTCCATGATCACCGGCAGGTAGATCCGGCCCGGGTCGCAGACCGAGAAGCCCGCGTTGCGGTCCGGAGCCCACTGCATCGGCGTCCGGAGCCCGTCCCGGTCGTCTAGTGCTGAATTGTCGCCCATCCCGATCTCGTCGCCGTAGTACAGCACCGGCGAACCGGGCAGCGAGAGCAGCATCGCGGTGAACAGCTCGATCTGGTTGCGGTCGTTGTCCAGCAGCGGGGCCAGCCGGCGGCGGATGCCGACGTTGGCTCGCATCCGCGGGTCCTTGGCGTACTCCGTGTACATGTAGTCGCGCTCTTCGTCGGTCACCATCTCGAGCGTCAGCTCGTCGTGGTTACGCAGGAAGATGCCCCACTGCGCGCCCTCGGGGATCTCCGGCGTCTGGGCCAGGATCTCCGAGATCGGGAACCGCGACTGGCGGCGCACCGCCATGAAGATGCGCGGCATCAGCGGGAAGTGGAACGCCATGTGGCACTCGTCGCCACCGACGGACGGGTCACCGAAGTACTCGACGACGTCGGCCGGCCACTGGTTGGCCTCGGCCAGCAGCACCCGGCCGGGGTACTCGTCCTCGACGGTCTTCCGGCAGCGCTTCAGGAACTCGTGCGTGCGCGGCAGGTTCTCGCAGTTCGTGCCCTCCTCCTCGAAGAGGTAGGGCACGGCGTCCAGGCGGAAACCGTCGATGCCGAGGTCCAGCCAGAACCGCAGGACGTCGAGCATGGCCTCCTGGACGGCCTCGTTCTCGAAGTTCAGGTCGGGCTGGTGGCTGAAGAACCGGTGCCAGTAGAACTGCCCGCGGACCGGGTCGTAGGTCCAGTTCGACGACTCGGTGTCGATGAAGATGATGCGGGCGTCGGCGTACTTCGAGTCGTCGTCGCTCCACACGTAGAAGTCGCCGTACGGACCCTCCGGGTCCCGCCGGGACTCCTGGAACCACAGGTGCTGGTCGGAGGTGTGGTTCATGACCAGGCCAGTGATCACCCGGATCCCCCGCTTGTGCGTTTCGTCCAGCAGCGTCACGAAGTTCTCGACCGCGCCGAACTCCGGCAGCACGGCCTTGAAGTCGCTGATGTCGTTCCCGCCGTCGCGCAGCGGCGAGTCGTAGAACGGCGGCAACCAGATGCAGTCGACGCCCAGCCACGAGAGGTAGTCCAGCTTGGCCGTCAGACCGTCCAGATCGCCGGTGCCATCACCGGACGAGTCGTAGAACGCGCGCACGAGGACCTCGTAGAAGACCGCACGCTTGTACCACTCGGGATCGAGCGGTAACTGCCGCGCGTGCTTGAAGCTCTCGGACTGAGGCTCGACGAGATGCCCGTCAGAAGTGTGCAGATGCGCCGCAGCGGTCTCGACGGATCGATCCGGCGTGTGCGCCCGCAATCTCGGCGGATGCGGCAGAGAGATGGTCACGATGCTCCCAGCGTTGCGTCAACCGCGCTTTTCGTGCGGGGTGAGTTGAAACCAGTAGAAGCCGTGGCCGGGGAGAGTCAGCAGGTACGGCAATTCGCCGATCGGCGGCGCGTGGACCTGACTTGATAACTCAATAGGTGTGCAGCCCCGGAACCGCCCTAGGTCGAGTTCCACCGGCTGCGGAAACCGCGATAGATTATGAACGCATAGCACTATATCGTGTTCCCCGTCGGCGTCGACGTATTCACGAATATAGGCGAGCACTGTCGGGTTCGATCCGCCGAGGTCGGTGAACGTCCCGAGGGGGAACGCCTGGTGCTGCTGCCGGATCTCGATCATCCGGCGGGTCCAGTGCAGCAGCGACGCGCTGGCGCCGAGCTGCGCCTCGACGTTGGTGACCTGGTAGCCGTAGATCGGGTCCATGATCACCGGCAGGTAGATCCGGCCCGGGTCGCAGACCGAGAAGCCCGCGTTGCGGTCCGGAGCCCACTGCATCGGCGTCCGGAGCCCGTCCCGGTCGTCTAGTGCTGAATTGTCGCCCATCCCGATCTCGTCGCCGTAGTACAGCACCGGCGAACCGGGCAGCGAGAGCAGCATCGCGGTGAACAGCTCGATCTGGTTGCGGTCGTTGTCCAGCAGCGGGGCCAGCCGGCGGCGGATGCCGACGTTGGCTCGCATCCGCGGGTCCTTGGCGTACTCCGTGTACATGTAGTCGCGCTCTTCGTCGGTCACCATCTCGAGCGTCAGCTCGTCGTGGTTACGCAGGAAGATGCCCCACTGCGCGCCCTCGGGGATCTCCGGCGTCTGGGCCAGGATCTCCGAGATCGGGAACCGCGACTGGCGGCGCACCGCCATGAAGATGCGCGGCATCAGCGGGAAGTGGAACGCCACATGGCACTCGCCATGGGATACGGAACCGCCGGCGCGCGCCGGTGGTGAGGTACCGCGGAGACGGGGCGGATGCGGAAGTGCGATGGTCGAGGCACGGCCAAAATACTCGACCGCATCCGCTGGCCACTGGTTCGCACCCGTCATCAGGATCCGCCCGGGATACTCCTCGTCGACTACCCGCCGGTAGCGCTTCACGAAGTCGTGCGACCGCGGGAGGTTCTCGCAGTTCGTGCCCTCCTCCTCGAAGAGGAACGGCACGCCGTCCAGCCGCAGTCCGTCGATCCCGAGGTCCAGCCAGAACCGCAGGACGTCGACCATCGCCTCCTGAACAGCCTCATTCTCGAAGTTCAAGTCTGGCTCATAGCTAAAGTATCTGTGCCAGTAAAACTGCTCGCGCACCGGGTCATACGTCCAGTTCGACGACTCTGTATCGACGAGGAGAACGCGAGCGTCGGCGTACTTCGAGTCATCATCGCTCCACACGTAGTAGTCGCCGTACGGACCCTCCGGGTCCCGGCGCGACTCCTGAAACCACGGGTGCTGATCAGAGGTGTGGTTCAACGGCAGGTCAAGCACAATTCGAATTCCCCGCCGGTGCGCCTCACCCAGTAGCTCGACGAGGTCCCTCATCGTCCCGTAGAGCGGCTGCACCGCACGGAAATCAGTGACGTCATACCCTCCGTCTCGCATCGGCGAGTCGAACACCGACCCAACGAGTAGACAATCAGCACCCAGCCACGAGACGTAATCTAGCTTCGAAATCAATCCGGCGATGTCGCCGGTACCGTCGCCGGACGTGTCAGCGAAGGCCCTCACTGGAACCTCGTAGAATACGGCCCGCTTATGCCAGTCCGTCGGTGGACGCGACTCTTCCGCCAGGTCTTCCCTCTTTGGATGCACGTCGAAGACATCGCCAAGCGCGGTCAGCACGCGGATGCCGTCTCGCCCAATGGTCCCGTCGGCGGTATGACTGACGAACAGGTTCCGCCCGGGTGACAGACGCACGTCGACAGACTGGCCGCCGTACTCGATCGTCAGCACGACTGGCCACGTCTCAGGAACCTCGATCGTGAGACCCGACGACGCCGGCGGCCGACTCAGTTCGACGGAATTGGCAAAGAGCGTGACACCGACTGGAAGAGGAGCGAACGTGCGTCGCGCGATGGTAACGAGGACCGCATCGGCGGCCGCGTCGGGATGCGGGCGTAGAATGTGCTCGCCTGCGGACAGCCGTAGCAGGTCGACAATTATTCGACCTGCCGAGCCACTGAACAACAAGGGGCCGAATCGACTATACGCGTCACGGCACCAGTCCAAGAAGAAGCGAACGCCCGCCGGAACGCCGTCCGCGAGATCGCTCAGTATTCCTAGCCACAGACGGTCTGCTTCTCGGATGGCTTCTTGAGGGCTACGGGTGAGCGATAAGCGGGTAAGTTGGTCGCCGAGTCGAATCGGTCTCGGCGCAGTGGCGTGCGCTGTCGCTACTAACTCGAAAGCCCGCTCGCGCCATGTCCGGGTTAGCAGGTTCGCGTTGAGGTCTGCGATTAATCCCGGCATAAGCGTCATAGCGCCGGGCGCTCTGGTGGATACCAGATCACTGAACCAGAAGGCGGTCTCTACCTCCGGCGGGTAATCGGGAAAAAGGCTCAACCGCACCTGGCGGATAAGGTGACCGTCGACGAAAGTAGTAATAGAGAGAACCTCGCCCAAGTGTAGCACGCGTTCGTCGAGGTCCAACTCCGATAGCTCATCCACGGGATACCCGGCCGACGAGTCCCGGCGAGGTAGGTCGATCCCACGGTATTACGGCGAACGCTTTCCGCACCAAGTCAGGCACTAGTCCGAGACTGCACGGCACGACTGCAACCGGCCGAAGCCCAGACGCCGCAAAAGAGCTTCGCGCGAAGTCGATCCAGTAGACCGTGGTGAAGCCCTGCTTCACGAGGTGCCGTGTCATGCCCAGATCTGAGACGACTATCAAGGACTCCCCCAGAGACGCAATAGCCGGCGACCAGCGTGCGCCTCCTTCCGCGCTCACCTGTTGGGGTGCATTTCGCAAACGCTCAACCGCCACCATCGGCTTCCCGAGGACGCGCTGCAGGGCCGCGGCAAACAGCGCTTGATCCTCGGTGAAGGGAAGCATAGATTGTGCAGTATCGATGAGTACGCGCACTCGCGGGTTCACATCAATTCGCGTGGTTGCTGGCAGGGCCGCTATAGCCTTGCCGGTCGCGAGCGCCTCGACCAACGACTCGACACTCGGTTCATCGGTGAAAGTCTCGATCGTGGCAAGTTCTTTGATAATCTCGCGCTGCCATGAGGGACGGAATAGTGTATCGATGTTTCTGGCCGAGCTCACCAAAGGTGGGACCGGTGGCAACCGGACCCCATCCTCCAATTTGTCTCGTAACTCTTTTTCAACCATCAGCCGCGGCTCGTAGCGGGTCAACGATGCCGGGATTCCCGCCTCTTGCGGACTCTTTCCAGCGGCTGATGCAGAGACATCGAGCGGAGGAATTCTCGTGTCTGGCGCGGTCGCTCCTTCCGATGCGTCAATGCGTCGATCCTGAACGATGTAGGGGCGCTCGACGGAGATAGACTCCGGATTGGGTACGGTCGGCGCGACGTCGTAGCCGAAAAGGCGTGCCATCGCGCGGTAGGTCTCGTCGTCCCGGGGACTGAGCAGGGAGAGTCCTCGCGCAAACGCACCTAGATCGGTCATAAGATCACACCTGCACCGAATCATACTTCGCGAGTATCGCTTTGCTTAGAAATCTCCATGCCGGAGTTTCAGGCCGGATATCGAGTTCGATCGAGGCCCGTATGGCGTCGAGAAACTCCCCTGTGCTCGGCAAGTCTGATAGGGGTGCGCCCGGTTCTAGGTAGCGATTCCCGATCGCGCTGGCTACGTCTTCGAAAGCTGCGGCCGTCGCCTTACCGAACCGGGCGGCGGCGACTCCCATCAAATGATTTTTGGTGGGCGGTTTTAAAGTAACTACCACACAGCGTCTCAAGAACGGCCGGGAAAGCTCGCGGTCGTTGTTGCTGGTTATAATGATGAGTGGGGCTTTGCCAGAAGCGGATGACACGTCGTTTCCTTGCGGGCCCCTGAACGAAAGACTCCCCAGGGGTCCCAACAGGCCGTTTGGGAGATCAGGACTCGCTTTGTCGATTTCGTCCAGCAAAACGACAGCCGGTACAGGATTCTGCGGATTTGCTTGACTGGCCAGCGCCTCCCAGAGCACGCCGTGGACGACGTACTCTTCCTCCTTCAGCAGCCGTTGCGTCTGCGCGTCAGCCAAGCGTTTGATTGAGTCGAATTTCCACAGGAGTTCGGAGAAGTCGGTGCGCGATGTCATCACTTGCGAAAACAGAGGGGCCTGCAGTTCGCGAGCGATGTTCGGTGCGAGCGCCGACTTGCCCGAGCCGGCAGGTCCGTAGACGAGCAGGGGCCTGCCGGACGCGATCGCTAAGTTGACTGCAAGGATGACGTCCTCGTCATCGAAGACGTACATCTTGTCGTCCGCTGGCTCGGACCCCTCGTTCGCGTGAACTCCGGCGACCACCGGTGGATCGAAGATTCGATTGTAGGTGTAGCGCATCTTCATCAAGTCGCTCCGTGATCGGAGCGAACGTCAGTCATTGCCGCGCTTCGCAGACGCAGCCAGCTTCCGGATAGCAACAACTACCGACTCCTTCTCGAGGTCAATCGGCGGATCAAGAGTCACCCACCATTTCGCCACAGCACCTGGGTATGCCGGACTAGGAGTATTGACGAAAGCAAGCGCAAGATTGGGAAACGCGAGCCGTACAGCATCGATGGCCGATTTGTCAGCAGGCGGCCTGCCGCTGAATACGATGATGCACGGTCTTTGACCGAGGACAGTGTTCACCGTTCGATCCGCCCTTGGATCGGTCTCGCTGACATCGAAGTGGCGCCGAAGGGGAACACGACAGGCGTTGGCGTAGTCCAATGACCAGTCGTCACCGTGCTGAACAACTGCTTCCAACACGGTCCACCGCGCTGGATGCGCCGGGAAGGCACGCCTTCCGAGCATTTCGCAAGTCATCGCGGCGTAGTAGCCGTTGACTTCGATCATTTTGGCTGGCGAAGTGATGCCGAGGCGGAAGCTGGCGCCCTGCGCCTCCTCTAGCCAGGTGAAGGGAACCACGAGCTCGAAGACTTGATGCGCCACGGACGGGTGCAACCCTGACAAGTGACTAGTGACCGCGTCGAGTTTTAGAACGTCACGCAGATCAAGCAGCGCGGTGGCCAGCGATTCGGCTGCATCGGTCGGGCTCCAGACGTGCGCCTTCAGCCCAAGGACCGCGAGGGCGGCCGTGAGCTCCTCCAATTGTAACGAGCGGAGAGTACTGTCGAGCGTTAGATAAATGGATTCTTTTCTAAGGTCGCGCGAAGCACGGCTCATCAACGGCTGCAGTCGAGTCATCGCGAAGTCGTGAGCCTCTGACAGTTCGGTGCAGCTACCCAGCCAGGGAATCCTCGTAATGTTCCAATGCTCGCCTCGTAGATCGTCGGGCTTGGCCCCGTCAACGTAAAGGACTATCAGGGGCAACTGCCCCGTCACCATCCCCTTGCGACGGTTAGCGAGGACGCTGGTCTCATGCTTCACCCAGGCGGATCCCACCACGTCCGGCGACACGACGAGGATCGCACCGCTGCAGTCTCGTAACTCCCGGTCGACGCGATCGGGAAAGTCCTCACTCGATTGGGAGGCCTGTTCGTGTGCATCCAGGTAGACCTGCAGGGCGGAGGCGCGGAGAGAGTCGTACAAGCGAGACACCATCAGTTTCGCTTCGTCGCTGAGCGAGCCGTGGCTAATGAAGATGGAGAGCGTCACCGCAGGCGCCGATCACCGCAGCACCGCAGCACCGCACCGTTCACTCGATCTCCGCGATAACCAACTCTGGGTTGTGTCCCCCGCACGTGCTCCTCCGCTCGCGATGACCGCACTATACGGCGACCATCGCCTGAGAGAGGGAGATCCGACGATAGCTTTCGCGGGCCGCTCGGGACCCGAAGGCCATAGGTTCCTCCGGCACGCCCGTAGAAGACCAGCCAGCACTGCTTAGCCGAAGGTGACTTTGCTAGCGCTGCACCAGGCTGGCCGACAGTGGTCGCCACGAACTGGACGCCGGCCACCTGCCCGCGCCTGCTTCGTGCCAGTGAGACACTGGACGCATGGCCCCCCGCGACCTCGTCCATAGGTATCTGAAGGTCGGCACTATCAGCATCGACGCCGTCCGACCCCGCCTCTGGTCGCAGTCAGTAGATGCGACCCACTACAGCGGGTCGGGCGAGAAGTACCAAATGGCCATCCTGGAGCAGTACAGGATTTATACTGAAATGGCGGATCGGACCAGCGCTCGTCGAGGTCTCACGAACACCTTCTTCCTTACGCTGAACACTCTCGTCTTCGCCATGATCGGGACTTTCTGGCAGCATCGACCAACCGGGGCTGCGTGGTATCTCGTCTTCCCGCTTTGCGCGCTGCTCGTTCAGTGCGCGGCGTGGTTCTGGCTGGTGAGGTCCTATCGGCAGTTGAACGCTGCAAAGTATGTCGTCATAGGTGTGCTCGAGGAGCGGCTCCCCGCCTCTCCATATTGGCAGGCAGAGTGGAAAGCGCTCGGCGAGGGCAAGGACACCGCCCTCTACTGGCCGTTCACCCATCTGGAGCAGTGGATACCGGCTTCGTTCGCCCTCATTTACTCAAGCGCGTTCACCGTTGCGTTGGTGGCGTAGTGGCCATGGTCGAAACGTGACGCTCATCGGGTCTCGACAGTACGGCCACGCTCCATCAGCGATCAGACCCCTCTGCCTCGGAGTGGAACAGCGGCCGACGCTGTGCTAGCGCCTGTTTCATAAGCGTTCAGAGCCATAGTCCGATCGCGGCGACGTGGACGGTGGCGAGGTAGCGGACGGCGAGTTTGTCGTATCTGGTGGCGACCGCGCGGCGTTGTTTGAGCAGGTTGATGCCGCACTCGACCGCGTGGCGCTGCTTGTAGACGGTCTTGTCGAAGTCCGGCGGCCGTCCACCGGCCGAGCCTCTGGCTTTGCGGTGGGCGGCCTGATCGACCTTCACCGGGATCGTGGCCTTGATCCCCCGCCGGCGCGGTATGGGGGCCCTATCGCCCCAAGTCCGGCCACCCCCGGCGCTCCACCATCGTCACCGGTCATCCGCGCCCAGATCACGCCGACGCGCCTGTCGCATGCCTGATGCGAACGACGAATCCGCTGGTCAGCGGCTACGGACGGTCAACGAACGATACCCCGCTCCTAAAGCGGGTGTCGGCAGTTCGAATCTGCCCGAGGGCACAACGTTCGATCAGCGCGAGAGTCGACTGACCAGCGGCTGAGTTACCTCTCTGTTCTGGACCCGCATCGCCTCGAAGGCGAGGCCGACTCGATACGACCGGCGGCTTCCGCCGTTCGCCGGCCAGGATCGGCTCAGCGCTGCGACCAGGTTGGCCCCAGCTGGCGGTGTCGGTGGCCCCGGGTTGGGGTTCGGGAGCCGCGATGAGCTCCGGCGACGGCGAGCGCGCCCGCTGGCGAGCAGCGGAGCGGCGATGCCGACGCCGTAGCGCTACCTTCGGCCTGCGCGCAAGGATCGGGGACCCCGCTGGCCGGGCTCCGGACTGGTCGGTCATGCGGGCAGGGTGGGACCGGCCGCACGAGCGACGCGCACTTCGGCCACCCCGGCAGGCGTTCGGCATGGGATTCGGGGATCGTGGGGGGTGCCCGGTAGCCTGGCGCGGTGCGCTGGCTGGCTTTCGGCACTTACGACGTGCAACGGCACCCCCGGGTCGCCGTGCTCCTCGACGGGCTGCGTGAGTCCGGGGAAGAGGTCGTCGAGGTCAACGATCCGTTGCCGCTCGACACGGCGGGCCGGGTGCAGATGTTGCGCCAGCCCTGGCGTCTGCCGATCTTGGCCTGGCAGCTCGGTCGGTGCTGGTCGCGCCTGATCAGCGGGGCGCGCAAGGCCCGCAGGTCCGGCGACGTCGACGCGGTGCTCGTCGGCTATCTGGGGCATTTCGACGTGCGCCTGGCCCGGTTCCTGTTCCGCAAGACGCCGATCGTCCTCGACCACCTCGTCTCCGCCGCCGGCACCGCTACCGACCGCGGCCTGGCCGGCTCCGGCGGGTTCAAGCAGAAACTGCTCCGCTGGATCGACCGCAAGGCCCTCGGCAGCGCCGACGTCGTCCTGGTGGACACGCCCGAACACTTGGACGCCCTGCCGGCCGACGTTCAGCCGCGCGCGGTCGTCACCCCGGTCGGAGCGACGAAGCCGTGGTTCGAGCAGTACCGGGCCGAGGCGTCCACACCGGAGCAGCTCCGCGTGGTCTTCGTCGGGCTGTTCACCCCGCTGCACGGCACGGCCTACCTCGGGGACGCGCTGGCCGAGCTCGCCGACGATCCACGGATCGTCGTGACGATGGTGGGCAAGGGCCAGGACCACGCCGACTGCAAGGAACGGGCGGCGGCCAACCCGAACGTCACCTGGGTCGACTGGGTGCGCGGCGAGGAACTCCCGGCGTTCGTCGCCGGGCACGACGTCAGCCTCGGCATTTTCGGGACCACCGCGAAGGCGCAGAACGTGGTGCCGACGAAGGTGTACCAGGGTGCGGCCGCAGGCTGCGCGGTGCTGACGTCGGACACCCCGCCGCAGCGGGCGATGCTCGGTGACACCGCGGTGTTCGTCCCGCCGGGCGACGCGTCGGCGCTGGCCGCCGCGCTGCGGACGCTCGCCGACGACCGGGATCTGCTCGAGCGTCACCGTCGGCAGGCGCACGAGCGGGCACTCGAACACTTCACCGCGGTCGGCGTCGTCGCCGGCCTGCTCGACCGGGTGCGGCAGCCGGCGCCCGCCCGATGACACTCGAGACGGAGAAAGCGACCTCATGACTGCTCAGAGCGTGGCCGACGCGGTCACCCCGCCGCTGGCCCCCGGTGCCAACCTGCGCTGGTCGGTGGTGCGTCCGACGGTCGCGCGGCTGAAGCCCGCCACGATCCTCGAGCTCGGGTGCGGCGGCGGTGGTTTCGGGGCTCGGCTCGCCACGATGACGCCGCGCTACATCGCCGCCGAGCCCGACCCGGTGTCGTACGCGCTGGCCAGCTCGCGGATCACGCCGGTCGGCGGCACGGTCATCAACGGTGACCACACCCAGTTGCCGGCGGGGGAGACCTACGACCTGGTCTGCGCGTTCGAGGTGCTCGAGCACATCGAGGACGACCGGGGAGCGCTCGCCGGATGGGCGCCGCTGGTGAAGCCGGGCGGCAACATCCTGCTCTCCACGCCGGCCGGGCCGGAGCGGATGGGCGCCTGGGACGAGGCGGTCGGTCATTTCCGTCGTTACTCGGCCGCGCAGATGACCGAGTTGCTCACCGAGGCCGGATTCGTCGACGTGCAGGTGCGTCTGTACGGCTGGCCGCTCGGTTACATCCTGGAAGGCGCCCGGAACCGAATCGCGAACCGTCGCCAGGGCAAGGCGGTCACGGAGGGCGCGGAGGAGAGCATCGAGGAGCGCACCGCGAGTTCCGGACGGCAGCTGCAGCCGAAGGGGGCGCTGGCCGGCAACGTGGTGAAGCTCGGCACCGCGCCCTTCATCTTCGTGCAGCGCCTGGCCCCCACCCGGGGCACCGCGCTGGTAGCGGTGGGCCGCCGCCCGGCCTGACGTGAGAAAAGGGTGCCGTCCCACTGGGACGGCACCCTTTTTCGTCGGGATCAGGCGGGTGTATTGGCGAGTTCGTCGGCCGGTGGCGGCGCCACCTTCCGCGCGGTGACCAGGTACTGGCCACCAGCCAGGCCGACGTCGACCGCGGCGAGGATCACCCGCGAGACGAGCGCGACCAGCAGGGCCTGATCCACCGTGACGACCGCGGAGAACGCGGCGACGAGCGCGATGTCCCGGACGCCCGCGCCGGCCGGCACCGGAATGGCGAGCATTCCCAGCGAGTACGCCAACGAGTAGCCGCCGATCGCGACCGCGAGCGCACGCAGCGGCGGCGCACCGAACCCGACCAGCAGCAGCCAGGCGTGCAGCCCGAAGAAGAACCAGACCCCGGCCTGCCATGCCGCCGCGATCGTGATGCCCCGGCCGCTCGGACGCTTCGGCAGCGGCGGGCGGCGCAGGATCTTGAACGCCAGGTCGGCCAGCGGGCCGAGGATCGCCGGGTGCAGCGCCGCGAGCACGAACGGCACCGCGAGCATGCCCCACCAGTACCGTCCCAGGACGTCGGGCGCGCCCAGCGGAAGCAGCACCGCCGCGATCGGGAACCCGACGGCGACGACGAGCGCGAGCCCGAGGATGCCGACCGACAGGCTGACCCGGCGCGGCACCTTGTGCGCCCGCCCGAGCTCGATCTGCGTCGCGATCGACCACACCGAACCCGGCAGGTACTTGCCGAGCTGGCTGAGGAAGAAGATCCGCGCGGCGACCAGCACCGGCAACCGCGAGCCCAGGTCGGCCAGCAGCGACCGCCAGACGAACATCCCGCAGACCATCGCCAACACGGCGGGCACGATCGACGCGACCGCCAGCGCCGTCGAGAGCTGACGCAGCGCCCGCGAGACCTCGGGCCAGTTGTCGATCAGATACCAGGCGGCGAAGCCCAGCATCAACAGCAGGAGCGCGACCTTCACGCCGTTGAACAGCACCGCACGGGAACTGCGTGACGCCGGAGCTCCGGCATCAGCCGGGGCCGGGGGATCACCCGGCCCCGGCTGGGCGTTCGGGTCAGGCCCGGTCAATCCGCCCTCGAGCGCACGATCAGGTCGGCGAGCAGCGCCACCGAGGCGATCAGCAGGCCGGTGACGATCAGCAGCAGCGAGTTCGTCGTGATACGGAAGAAGTAGATGATGACGTCGACGATCGCCTTGGTGACGCCGACACCGAGCAGGACCAGCGCCAGCGGCATCAGGACCTTGATCGGGTTGAAGTACATCACCATCCGCAGGACCTGCAGGATGTAGCGGTAGGCGTCGCGGACGAAGTGGAACTTCGAGGTTCCGGCGCGCTTCGCGTAGTCGATCGGCAGGTAGTCGACCGTGTGCTGGTTGCTCAGGAACGAGAGCGTAATCGTCGTCACGCAGGAGAAGCCGGGGGGCAGCAGCCGCAGGTAGGGCAGGGAGACGTCGCGGCGGAACGCACGCAGGCCCGAGTTGAGGTCGGGGATCTTCGTGCCGGCGAGCGTCTCGGCGACCTTCCGGATGACCCACTTGGCCGGCACCCGCAGAACCTTGTGCGTGCCCTGCTCGGTGGTGCGCGCGCCGACGACCTGGTCGGTCTCCGGGTGGTCGATCAGGTACTGGATGAACTCGGGGATGCGCTCGTTCGGGTACGTCATGTCCGAGTCGGTCCAGACGACGATGCGCCCGTAGGCCTCGGCGCTACCGATGCGCCGAGCGGTGCCCGAGCCGCCGTTGCGCTGGAACGGCATCAGCCGCATGCGCGGGAACCGGGGCAGCGCCTCCTGCAGGACCTGCAACGTGTTGTCGGTCGACTTGTCGTCGATGACGAGCAGCTCGTAGCGGAAGCCGCTGGCGTCCATCGCCTTGGTGATGCGCTCGAGCTCCAGCAGGACGTGCGGGCCCTCGTTGTAACAGGGCAGCACGATCGTCGCGTCGAGCGTGTTCGGCCCATGGTCGAGCTCGTTGAGCGACGCCTGCGGGTCGGCCGGATCTCCGCCACTGATGCTGGCGTGACGGGCGTGCGGCGCGGCCTCGGGGAGAGTGGTCGTCGGGTCGGCGTTCATGGCCTCTCGCGGGGGGTTCGATGCGGCTGCCGGGCGTCACGGCTGGTCCGGCGCTGCGATGCGACTGGTCCGGGTCGGACGAGCGTCAGGTTAGTCGGAGCGTGCGACAGCTTAACCGGTCACCATGGGTCGCCAAGAAAACACGAGGTCAAACAAGCGAAAAACGACCACTCGGTGGATGTGCCGGGGTAGCGCGCCCGTTACGCGGCGTGGCTACGGCGCGACGCGGCTCGCCGGCCCCGGAGACCGGTGCCCGCACAGGTGGTGCAGTCGACCTCCTGCTCGCCGTCGGGCGCGGAGTCGAGCAGCTCGGCGAGGTCGAACCCGTCGAGCGATCCGTGCTCCGCGGCCCAGGCCGACTCGGCGTCGTCGCGCTGGGCGAACCATTCGTCCCACTGGTCGGCCCCGACCAGACCCCCGCGGCAGTGAGGGCAGGGCTCAGCCGACTGGTGCAATCTGCTGGCGGTTCGCATCTCCACCTCCGGAGGCATCGTGGCTACTTACATTGATGTAACCACTACCCTCCGACAAAACTTCTCAGGCGCCCAACACCTGCCGTAGGTGCGCGTTGCTGAAGGCCCGGTCGGGGTCGACCCGGTCGCGTACCGCGAGGAAGTCCTGGAACCTCGGGTAACGGCCGCTCAGCTCGGCGGCGTCCAGGTAATGCAGTTTTCCCCAGTGGGGGCGCCCCTCCAGCGGGAGCATGATCTCCTGCACCGCCCGGAAGTACTCCTCGTGCGGCGTGCGGTGGTACTGGTGCACCGCGACGTACGCGGAGTCGCGGCCGTGAGCGGTGGAGAGCCACAGGTCGTCGGCGGCCGACATCCGCACCTCGACCGGGAACGAGATCCGCCACCCGCGCCGCTCGATCAGCCGCCGGATCTCGGTGAGCGCCTCCCCGAGCGCCGCCCGCGGGATCGACCACTCGGACTCCCGGAACCGCACCCGCCGCTGGGTGCACAGCACGGTCGCGGACCGGTCGATGTACTCCCGCGCCCCGAGCGCCCGCGCCGACACCGCCGCGATCGGGCGGATCGCCGCCGGTGCGGCCCGGCCGAGCTCGCACGCCCAGGCGAAGACCGTGTTCGAGAGGAACTCGTCGTCCCACCAGGCGCGCCCGCGCGAGAGCGGTTTGCGCAGGGCGTCGCCCGGCAGGCGGTCGTTCTGCTTGTAGAGCGTTCCAGAGGTGTGCGGGAACCAGAAGAATTCGACGTGGTCGTGCTCGTCGACCCGCTCGTGCACGGTGGCGAGCATCTCGTCCAGCGGCACCGGCCGCTCGACCGCGTGCAGCAGGAATGCCGGCTCGCACTGCAGGGTGACCGCGGCGATCACGCCGATCGCGCCCAGGCCGAGCCGGGCGGCCTCGAACAGGTCGGGGTCGCGCTCGGCGTCGCAGTCGACGATCGACCCGTCGGCCAGTACCAGCGTCAGACCGCGGACCTGGGTCGACAGGCCGCCGAACCGGCCGCCGGTGCCGTGCGTCCCGGTGGAGATCGCGCCGGCGATCGACTGGGCGTCGATGTCGCCGAGGTTCGTCATGTTCAGCCCGTACGGCGCCAGGAGCCGGGGGATGTCACGTAGCCGCGTTCCGCCGCGCAGCGTCACCAGCCCGGTTTCCGCGTCCCCGCGGACGACACCGCCCAGCGCGTCCAGGCTGAGCTGGACGCCGTCGGTCGCGGCGATCGGGGTGAACGAGTGGGCCGCGCCGATCGGCTTGATCCGCAGGCCCCGTTCGCGCGCTTCGCGGACGGTCGCGGCCAGGTCGGCGACGCTGGCGGGGGTAGCCACCTCGGTCGGGGCCCAGTGCTCGTTGCCCGCCCAGTTGGTCGCGGGCGACAACACTGTCATCGGCAACTCCGGGGGTAGTAGGTGCGCTCGGTCTCGGGATGCTCAGAATGCCTTGCCCTCACCCCGGTAGGTGGGAACGACGTCCACCACCCGGTCGCCGTCGACCACGTGCAACACGTCGACGTGTTCGCAGAGCTCGCCGGCTTTGGCGTGGCGGAACCAGACCCGGTCGCCCAGCTTGAGGTAGGCGGTCGCCTCGCCCTGCAGGGGAGTTTGCACCTCACCGGCCATCTCGGTGGGCGAGAACGTCAGACCCGGTGGATAAACTGGAGTGGGTACGCGGTCGGGGCCGGGCTCACCGGACGCCACCCAGCCGCCACCGGCGACGGTCACCCAGCCCCGTGCCGGTCGGCGCACCACCTGGGTCGCGAACATCGCGGCCGGCCGGGGCGTGAACGCGCGGTAGGTGTCGAAGAGCGTCGGGCCGTAGAGCCCGGAGCCCGCCGCCACCTCGGTCACCGACGGGTCCGCCGCGGTCTTCTCGATGCTCCCGGTGCCGCCCGCGTTGACGAACCGCAGCGGAGGCCGGTTGACCTGCTCGAGCGTGCTCCGCACGGCCTCGACCATCTTCGCCCGACGTTCGAGCAGGTCGGCCCAGGAGCGACGCTGCATCCAGCGCACCGCGAGCGCGCGGAGGAACCGCCCGGGGTTGTCGCCGACGCCCGCGATCTGGGCTTCGTACGACATCAACCCCGTGATGCGGAAGCCTTTGCGCAGCGCCACCCGCCGCGCGAGCACTGCCGCATCGGCCGCTGTATGCACTGGAGACCGGCGTACACCGAGGTGGAAACGGCCGAGTTTGAGCGAGGCGTCGAGGTCGAGGCAGACCTGGAGTTCCGGCCGACGGCCCGGAGGGGCGATCTGATCGATGAGGTCCAGGTGGTCGACCGAGTCGATCATCAGCGTGACCCGCTCGACCAGCCGGGCCGAGCGGATGAGCTGGGCCAGCGCCGCGCGGTTCGCGGTCGGGTAGGCGACGACGACGTCGCTGAACGCGCTCGCGCCGTCGCCCTCGGCCAGCCAGAGCGCTTCGGGCAGAGCGTAGGCCAGCACCCCGGCGAACCCGTCGAGCGAGAGCGCCTCGATCAGCGCGGTACGGCAGCGCAGTGACTTGCTGGCGATCCGGATCGGGGTTCCGGCCGCGCGCCGGGTCAGCGCGACGGCGTTCGCGCGGAACGCGGTGCGGTCGAGGACGGCGAACGGGGGCTCGAGGTGAGCGGTGGCAGCTTCCAGCCGCGCGAAGATCGCCTCCGGCGTGGTGGAGCGCGGCGGGTCCGTTTCGCCGACCGGCTCCGGGGTATACGGAGCGTGATCGGCGCGGGCGGAAGACGCGACTCGGACTCCGGTTTCCGCCTCCTGCGGCGTGCCGAAATCGTGGCGCGCCGGGCGTCGACGACGCTGTGTTATCGGAGCAGACGTCCGATCCGGGGCCGGTTCGGCCGCCTCGACCGGCACCGTCGGCCGGTCGTCCGGGGCGTCCAGCGGGTCTGAAAAACCCTCCTGACCAGGCAATTCGCTAGGCGGGTCTCCGGGCCGTGCCATCCGGCGCCTCCAGTGCTCGTCCACGGGTCCGGATCGGGCCGGTGCACAGCCTAAGTCTGGCTGTGCCCCTCCGAAGCGACTTCTCAGTAGATACTCAGGGTGTGACCACAGTCCGACAGACGTCGCAGATCCCCGGAAAGCCGTCAAGGCCACTCGGAGCCCGCGCGGGGGCTCGGCCCGGGACAAGACGTGGGCCTGAGAGCGGTCCGGGACTTGACGTGACCAAGGAGACGGGGTCGGTGGCCCACGTGTGGCTCGCGGAGAGCGCGGGGTCGGAACCGCTGCGTCGGTTGCCCAGTCAGCAGCGCAGCCGTCAGCGGGTCGAGCGGATCCTCGACGCGGCCGGTGACCTGGTGGCCGAGCGCGGCTACGAGGCGACGACGACGAGCCTGATCGCCCGCCGGGCCCGGGTCTCGCCGGGGTCGTTCTACCAGTTCTTCGCGGACAAGCGAGCGGCCGTGAAGGCGCTCTCCGCCCGGAACCTCGCGGTGTTCGCGGAACGGCTGGACGAGGCGCTCGCCGACGACCGGTTCAAGCACTGGTGGGACACCGTCGACGTCGCGTTCGACGTCTACGTCGACCTGTGCCGTCACCACCCGGGGTTCCGCGCGGTGCGGTTCGGCGACATCGTCGACACCCACCTGCTCGACCCGACGCAGGACAACGACTCGGTCGTCTCCAGCCGGATCGCGAGCCTGCTGCACGCCCGGTTCGGGGTGCGGGACACCCCGCCGCTGCGGCTCGCGCTGCTGACGACCACGAAGGTGGCGGACGCGCTGATCAAGTTCGCGTTCAGCCGCTCGCCGGAGGGGGACGAGGAGGTGCTCCAGCAGGGGCGCCGGATGCTGCGCATCCACCTCGAGGGTTACGTGCAGGTGGGCGGCACCACCGAGAGCGCGCCGGGCACGACCCACCGGGCCTGACCGCCGCGCGCGGCGCCTCACCAGGAGGCGCCGCGCGGCGGATCAGCGGGACAGCTCCCGGGATTCGCCGACGGCCAGATCCCAGAGGTGCTCGCGGGGGCGCTCGGCCGCGGCCCAGGCCTGCTGGGCCTTCTCGCGGGGCTCGGTGAGCGGCTCACCGGTGAGCACGAACGTGCCCCAGTGCATCGTCGCCATCCGCGTCGCGCCCAGATCGCCGCACGCCCGCACGGCCTCCTCGGGATCCATGTGGACCGGCTGCATGAACCAGCGCGGGTGGTACGCCCCGATCGGCAGCATCGCCAGATCGATGCCCGGGTACCGCTCGCCGATCTCGGCGAACCAGTTGCCGTAGCCGGTGTCGCCGGCGAAGTAGATCCGGCGGCCGGCGTCCTCGGTGAGCACCCACCCGCCCCAGAGCGACTTGCAGGTATCGGTGAGCGAGCGCCGGCTCCAGTGGTGCGCGGGCACGAAATCGAACGTGACGCCGGCCAGCACCGTCGACTCCCACCAGTCGAACTCGGTGACCGCGGTGAACCCCCGCCGGGTGAACCACTCGCCGAGCGCGGCCGGGACGAGGACCGGGGTGTCGCGCGGCAGCCGGCGGATAGTGGGCGCGTCGAGATGGTCGTAGTGGTTGTGGCTGATCACCACCGCGTCGATCGGCGGCAGCTCGGACCAGGCCACCCCCGGTGGCGTCACCCGGCGGCTCACGCCCGGCATGGCGTCCGACCAGATCGGGTCGGTGAGCACCGTGAGGCCGCCGATCTGGACGACGAACGACGCGTGCCCGACCCACGTGACCACGACCTGATCCTGGCCGGTGGCCCGGACGAACCCGGATCGGTCGATCGGGATGCGGACGGCGTCGGTGCGGTCGACCCGGGGGCGGCCGCGGCGGAAGAGCTGGAACTGCTCCCGCGGCCCCGGCAGCGGGCTGGTGAGGCGGTCGGCGAAGGACTCGGGCCAGACCCGCTCGCCACGACGGCGGCGATCGGCGTTCAGGCGGGTGCGACGAGCTCGGGCCAGTCGATCGGCGTCCAGCATTGGGCCAACCCCTCTCCGCCAGCGCCCCGGAGGTGCTCCGGTGACGCGCGCCGGCGACGCTGTCGGCGCTGAGGATCCAGTACGTCCAGGCTAACCGTGGCGGGCGAGCCCACCGTGGTTGTCCACAGGCCCGCTGGGTATCGGATGACTCGTGTTCATCCCGGACCGGGCTCATCCACAGCGTCGGCCGGTACTGGTCAATCCTGACCCCTCAGGCCTTAAGGTCGCGGTCTGTGAACGTCGCTAGGGTTCTGCGCCGGATCGGCCTTTCTCTCCTCGTCGTCCTGGTCGTCGTGGCCAGTGTCGCCGGGGGCACCGTGTACTTCACGATCCGCGCGTCCCTGCCCGATTACACCGGCACCGTGCGGGTGCCGGGCCTCGACGCCGACGTCCAGGTGTACCGGGACGCCCAGGGCATCCCGCAGGTCTACGCGCAGAACGCCGACGACCTGTTCCGCGCGGAGGGCTACCTGCACGCCGTCGACCGGTTCTGGGAGATGGACTTCCGGCGGCACGTCACGTCCGGGCGGCTCGCCGAGCTGTTCGGCCCGTCGCAGGTCTCCACCGACAAGTACATCCGGACGATGGGCTGGCGGCGCGTCGCCGAGCAGGAGCTTCCGCTGCTGTCGGCGGAGAGCCGGCGCTGGCTGCAGGCCTACGCCGAGGGCGTCAACGCGTGGATCGGCGAGCACTCCGGCCGCTCGGCCGGCCTGGAGTACGCGGTGGTGGGGCTGCAGAACTCCGGCTACGAGATCGAACGCTGGACGCCTGTCGACAGCCTCTCCTGGCTCAAGGCGATGGCCTGGGACCTGCGCAGCAACATGGGCGACGAGCTCGAGCGCGCGCGGTTGCTCGCGTCCGGCCTCGACTGGGAGCAGATCAACGAGCTCTACCCCGCCTACCCGTACCGGTCGAACCCGCCGATCGTGACGTCCGGTGCGGTCGTCGACGGCACGTTCCAGCCGACGGCCGTCGTGCCGCAGGAGCGGGAGGGAGCGCCGCCCACCCGGCGCACGGCCGGCGGCGGTGGTGGCTCACCGGAGACCGGCGACGAGGCCGCCGTCCGGGCCGCGCTCCGCGGTCTCGGCGGCCGGCTCGACACGCTCGGCGCCGGCCTCGGGAGCCTGCCCCAGCTGCTGGGCACCGGCGAGGGCATCGGTTCGAACTCCTGGGTCGTCGGCGGGAGCAAGACCGCGACCGGCAAGCCGCTGCTGGCCAACGACCCCCACCTGGGCCCGGCGATGCCGTCGGTCTGGTACCAGGTCGGCCTGCACTGCACCACGGTCGGCGCGGCCTGCCCGTTCGACGTGTCCGGGTTCAGCTTCTCCGGGGTGCCCGGGGTCGTCATCGGGCACAACGCCCGGGTGGCGTGGGGCTTCACCAACCTCGGCCCCGACGTCACCGACCTGTTCCTGGAGCGTGTCCGCGGCAACACCTACGAGCGTGACGGCGAGCAGGTGCCGCTGGTGACCCGCACCGAGCGGATCAAGGTCGCCGGCGGGGACGACGTCACGCTCACGGTCCGTTCCACCGTCCACGGCCCGCTGTTGTCCGATCAGGATGAGGACCTGCGCGCGATCGGTGCGAAACCGGGCGTCGACGCCCAGGGCGTGCCCACCCAGGAGCCGCAGACCGCCGACCCGGCCTATGCGGTGGCGCTGAGCTGGACCGCGCTCCAACCGAGCCGCACCGCGGACGCGCTGTTCACCCTGAACCGCGTCGCGAACTTCACCGAGTTCCGCGCGGCCGCGAAGCTGTTCGCCGTCCCCGCGCAGAACATGGTCTACGCCGACGTCGACGGCAACATCGGCTACCAGGCGCCGGGCACGATCCCGATCCGCGGCAGCGGCGACGGCCTGTTCCCGGCGCCGGGTTGGAACCCCAGCTACGACTGGGTCGGCACGGTTCCGTTCGAGCAGCTGCCGTACACGTACAACCCGCCCGCCGGGTACATCGTCACCGCGAACCAGGCCCCGGTCCGGGAGGGCGCGGGCCCGGTGCTCGGCTACGACTGGGACACCGGGTACCGCAGCGCGCGCATCGACGCGCTGCTGCAGGCCAAGTCCGCGGCCGGCCCGGTCGACGCGGACGACATGAGCGCGATCCAGATGGATTCCTGGAGCGCGGCCGCCGCCGAGCTGGTGCCGGTGCTCACGAAGATCGGGGACGTTCCGGCGTCGGCACGCGCGGCCCGGGACCTGCTGGGCCGGTGGGACCTGCACCAGACCCAGAGCTCGGCCGGGGCGGCCTACTTCAACGCGGTCTGGCGGCACCTGCTGCGGCGCACGTTCGACGAGCTGCCGGACGACCTGACCCCCGACGGCGGCGGCCGCTGGTTCCTGGTGGTCAGCAACCTGCTCCGCGATCCCGACTCACCGTGGTGGGACGAGAAGGGCACGAGCGCGGTCGAGCAGCGCGACGACGTGCTCCGCGACGCCCTCACCGACGCCGCGGACGAACTGACCGGGCGGCTCGGCGACGACGTCTCCGAGTGGCGCTGGGGCGACCTGCACACGCTGACGATCCGCAACCAGTCGCTGGGTACGTCGGGCATCGGGGTGATCGAGGCGCTGTTCAACCGGGGCCCGTACCCGGTGGGCGGCGGGAGCAGCATCGTCGACGCGACCGGGTGGACGCCGGCCGAGGGATACGAGGTGTCCTGGGTGCCGTCGATGCGGATGGTCGTCGACTTGGCTGACCTGGATCGCTCACGCTGGGTGAACCTCACCGGCCAGTCCGGGCACGCGTTCTCCGACCACTACACCGACCAGGTTGAACTCTGGCGGAACGGTCGGACAACGCCGATGCGATGGGACCGGGAGGAGATCCGGCGCGGGGCGCGGTATGTCCAGAAGCTGACACCCTGACCGGGATTCGGGGGTGTCGCGGGCCGCGTAGGGTGGTTGCGCAGGGTTGAGTCGTGCCGGAGAAGGAGACTGACGAGCATGGCGTGGGACGACGAGCGTGAGGTCCCGATGATCGACGACACCGACATCGTCGTACTTCCCGATCAGACCACCGACGACACGGACAGCACCGACTGGCGTGCGGCCACGTCGGGCAAACTCCGTGACCTCGAGCTCATAGAAAACCGCCCACCCCACTGGGAGTGAGCGGTTCGCAGGACACGGCCTAGAGGCGGCGTCCGCCGCCGTTCTCGCGGAGCGCGTCCCGGATCTCGGTGAGGAGCACGATCTCCTCGCTCGGGGCCGCGGGCTCGGGCTCCTGGCCACGGCGGCGCAGCTCGTTGAGCCGGTTCATCGGGGCGACCACGACGAAGTACAGTGCCGCGGCGGTCAGGACGAAGATGATCATCGCGGTGATGAACGCGCCGTAGTCGAACTTCACGTCGTTGATCTCGAACGTGCCGCCGACCTTCTCGCCGCCGGTGATCAGCTGGATCAGCGGCTTCAGGAACGAGTTGCCGAACTGCGTGACCAGCCCGGTGAACGCGGCACCGATCACCACACCGACGGCCAGGTCGACCACGTTGCCGCGGCGGATGAAGTCGCGGAATCCCTTGAACATCGCGCAGTGTCCTCTTGCTCTCGAACGGAGGGGCCGGTTGCTCTATGCCTCGCCGGCGGCCGGCCGAAGCATCATCAAGGCGACCGCACTGTAACGGAGAGTCGGGCGCCCGGCCCGATCGCCGCCAGGACCGTGGCCTGCGCCGCCGAAGCCGCGAGGTAGAGGAGGCCGTCGGGTTCGCCGTCGTTGCCGACGCCGCAGAGGACGGCCAGGTCGGACGCGACGACGTCCGCGCGGCCGCCGTTCGAGTGCACGAGCACGTCGACGTGCTGCCCGGCCCGCAACACCGCGAGCACGGCCGGATCCGGGAGCCGCAGCGCGAAGCCGACCGTCCCCGGCGGAGGGCCGAAATCACCCGCACGGCACGCGGGGACCGCGCCCGCCTCCCGCGCGCCCGATCCGGTGTGACCCCCGGCCGAACGCGCGCCGCCCGGCCCCGCCGAACGCGCGCCGCCCGGCCCGGCGGAACCCGTGCTGTTCGGCCCCGCGCCGCCCGGCCCCGCCGAACTCGCGCCGCCCGGCCCCGCCGAACTCGCGCCGCCCGGCCCCGCCGAACTCGCGCCGCCCGGCCCCGCCGAACTCGCGCCGCCCGGCTCCGCCGAATCCGCGCCGCCCGGCCCTGTCGAATCCGCGCCGCCCGGCTCCGCCGAATCCGCGCCGCTCGGCCCTGTCGAATCCGCGCCGCCCGGCCCTGTCGAGCTCTCGCCGTTCGAACCTGCTGAGCTCGCGTCGCCCGGGGCCGTCGGCCGGCCAGCGTCCGGTTCCGTCGAGTGCTGAGCACCCGCTGACGTCGAACTATCGCCTTGACCGGCGTCGGCCCGAGGAAGCAGCAGGATCGCGCCTGCGGCCACCACCAGCGTGACTACGCACGCCGCGCGCACCCACCCGCGCCGGCCGCCGCGCGGCAGCCAGACCCGGGGCGCGTCCAACCGCTCCGCCCGCCCCATCGCACCCCCCGCCGCATCGCACCCCGCCGCATCGAACCTCCCGCGCCGACGGTAGGCACCCGACACGGGCGCAGCCACGCCCGACGAGCGGCCTGTGGACGAACCGCACCCCGGTGGAAAAACGAAACAGCCGGCCCCCACCTGCTAGGGGACCGGCTGGTAACCGCAGAAAAGCTAGACCGCAGCCTTCGACGACGAGGAACTGCTGCTGCCCGACGAAGAGGACGTCGAGCCCGACGACGAGCTCGAACCCGACGAACCCGACGAACCCGAGCTGTCCGACTTCGTCGAGGAAGACGACGAGGAGTCGGAGGACGAGGTGCTCTTCGCCGGCTCCGAGCTGGTCGAACCCGACCGCGAGTCGGTGCGGTAGAAGCCCGAGCCCTTGAACACCACGCCCACGGACGAGAACAGCTTCCGCAGCTCGCCCTGGCACTCCGGGCACACGCTCAGCGGAGCGTCGGAGAACGACTGAACCGCGTCGAGTCGGTGGCCGCAGGCCGTGCACTTGTATTGGTAGGTCGGCACGGCCGCCTCCTCCGATGGAACCTGATTGGCACTCAGATCGAACGAGTGCTAAGTGTGCGGTATTCCGCGCCTTCGCGCCAGCGGGTCAGGATTGTCGATCTGCTCACACCGGGTTAATCACGGCCCAATCGCACCCAGCCGCCGCTCGGGGTGATCACGTCGGTGACACGTCGGTCGTGCTCCTCGGTGGGCACCGAGTCGAACAGCTCGTCGTCGTGGACGAGCGCGACCAGCGGGGTCTCCGGCGCCACCCGGGCCAGCGCACGGTCGTAGTAGCCGGCGCCGCGGCCGAGGCGCGACCCGTCCCGGCCCACCGCCAGCGCCGGCACCACGACGAGGTCGACCGAAAGCACCGCGTCGACGCCGAGCGCCGTCGCGGGATCGGGCTCCCACAGGCCCAGCGGGCCGCGCACCAGCGACTCGTGGTTCTCGTAGGCGGCCCAGTCGAGGTCGCGATCGGCGCGTACCAGCGGGAGCAGCACCCCGATGCCCGCTTCACGCAGCGCGTCGGGCAACCCCACCCGCGGTGCGCCGGACAGCAGCGGCGGCCCCGGAACGACCCCCGGTTCGGAGCCGATCGGCGCGTACGCCGCGACCGACCACCCCCCGCGCTCGTTGAGACCCGCGAGGAGGTGCGCCACCAGGCGGCGGCTCTCGGCCGCTATCCGCGCCGGAGGGAGGTCGGCGAGGCGTCGCGCACGGGCTGCCCGGCAGCGCGCACGCAGCTCCGCTTTCGCCGCGTGAGCGGGCGCGCTCATCGATGCTCCTTCTCCTCGTTCGGGAGGTATCCATGACCCTACGCAGGCGACTCGCCGCGGTCCTGTTGTCGGTGGTGCTGGGGCCGTTGCTGCTCGGTGCGCTGGCGGTCGGGATCACCGCGACCCGGTTGGCCGAGGAACGCGCCACCGAGCGGCTGAGCGCCGCCGCGACCGTCGTCAGCACGGCCGTGAACACGGTCTGCCAGCGTGCCCGGTCGGCGGCGGAGGGGTTGGCGGACGCGACCGCGCAGGGCCGGCGGCCGGCGGCCGCGACGAGCTTCCTGGTGACCCGCGGGCTGGCCGAGTCGGCGCGGATCGAGAACATCGCGGGCACCGCGCTCGGCGTCGCCGGTGACGTGTCGGTGCCGGTCACGCGGTGGGGTGACTGCACGAAGGGAACGCCGCCGGGCAACGACGCGCGGGCGGTGATCGCCGCGGTGGTCGAACTCCACCGCGCCGACGGCTCGCTCGCCGGCCGGGCCCGCGCCGCGTTCACGGTCACCGCGGCCGACCTCGACGCGCTCGTCTCGGTACCCGGCGTCGAGGTCACCGCCGTGACCGGAGCTCTACCCGGGGTCGCGAAGAACGCTTCGCCCGGGGCCGCGAAGAACGCTTCGCCCGGCGTCGGGAAGAAGTCGGAAACCGACGTGCGGTCGGCCACCCTCCGGATGCGGGTGCTCGAACCGGTACCCGGCCGTCCCGTGCGCACGGTGCTGCGCACGCCGGCGCCGGACGCGACCGCGCTCTACGGGGCGCTCTCCGTGGTCGTGCTGACCGCCGCCGGTGCGGCGCTGTTCGCCGCGAACTCGCTGGCCAAGGCGTTGACGACGCCGCTCGCGGAGGTCGCGGCCGCCGCGGCGCTCGTCGCCGAGGGTGATCTGGCGGCCCGCGCCCCGGTGCGGGTACTCGACGAGGTCGGGCAGCTGGCCGCGACCTTCAACCGGATGACGCGCAGCCTGCAGGCCTACGTGGCCGCGCTGACCGCCGGGCGCGACCAGCTGCGCGGGACGCTCGCGCTGCTCGGCGACACGATGTCGAGCACGAACGACGTCGACCGGATCCTCGACGTCGTGCTGGAGAGCGTGGTGGCGACGACCGCGGCCGAGAGCGGCGTCGTGCTGCTGGCCGAGGAGCGTGACCTGGTCGGGCGACGGTCGCTGGGGCGGCCGCACGACGTCCGGGTCGCGATCGGGGAGGGGCTGCTCGGTGGCGTCGCGGCGACGGGCGAAGCCCGCCACGGCCGGGAGAACTGCCGGACGTTCATCGCGGTGCCGATCGTCGGCCCGCCGCACCCGCCTGCGCTTCCGGAGGGGCGCCTGCTCGGCGTGCTGGCGCTCCACGACCGGCTCGGCGGGGACGACTTCGACGACGGCGACCTGCTCACCGTCCGCTCGTTCGCCGGCCAGGTGGCGGTCGCGCTGGAGAACGCGCTCCTGCACCGCGCCACCGACCCGATCCGACCGCACCGGGCGCTCCGCGCGGTGAGCCGCGCCCTCCGCGCACAACCCACCGGTTAACGCCGGCCGACACCTGTGGGCGACGAAGACGCGCCCGAGTTTGTTGGCTAGTCTCCCGACATGGTCGAGACTTCCGCCGCAAAGCCCCGTACCACGCGCAAGGCCGTCATTCCGGCCGCCGGGCTGGGAACCCGATTCCTACCGGCCACCAAGGCCGTTCCGAAGGAGCTGCTGCCGGTCGTCGACAAACCGGCGCTGGAGTACATCGTCGAGGAGTCGGCCGCAGCCGGCCTCGACGACGTCCTGCTCGTCACCGGTCGCGGCAAGAGCGCGATGGTCGACCACTTCGACCGGCGCCCCGATCTGGAGAAGTCGCTCGAGGAGAAGGGAAAGACGGCGGAGCTCAACGCGGTCCGCCGGTCGTCCGAGATCGCTTCGATCAACACGTGCCGCCAGGGCGAGCCGAAGGGCCTCGGCCACGCCGTGCTCTGCGCCGCGTCGCACGTCGGCGACGAGCCGTTCGCGGTGATGCTCGGCGACGACCTGATCGACGCGCGCGACCCGATCCTGCCGACCATGCTCGAGGTCCAGGAGGAGCACGGCGGCATCGTGCTGGCCCTGCTCGAGGTGCCGCGCGAGCACATCAAGCGCTACGGCATCGTGGCGGTGGAGAACACGGGGCGCACCGGTGAGGGGCACCTCGGCGACATCGTCCGCGTCACCGACATGGTCGAGAAGCCCGATCCGGACGACGCCCCCAGCAACCTGGCGATCATCGGCCGCTACGTGCTGCCGGCGGAGATCTTCGAGGCGATCCGCAACACGAAGCCGGGCGCCGGGGGCGAGATCCAGCTCACCGACGCGATGGCCGACCTGCTGAAGGCCGGCACGCCGGTGCACGGCGTCGTGTTCAAGGGCCGTCGCTACGACACCGGCGCGAAGATCGACTACCTGAAGGCCACCGTGCTGCTCGGCGTCGACCACGAGGAGCTCGGCTCGGAGTTCCGCGAGTGGCTCACCGACTATGTGAAGACGTCTCTGGCGTGATCATCTCGGGGGGGATGAGCACGGATCTGCTGGGGATGGGGACCCAGCATTTCCTGGATACGGCGCTGGCCGATCTGCAGCCGCTCCGGCCGTTGCCGATGGCGTTGCTGGAATCGCTCGGCGTGCTGCTGGCCGAGGACGTCGTCGCGCCGGGACCGGTCCCGGCGTTCGACGTCGCCGCGGTGGACGGCTACGCCGTCCGGGCCCACGACACGTTGGGCGACGCGCAGTGGTCCGGTGATCCGTCCCAACACCACGGCGACGTCAGGCTGGCCGTCATCGGGGACCTGACCGCCGCCTCCTGGGAGCCGGCCACGGTGTCGGCCGGTGCCAGTTACACCGTCACGGTCGGAACGCCGTTGCCGGTCGGTGCCGATGCGGTCGTGGCCGGAGAGGTCACCGACGGCGGCCTCGCCCGGGTCCGGATCGGTCGTGTTCCGCAGCCGGGGGACGGCATCCGGCGGCGCGGCAGCACGGTCGCGGCCGGTGCGGTGCTCGCACCGGCGCGCTCCCGGGTCACCGCGGCGACGATCGCGTTGCTGGCCTCGGCCGGGGTCGAGTCGGTGCTGGTGTCGCCGCCGCCGCGCGTGCTGGTGGCGGCCACCGGCGACGAGCTGGTGGATTCGTCGCGGCCGGGGTACAGCACGTCGGCTCCGGGCCGGATCGTCGACGTGGACTCGCTCGGTGTGGCCGCGGCGGCCCGCGAGGCCGGAGCCCACGCCCACCGGGTCGGCATCGTGCCCGACGAGGACGAGGCGCTGCGCCGGCTCGTGGAGGACCACGCGCACCGGGCGGACCTGCTCGTCACGACCGGGGGCACCGGCGCGGGTCACACCGACGTCCTGCGGCGGTTGTTCGGGCTCGACGACGTCGTCCATTTCGAGACGCTGCCGCTGGAGCCTTCGCTCGTGATCGGGTACGGGCGGGTGGGGCCGTCGCGGATGCCGGTGCTGTGCCTGCCGGGCGACCCGGCGGGAGCGCTGCTCGGGTTCGAGCTCGTGTTGCGTCCGATGTTGCGGCGGTTGGCGGGTGCTTCGTCGTTGTTCCGCCCGGCGATGCTGGCCGAGCTCACGTCGCCGATCCGGACGATGCCGGGTGTTCGGGAGTTCCGCCCGGCCCGGGTCGTCCGGTCGGGGGAGGGCGGGTACCTGGCGTCGCCGCTCGCCGGGGGTGAGGCATTTCTCACCGGCTACGCGTCGGCGAACGCGTTGCTGGCGGTTCCGGAGGCGGCGGGCGACGTCGCGACCGGAACCGACGTGCCGGCTTTCCTCCTCGACGGTGTGCCGGAGTGAAATCGGTCCGACGGATCCGTTGACCGCCCGTGCGCGTTGGCGCCGGAGGTGTCTAAGCTTCCGGCACCAGTTACCGCCGCGAGGACGCCGATGACCGCACTGCCCGGCTGGCCGGCCACCCTGGCGGAGGGCCCGGTCGGCCTCCGCCCCCACCGGATTCGTGATGCCCGCGCCTGGTCCGAGGTCAGATTGGCGAACGAGGAGTGGCTGGCGCGCTGGGAGCCCACCTCGATGCGTCCGTGGGCCGACCGGCACCGCACGAGCGACTACTACGAGCTGTACCGCTCGCTGCGACGCGGGGTGCGGCTGGGGCAGATCATGCCGTTCGTCGTCACGTACGAGGATCAGTTCGTCGGACAGCTGACGCTCGGGAACATCGTGCGGGGTGCGTTCTGTTCGGCGTACGCCGGTTACTGGGTCGACAACCGGGTCGCGGGGCGCGGTGTCATCCCGACCGCTCTGGCGATGGCGGTCGACTTCTCGTTCGCGCACGCCGCCCTGCACCGCATCGAGGTCAACATCCGGCCGGAGAACACGTCGAGCCGGCGTGTCGTCGAGAAACTGGGCTTCCGTCAGGAAGGCTTCCACCCACGCTATCTGCACATCGACGGCGGCTGGCGCGACCACGTCGGGTACGCGTTGACCGTCGAGGACGTGGCCCCGGCCGGGTTGCTGGCGCGGTGGCGTACGGCGCGGACCGGTTCGTCGTCGGACCCGGCCGCGCGCTGAGCCGGCGGTTGGGCGCTGAGTTGCGGTGGGGCAGCTGGGGCTGCCCTGATTGCCCGGGCGGGAGGGACAAATGTCCCGGCCGGCGAGCTGAATTCTCGATGGTGACCTCCTCTTTTAAGCGGTTCGGTTGAGGGCGTGAGCGTGATCTTCCTGAGGTCAGGAAGCAGACACGCCCATTGAGTTCCGCAATGTCCTGGACTACCCCTCGTAGCCTCGAACTACGAACGTGTAATTCACCCGGAACCGGGGGAGGGAGGGTCTATGCCGTCGTCTGTCCTGCTTGCGTTGGTCGTTGCCGCTGGGGTTTTGATTCTGATGCCGGCCCTGGCCCACCGCTACGACACCGCCCTGCGGGGTCAGGCGGAGCTCCGTGCTTCGTCGATGCGTGTGCTTCCCCGGGAACGCCGGCGCCGCACCGTGCCCTCCGGTGGGCCGGTGCGCCCGCCGACGTCGCTCGTGGTGCCCGCCGCCGTGAAGACCGCTCAGGGGGTCTCGGCCGACGGTCGTGATCTGACCGCGGTGCGGGCTTCGCTGGTGCGTGAGGCTCTCCAGGAGAGCGGAACCTCCCGGGGCCGGGTGCGGGTTCGCCGCCCGGCGAACGTCGACCGCCCGACGAGCGCGGTTCCGGTCAGCGCGGTTCCGGTCTCCGCGCCGGCCGCGAGCCCGGTGAGCGTCGTTCCGGCTCCGCGCACCGCTCCCGCCGTCGTGTCGGCTGCGGCCGTGCGGCGGGCCGCGGAGCTCCAGCGGGCCCGTCGGCGTCGGCTCGTGCTGGTGCTCGCGCTGCTGGTCGCCGGCCAGGCCGTGGCCGGGCTGTTCTTCGGTGCGTCGTTCTGGATCGGGGCGGTCGTGTCGGCCGTCGTCGCGGTCGGGTTGCTGGGCCGCCTGCGTGCGGTCGCCGCGCAGCGTCAGCAGCGTGAGGCGAAGGAGCGGCAGGCCCAGGTGCTCATCGCCCGGGCCCGCCAGCACCGCGCCGAGGCGTTCGTCCGGCGCGCGCTGCGTCAGGTGCCGGCCGGCGCCGAGCGGGAGGCGTGGCTCGGCCCGGAGGCGGTCCACCAGGCCGCGGGCTGGCTGTCGCTCTCCCGGGCCGAGCGGGAGCGCCCGGCCCGTGACGTCGTGCGGGTGCTGGCGGCGGCCGGGCGTGAGGTGTACCTGGCGGCGGACGGCTCGTGGGCGGTGCGGCCGGTTTCGCGGCCGGCTGCCCGCACCCGCGACGCGGCCGGAGCGACGCCGGCGGCTCGTCGGCAGGCACGGGCCGCAGGTGCGGCGCTGCCGAAGGTCGTCAACGGCTGAGGCCCGGCTCGGGGTCGCGTCGCGTCGCCCGGGGCGCGGTGCATCCGCCCGGGGCATTCGTCCGGGGCATCCGGCCGGGGCATCCGGCCGGGGCGGATGTGAAAGCGGGCCGCGCATCCTGGTAAGGTAGACACCGGCTTGGGGATGTAGCGCAGCCCGGTAGCGCACCTCGTTCGCATCGAGGGGGTCAGGGGTTCGAATCCCCTCATCTCCACCAAGCTGTAGCAGGTCAGAGGCCGGTTTCCTCCTCGGAGGGAGCCGGCCTTCGTGATTCCTGCGAGGCCGGCGCACGTGCCCTGACGGCGGGGTTCGGTCGGTGAGCGACGGCCCGGGCGCAGGTCTACCCCGGGCGGTCGCCTCTCACCTGATCAGTGGTCTCGGACTCGGCGGGGCCACCAGCCGGGTACGGCCTCGCGGTAGGCGTCGTATTCGGTGCCGAACTGGGCGCGCAGGGTCGGTTCCTCGTAGAGGTGGACGAACGTCGCGGTGGTCGCCGCTATCAAGCCGGCATAGGCGAGCAGGACCGGGCGGCCGAGGAGCAGGGCCTGGCCGAGGATCGTCGTCACGACCGCGAGGTACATCGGGTTGCGCACGTAGCGGTACAGGCCGCCGACGACCAGATGAGCGGTGGGCGCGACCGGCGCGGGGGTGCCGAGTCCCTCGTGGACGAACCGCGCGAACGCGTGCAGCAGCACCGCGGCGCCGGCGATGACCAGGACGGCGCCGGCCACACGAAGCGGCAGCGGGGCGGCGCCGGTCCGCCAGCCGGTCAGCGACCACGGCACCACCCCGGCGACGGTCCCGGGCGCGATCGCGAAGAACACCCCGCTCCCCACCGCCGCCACCCGACTACGCATCCCCACCCCACTTCTCCGACTCCCGACCGCCCGCCCGCGAGGCTCCCGCCCCGGAGGCTCCCGCCCCGGAGGCTCCCGCCCTCGGAACGATCGCCTCGCCGTCGAGGATTGCTTCCGCCGCCAGGGCTGCGCCGTCGACGTCGGCGTAGCGGTCGTGGATTCGTTCGGCGGCTCGGCGGTACGACGGATCGCCGAGCATCCTCCGCGCGACCCTACGCAACCGCGACACCGTCGCCTGCCCGCTCGGCACGCTCCGCGCCGCCCCCAGCCGTTCGACCAGCGCCACGTTCAGCAACTGCTCCGGCTGCAACGGAATGCCCAGCAGCGGCGTTCCGCTCGCCATCGCGGTCTGCACACTGCCCTGTCCGCCTGCGGTGACGGCCAGATCGGCCCGCGGCATGATCCGGTGGCTCGGCAGCACCCCGGCCACCAGGAACTTCGCGGTGCCCGTGACGTCGGCGAGCGCGGTTCGATCGTGCACCGTCGCCGCGACGAGCACCTTCACCGCGAGCGGAGCGAGCGCCTCCAGCACGCTGCGCACCAACCCCACCCCGCTGGACGTGATCGCGACGTACACCAGCGGCCCGGGCGCGTCGAGGAACCGCTGCACCTCGTCCGGCACCGGCTGCTCGAGCCGGGCGAACAGCGGACCGGTGCACCGCAGGCGCGTTTCCGGCCGGTACATCGGCCCCGGAACCCAGCCGTCGACGGCCGCCGCCGGTAGCCCGAGCACCTCGGGTATCTCCGGGACGAGCGTCAGATCACCGAGCAACAACGCGGCCAGCCCGGGGACGCCGGGCACACCCAGTTCGGCGGCGACCCGGTTGAACCCGGCGCAGTAGAACGGCAGCCCCGGCACGGTCCGGCCGTACCGCCGCCGCACCACGGAACCGGGCATCGCGCGCTGCCACCGGGCGAGTCGTTCGGCGGGCGGCGGCACCAGGCCGTGTTCGAACAGTGGCGGGACGAAACTGCCCGCGTGCTCGGTGACCAGCCGGACACCGGCCACCCGGCTGGACAGCAGAGTGGTCAGGGTGAAACCGGTGACGACGGTCGTCACGTCGTGCCGGCGGAAGTAGTCCACTTCGGCCCGTACGTACGCGCGGAGTTCGTCGTCGGAGTACATGCTCTGGTCGGGGGAGCCGAGGCCGACACCGTCGCGGACGAACGCGGCCGCTCGCTCCGCGCTCATCGGCGGGCCGATCAGGTCGTAGCCCGGATCGAGCAGGTGCTCGTACGTACCGCCGTGGGTGGCGACCCGCACGTCCGCGCCGCGGGCCCGCAAGGCCCGTCGTAGCTCGAGCATGCGTGAGGTCTCGGACAGGTAGCCGCAGTGCGGCAGCAGGCAGATCATCGGCCCGCTCCTCTCGGTCAGAGTTAGGTAATATATTGCCTATGACCGACGAGCAACAGCCCTCAGTGCAGGCTTTCCGGATGGTGCTGCTGGCCGCCCAGCGTCTGCGCTACCTGATGGACGCCCGCCTACGGCCGGACGGCGTGACCACGCAGCAAGCCGCGCTGCTGACCGTGGTGACCGCGCTGGGCAACCCGACGCTGGGCGAGGCGTCGGCGGCGCTCGCCACCACGCACCAGAACACGGCGCAGCTGGTCGCGTCGCTCGAGCGCAAAGGCTGGCTGGTCAGCGAACCGGACCCGGCCGACAAGCGTCGTCGCCGGTTGACCACGACGGAGAAGAACGCCGCGTACTGGGCGGGCCGGGATCCCGACGATCACGCGGCGGTGACGGAATGGTTCTCGATGCTGACCGACGAGGAGGTCAAAACGCTTGCCGGGCTGACGTCCCGGCTGGCCCGAGGCCTGGAGACGCAGCAGTAAACGCCGTTTTCAGCGCACGGGCAGCCGGAGCCGCATGACCAGCCGCGACAATTTCATTCCGTGCAGGTCGTCGTGGCAATAAACCGTCTCGTAATAGCGGTGCTGGTACAGCTCGACCGCGACCTCGTTGTCGGGGTCCACCGTGAGCTGCACTTCTTTGCGGCCGACCTCGCGGAAGTAGCGCTCCGCTTCTTCCATCAGCTGCCAGCCGACGTGGCGGCCGCGGTGGAGGGCGTGGACCGCCACCGACATCACCCAGCCGCGGCCAGGAGCGACCATGTCGAGAACGCCGAGCAGATAGCCCACCACCCGGCGCTCGCTGCCCGTACCGCGTTCGGCGACCAGGAAACCGGTGCCGAGCACCTCGGCCAGCTGGAGGAAGAACAGGCGCGGGTAGGGATCGCTGCCGAACGCCGAAAGCTCGACCCGGTGGACGTCGTCGAGGTCGGCCGGGGTGAACTGGCGGACCCGGTACGCGCCGGCCGGAGCGGGGGTGTCGTCCCGGTCGTCCGACGCCTCGGGAGCCGTGGTGGCCGCGAACACGATCTCCTCGCAGCCGTGGCCACGCAGGTAGGTGGTGGCGACGCCCACCAGCTCGCGCTCGACACGGGCGTGGTTCTTGTCGACCACGAGCGCGAGCACCACCCCGCGCGCCTCGATCTGGGCGTGCGGGGTCGCCACCGTGTACCCGACGACCCTGGCGTCGGCATCGCGGGCGACGAGGAAGCCCGGACCCAGAATGTCCGCCAGCTGCGCGATGAGGAACTTCGGATAAGACTCCGAACCAGTGACCGCCGTAGCGAGAGCGTGTACCGCGTCGAGGTCGGTGGACGAGTACGGTGAGACCGAATACTCGTCAGTTGCAGCGCTATTTGTCGCTTGCTTCGCCTGCGTAGACGCGATCACGTCGAGGTTTCCTTCTCGATCTCGATAGAGGCGCACGACGTTACCACCACCCCGAAGACGCGTATGTAACCGGTCGAACGGTGCTGTGGATGAATGGAATCAGTGGACCTCTGCACGGAAACAACCTGGCAACTTGGTGTCCGTGGGGCCGTCGACGTGTACCGGCAGCCCGTGCCGCCCGACCGCGGGCGGCGCCGGGACCCAAGCGCCGTTCGAGTCACTGCTGTCTATAGGCGACATATCCATCATTTGCCGCCCTCAAACCTGCTCACGCCGGTGCCTGATCACCGCACGTACGCGTGATTTTTGTTCGCCCCAGAGTGATGTGTTTCCACGAAAGTCACCAGTGTCCGAGTTGACGTAATCGCTTGTCGGTCCGCGCCCCGACCTCTTTGTAGTAGCGTGAAACCATCGCGTTCGGACGGTCGGCTGATGACGGAAAGGGCGGCGATGCTCCAGTGAGAATGCAGCCCAGGCAGCAAATGCTGGACATCTGGCGGGCGGTTGCCCGGTTGGGTGCTGATTGGGAATGGGGCGGCCGGGACGGACGCAATTCGATTTCCGATGCGGAACAGTTGCTCTGTCTCATGCATCCGGCCTCTCTGGTCGACGGCTTCCAACTGGATCGCCCAGACGACACCCATCCGGACGCACTCGCGGCGCTCCGCGATATGGGCGACAGCATCGAGATCCCACGCAAGCTCATTCGTGTCCTGATCGATTACATGCGCACCTACACCGACGAGAACGGTGCGCCCGATTTCTCCGGTGGGTCGTATTTCCGCACCGAGGATCCGGATGACAAAGTCACCGACGAGCAGAGCAAAATGCACGTCGTCGACTCGTACTCGATGTCGATCACGCTCACGCTCGCCACGCTCGGGTTCGCCCGGGTCTTCCGTAGCCGGGTCACCCGCACCGACCTGCGGTCGCAGGTCGACGAACTGGAGAAGCTGGCGAGCATCCGGCTGAGCGCGGCGATGGTCGGCCTGCTCAGGAGCTTCACGGTCAACGCGTTCGGCGAGGGAACGTTGCCCTGGCGCACGCTCATCAACACGGTGCGACGGCGCGGGCAGTCCGACGACCGCGTCGTCTCCGACCTGCAGGAGCGCCTGCAGGAAGTGCGCGCGGGGCTGCGCGACCTGTCCATCGGGTCCGGCCAAGTCGAGCTGGAGAACTCCAACCTCCTGTTCGAGTGCGGCTGGACCTGGGGAACGCTGCGCGGCGCTCCCACGATCGAGACCACCGAACCGGTCGGCGTCCAGGGCAGCGGCCTGGCCGAGCGCCGGCCGCTGCTCTACTTCACGACGATCGCGCTCGCCGGCATCGTCGACCTGACGAAGGAACGCACCCGCGTCCTGCGCCTGCTCAACGAGGAGCAGCAGCGCCTCGCCGCGGCCCTCCAGCTCCGCTACGACCTGACCCGTTCGTACTGGGCCACGGTCGCCAGTTCGGAGGCCAGTTCCGACGGCGGCGACCGCTGGCCACTGGAGGAACTGCCCTGGCGCACCAGTGACGGCGAGGAGTCCGACTACTTCAGTCTCCTGGTGACGTCCCTGGTCACCCACGACCTCTCGAAGCGGAACGCGCCCGACAGCGACCTCCGCCGGGTCCTCTCGGTGCTCGAGGAGCTGAGCAGCCGGGGCCGGGTGACCCGGCGAGCCCTCACGAACGACGTCGCGCTGCAGCTGCACACGCCCGGCGTCCCGCTGCGGCTCGGCGGCAGCGAGGGCGAGGTGAATCCGCGTCTGACCTGGGTCGTGTCCGACTTCTCGGTGATGCTCCTCAAACGGGTCGTGACGCTGGCCCTGCGCGCGCGCAGCCCGGAGCTGCGCAGCCAGCTCACCACCCTCGCCGACCAGGTGTGGGATCACCTGAACAGCCGCCGCATGGACGACGGCGGCGCCGGCGCCCTCTGGGACCAGCCGGCGGCGATCTTCCAGGTCGGGCGCGAGTTCGACCTGCCGTCCTGGTACCACACCGAACGCGTCATGGAATGTCTCGTGATGCTCGCCGACCTGGTGCTCGCGCCGCCCGCACGCAGCCAACGGCTGTACGACATCGCCCGGGACCGGATCGCCGAGGCCGAGCAGCTGTTCGACCGGGAGATCTTCGCCGGCTCGCTGGAAGCGGGGCCGTCGATCCGCGGGAGCATGCAGGAGCTCCGCGCCCACCTGCGGCGAGCGCAGCGGGTGCTGACCGAGAAGCCCGGCACCGCGGACGCGCTGGCCTCGGAGGTGCTGCGGCGTCTGGACCAGCTGGCCGCCGCCCAACAGAGCGCGATGGAGTGATGCCGTGATCGTCTTCGCGACGTCCGACAAAGGCGGCACGGGTCGCTCCGTGACGCTGAGCAACCTCGCCTACCGGCAGGCGCTGCGGGGCGCGGACGTCTGCTATCTGGACTTCGACTTCGGCTCGCCGACCGCGGGCGCGATGTTCACGATCAACGAGGTCGCACGGGGCACGACCGACGGCGGCACGCACTCCTACCTGGACGGGTCGATCACCGACCCCACGCGTCGAGACGTGTGGACGACGACCGACCGTGACGAACTGCGTGAGCGGCCGCGGGGCTCCGGCCGGCTCGTCCTGCTGCCGGGTGACAGCGGGGGCGGCGAGTTCTCGCGCCGCCAGAACGACGTCGAGCGCTGCGCGCGGCTCCTGCGCAAGCTGAACGAGCAGTTCGACTTCTGCCTGGTCGACCTGAGTGCCGGCCGGTCGTACGCCACCGAGCTGGTCCTGCGGGCCGTCGGCACGCCCGAGCTGGCCACGGCCGAGAGCCGCTGGCTGGTCTTCCACCGCTGGACGAGGCAGCACATCATCGCGGCCTCCGGTCTGGTGTTCGGTGAACACGGTCTGCTGGCCAACGGCGCGGGCGACGCCGAGGGCCGGCTCGGCGCCGCCGTGCGCTTCGTCCGTACGGCGGTCGTCGACCCGGACTCCCCGCAGCTGGCGGGCCTGCGTCCGGAGCAGGTCGCCTGGCTGCGCAACTGCAACCGGGAGCTCCAGGAGCTGGCCGGCCGGCACAAGCTGGGCCGGACGAACACGCTCGGCAGCATCCCGCTCGACCCCGTCCTCCAGTGGCGTGAACAGCTGATCCTCGACGACGACGTGTTCGCGAGGCAGGTCGCGAACCGAGCGACGATCGACGCGTTCGAGGAGCTCGCCGACCGGTTGACCGACAAGGAGAGCTGGGAGGGCCTGTGAGCACGGTCGAGGCCTCGTACGGGGAGGCGACCGCACGACGGAAAGTGAAGTCGGTGCCGCTGGCACACCTGTCCGTCGAGCTGGGGCATCTCTACCACGAGGACTTCGACCCGGAGGGCCCCGCGCTGGCCCGGCACTTCGCGCGGGTCGCGCCGCAGCTGGAGGCCGCGAAGCTGCTCTACGCGCCGCCGAACGGCAGCCGGCTGCGGATGAGCACGTGCTATCTCGTCGACGACTACTTCACCGAGTTCGAGTCACCGACCGTCGTCATTCCCGCGCTGCAACAGGCGGCGGCCTCGGCCGGTCTCCGGATCGACTACCTCGCCCGGGAGGCCGGGTGCGCGTCCGCCGACGGCGTCGACCTGGCCTCGCTGGTGGAGCGGCGGCTGGTTCCCGAGCCGTCGGCCGACACCGACGGATCCCGGCCGCCGGTGACGCAGACCGGCTGGTTGAGCAACGGCCGACGTTCGCCGGTCGGCGGCGAGGCCATGGGCCGGGTGCCGCGGTGGGGGCCGCCGGAGGAGAACTCAGCTCGTCGGCATTCGATTTTTGTCGACGTCGAACTGTGGAGCGAAAAGGACGGCGACCGTACGTGGTCGTGCCCCTTTCTCGCGGCGGTCTGGCAGTTGATGCGATTGGGAATGCTGCGGTTCCACGGCTCTCCTGTGGCGCAACCGCGATCGGTGGATTTGAACTCCGTCCGCGATTGGGACGAACTCCCCGCAGTCATTCAACTGAACCAGAAAGCGCAGGCTTTCAGCGCGTACCAGACCTTCTCCGTGCTGTCCGGACGCTTCCTCTCGGTCGAACACGCGGTGCGCGTGATTCTTGAGCAGGTGAGTGTGGACGATGCGGTGCTGACGCAGATAGCAGAGCGTAGTGAGGGTGAGGGATTCGTCCTTCCGGCCGAAATCGTGCGGCGTATCAACTACTTTCTGGATGGGAGTATCGCCGGTGATCCGTGAGCCGGCCTGATCTCGGACCGGGGGCGGACGTGTTGATGTTCGGCGAGGTACACACAGAACTCCTGTGGCATTCGGCATCGGTGTCGAACGCGTCGGCCAAGAGAATTCTGTCGTTCCGCCTCGGAGACGACATCCGCAGCTCGACCAGACCGACGTCGTTCGCGATCTCGCCGGACCTTTATGACGGCTTGGATTGCCGAATCGGGGGTGGCGCACGTCATCGGGCCGTGGGCACCGCCGCTTCGTTCGCTTCGATCACCGGTGGTCAAATCGCTCAAGCCGTAACGATGACGTCGATCGTGCACGGCGAGAACAATCGGCGGATGCCGTGGTCGTATTACCTGTCGCGGCCGGGGCAGGTCGAAACGATCGGAAGCGAACCGGACTGGGAGAACCTGGCCGGGGGATGGGTGAGCGCTGACAAAGCCGGCCCGAATCTCGGGGCGATCAGTGACCGGTTGCTCGACACCGTGCAGATGTCTCCACAGCTGTCCGGTACCGCGGCGGTCCGTCGCACCGGGCGCGCCCGGCTGCGGTGGAGCTACGCGCGCTCGTCGGAGCCGGTCCGGCTGACCTACTCGCTGGAGTCGGAGGACCTGCGGGTGCTCCGGTTGACCGGTGGTGACCTGCGGCCCCGTGCCGTCGCCGACTTCGCGGCCGATCTCGCGTTGCACGACTGGCTGCTCACCGCGCTGGTGGAGGCGATCGACCGCAGTGGGCTGGAGGCCGGGGGAGGGCCCGCCACCGTGCAGAGGCTCCGGCCGGTGATCGTCCACCTGCTGCACCACTGGATGCCGGCCGCGCGGCTCGACGTCGAAGGCACCGAGCTCTGGCGGGGGCTCGACGCGGCCGCGGGTCTGAGCCGGCAGTGGGAGAGCCTGGTCGCTCGCGTCCGCGACCAGCTGGCACTGTCTACGATCGGCCTGCTCGGCTCGGTCGCGCTGCCGGAGAACGCATGAGCCGCGACATCGTCGGGAGCTCAGGTGCCTCCCACGTCCGGATCGCCCGCCGAATCCTCGTCTCGCTCGCGATCGGAGCCACCACCTACGGGCTGACCTCGCTGGCCGACGCCACGTCGAGCAACGACGCCGCGTTGACCGCGTTGACGCTGTCGGTCTTCCTGGGTGGTGCGGTGCTCGTCGTGCAGTTCCTGATGGAGATCGACGGCCGGCTCCGCGGGCTCGAGGTTCGGCAGGCCGCCCACGAGAGCCGGGTCGAGGGCGTCGTGCAAGGCGCGTTCGCGCAGATCAACGAGGCGGCCCGGTTATTCGGCCTGCTGGAGGAGACGGCGGCGCGCTCCGACGCGGTCACCCAGATGGTCCGGCACGCGATCCTGATCAAGCCGAGCCAGCCCGGCGTCGTCTACGACTTCGCGCAGAGCGAGATCGGCCGGACGTCGTCGTTCCTCAAGGCGTTGGCCGCGGGTGAGGCCACCTACGAGGGCGAGGACCGCGACTGGCTGATCGGGCTGACCGATTGCACCCGTTCGCACATCGACGCCACCAGCTTCGCCACCGTCGACGCGGGTGGGGAGAGCTTCAGCGACGGCTTCTGGCACACGCCGCTCGGCCGCCGATATCTCAAGGCGCAGAGCGACGCCGTGCACGATCGCGGCGTCACCGTGCGCCGGATCTTCATTTTCGACAAACCTGATTTCGACGCGGACTCCGACTTCCGCGATATCTGCGCGATGCAGGTCGCGGCCGGTGTCGATGTGCGGGTGCTCGAGCACAACCGGATCAATCAGTCGCTCATGGACCTGCGCGACTTCATTCTCTTCGATGGTGGCGTCAGCTACGAGACGGTGGTGTCGGCGAGTCAGCGGGCGTTCGCCTCGCCGTCCATCCTCAACACCAAACTGGTCCTGGACATCGGACAGATCCGCAAGCGAGTGGCGGATTTCGAGTACCTCTGGTCGCTCGGAGAGCCGATATCCGGGTGAGGGCCGATGATTGATCCGCACTTCGTGTTCCTGGCGCTGCTGTTCAATTTCCTCGGTGCCGGCATCTATGTGCGTAAAGCGCTGCTCGGTCGGGTCCGGCCGCACCTCGTCACCTGGTCGCTGTGGGCGGTGGTGCCGTACGTCGCGTTCCTCGCGCAACTGAGCGAGGGTGTGCGCCTCCCGGCGTTCGTGACGCTCGTGGCCGGGGTCAGCCCGACGCTGACGCTGCTGGTCTCGGTGCGCAGCCGGACCGCGCACTGGAAGACCTCCCGCTTCGACATCGGGTGCGGCCTCTGTGCCGTGCTCGGCGTCGTCTGCTGGGCGGTCTTCGCCGATGCCCGCTACGCGCTGGTCTTCGCGATCGTGGCCGATGCGTTGGCGGCCATCCCGACGTTCCGGAAGTCGTTCACGAACCCGGAGAGCGAGAACTGGGTCCAGTACGCGTGCCTCACCACGAGCAGCGTGATCACGCTGGCGTCGCTGCAGGTGTGGACGTTCGCCGCGTACGGGTGGGCGGCGTACCTGGCGCTGCTGGGCGCCGGGTTGGCGGCCACCATCGGGCTGCGGGGACGGCGGGCTCGCGCCGACGAGCGGATCGTCGTGCGCCGGGCCACCCGCCGGGTGAGCGAGCTGCGCTAGTTGTCGGGGCTCGGGACGCGGGCTGCGGCGTCCTGCTGGATGCGTGCGGCCTCGCGGAGGAACCGCGCGATCGAGGCGAGCTCGGCGTCGTCGAACGACTCGTAGAGCTGGTGCAGCTGCCGCCCCAGCTCCAGGAAGTGCGGCCCCATCACCGTCATTCCCTCGTACACCAGCTCCACCAGCACGCTGCGCCGGTCGTTCGGGTTGGGCACCCGCCGGGCCAGCCCTCTGCGCTCGAGCCTCGCCAGCAGGCCGGTCACCGACGCCGGCGCCAGCCCCGACCGTTCGGCCAGCTCGCCGGCGGTGAGCGGGCCGAAGCGTTCGATCAGGTCGAGCGCGCGCTGGTCGGAGGCGGTCAGCCCGGAGAGCGCCGCCACGGCCGCGTGGAAGAGCACGGCGGCGGTGGCCAGCGCCCGTCCGCCGTTGTCGAGCTCCCGTACGAGAGCCTCACGCTCCGTTGACATGGCTGTCATTCTAACCTTTACTTAGTTCGGCCGAACGAAATAAATGGAGGCAGTCATGCGTGTGTTGGTCATCGGTGGGGGCGTGGCCGGGAGCGCGACCGCGATCGCGCTGCATCGGGCGGGCATCGACGCGGAGATCTACGAGCGGCATCCGGGCGTCGCCGACGACGTGGGGCTCTTCCTCACGTTCGCCGGGAACGGCATCGACGCGCTGCAGGTGCTCGGTGCCGCGGAACCGGTCGAGAAGACGGCGTTCCCGACGCCCCGGATGGTGATGCGCAGCGGCACCGGCCGGGTGCTCGGCTCGATGTCCAACGGCGACGCCAGCCGCACGATCCGCCGCGCGGACCTGTACCGGGTGCTGCGTGACGAGGTGGTGCGCCGCGGCATCCCCATCCACTACGGAAAGGCCCTGGCCGACGTCGAGCCGAGCGCGACCGGCGTGCGGGCGCGGTTCGGCGACGGCACCGACGCGAGCGGCGACCTGCTCGTCGGCGCCGACGGCCTGCACTCGCCGACCCGGAACCTGATCGACCCCGACGCTCCGGCGCCGCGGTACGTCCCGGTGCTGAACACCGGCGGGTACGCGCGCGGCGTGGCCGTCGACGCGGAACCGGGAACGTTCACGATGGTCTTCGGCAAGCGCGCGTTCTTCGGCTACGTCCCGGCGCCGAACGGGGAGGTGTGGTGGTTCGCGAACCCGCCGTACCCGACCGCGCCGTCGGCGGCGGAGCTCGCCGGGATGAACGCCGGTGGCGCATGGCGTCGACGTCTGCTCGAGCTCTACGCCGACGACGCGACGCCGGCCGTGGCGTTGATCGAAGCGAGCACGAACCCGATGACCGGGTGGGCCACCTACGACCTGCCCGCGGTGCCGAACTGGTACCGCGACCGGATGGTGCTGGTCGGGGACGCGGCGCACGCGACCTCACCCTCGTCGGGCCAGGGGGCGTCGATGGCGATCGAGGACGCGGTCGTGCTGGCCAAGTCCCTGCGTGACGTGCCGGACCGGGCGGAGGCGCTCGCCACATACGTGGGGATCCGGCGGCCGCGGGTGGAGCGGGTCGTGAAAGCCGGTGCGCGGTCGAGCTCGATGAAGGTGGCCGGGCCGGTCGGGCGGGTCGTGCGTGACGCGATGATGCCGCTGTTCCTGCCGATGGCGTCACGGATGATGAAGACCGAGTGGATGCACCGGTACCACATCGACTGGGACGTGCCCGTCTCGGCGGCGTGAGCGGTGCCCGGGATACTGGCCCGGTGAGTAGTCAGGGAAGGGTGATCCTGGCCGGGGTACCGCTCGGCAACGTCGGGGACGCCACCGACCGGCTGCGTGACGCGTTGGCCACCGCTGACGTGATCGCGGCCGAGGACACCCGCCGGGCGCGGCGGCTCGCCGCCGACCTCGGCGTGGAGCCGGTGGGCCAGATCGTCCGCTACGACGACGTGACCGAGGAGCGCCACACCGACGGCCTCCGGGACCGGGCCGTCGGCGGGGCCACCGTCCTGCTGGTCACCGACGGTGGGATGCCCTCCGTCTCGGACCCGGGCTACCGCCTGGTCGTCGCGGCCATCGCCGCCGACGTTCCGGTGAGCGTGCTGCCGGGGCCGTCGGCGGTCACGACCGCGCTCGCGCTGTCCGGGCTGCCGAGCGCCCGGTTCTGCTTCGAGGGCTTCCCGCCGCGGGAGCCGGGGAAGCGGAGGAGCACCTACGCGGCGCTGGCGAGCGAGCCGCGCACGCTCGTGTTCTTCGAGTCGCCGCGGCGGATCGGCAAGTCGCTCCAGGACGCGGCGGCCGCGTTCGGCGCCGACCGTCCGGCCGCGGTGTGCCGGGAGCTGACGAAGACGCACGAGGAGGTCCGCCGCGGGACGCTGGGCTCGCTGGCGGAGTGGGCCGAGGGCGGGCTGCTGGGCGAGATCACGGTGGTCGTCGGGGGAGCGCCGCCGCCGAGTGCCGACGACGCACCGGACGCCGCCGAGCTGGCACGGCGGGTCGCGCTCGCCGAGGCGGGTGGGGTGCCGCGCAAAGAGGCGATGCGCGCGGTCGCCCACGCGGTCGGGATCTCACGCAGCGTCGTTTACGACGCCGTTCAAGCGTCGAAGCGTGATATGCACTAAATGTGCAGGAAACGCCGATAGGGGAACTGCTCGTCGGTGCCGGCCATCTCACTCCTGAGCAGCTCGACTGGGCGCTGACCACCCAGCGCCGTACCGGCTCCCGGCTGGGCGCGATCCTGGTCGCCACCGGGCTGGTGCGGCGCCAGGTTCTCTACCGCCTGCTGGCCGACCGCTGGGACGCGCCCTTCGTCGACGTGGCCGGCAGCTCCCTCGATCCGACGCTGCTCGGCCGCGTCACGCCGGAGGCCCTCGCCGAGGAGGGCTGGATCCCCACCCGCCGCGGCCCCGACGGGGCGCCGGTCGTCGCCACCGTCGAGCGGCCGACGCCGGCGATCAAGAGCCGCATCGAGAAGGCGCTCGGCGAGCCGGTCCACCTCGGCGTCACTACCGAGGGGGACCTGATCCAGGGCCTGCACCGGGGCTACGAGGAGATCATCGCCGACCAGGCGTCGCTCGGGCTCTGGCGCCGTGACGCCGCCCAGTCCGCGCGCACGGTGCTGTTCCCCAGTCAGAAGGTGCTCGGAGGCGCGTTGCTCGCCCTGATCGCCGGGGCCGCCGTCGCCGCGCCCACGGCGACCGTGGCGGCGCTGATGGCCGGCCTGTCCCTCGCGCTGCTGGCCGGCGTCGCGTTCAAGTTCGCCGTCTGCATGGTCGGCGCGCGCCACGAACGCTTCGAGACCGTCTCCGACGACGACGTCCGGGCGCTCTCCGACGAGAACCTCCCGATGTACACGGTGCTCGTGCCGGTGTATCGCGAAGCCAACGTCGTCAAGGACCTGCTGGCGAACCTCGGGGACCTGGACTGGCCCAAGGAGCGCCTCGAGGTACTGCTGCTCCTCGAAGCCGACGACACCGAGACGATCGAAGCGGCCCGCGCGGCCGATCCGCCGGCCACGTTCACCTTCGTCGTCGTGCCCGACGACCTCCCGAAGACCAAGCCCAAGGCCTGCAACGTCGGCCTCTACCTCGCCCGCGGCGACTTCCTGGTGATCTACGACGCCGAGGACCGACCCGACCCCGACCAGCTCAAGAAGGCGCTCATCGCGTTCCGGCGCGGCGGCGACGACCTGGTGTGCGTGCAGGCCGCCCTGAATTACTGGAACGCCGAGGAGAACTGGCTGACCAGGATGTTCACCCTCGAGTACTCGTTCTGGTTCGACTACATGCTCCCCGGCCTGGAACGCCTCCGGCTGCCGATCCCGCTCGGGGGAACGTCGAACCACTTCCGGGTCGACGCGCTGCGCGAGCTCGGCGGCTGGGACCCGTTCAACGTGACCGAGGACGCCGACCTGGGGATCCGCGCCGCCGCGCTCGGCAAGACCGTCGGCGTCGTCAACAGCACGACGTACGAGGAGGCCAACCGGGCCGAGGGCAACTGGATCCGGCAGCGTTCCCGCTGGATCAAGGGGTACCTGCAGACGCTGCTCGTCCACGCGCGACGCCCGCGGGCGCTCGTGCGCCACGCCGGCCTGCGTCAGGTGAGCGCGTTCCTGCTGTTGATCGGCGGGACGCCGGCGACCTTCCTCGCCACGCCGCCGCTCTACCTGCTGTTCCTGGCCTCGATGGTCCTGAGCCCGACCACGCTCGCCGGCCTGTTCCCCGGCTGGGTTCTCTGGATCAGCCTGGTCAACCTGCTGCTCGGCAACGGGCTGATGATCTACGTGTCGATGATGGGCGCGTTCAAGCGTGGCCGCTACGCGCTGGTGCTCTGGGCGCTCGTCAACCCCGTCTACTGGCTGCTCCACTCGATCGCCTCGTACAAGGCCGTCTGGCAGCTGATCACCAAGCCCCACTACTGGGAGAAGACGCTCCATGGCCTCAGCACTGTCGCTCCCGGAGGTGCGGGCGCCGGCGTCACCGGGCTGGAGAAGCAACCGGTGGCCGGCTGACCCGGCGGCCCGCTGGCTGCTGCGGCTCAGCTTCGCCGCCCCGCTGTTCCTGCTCGCCACCTGGGCGGACACCTACGGGTACCGGAGCGGGGTCCACACGCGCCTGGAGCGGCGGGCCGACGCGGTCGTCGACGGCGGCGCCGCGCTCGGCGGGCTGGAACACGCCTATCCGCCGGTCCCGACGTTCCTGGCCGGCGTGCTGCCCGGCGGCGAACTCGCGCTCAGCGCCGTGGCGGCGCTGTTCGCGGGGGTGCTGCTGCACGTGCTCGCGGAGCGGCTGGTGCTGCGTCGGGTGCCGCTCGTCGTCGCGGTCGCGCTGCTGGCGTCGCTCGTCGCGGCCCCGGTCGCGGCCTACCTCGCGTCCGAGGCGCTGCCGTCGATCGCGATCACCGCGCTGTTCGCGCTGGCGATCGACGGGTTCACCCGGTTCGTCATCGACAAGGACACCGAGGGCGGGTTCGTGGCCGGGCTCTCGGTCGCGCTGGCCGCGGGCTTCGACTCGGTCGCGCTGGTGTTCGCGCTGGCGCTGGCGGTGGTCGCACCGTCGATCGCCGGGGCCCGGTACCGGTCCGAGCGGGGGTCGGCGACCGCGACGCTCGCCGTGGTGCTGTTCCCGATCGGGTTCGTGACCGTGGCGTGGCTGTTCGTGCAGTGGCGGTTCACCGGGATGCTTCCGACGGTGGCGTTCACGTTCCGCGGTGGTGTGCTCGAAGGCTTCGACGCCGCCGCGCGCACCGTGCTGACCGCGGTCGGCCACGCCCCGCTCTACGTGCTCGGCGCCGGGCTCGCGGCGTGGCGGCGGCCCACGTCGCTGGTGGCCTGTCTGGCGCCGGTGATCGCGCTGCTGTTCGCGGCCTGGCTCGGCGTCGGGTACTCGCCGGGGCTGGCGTACGTGCTGCTGGCCTACACCGCCGTGATCACGGTTCGCCGTCCGGAGAACCGGGTCGTGGCCGTTCTTCTGGTGGCCGCCGCGATCCTGCAGATCACGCTCGCCTGGTGGTCGCCACCGGTGCGCCTGCCCTGGTGGTGACCGCCGGTTCAGAACAGCGCGGCGACGACGGGGATCAGCGCGAGGAGGGCGGGGCCGCCGAGCGAGAGCGCCCAGAGCGTCGCGACCCGCTGCGTCCCCTCGCGGCGCAGGCGCGGCACGCCGGTCGCCGCGCCGACCCCGGCGCCGCACGCCACGACGAGGACGAACCCGAGCATCCACCGCAGGTGCAGGCCGGCCACCGGGCTCGCGTACGCGACGTCGTCGCCGTCGAGCATCCGCGCCTCGACCGTCGTTCCCGGCTTCCGGTCGGACCGGTCGACGTCGACGAGCCGGACGGTCCGGGCGCCGACGAGGCCTTCGCAGCGGTCGTCGCACCGCACGACGGTGACCTTCTCCGTACTGCCGACGCCCTGCGCGAGCCAGAACGGCGCCGCGCTGACCCAGCCGAAGAACGCGGCCACCAGCCCGAGCGCCAGCGCCGCCGCGAGCCCGGCGCCGGGCGGCCGCAGCGGCAGGGCCGGGCCGGTCCGCGGAGCCGGTTCGGGAAGCGCCACCTGATGGGCCGCGACCCGGCGGGCGGCCGGTGCGCCGGGACGTTCGGTGTGGAGGCGGTTGCGCAGCACCAGCGCCAGGCCTTCGTCGACGAAGCGGTCCGAGCCCGGGGGCGGTCCCGGCGGCTCCTCCGGCAGGTCGAGCGGCAGCGGCACCGCACCTTCCATTTCGTGCGGTGCGTCCGGTTCGACGTCGGCCGGGAACTCCTCCTGGTCGACGGGCGCGGCCGGGGCCGGACCGTCCCAGTCGAACAGAACCGGCTCGGCCGGTGGCGTGGCGAGTGTCGGCACCTCGGTCGACAGCGCCTCGTTGCTGATACCCACGGAGCAATTGGAACCCGGCAACCACCGGTAATGCCGGATAGTGACCGTTTTCGGCGTGGCGTGCGGCGGGGGAAAAGCCGTCCTACCGACGCCCTAGGCTTAGAGCATGACCCGTCACATCCTCACTGCGGTCGCGTGGCCCTACGCCAATGGCCCGCGGCACATCGGCCACGTCTCCGGATTCGGCGTCCCGTCCGACGTCTTCAGCCGGTACCAGCGCATGGCGGGCAACAAGGTCCTGATGGTCTCGGGCACCGACGAGCACGGGACGCCGATCCTGGTGCAGGCCGAGCAGGAGGGCGTCACCGCCCGCCAGCTCGCCGACCGCTACAACCGGGTGATCGTCGACGACCTGCAAGGCCTGGGTCTGAGCTACGACCTCTTCACGCGTACGACCACGCGCAACCACTACGCGGTGGCGCAGGAGCTGTTCAAGACCCTGCACCGCAACGGGTACATGATCGAGAAGACCACGAAGGGGGCGATCAGCCCGTCGACCGGGCGCACGCTGCCCGACCGGTTCATCGAGGGCACCTGTCCGATCTGCGGGTACCCGAGCGCGCGCGGCGACCAGTGCGACAACTGCGGCAACCAGCTCGACCCGACCGACCTGATCGACCCGCGGTCGAAGATCAACGGCGAGACGCCGCAGTTCGTCGAGACCGAGCACTTCTTCCTCGACCTGCCTGCGCTGGCCGAGGCGCTCGGGTCCTGGCTGCAGACGCGTACCGACTGGCGGCCGAACGTCCTCAAGTTCTCACTGAACCTGCTGGACGATCTCAAGCCGCGGGCGATGACCCGCGACATCGACTGGGGCGTCCCGGTGCCGCTTCCCGGCTGGGAAGACAACCCCAACAAGCGGCTCTACGTCTGGTTCGACGCGGTCATCGGGTACCTGTCGGCGTCGGTCGAGTGGGCCCGCCGATCGGGCGAGCCCGACGCGTGGAAGTCCTGGTGGTGCAACCCCGAGGCGTCCTCGTTCTACTTCATGGGCAAAGACAACATCACCTTCCACTCGCAGATCTGGCCGGCCGAGCTGCTCGGTTACAACGGGCTCGGCGCGCGCGGCGGATCGCCGGGGGAGTACGGCACGTTGGAGCTGCCGACCGAGGTCGTCTCCAGCGAGTTCCTCACGATGGAGGGCAAGAAGTTCTCGTCGTCGCGCCGGGTCGTGATCTACGTGAACGACTTCCTGTCCCGCTACGACGCCGATTCGCTGCGGTACTTCATCGCGGCCGCCGGCCCGGAGAACCAGGACACCGACTTCACCTGGACGGAGTTCCGGCGGCGCAACAACGACGAGCTGGTCGCGGGCTGGGGCAACCTGGTCAACCGGTCGATCTCACTGGCGGCCAAGAACGTCGGTGCGGTGCCGACGCCCGGCACGCTCACCGAGGCCGACGCGGCCCTGCTCGACACGTCGAAAGCGGCGTTCGCGTCGGTCGGGGCGCTGCTCGAGCGGTCGCGGTTCAAGGCGGCGATCGGCGAGGCGATGCGTGTCGTCGGCGAGGCGAACAAGTATCTGTCCGATCAGGCACCGTGGTCGCTGAAGGACCCCTCGACGCACGAGCGCCGGGACACGGTGCTGCACACCGCGCTGCAGGTCGTCGACGACTGCAAGGCCCTGCTGACGCCGTTCCTGCCGCACTCGGCGCAGAAGGTGCACGAGCTGCTCGGGGAGAGCGGCGTGTGGTCGGGTTCGCCGGAGATCCGCGAGGTGTCCGAGGACGGCGGGCCGGACTACCCCGTCATCCAGGGCGACTACGCGGCGGCGGCGGCGCGGTGGGCGTCGCGGCCGATCGAGGTCGGGCGGCCGCTGGCCCCGCCGAAGCCGGTGTTCAAGAAGCTCGACGAGTCGATCGTGGACGACGAACTGGCGCGGCTGGGGGGCGAGTGAGTCCTCGCTCCGGGGAAGCTCCGCCGTCTCCGGCGCCCCTCGGCGTGCCCGTGCTGGACAGCCACACCCACCTGGACATCCAGGGAGGTGACCCCGCCGCGGCCCTGGAACGGGCCGCGGCGGTGGGTGTCACCCGGGTCGTGCAGGTGGGGTGCGACGTGCCGTCGTCGGTGTGGGCGGCCGACCTGGCCGCCGCGCATCCGTCGGTGGCGGCCACCGTGGCGCTGCACCCGAACGACGCGCCCGCCCCGGTGGGGGCCGCGAGCCTCGACGCCGCGCTCGACGAGATCGCCGCGCTGGCGGCCCGGCCCGAGGTGCGCGGCATCGGGGAGACCGGTCTGGACTACTACCGCACCGGCCCGGAGGGCGTCGCGGCACAGGAGAAGTCGTTCCGGGCGCACATCCAGCTGGCCAAGCAGCACGACAAGGCGCTGGTGATCCACGACCGGGACGCCCACGCCGACGTCTTCCGGGTGCTGGAGTCCGAGGGCGCGCCGTCGCGGGTGGTGTTCCACTGCTACTCGGGGGACGCCGAGATGGCGCGGCGGTGCGCGGACGCCGGCTACGTGATGAGCTTCGCGGGCAACATCACGTTCAAGAACGCGCAGAGTCTGCGTGACGCCGCCGCGGTGGCGCCGAAGGACCTGCTGCTGGTGGAGACCGACGGGCCGTTCCTGACGCCGATGCCGTACCGGGGGCGGCCCAACGCGCCGTACCTGATCCCGCTGATCGTGCGCGCGCTCGCCGAGGTACGCGGCGAGGACGTGGACGAGCTCGCCGCCGCCATCTGGTCCACCGGAGAACGGATCTTCGGCCCCGCGGCCTGATGTCTCACGGTCGGCCCGCGCTGACGTAGGTGCCGGCGCGGGCGGCGGCGATGGCCGCGGTCACGGCGGTGTCGGCGTGGTGGGGTTCGAGCGGATCGCCGACGAGCAGGCGGTAGTAGAGCGGGGCGCTCACGGCACGGACGACCTCGGACGCGCTGGTGTCCGCGGGGAGCTCGCCGCGCCTGACGGCGGCGCTCACGCACGGGGCCCATTCGGCGATCCGGGTCGCGTAGAACCCGTGCAGCGCGGCGGCGGTCTCCGGGTCGGTGAGGGCCGCCGCGAGGAACGCCCGGAACAGCGGACCCTGGCGCGGGTCGGTGAGCGTGCGCTGCACCAGCCGCGCGTTCTCACGCAGGTCCGCCTCGAGCGACCCGGTGTCCGCGCGCGGCCGCGACTGCGCGGCCATGTCCACCAGCAGGTCGGCGACGAGCGCCGGAACTGTCTTCCACCGCCGGTAGACGGTGGTCTTCCCGACGACGGCGCGCCGGGCGACGTCGGCCAGGTCGAGCCCGGCGAACCCTTTCTCGATGAGCGCGTCCTCGGCCGCCCGCAACACCGCGGCGCGGACCCGAGCCGTGCGCCCACCCGGCCTCTCGCTCATTAACGGAACTCCAGTCCCTTTAGCGTGGTAGCTTCGATCCTGTTAACGGGACTCTAGTGCCATTAAGGGGCTTGAAGATGGAGTATCGACGACTCGGAGCGTCCGGGCTCGAGGTGCCCGCGCTGAGCTTCGGCGCCGGAACGTTCGGCGGCCGGGGGCCGCTGTTCGGCGCGTGGGGCCGTACCGGAGTGCCGGAGGCGCGGCGGCTCGTCGACCTCTGTCTGGAGGCCGGCGTCACGATGTTCGATACCGCCGACGTCTACTCGGACGGCGCCTCGGAGGAGGTGCTCGGCGCCGCGATCAAGGGCCGGCGCGACGCGGTGCTCCTCTCGACCAAGACCGGGCTCCCGACCGGCGAGGGGCCGAACCGGGCCGGTACCTCGCGCCGGCGCCTGATCGAGTCCTGCGAAGGCGCGTTGCGACGGCTCGGCACCGACGTCATCGACGTGTTCCAGCTCCACGCGTTCGACGCCGGGACGCCGATCGAGGAGGTGCTCGCGACACTCGACGAACTGGTGCGTGCGGGCAAGGTCCGCTACGTCGGAGTGTCCAACTTCGCCGGCTGGCAGCTGATGAAGTCGCTCGCGGTCGCCGACCGGTACGGCTGGCCGCGGTACGTCGTCCACCAGGTGTACTACTCGCTGGTGGGGCGCGATTACGAGTGGGAGCTGATGCCGCTCGCCGCCGATCAGGGCGTCGGCGCGACGGTGTGGAGCCCGCTCGGCTGGGGCCGGCTGACCGGCCGGATCCGCCGTGGCGCTCCGGTGCCGCCCGGCAGCCGGTTGCACGACACCGCGTCGTTCGGGCCGCCGGTCGCGGACGAGGACGTGTACCGGATCGTCGACGTGCTGGACGAGATCGCCGCCGAGACCGGCCGGACCGTGCCGCAGATCGCCCTCAACTGGCTGCTGGCTCGGCCGACCGTGGCGTCGGTGACTGTGGGTGCGCGCAACGAGGAGCAGCTGCGTGAAAACCTCGGTGCGGTCGGGTGGTCGCTGACCGCCGAACAGGTCCGGCGGCTCGACGCGGCGAGCGCCAGGACCGCTCCGTACCCGTACTTCCCCTACGAACGCCAGGCCGGTTTCGCTCGCGTCAATCCGTCCCTATTGGCCGGTTCGCGCGCATGAGGCTCGGTGGCATCACGGTGAGGAGGACCACGGAAACGCGGCGGTAGGGAGACACAAATCGGGCGCCGACGAGCCCAGATGTCGTGAATGCGCGGTGTCGACCGGGTAGCAGCGTGGTGAATCGCAACGTATGGTGGCCCGTCGGGTCGCCCGGTGTGTTCCGGACGCCTCGAACCGCCGGGATGGACCGCACCATCGCAACACCGTCCTGCCCGGGCCCTGTGAAGTCTGGAGTCGGGTGCAGTACGGCTCGCCACGCGCGAAAAAAGTTGCCACAGGAATCAAGATCGCCTCGGTCGCGGCGTTACTGGCCGGAGGAGGTGCCTGGGTAGCCACCGATCGCGCAGTGACCCTCCGTGTTGACGGAGAACAGCGGACGGTGCACACCCACGCGGACGACGTCCGCGGCGTGCTCGCCTCCGCCGGCGTGAAGGTCGGTGACCGTGACGAGGTCATCCCGGCCGTCGATGCCGAAGTCCGCAAGGGCGACACGATCGAGGTCGACCGGGCGCGGAAGCTCCGCGTCACCGTCGACGGCACGACCAAGGAGGTGTGGGTCACCGCACCGACCGTCGACGAGGCTCTCGACGAACTGAGTATGGGGCGACGGGACGTCAAGCTGTCCGCGTCGCGCCACACGCGCCTTCCCCTCGACGGCGCGCGGCTCAACGTCGACACCCAGAAGCAGGTGTCGGTGAAGGCGGACGGTCGGACGACGACCGCGACCACCTACGCGGCGACCGTGCGCGACCTGCTCGCGGAGCGGGGCGTGACGCTCGACGTCGACGACCGGGTGACGCCGACGGCGGTCACCCGGCTGGTCGCCGAGCAGCACGTGACCGTGCAGCGGATCGCGACGAAGACCGCCACCGAGACGGTGACGATCAAGGCGCCGGTGCGGACGCGGAAGGACTCGAGCCTGACGGTCGGCACCTCCCGGGTGGTCACGCCGGGGCGGCCCGGGCAGGCCAAGCAGGTCGTCCGGTACGTCTACACCGACGGCAAGGTCACCTCCAAGCAGTTGCTGTCCAAGACCGTGGTGACCGCGGCCACGACGAAGGTCGTGGCCAAGGGCACGAAGAAGGTCACGTCCGCGTACGTGCCCGGCGGTACCGGGTTGAACTGGGCCGCGCTGGCGAAGTGCGAGTCGGGTGGACGACCGGGAGCGGTGTCGCCGAACGGCACCTACCACGGGCTGTACCAGTTCAGCGTGGGTACGTGGCAGCGGATGGGTGGATCGGGGCTGCCGTCGCAGGCGTCGGCCTCGGAGCAGACGATGCGCGCCCAGATGCTCTACAAGGCCGCCGGTGCCGGGCAGTGGCCGGTCTGCGGGTCGCGGCTCTTCTCCTAGAGTTACCCGGGTGTCTAGTGACGACGGGCTGCTCGGCCCGGCCGAGATCCGTACGCTCGCCGCGCGCCTGGGGGTTCGTCCCACCAAGACGCTGGGGCAGAACTTCCTGCACGACCCGAACACGATTCGACGCATCGTCCGGACCGCGGAAGTCGGTCCGGACGATGTCGTGTTGGAGGTGGGGCCCGGGCTCGGTTCGCTGACGCTCGGGTTGCTCGGGGCCGCCGGGTCGGTGGTGGCGGTCGAGATCGATCCGGTGCTGGCGTCGGCGCTGCCGTCGACGGTGGCGTCGCGGATGCCTTCGCTGGCCGACCGGCTTTCCGTCGTCGAGGCCGACGCGATGTCCGTCGACCTCTCGGGTCTGCGTCCGACCGCGCTGGTGGCGAACCTGCCGTACAACGTGGCGGTGCCGGTCGTGCTGCACCTCCTGGAGACCGTGCCGTCGCTGCGTAGCGCGCTGGTGATGGTGCAGGCGGAGGTGGCGGACCGGCTCGCGGCGCCGCCCGGTTCCCGGACGTACGGGGTGCCGAGCGCCAAAGCCGCCTGGTACTGCGCGGTCTCCAAGGCGGGGTCGGTCCCACGAGCGGTGTTCTGGCCGGTTCCCAATGTGGATTCGGGTCTGGTGCGGCTGGTGCGTCGGGACCCGCCCGACGGTTCCCGGAAAGACACGTTCGCGGTGATCGACGCGGCGTTCGCCCAGCGGCGCAAGACGCTGCGTGCCGCGCTGGCCGGCTGGGCCGGAGGCGCCCCCCGGGCCGAGGAGGCCCTGCGAGCGGCGGGGGTGGATCCGACCGCCCGCGGCGAGACGATCGACGTCGGCGGGTTCGCCCGGATCGCGAGCGCTCGTCACGTCTCTCACAAATAGGGCTATTGGTATTTAGAAAAGCATACGGTGCTAATCTCCCCGGCAGTGCTGAATAGCTTTCGGGGGGAAGCATGCACGTACGTAGAGCTTTGGCGTTCGGCCTCGGCCTCGCCACCGCGGTCGCGCTCGTGGGAGTGCCGGCCCCGGTGTGGGCGGCGCCGCCGACGATCACCGTCCAGCCGACCGTCGAGGCATCGCCGGCCGGGGGAAACATCGAACTCACCGTGGGCGCCACCGCGCCCGGGGGTGGCTCGCTCAACTACCAGTGGCTGTACGAGCTGATCAAGGGGTCAGGGGTCTGGCTGCCCGTGCCCAACTCGCTCCTCGGCGTCGGGGTGTCCGGAGCGAACACCGACACGCTGAAGCTCAACGGCGTGTTGACCGCGCTCAACGCGATCGGGCTGAAGGTGCAGGTCACCGCGGCCGGGGAGAGCGCCACCTCGGACCCGGTCGGGGTCGTGGTGGGTGACCCGCCGACGATCGGCGCGGTCGCCCAGGTCGAGTCCAGGGCCGTCTCCGGCGGAGACGTGCACCTGACCGCGACCGCTGCCGGCGCCTCACCGCTGGTCTACAGCTGGCAGGTGCTCAAGCCGGCGGCGCTGCTCTCGCGGTGGACGTCGCTGACCAACGGATCGGGCGTCTCCGGCGCCCGTACCGCGACGCTCGCCCTGTCGAACCTGACCGCCGACGTCGCCAAGAACTCCTACCGGCTGGTCGTGACGAATCCGGTCGGCGTCGACATCTCCGATCCGGTGAAGATCGACGTCGGCGTGGCGCCGACGGTGACCAACCCGGTCGACGCGGCCGCGGCGGGCGGCTCGGCGACGTTCAACTCCACGATCGCCGGCAACCCGGTGCCCAGCGTGAAGTGGCAGAAGCGGGCCTCCGTCAACGACGCCTGGGTCGACCTGACGTCGGACGCCGGCACCGTGAGCCTCGCCGACAACGTCTCCACGGTGAAGCTGGGCAAGCTCACGACCAGCGACAACGGATCCCAGGTCCGGGTCGTCGCTTCGAACAGCTTCAACGAGACCGCGACGTCGCAGCCGGCCACGATCACGGTGGCGGGCTCGAAGCCGACGATCACCGACCCGGCGAACATCATCACGCTCGGCGTCGGCAACCTCCTGTCGGTGAACGTCACCGGCGACCCGGCGCCGGCTGTGACCTGGCAGCGCAAGTCGCCGGCCAGCGGATCGTCGTGGGAGGACCTCTCGGGCGTCGGTACGCTGGTGCCGACCGGTGTGTCGACCTGGCTCGCCTCGATGCCGCTGTCCGGGCTGACGTCGGCGTTGAGCGGCTACAAGTTCCGGGCCGTGGCCCGCAACGCGGTGGACACCGTGGTGTCGGATTCCTCGACGCTGGTGGCCGGGCTGCTGCCGACGGTGACGAACCCGGCCGACAAGACGGCATCCGCCGGGGCCGCGTCGATCTCGGTGAACGTGACGGGTGACCCGGCGCCGACCGTGACCTGGCAGCGTCGGCTGGCCGGTGTGAACGCGGCGTGGGAGGACCTGGCGGGGCAGGGCACGGTCTCGGCCGGGGTGGCGACCTTGCCGCTCTCGTCGGTGACCTCGGCACTGAACGGCTCGCGCTACCGGGCGGTCGTCAAGAACACGGTCGGCCAGGTCGTCTCCGACGCCGCGCAGCTGTTCGTGGGGGCCGCGCCGGACGTGTCCAACCCGACGTCGCAGACGGCGCTGCTGGGCACCGCGATGTTCAGCGCGATCGTGACCGGTGATCCGGTGCCGACCGTGCGCTGGCAGGTGCTCGACACGTCGTCGAACGCACGCTGGACGAATGTGGCTACCGGGGGACTGTTCGTGGCCGGGGTCGCCACGTTGACGCTCACCGGGCTGACCAAGGCCCAGAGCGGTAACAAGTACCGCGTGGTGGCCACCAACGGCATCCAGCCGGACGCGACCTCCGACGCCGCCGTGCTGACGGTGTCCGGCACGCCGCTGTCGATCACGAACCCGGCCTCGGCGGTCACGTCGGCACTCAACGGCTCGGTGACGCTGTCGGTGGCGGCGTCGGGAGAGCCGGCGCCGTCGGTCCAGTGGCAGTCGCTGGCGCCGACGATCGGGTCGACGTGGACGAACCTGAGCAACGGTGCCGGGGTCGCCGGGGCGACGACGTCCCAGCTGACGTTGTCGCTGCTGACCGCGCTGCGCAACGGCTACCGGTACCGGGCGGTGGCCACGAACGGCAGTGAGACGGCAACGTCGTCGTCCTCGCTGCTCACGGTGAATATCGTCTAGTTGGCCACTGTGGACGATCGGAGCTGCCGGGTTCGGCACCGCTGAACCCGGCAGCTATTCGTTAACGGCGTTGATTTTTATTAGTGCATATCACTCGTGTCTTCTTCTGCCTGTTTCCGTAGACGGATATGCGTGGCGTGAGAAGCCGATAAGTCACTTATGTCCGGATAGTGCTAGCGTGCGACGAGAACTCCCGATCACCGTCGGGAGAGTGAAGTCAAACTCATGGGGGGAAGAGCATGGGGGCACACGCGCGTCGCGCGTCCCACTGGCGAGCACCCGCAGCCGCTGCCGTCGTCGGCACCGTGGCTGCGATGCTTGCTAGTCCACCCGCCTCGGCGGTCAACCTTGTCGGTGACACGGGCTACGGCAACCTCAAGGGCGCCGCGTTGGCCGGCTGGTCCGACACATTGGGAATTTCTGCCGTTCAGCTGGCGAGCGGTAAGCGTCTGGTCCTGAGCCAGGCGCCGGCGTCGACTCCGGGCGGGACGCCCGGAGCGATCTCGCTCACGCAGTTCAAGGCCGACGGCACCCTCGACACGTGGGGCACGGGCAGCAGCGGCCGGGTGGACCTCACCAACAACGGCACCACCACGGCCGGCGTGACGGTGTCCGAGCTCCTGGTCAACACCACCGACAACTCGATCTGGGTGGTCGGCAAGAAGGCCAGCGACATCGTCACCTGGCACCTCGACGCGACGGGTCTTGCCCTTGCGGGCGGTTCCGTGCTCACGGGCAACGTCGCGACGACGGGTATCGCGGCCGGTTACGCGCCGGGCTTCTTCATCGTCGACGCGGCGCTGGACAGCAACGGCAAGCTGGCGGTCGCGGTGCAGGCGTCGAGCACGACGCTGAGCCCGACCAACTACGCCCGGGTCTACAAGCTCCTGGCCACGGGCGCGCTGGACACGGCCAACTTCAACACGACGAGTGGCTACGTCGACGTTCCCGCGGCAGCCGGTCGGAAGGTGCTGTCGCTGGGCGGCATCGGCTATGGCGCCTCGGACGTTCTCTTCGGCACCGCCCAGGTATCCGGCGCCACTGCGAGCGACGACACGGAGTCGTCGGTCTACCGGATCGCCTCGACTGGCGTCGCCGATACGACGTTCGGTAACACGACGAACTCCAGCGGCTCTGGTGAGTCGATCGCCATCGAGGCTTACGCCGAGGCGCAGTCCCCGAAGTGGCAGAACGAGTCGCTCTCCGACGTGATCGCGGTGGACTCCAACGCGAACCTCCTGGTCTCCGGAAAGGCCGGTAACGGCTACTTCCTCGCGAAGATCAACACCGCGACCGGGCAGGGCGACCTGCAGGGCGCATTCGGCAACGACGGTGTGACCTCGATCGCGGCCAGCCCGGCCGGTGCGGGCGACCCGGAGATCGCGGTCGGCGGCAGCCCCACGCGCTACTGGCTGGCCAACGACGCGGCCGACGGCACCGCCGAGGTGTTCCGCTGGACGCTCTCCGGTGGCATGGACCCGGCCTTCGGGAACAACGGCTACCAGCGTCTGCAGTCCAGCGACTTCGGTCACCTGGGCAGCGTCACGGCCGAGCCGATCACCTTCTCGGCCACCTCCACGACCACCGCGCCGATCAACACGCCGATCGTCGGTGCCGGTACCAACCGTCAGGTGACGGGTGGCTACCGCTACGACGCGGCCGGATGGAAGCTGGTCGCGCCGTCGGCTCCGCCGGTGATCACCGCGCCGACGATCAGCTCGGACAACGCGGCTACGCCGATCGCCTCGACCGGTGTCGACGTCGGTGACACCCAGCAGTTCTCGGTCACCTTCACGAGCAACGTCACGCCGACGATCGAGTGGCAGTGGGCGGCTCCGGGCTCGACCAACTGGCAGCCGGTGCAGAACGGTGGCATCTACAACATCGCCACCACGTACACGCCGACTTCGACCTACGCGACGACGCTGAAGATCTTCACCAGCTCGACCGCGCAGAACGGAACACAGTTCCGCGCAGTGGCGACCAACAGCGCCGGCACGAAGGTGTCCGCGGTGGGCACGCTGCCGATCAAGGGCTACCCCGTGATCACCACGCAGCCCGCCGGTGACTCGGTCTTCGTCGGTGCGACGAACGTCAAGTTCTCGGCCGGCTTCACCGTGCCCGGTGGCTCGGCCGTCACGTCGGCTCGCTGGCAGGTCCTGAAGGTCGGACACAACGACTGGGAGGACGCCAGCGGCACGAACTACGTCACCAGCTCGCCGGTGGCCACCAGCCCGTCCGTCCTGACGGTCGCGAAGGTGGACTCGTCGCTGAACGGCGCCAAGTTCCGCGCCATCATCGGCACGGCGACCGGCAGCGTGGCGTCGAACGTGGCCACGCTGCAGATCACCGGCGCGCCGGTGATCTCGCACCAGCCGGAGAACACCTCGGTCGAAGAGGGCAAGGAAGCCACCTTCTGGGTGCAGGCGTCGGGCAGCAGTGCGCTGACCTACCAGTGGCAGTGGAGCAAGAGCGGCGCCGACGACTCGTTCGCGGCGGTTCCGGGCGGCACCAGCCCGACCCTGAAGTGGCCGAACGCGAAGCTGTCGGACAGCGGCACCTACTTCCAGGTGAAGGTCACCGACGCCAACGGGAACTTCGAGTACTCGTTGAAGGCCAAGCTGACCGTCACCGCGAAGGGCGCTGTCCACGCCCCCGCGTGGGGTGACTACGACGGCGACGGCAAGACCGACATCGCCAGCTTCAAGGACGGCTCGTTCTACTGGAACGGCGCCGAGAAGCCGGAGACGTTCGGCCAGGCCGGGGACAAGCTGATCGTGGGCAACTTCGACAGCGACAAGGCGGCCGACAAGGCTGTCGTCCGCGGCAACACCTGGAAGACGGACGGCAACCCGGACGTCTCGTTCGGCAAGTCGACCGACTGGCCGGTCTCGGGTGACTTCGACGGCGACGGCATGACCGACGTCGCCGTGTGGCGTCCTTCGAACGGCACCTGGTACGTCAAGGGCGGCATGACCGTCGAGTACGGCAAGGCGGGCGACATCCCCGTTCCGGCCGACTACGACGGTGACGGGTCCGACGAGATCGGCGTGTGGCGTCCCTCGAACGGCACCTGGTACGTCCTCGGTATGAAGGCCATGTCCTGGGGCAAGGCCGGCGACATCCCGGTCCGCGGCGACTGGAACGGCGACGGCAGCGGCGACATGGCCGTCTACCGTCCGTCGACCTCGACCTGGTACCCGATGGGGGCCAAGTCGGTGCAGTACGGCCGGGCGGGCGACGTCCCGCTGGCCGGTGACTTCAACGGTGACGGCAACTCGGACATCGCCGTCTACCGTCCGTCCAACACCACCTGGTACTTCACCACGATGGACGCGGTGAAGTTCGGTGGCTCGGGCTGGTGGCCGGTGACCGGCGTCAAGTGACGCTGATCTAGAACCACCACGTAGTAAGGCGGGGCCCACCCTCACGGGGGTGGGCCCCGCCGCGTGTCTCCGGGGACGGGTGGTGCAGGGGCAACCGGTAGCCTGGGGGCGCACGCTCGTTCGATGGAGGAGTATCCGCTGACCGTTCCGTCCCGTTCCGCGGTTCGCGTCCGGGTCCCGGCCAAGATCAATCTGCATCTGGGTGTCGGGCCGCTGCGCGACGACAACTTCCACGATCTGGCGACCGTTTTTCATGCCGTGTCGCTCTACGACGAGCTGACGCTGGAGTGCGGCCCGCCGGGTGTCCGCCTGGTCCTGCAGACCCCCGACGACGACGTCCCGACCGACGAGCGGAACCTCGCGGTGAGGGCGCTGACGGTCCTCGCGGAGTACGCCAACATCGAGCCGGCGGTCACGGTGCGGCTGCGCAAGGGCATTCCGGTGGCCGGGGGCATGGCCGGTGGTTCGGCCGACGCCGCGGCCGCGCTGATCGCCGGCGACGCGCTGTGGCAGCTGGCCACGCCCCGGGAGAAGCTGCACGAACTCGCCGCGCGGCTCGGGTCCGACGTGCCGTTCGCGCTGCTCGGCGGCGACGCGCTCGGCACCGGCCGGGGCGAGCGGCTGACCCCGCTCACCCACCCGTACCAGCGGCACTGGGTGTTCGTCACGGCCGCCGAGGGGCTCTCCACCCCGGCCGTGTACGCCGAGTCCGACCGGATCCGCGGCCCGGTCGAGGCGTCCGACCCCGAACCCGTGATCAAGGCCCTCGACGAGCCGGATCCGCAGGCGCTCGCCGACGCGCTGTGCAACGACCTCCAGGCCGCCACGCTGGCCCTGCGTCCGGAACTGCACGACGTCATCGCGGCCGGGGAGGCCGCCGGCGCGCTGAAAGGCATCATCTCCGGCTCGGGTCCCACGTGCGCCTTCCTCGTGCGGGACGCCGCACACGCCCAGCAGGTGGCTGAACGATTGAATTACCCGACAAAAACCGCGCACGGCTCGGTCGACGGCGCACAGCTGGTGACGCACTAGTGGCCGTGAACCTCGTCAACCTCGAGAACGTCAGCGTCAGCCTCGGCACCCGGACGCTGCTCGACCAGGTCTCCCTCGGGGTGGGGGAGGCCGAACGGATCGGCGTCGTCGGTCTCAACGGGGCCGGCAAGTCCACGCTGCTGCGCGTCCTCACCAAGGAGTACCAGCCCGACTCCGGCCGGGTCACCCAGCGCGGCGACCTCCGGCTGGGGCACCTGACCCAGTCGGTGAACTTCCCCGACGACGCGATCGTCCGCGAGATCGTGCTCGGCGGCTCCTTCGACGCCGAGCACGAGTGGGCCGGCGACGCGCGGATCCGCACCGTCCTGGACGGCCTCGGGCTCAACTCGATCGGCCTCGACGCGCCCGTCGCGAAGCTGTCCGGCGGCGAGCGCCGCCGAGTCGCGCTGGCGGCCCTCCTGATCAAGGACACCGACCTGCTCGTCCTCGACGAGCCCACCAACCACCTCGACGTCGAGGGCGTCGCGTGGCTGGCCGAGCACCTGAAGTCCAAGCGCGGCGGCCTGCTGGTCGTCACCCACGACCGGTGGTTCCTGGACGCGGTCTGCACGCGCACCTGGGAGGTCACCGAGGGGCGGGTCGAGCAGTACGAAGGCGGGTACGCGGCCTGGGTGCTGGCCCGGGCCGAGCGGTCCCGGCAGTCGGCGGCGGCCGAGGAGCGGCGGCAGAACCTGATGCGCAAGGAGCTGGCCTGGCTGCGCCGCGGCGCCCCGGCCCGCACCAGCAAGCCGAAGTTCCGCATCGAGGCCGCGAACGCGCTGATCGCCGACGTTCCGGAGCCGCGTGACACCGTCCAGCTCAAGCGGCTGGCCGGCACCCGCATCGGCAAGCAGGTCTACGACGCCGAAGACGTCTCGCTGCGTTTCGGCGACCGGACCATCCTCAACCACATCACCTGGCGCATCGGCCCGGGTGACCGGTTCGCGCTCGTCGGCGTCAACGGCGCGGGCAAGACGACGCTCCTGCGCCTGCTGGCCGAGCAGAACGAGCCGGACAGCGGAGAGGTGAAGGTCGGCAAGACCGTCAAAGCGGCCTACCTCTCCCAGGAGGTCACCGAACTACCGCCCACGCTGCGGGTGCTCCAGGCCGTCGAAGAGGTGGCCCAGCGGCTGACCGTCGGCGACCGGGACCTCACCGCGTCCCAGCTGGCGGAGATGTTCGGGTTCTCCTCCGCCCGGCAGTGGACCCCGGTGGGCGACCTGTCCGGCGGCGAGCGGCGGCGGCTCCAGCTGCTGCGCCTGCTGATGGCCGGGCCCAACGTCCTGCTGCTCGACGAGCCGACCAACGACCTCGACATCGACACCCTGCAGGCGCTGGAAGACCTGCTCGACTCGTGGCCGGGCACGCTCGTGGTGGTCAGCCACGACCGTTACCTGGTCGAACGGGTCACCGATCAGGTCTGGGCGCTGCTCGGCGACGGCGCGCTGCGGATGCTCACCGGCGGCATCGACGAGTACCTGGAGCGCCGGGCGGCAGCAGGTGCGGGCAGCGGCCGCGCCGGCGCCGCCGAGGCTCCCCGCCCCGCGGTGAGCCCGGCCGTCGGTGACGCGCCGACGGCCGCGGACCAGCGGGCGGCCAAGAAGGAGCTCGGCCGGCTCGAGCGGCAGATCTCGAAGCTCGAGGAACGCGAACGCAAGCTCCACGACCGGTTGGCCGAGAACGCGACCGACTTCGCGAAGGTCGCGGAGCTGGACGCCGAACTCCGCACTTTGCAGGCCGAACGCGAGGCCGCCGAGGAATCATGGCTGGAGCTCTCCGAGTCCGTGTGATCCACCGCACGGATTCACCGGATCGACGACACCTGGTCGACGGTCAGCCGATGAGATCGGGCAGAATCCACAAACCGAGTCTGGCGCAGAAATTGGGAGGACCCCGAATGTCCCACCTACCGGTCGACCATCCGCTTCGTGGCCTGTACCGGGGCCTGACGATCGTCACCGGTGCGGCCTCCATCGCGTTCGGCGCGACCGCGCTGGCCACGACGTCGGGCAATGGCTTCACCGACCCCGAAGGCGAGAAGGTCTGGGGCCTGATGGCCGCCAACCCGGCCGCCGGCGTGCTCTGGATCGTCGTCGGCGCGATCGCGGTGCTGGCCGCGCTGGCCGGTCGCAACATCGACGCGAAGGTCAACTCGGTTCTCGGCCCGGTGCTGTGGGTCGTCGGGACGATCGGCCTGTGCCTGATCCGGGGGGAGAACAACTTCCTCGCGTGGTCGGTCACGAACGTCTGCGTGATGTACCTGCTCGGCACGCTCTGGTTCACCGCGGCGCTCTACAGCGGCGTCTCCGGTTCGCAGCCGGTCAGCCGCCCCGAGGCGGCGGGCCGCGTGGCCGAGGAAGCTCTCGGCGCCGCCAAGTAGCTCATTGAACGGCCGGCCCGGGAACGGGCCGGCCGTTCGTGTGTTCAGTCTTCGGCGACCCGCAGCCGGGGCTTGGCGTCCAGGTTCGACAGGCCGTTCCACGCGAGGTTGACCAGGTGGGCGGCGACGACCTCTTTGTTGGGCTTGCGGGCTTCGAGCCACCACTGACCGGTGAGCGCGACCATGCCGACGAGCGCCTGGGAGTAGATGCCGGCGAGCTTGCTCTCGTAGCCGCGCCGCTTGAACTCCTCGTCCAGGATGTGCTCGGCCTGGCTGGCGATGTCGCTGATCAGGCTGGAGAACGTGCCGGCCGAGGTGGCCACGGGGGAGTCGCGCACCAGGATGCGGAAACCGTCGGTCTCGTCCTCGATGTAGGTCAGCAGCGCCAGGGCCACCTGCTCCAGCAGGATGCGCGGGTGGCTGCTGCTCAGCGCGTTGGTGATCGTCTCGAGCAGGTGGCGCATCTCGCGGTCGACGACGACCGCGTAGAGGCCCTCCTTACCGCCGAAATGCTCGTAGACCACCGGTTTGCTGACGTGGGCGCGGGTGGCGATCTCCTCGATCGACGTCGCTTCGAAACCACGGTCGGCGAAGAGCTTCCGGGCGATCGTCAGCAGTTGTTCGCGTCGCTCCTTGCCGGTCATCCGGACCCGGGCTCCGCGGCCGGACGGGCTGCGTTCCTGATCGGTCACATCAACATCCTGTCAGTCCGGCCGGACCACGTGTGCGGACCGCCCCCGAACACAACAGCCCCCGCGTGGGACGCGGGGGCTGTCACGGGGTGCTCAGGCGGCTTCGGCCACCGGCTCGTTCCGGCGGGACTCGAAGCGCTCACGCTTGGGCCAGCGGACGTCCCACACCCAGCCGGCCTTCTCGAACAGCCAGATCAGGCGGGCCGAGGTGTCGATCTGACCCTTGTCGACGCCGTGCCGGGCGCAGGTCGGATCGGCGTGGTGGGAGTTGTGCCACGACTCGCCGAAGCTCAGGATCGCCAGCGGCCAGAAGTTGTGCGCCTTGTCGTTGGAGCGGTACGGCTGCTCACCCACGACGTGGCAGACCGAGTTCACGGCCCAGGTGACGTGGTGCACGAGCGCGATCCGCACCAGACCGGCCCAGAAGTACGCGGTGACCGCGCCCCACCAGGACCAGGTGACCAGACCACCGATGAGGGCCGGGCCAAGCAGCGAGAACAGCATGATCGGCACGAAGTTCTTCTGGATGCGCCGGATGTCGGGGTCGCGGATCAGGTCCGGGGCGAACCGGCGCGCGTTGGAGTTGTCCCGCTCGAACAGCCAGCCGACGTGCGCCCAGACCAGGCCCTTGAACAGGCCCTTGGTCGACTCGCCGAAGCGCCACGGCGAGTGCGGGTCGCCCTCCTGGTCGGAGTACTGGTGGTGACGCCGGTGGTCGGCGACCCAGCGGATCGGCGCGCCCTCGACCGACATGGTGCCGGCGACCGTCAGCGCGATCCGCATCCAGCGCTTGGCCTTGAAGGCGCCGTGCGTGAGGTAGCGGTGGAAACCCACGGTCACGCCGAAGCCGGTGACGACGTAGAACACCGCGAAGATCGCGACGTCCACCCAGGTGAGGCCCCAGCCCCACGCCCACGGCACCGCCGCGATCACCGCGACGAACGGCACCACGACGAAGAACCAGAGGAACGCGATCTCGATGTTGCCCTTGCGGCCGAAGATCAGCGGACGCTGACCCGATCGCTTGGGAGCCTCGGCGGCCGCCGGAGTGGCGGTCTCCTCAGCAGCCGTTGCGGACGTCGGAGTCAATGGCCTTCCCCTTCAGCTTCGAGAACCAGTCACGTGGACGCCGGATCGAACCGACGCCTACGGAAGCGTAACCTACGCCCCCGTAGGTTTGGCAAGGCCGACGCTCTGAATCGGGGCCGGGGGATATCGCCAGCCGCCCGAGGCGTGGCTGTGGAAGAATCAAGGAGCATTCGGCCGTGGTGTAATAGGCAGCACAGCGTCTTTTGGTGTCGCTTGTCCGGGTTCGAATCCTGGCGGCCGAGCCCCTTCTGGCCCCGCTCTCACTTTGGGTGAGCGGAGCCGTGCTCACTTCGAGCTACAGCTAGCATGCGGGCGGAGTGATCACTGCCGCCTAAATCCCCAGGAGACCCGTTGTGACGAGCCCGGCCCGACCGGCTGCCGTCGTGGTCCTCGCCGCCGGCGAAGGCACCCGGATGAAGTCCGACACCCCGAAGGTCCTTCACGAGCTGTGCGGACGCAGCTTGGTGGGGCACGTGCTAGCGGCCGCCGGCCGGCTCGAACCGGCCCACCTGGCGGTGGTGGTCGGCTACCAGCGTGAGCGGGTCGCCGCGCACGTCACCGGCGTGAACGAGCGCATCGTCACCGCGGTGCAGGACCAGCAGAACGGCACCGGCCACGCGGTCCGCTGCGCGCTCGCCGAGCTGCCCGACCTGGACGGGCCGGTCGTCGTGCTCAACGGTGACACCCCGCTGCTCACCGCCGAGACGCTGCAGGCACTGGTGTCCACGCACGTTGAGGCCGGCAACGCGGCCACCGTGCTCACCGCGTCGGTGCCCGACCCCACCGGTCTGGGCCGCATCGTCCGCGACACCGACGGCCGCGTCCAGCGCATCGTCGAGCACCGCGACGCCACCGCCGAAGAGCGCACGATCGCCGAGATCAACTCGGGCATGTTCGCGTTCGACGCCAAGCACCTGCGCGCGATGCTCGACCGGCTCACCACCGACAACGACCAGGGTCAGGAGTACCTCACCGACGTCCTGGGCCTGCTCGTCGAGGACGGGCACCCTGTCGCCGCGATGGTCGCGCCCGACTACCGCGAGACGCTCGGCTGCAACGACCGGGTCGAGCTCTCGGCGCTGCGTGCGCTGCTGCGCGACCGGCTGGTCACGGTCGCGATGCGCGCCGGTGCCACCGTGATCGACCCGGCCACCGTCTGGCTCGACGTGGACGTCGTGCTCGGCCGGGACGTCGTCGTGCACCCCAACGTGCAGCTGCGTGGCGCCACCGTGATCGAGGACCGCGCCGAGGTCGGCCCCGACACGACGCTCGTCGACACCAGGGTCGGCGCCGGTGCCACGGTCGTGCGCACCCACTCCAACCAGGCCGAGATCGGCCCCGAGGCAACCGTCGGCCCGTTCGCGTACCTGCGGCCGGGTTCGGTTCTCGGGCGCAAGGCCAAGGTCGGTACGTACGTCGAGACGAAGAACGCGACGATCGGCGAGGGCTCGAAAGTGCCGCATCTCACGTATGTGGGCGACGCCACGATCGGTGAGCACTCGAACATCGGCGCGGCCAGCGTCTTCGTCAACTACGACGGGGTGAACAAGCACCACACCACGATCGGCGACCACGCCCGCACGGGTAGCGACACGATGTTCATCGCTCCGGTGAACGTCGGCGACGGCGCCTACACCGCGGCCGGCTCGGTCATCACCGACGACGTCCCCCCGGGTGCCATGGCCGTCGCGCGGTCCCGCCAGCGCAACATCGAGGGCTGGGTCGAGCGCCGCCGGCCGGGCACCGCGGCTGCCGACGCGGCGGCGGCTGCTCGGCGCGTCGCGTCCGAGGAAGGTACGGTCGAATAGTCGTTTCGTCCTGCCGCATCCGCGCAGTGACCACCGAGTACCCCCCTCATCCTCCGCCGCCCGGCCGCACTGAAAGCGACGCAGAACCGATGGCTATTCATGCCAAGAGCCGGAAGAGTTTGGTGCTCCTGACCGGTCGAGCCGCACCGGAGCTCGCCGCGGAGATCGCTGTCGATCTCGAAACCCACGTGACGCCGACGCGTGCGCTGGAGTTCGCGTCCGGTGAGCTCTTCGTGCGGTTCGAGGAGTCGGTCCGCGGGTCGGACGCGTTCATCATCCAGAGCGTGTGCGCACCGGTGAACCAGCACCTCATGGAGCTGCTGCTGATGCTGGACGCGGCGAAGCGCGGCTCGGCCAAGCGGGTCACGGTCGTGCTCCCGTGCTACCCGTACTCGCGGCAGGACAAGAAGCACCAGGGGCGGGAGCCGATCTCCGCCCGCCTGGTCGCCGATCTGCTCAAGACGGCCGGCGCCGACCGGATCCTCACCGTCGATCTGCACACCGCCCAGATCCAGGGGTTCTTCGACGGACCGGTCGACCACCTCTTCGCGCTGGATCTCCTGGCGAACTACGTCAAGGAGAAGTACGCCGGACGCGAGCTGACCGTGGTGGCGCCCGACTCCGGGCGGGTGCGTGTCGCCGAGCGCTGGACCGACGTGCTGGGCGGCACGCCGCTGGCGTTCATCCACAAGACGCGTGACCCGCTGGTGCCGAACCAGGTCGTGATGAACCGGGTCGTGGGTGAGGTCAAGGGCCGCACCTGCATCCTGGTCGACGACATGATCGACACCGGCGGCACGATCGCCAAGGCCGCCGACGCGCTCAAGGAAGAGGGCGCGGCCGACGTGGTGGTCGCGGCCACTCACGGGGTGCTCTCCGACCCGGCCACCGAGCGGCTCAAGAACGGACCGATCAGCGAGGTGATCCTCACCAACACGCTGCCGATCGGTCCGGAGAAGGAACTGGACAAGCTGACCGTGCTCTCGATCGCCCCGTTGATCGCCCGCGCGATCCGCGAAGTGTTCGACGACGGCTCGGTCACGAGCCTCTTCGGTGGAGCCAGTTAGAGACCGGCTGACCCCGGGTTCGTCTTGTACGGCCTGGGCAAGATAGGATAGTCGGGTTGCCCGGCGAGGGGGCTGTGTCGCAGGCTCCGTGATCGACGCGCTGATTGTGGATGCGTCGTCTGCGGTGCCCACGACACGGCCCCTCGCCCAACAAGCCATCGATACTCACGCTTGCGTTCGAGGAGTTAAGTCGTGTCCGAGGTCCGAATCGCCGCCGAGCCGCGCACTGAGTTCGGCAAGGGCGGCGCACGTCGCACGCGCCGGGCCGGAAAGATCCCCGCCGTGCTGTACGGGCACGGGCAGGCGCCTCGTCACATCGCGTTGCCCGCCCGTGAGTTCACGAACGCCATCAAGCATGGCGCCAACACCCTGCTGACGATCGAGGTCGACGGCGGCAAGGAGCTCGCGCTCGCCAAGGCCGTCCAGCGCGACCCGATCAAGCAGTCCATCGATCACGTCGACCTACTGCTCGTCCGCAAGGGCGAGAAGGTCACGGTCGAGCTCGCGGTGGTTCTCGCCGGCGAGGTCGAGCGGGGCGGCCGGGTCAACCAGGACCTCACCTCGCTCACCGTCGAGGCCGAGGCCACGAACATCCCCGACGGCGTCGAGGTCAACATCGACGGCCTGCAGATCGGTCACCAGCTGCTCGCCAAGGACGTGGCGCTGCCCAAGGGCGTCACGCTGATCACCGACCCGGAGGCCGCGGTCGTCGGCGTCGTCGCTCAGCAGAGCGCCGCGCAGGCCGAGGCCGAGATCGAGGCCGCCGAGGCCGAGGCCGGTATCGAGCGCGACGAGAAGCAGACCGCCGACGCCTGATCCTCAACCAGCCACACCCCGGCCGGAGTCCCGTAACAGGGCTCCGGCCGGTCTCGTGAGGGAGTAAAGAATGGCCGACGGCCCCTGGCTCGTCGTCGGGCTGGGCAACCCCGGCCCCAAGTACGCCGGCAACCGGCACAACGTCGGGCAGATGGTCGTCGACCTGCTGGCCGAGCGGATCGGCGGCCGGTTCACCAAGCACAAGTCCCGGGCCGAGGTCGTCGAGGGCCGCCTCGGCGGTCACCGGGTGGTGCTGGCCAAGCCCCTGTCGTACATGAACGAGTCCGGGGGCCCGGTCGCCGGCCTGCGCAGCTACTACCGGGTTCCGCCGGAGCAGACGATCGTCGTCCACGACGAACTCGACATCCCGTTCGACAGCGTGCGGCTCAAGCGCGGCGGCGGCGACAACGGGCACAACGGCCTGCGGTCGATCTCGAGTTCGCTGGGCACGAAGGACTACCTGCGGGTGCGCGTCGGCATCGGGCGTCCGCCCGGCCGTCAGGACCCGGCCGACTTCGTGCTGCGTGACTTCAGCTCCACTGAGCGCAAGGACCTGCCGCTCCTCGTCGACAACGCCGCCGACGCCGCCGAGGCACTTCTGGGCGCCGACCTGGCCACCGTGCAGAACACGTTCCACGCGAGGTAGATGCGCGTTTAACGCGTATATTGTCCGGTATGTCGGGTGAGACGGTTGATCAGCTCTGGAACTCACTGGTCGACCAACACATGGACGCCATCTGGGGTATCGCGACCACGGCCGGGCTCGATCTCGCCGAGGCGTCGGTCATCTCGCAGCTGACCTGGCTCCGGATGGCCGAGCGCTGGACGACCGTCCGTGCGCTCGCCCGCACCAAGGACCCGTCGCTGCACCCGGTGGAACAACCCACCACCCAGGTCGACGAGTGGATCCTGCACACCGCCCGCTCGGAGGTCGACGCGTGGCTGCGTGACGAGCGGCGGCGCAGCCGGGAGGCGCTGTTCGCCGACGGCGGTGTCGTCCGGATGGCGCCCGGCTTCCAGCCCGCCGAGCCCGGCTTCCAGCCCGCCGACGCCGGCGGACCGACTCGATGACCGACTCGGCCCGCATCGTCCGACTCGCCCCGCCGGCGCCGGAGACCGAGCCGCTGCCGGAGCTCGAGGCGGACGAGGTCGAGGGCCTCACCGAGCTGATCGACGCCGACGAGACCGTCGCTCCCCGCCCGGCCGGGATCCGGAGGGCGAACCTCACACCCGACGAAGCCGCGATGCTCGTCGGCGCGGCGGCCGGTGGTGACCGGAGCGCCTGGGACGCCCTCGTCGACGCGTACGGCGGCCTGATCTGGGCCGTCGCGCGCAACCACCGGCTCAGCCCCGGCGACGCCGGTGACGTCAGCCAGACGACGTGGCTGCGGCTGGTCGAGAACATCGACCGGCTGAGCGACCCCGCCCGGGTCGGGGCCTGGCTGGCCACGACGGCCCGCCGGGAGTGCCTGCGACTGCTGGGCCGCTCGAAACGCACGGTGCTCTCCGGCGAGGAGCTCGATCCGGGCACCGACCGGCTCCGGCTGGCGGCACCCGAGGCGGACGCCGCGCTGCTCGCCGCCGAACGCGACGCCGAGATGCGTAGCGCGTTCGGCCGCCTCACGCCCCGCTGCCGGGAGTTGCTGCAGATGTTGCTGCTCGACCCGGCACCCAGCTACGAGGAGATCTCCGCGGCGCTGGACATCCCGGTCGGCAGTATCGGCCCCACCCGTGGCCGGTGCCTGGAGAAGCTGCGAGGAATCGTGGAAGGCACGGGTATCAATCCGGCGGCGGCCGGCTCTTCCTAGGAGGTAGCAGTGTCACCGGAACCGTTGCGCAGGGCCCACTCCGCCGAGGAGGACGCCCGCCCGTGGGATGTCCGGGTGGACGAAGGAGGGCCCGTGAACGTGGTGCCAGAGTCGGTGCGGGACGCCGCGCGTCGTGCGTTCGACGCGCGACCGGTCGACACGCTCGTCGCGGACCTGATGTTCGATTCGATCCTGGACCACGACCGGCGGGCCGCCGCGGACCCCACCGTGCGCACGATGCGTTTCGGGCACCGGAGCGGCGGGGCCGACCTGCGCGTGACCGACCAGGGCAGCGGGCGCCGGATCAGCCTCGAGGTGCTCCCGGCCCAGCGGGCGTCGGCCGAGGTCAGGTGCGCAGGCAGCACGTTCACGATCACGACCGACGACGACGGGCGCGCGGAATTCGACGTCCCGATCGGGCTGTTCAGTCTGGTGCTGCGGCCGCTGCGCTCACCGCAGGCGAAACCGTTGCAGACGTCGTGGGTCCGGCTGTGACCGGACACCGACCCCCATGTTCACCGGACCCGTCACCCACTAGCCTCGAAATAACCAGCGCCGTGTGGTGTCGAAAGAGCGGCACCGGGTTCAGGGGGTAGCTCAGTGACTTCGGACGCGGACACCGAGACCATCGCAGCCCGGATGACCTGCGATTCCGACGTCGAGTTAGCGCGTCTGCTGGCGACTCACGCCGGGGTGATCCTGCTCCGCCTGCGCAAGGGCAAGCGGGTCCCGGCGAGCCGCCTGAAGGCGGACGGTGACCGGCGGTCGCACGATTTCCTCACCGCGGCGCTGGCGAAGCTGCGCCCGGGCGACGCGGTGCTGTCCGAGGAGGGCGCCGACGATCACGCCCGGCTCGAGGCCGGGCGCGTCTGGATCGTCGACCCGCTCGACGGCACCCGGGAGTACTCCGAGCTCGACCGGGACGACTGGGCGATCCACGTCGCGCTGTGGGAGAACGGCGAGTTGACCGCGGGCGCGGTGGCACTGCCCGGCCTCGGCCCGACGCTCACCAGCGAACTGTCGCCCCGGCCGCGCCCGGCGGCGGCACAGCCACGCATCCTGGTGAGCCGCAGCCGCCCGCCCGCGTACGCGGAGACGGTGGCGGAGAAGCTCGGCGCCGAGCTCGTACCGATGGGCTCGGCGGGCGCCAAGGCGATGGCGGTCGTCCGCGGCCAGGCCGAAGCGTACCTGCACGACGGCGGCCAGTACGAGTGGGACTCGGCGGCGCCGGTGGTGGTGGCCAGGGCGGCGGGGCTGCACACGTCCCGGGTGGACGGCAGCCCGCTGCGCTACAACAACCCCAACCCGTACCAGCCCGACCTGCTGATCTGCCGCCCCGAGCTGGCCGACCCGATCCTGCAGGCGATCGCCACGGCGAAGTGAACGGGGCCCGGCACCGGCCGGGCCCCGCCTCGTCTACCAGCCGCCCCAGGGGTCGCCCCAGTCCGACCACGGCTCACGCTCGTGGCCCCAGTCGTCCTCGGCCCACGGGTCGGGCTGTTCGGCGCTGCGGCCGACCGTCGCGGTCACGGCCGGTGAGGCCGCACCCGCGGTGCCGTGCCCGTCGACGGCGCGCACCGTGTAGCGCACCGACGTCCCCGCGGTGAGGCCCCGGTCGACGAACGAGTAGGTCTTCTTCGTCTCCCACGGCTTGGCCGAGCCGTTCACCCGGTATACCACGGTCGATCCCCGGTAGACCTGATAGGTCACGGTCGGGTCGTCGAGGTCCTCGACCCCGCGCCAGGTGACCGTCACCTGGTCCTGCCCGCTGTTCTGCACCGTCGGCGCGGCCGGCGTCGACGGGGCGATCGACTTCGCGGTGAGCGTGAAGCGAGTCAGGCCCTGCTGCGGCTTGTTGTTGACGGTGGTGAACTGTCCACCGACCCAGATCGACCGGCCGTCGCTGGCCAGCGCCCGCGGCCCCAGCTTCGACACTGACCGGGTCGCCGGGATGTTCGGGTCACCGCCGTTCGTCGACGGGAACCAGTACTGGATCGACGTGCTCGAGCCACGCGTGGTCTGGGCCAGCAGCCGGTAGTAGCGCGGCTCCGGCATGTCGGTGGCCTGCTCGGGGAAGCCGCCGTCGGTGTCGTTGCAGTTGTGCGCGTGCGAGCCGGTGTAGAGCAGGTCGCCGTGCAGCGTCGCGGCCCAGCTGGCCCCGAGGCAGCTGTCGAACCACTTCAGCCGACCGGTGCCCGGATCGACCGCGGCCCGCCCGTCCCACGTCCCCTCGCCGTTCGCCGTCATGTAGACCGCGTTGCCGTCCGCCACCAGGTCGGTGATGTAGGACGTGCGTGGCACGCCCCGCCACGCCCAGGCGGTGCTCCGCCCGGTGGTCGGGTTCACCCCTCCGAGGGCGTGCTGGGCGACGCCGTTGAGCCGGTTGTAGTTGCCGCCGACGACGAGGCGGCTCTGGTCCGCCGAGAGGCTGAGCGCGATCACCTCGGCGTCCGCGCTCGCGTTGAACGCGGTGAGCGCACCGCTCGACCGGTCGAACGCGGCCAGGCGGGTACGGGCCGCGCCGCCGGCCTGGGTGAACAGCCCACCGGCGTAGACGGCCCGCGAGCCGACGGCCAGCGCGCGCACGCGTGAGTTGATCCCGGTCGGGGTGAAGCCGGCATCGAGCGGGGCGTTGTCCCGGGACACCCCGAACGCCGCGATCTTGGTCCGGACCTGCCCGTCGACGTGCGTGAAGTCACCGGCGACGTAGATCGACGACCCGTCGGGCGACGCCTTGATCCGGTAGATCGTGTCGCAGCTGTAGACCTGCGAGTCCCAGTCGACGTCGCAGCTGACGTCGGGCTTCGCGCCGCTGAACGTGTGCTGCGGCGAGGTGAACTTGTGCGAGAGCGGCAGCAGGTCGCCGCTGTTCGCGTCGAACGCGGCCAGGTTGTCTCGGGCGACCTCACGCGTGCCGGGCGCGGCGCCGGGCGGTCGGACGGTCGAGAAGTTCCCGCCGATGTAGATCACGCCGCGGACGTAGGTGACGGCCCAGACGATGCCGTTCGTCTGCCACGTCGGCTGGGCGTCGGCGGTGAAGACCTTTGTCGACGCCGTGCCGGCGGCGGTCGCGGGGCCGGACGGGACCAGCCCGATCGCCGCGCACAGCAGTGCCAGCGCGGCTGCGGCGCGCCGTAGTCGTACGCGGGGGTTGGAGGGAGGACGCACTTTTCTCCTATCGGTCCCAATCAAAGGGCGTTCCGAGCAGTTCGGTGAGGCGGGCGTTGAAAGGGCGGTAGTAGTCGACGAGCCGGGCCCTGGTCGCCGCGGACATCGGCGGCACCGGGAGCTTGTTGTGGTGGGCCAGCCGGGGCGGCTCGACCACCGGCAGGCTCAGGAACTCCTGCACCGCGCGATACGCGCCGTTCGCGTCCGAGCGCAGGTCCTCGAACGGCAGGATCAGCAGCTGGTCGCGGCCGAACCGGTCGAGCCAGGGGACGAGTTGCTCGGCGTAGCGGCCCCGGGCCAGGTAGCTGTGCCAGTCGTGGTGGGCCGAGTAGTAGCCGGGATCGGTCAGGATTCGCTCGGTCTCGCCCCGCAGGCGCTCGTCCTCGGCGTCGATCGCGGCCTCGAACGTCGGGAGGCCTTCGGCGTTCGAGCCGCGCCGCTCCCAGTAGTTCGAGTAGGCCCGGTCCACCGGGTTGCGCAGCAGAACGATCAGCCGCGCTTTGGGCACCGTGTGCCTGACCCGCTCCGGGGCCAGTGGGTGGAACAGGTAGTACGGGCTCGCCTCGCCGGTCAGCGGTCGGATCCCGCTGCGCTGGGCGGCCCGCTCGAGGGCGGTGTGGCTGGGGAAGTGGGAGCGGTACCAGCGCTCGCCCCGGCCGTAGTGGATGTCGAAGTAGTGCGGGCTCTTGATCTGCTGGAGCGACGGGAACATCGGCGCGACGTTCGGGTGGCGCACCAACCAGTTCCACACCGACGTGGTGCCGCCGCGCTTGGTGCCGATGATCAGAAAGTCCGGGAGCGCACGCTGCTCCGCGGTGTGCTCCCCGAAGCGGCGCACGGCCCGGCGGACGGCCCGCTTCACCGGCCGGGGCACGTGACGCTTCGCGGCACGCAGCGGATCGGGAACCTCGACGTGGCGAAGCATGCTCATCGGTTCTCCTTGCTGGATCGGGGGCCCACCTTCGGGCGGCGCGGTCGCAGTCGGTCGAGGGGGAGTGCCGCCGCGAGGTCCGCGAGCGAGAACTCCTCGCGGTGGCGCCACAGCAGCGCGAGGTACCCGGCCGTGCCGAGCAGGACCACGACGACGGCGGCCGGGAAGTCGTGCCCGGCGACCAGTTGGTAGAGCCCGGCCGGGACGACGAAACACAGGGCCCCGACGACCGCCGCGCGCACGAGCGGACGGGACAGCGTCCGGACGCCCACCGAGCGTCGGACGATCAGGGTCACCGCGATGTTCTCGCCGACCACCGCCGCGCCCTTGGCGATCGCCGCGCCCAGGACGCCGTAGCGGGGGATCAGCACGACCGCGAGCACCACGCTGAACGTCAGCGACGCCGCGGTGACCACCAGGGTGAGCGTGGAGCGACCGCTCATCAGCAGCAGCGTCGACACCGGGCCGGTGGCCAGATTGACCAGGGTGGCGGCGGCCAGGATCGCCAGCGCCGCGCCGCCGGCCTGGAAGCCAGGGCCGAACATCCGCAGCACCTCGGTCGGCCAGGCGGCGAAGACCAGGTAGAGCGGGAACGAGACGACGGTGATCCAGACCGACGCGGTGCGGTGCAGGTGCTCGACACCGTCGAGATCGCCGACCGTGAGGAGCCGGGCGAGCGTGGGGGCGATCGCCAGCCGGAGGGCCTGCAGGGCCAGCGTCCCGGCGAGAGCCAGGCGCAGCGCCGCGTTGTAGATACCCGCCTCGGCGACGCCGGCCAGCGCGCTGACCAGGATGATCCCGGAGTGCATCCCGGCGATCTCGCACGCCGACGCCGCCGCCCGCGGCGTCGCGAACCGCCACAGCTCGCGCCAGGTGGCTTTCGCGCCCACGTGCTCGGTGGACGGTTCGTCGCGGACGGAGCGGAGCGCGCGGTGGGCGAGGACGGCGGCCCAGAGGCCGCCGAGGACGGTCGGGACCGCCCAGGCGATCGTCGTCCACAGGACCGGGCCCGCGGTGAGCTCGGCGCCCGGCCACCGGCGGTGGGCCACGGCCAGCGCGATCCCGACGAACGCGCAGCGCAGGGCCGGTTTGGCGATGCTCTCGACGACGGTGAGCGGCACCACGCTGCCCAGGCCCCTGGTGACGGCGAGCGCGACGTACCCGGTCGCGGCCAGCGGCACGGTGGCCACACCGACCCGGATCAACCACACCGCACCGGCGGGGGCCGGGTGTTCGAAGACGACGTCGACCAGGTGCGGTGCGGCCCACCAGGCGAGCGCGGCGAGCAGCGTCGTTCCGGCGAACACCGGTGCGAGCGCGGCCACGGCGGCGGCGTCGATGTCCCGGGCGCGGCCGAGTGCCCGCAGCCGCGGCGCCATCCGGACCAGCGCGGTGTCGGTGCCGAACCGCCCGGCGACCGCGAGCGTCATCGCCACCGCGACGACGACCGAGAACGCGCCCGCGCCGGCCGCGCCGAGCCCCCGGCTGACCTGGACGACGAGCGCGAACCCGAGGACGGCGGAGGCCGCCGACCCGATCAGGCTGATCGTGCCCGCCCGGGCGATGCCCCGCAGTTCGGCGCTGCGCCGGTCCTCGACCGCGGTCATACCGGGACCCGGTCCCTCGACGCCGTGCGCCCGGCCGCGAGCAGCAGGCCGGCGACCGACCACGCGGTGATCATCAGCACCGGGTTGCGGATCGGGTAGTCGACCATGAGGTGCACGGACAGCGCCGTGAGCGCCCCGGTGCTCCCGGCCACGAGCCCGAGTGCCCGCCGGGCCGCTCCGGCTCCCACGGCGGGTTCGGCTTCCGCGTGGGGCCCGGCCCCCGCCCCGGCCCCGGCCTCGGTCTCGGTCCCGGCCGCGGCGCGGCGGAGGCGGCGGGCGCTGACCAGGGCGGACAAGCCGCAGCTCCCGGCGAACCCGACGCCCGCGAACAACCCGACGACGCCGGTCTCGGCGCCGATGTGCAGCAGCGCGTTGTGGGCGTGCAGCCGGGGCGCGAACTGGATCACCGACGGCGACTCGGCCGCGAGCGTGCTGAACGATCCCGGCCCGTTGCCCAGCACCGGGTGCAGCCGGAACTGACGCACGGCTTCCCGCCAGGTGATCGGCCGGACGTCGTGAGGGTTCGCGGCCCGGTCGTCGATCACCGCGATCCGATCGGCGACGACCTCGACCAGCCCGGCCGCCGGCCCGCCACGCACCTCGGTCGGAGCGGTGAGGCTCACCAGCACACCGGCCGCGACGAGCGTCGCTCCCAGCGCGGCCCCGGCCAGCAGCGTCCGCCGCACCGCGGAGTGCATCAACGCGACGACGATCAGTCCGGCCGCGGTGCCCAGCCACGCCCCCCGGCTCAGCGACAGCACGAGCGCGGCCGCCGCGCCCGCCCCACCGCCGGCGGCGAGCACGCGCTCCCAGCGGTGCGGCGCCGCGAGGAACCAGCCCACCGCGAGCAGCACGATGAGCGCCGCGTAGCACCCGAACTGGTTGGGGTCGGCGAAGATCGACTGCGCCCGGTTACGGACGACGGCACCCCCGTAGACCGGTTTCAGCTGCTCGGCCTGGCTCAGGATCGGCAGCGTGACGGTCAGCGAGCCCACCACCGCGGTGCCGACGAGCGCACGCAGCCGCGCGGGTGAGGTCGCCACCAGCAGCACGGCGACGAGGAGCAGCAGCCCGGCCGCGTAGGTCGCGGTGACCTTCGTGCCGCGCAGCGGGTTCGCGGCGACGAGCGTCGACGCCGCCGCGGCGGCCACGAGCCCGGCGCCGAACCAGAGCGGCGCGACCGTCGTGCGGCGGTCGAGCACCGCGCCGACCGGTAGCCGTCCCGCGAGCACCCAGGCCGCGGTGACGGCGATCGCCGACACGCAGACCAGGTGGATGACCTCGAGCGTGCCGCCGGTGCCGGGCAGGGGCCGGTCACCGACCGCGGGACCGGCGAACACCAGCGCCACCGCGATCAGCGGCAGTGCTGCGCGTACCGGAGGTCCGGTCACGGTTCCGCCTCGATGACCTGCCCGGCACCGGCCGGTTCGAGCGGTGGGCCCTCGAACCCGCGCGCGAGCGGGCGGGGGATCACCGTCCAGGCGTCGCCGTCCCAGCCGTAGGCCCAGTGCTCGGGGGCCGTCCGGTCCTCCGCGGGTGGGGGCTCGGCGTCGTACCGGCCGGTGGCCGTTCCCAGCAGCGCCTCGGCGGTGCCGACCAGCTTCGCGCCGTCCTTGAGCAGCGCGGCCAACGGCACCAGCGGGATCACCAGCGGTGACTGCCCCCGGCGCAGCACGCGGGCGACCGGGAGCGAGAAGTACCCGGCCGCACCGGCCAGTGCCAGCAGCCGCCCGGTGCGCCCACCCCAGGTCAGTGCGGCCGCGGCGCCGAGATACCCGCCGAAGCGGATGGCGTCGCGGCGCAGCAGCCACCCCGAGCGGCCGGTGCCACCGCCCCGGCCGTAGCCGCGGAACTGCACGAACGCGGCGCCGACGTCGTGGCGTTGGTACCAGGTGACGGCGGCGTCGAGCGTCAGCGTGGTGCGGGCGCCGAGCTCGCGGACCGCGCGTCCGAACGCCTCGTCCTCGGCGGTACGGAGGTTCTCCGGGAAACCTCCGGCGGCGTGCCAGACCTCCCGGGTGAAGCCGACCGACCGGCCGTCGACCCTGGCGGCGGAGAACGCGCGCCCGAACAGCCGTCCGTAGATCGCCCGGAACGCGGTCCGGCGGCGGAGCTCGACCGGGTCCGGCCAGTTCATCGCGGCCATCGCCGGCTCGAACCAGCGGTCGGGCCGGACCGCGGCCGAGTACACGCCGACGTACAGCTCGACCGGCCGCTCCGACGGGTGCTCGCCGCCGCCGAGCGGGAGCCGCCGGGCCGCCGCGGCGGTCTCGGCGGCGGCCGCGCGGAAGCCGTCGAGCCAGCTCGCCGACGGGGTGCAGCCCGCGTCGGTGCAGGCGATGAACTCGTGGCTGGCCGCGGAGACGCCCCGGTTGCGGCTGTAGCCGATGCTGCCGCCGCCGTGCCGGACCAGCCGGATGCGGGGGTCCTCGGTGTGCCAGGCGGCGATCCGTTCCGCGGTCCCGTCGGTGGAACCGCCGTCGACCAGCACGTATTCGTCGTTCGGGCCGAGCTGGGCGGCGAGCGTCCCGATCAGGCCGTCGATCGCCGCGGCCTCGTCGAGCACCGGGCTGACCACGGTGACCGGCGGTGCGTCGGCCCGGTTCAGCCCGGCGCCGGGTCGGTGGGCCACCTCGGCCAGTACCGCGGCGAAGCGCGCGGCCTGGGTGGTGGCGTCCGGGTGGTCGGCCGCGCGGCGGCGGCCCTCCGCGCCCAGCGCGGCCCGTACCTCGACGTCGCTCAGCGCGCCCAGCGCACCGGCGAGGGCCGGCGGGTCCGCCGGCGGCACCAGCAACCCGGCCGACCGGCTCACCGCGCCGAACGGCCGCGCTCCGACGCGACGCGCGACCGGGCCGCCGTCGTCGACCGCGATCACCGGGACGCCGGCCAGCTGGGCCTCCAGCGCGGTGAGCCCGAAGCCCTCCCGGCCGGGCGTGCGTGGGCCGTCGGGGCGCGTGAGCACCGCGACGGCGTCGGCGCCGGTCAGCAGACGCCCGACGGCGGGAATGCTCTGGCGCAGGTGCACCCGGTCGGCGACGCCCCAGTCGGCGGCCAGCGAGGCCAGCCGGTCGCGTTCGTGCGGCCGGGTCGGGTCGTCCGGGCCGACGGCCAGCAGGTCCCAGTCGCGCGCCTGGGGCTCGGCGAGCGCGCGGATCGCGGTGTCGACACCCTTGTACGGCACGAACCGGACCGGCATCGCGAGCAGCAGGCGTTCGCCGGCCGGGACGTTCAGCCCGCGCAGGATGCGTACCGCCTCGTCGCGGCCCACCGGCGGCGCCGAGCGGGGCGGCGTGATCGTCAGGGTGTCCGGACGCCGCGCGGCGACCGCGACGTCGTCGGCGGTGGCCACCACCCGGTCGGACGCCTTCGCGAGCCGGCCCGCCAGTCGTCGGTCGAAGCTGTGGTCGTGTTTGACCCAGACCGACGGGACGCCGACCAGGCGAGCGGCCGGAGCGACCACGCACTGCGCCTTGACGCCGTTGCCGACCACGACGTCCGGGTCGAGCTCACGCAGCGTCCGGACCAGCCGGGCCGCGGCCCCCGCGACGGCCGCGCCGGTGCGCCCGGTCGGCTGCCGGATCACCGGGACGCCACGCGCGTTCAGCTCCTCGCGCAGCGGTCCGTCGCCGAGCATGACCACCCAGGGGTGGAGCCGCTCGGTGTGGTCGAGCATCGAGAGCAACCAGGACTCCGCCCCGCCCAGGACGCCGCTCGGCGTCACGATCAGAGCGCGGAGCGGCGGGGTGATCGGGAAGTGCGCCATGGCTGCTGGTCCTCCCGGGAAGCGCCTTGAACCTTGGGCGTGGCGTGGCTCGCGTCGGTGGCTCCGGCTGTGGCACGCTCACTGGTCGCCTCGGTCGTTTTAGTCTCTTTACGCCGATAAAAGCAAGAATGAGCCACTTTCCGGTTCTGGAGGGTTATTAGTGTCGTCCGTCCAGGTTCTTCACGTGTCCCACGCGGTCAACACCGGTCTGGCGCACTGTGTTGCGGACTACGTCGAGTACCAGGCCAAGCACGGAGCCCAGGTGACCGTCGCCTGTCCGGGTGGGCGGCTGGCCACGCTGGCCGGCGCCCGCGGCGCGGACGTCGTCACCTGGAAGGCGGCCCGCGGGCCGGGCCCGGGGATGCTGGCCGAGGCGGGTGCGTTCCGCCGGATCTTCGACGAGGTCCGCCCCGACGTGGTCCACCTGCACTGCGCGAAGGCCGGGCTGATCGGGCGGTTCGTGCTGCGGGGGCGGGTGCCGACGGTGTTCAGCCCGCACGCCTGGTCGTTCCTCGCCGTGGAGGGGGCGATGCGCCGGGCGGTGCTCGGCTGGGAGCGTTTCGCGACGCGGTGGACCGACGTCGTGATCTGCGTCAGCGCCGCCGAGCGGGACACCGGGGTGGCGCACGGGCTCCACGGGCGGATGGAGGTGCTGCCCAACGCGGTGCTGCCGACCGCGATCGAGCCGATCCGGGCCCGCCCGCGGCCGGCCGTGCGCGAGGCGTTCGGGCTGGAGCCGGGTGTCCCGGTGGCGGTCTGCACGGCGCGGCTGGCCCGGCAGAAGGGCCAGGACGTGCTCGTCGACGCCTGGCCGGCGGTGCGCGCGGCCGCGCCGGGAGCCCGGCTCGTGCTGGTGGGGGACGGGCCGTCCCGACCGGCGCTGGAGGCGGCGGTCGACGCGGCCGGGGCCGAGGGGGTCACGTTTACCGGGCCGGTGGACCGCGAGGTGGCCTTGAGCTGGCTGCACGCGTCCGACGTCGTGGTCTGTCCGTCCCGGTGGGAGGGCATGTCGCTGGTGCCGCTGGAGGCGATGGCGCTCGGGCGGCCGGTGGTGGCCACCGCGGTCGACGGGATGGCCGAGTCGGTGCCGCCCGGAACCGGGTGGATCGTTCCTCCGGAGGACCCCGAAGCGCTCGCGGGCGCGATCGTCACGGTGTTCGGCGACCCCGAGGGTGCGCGGTCCGCCGCCGACGCCGGGCGCAGGCGGGCGGCGTCCGCGGCCGGCGGCGACGACTCGTCGGCCCGGCTGCTCGACCTGTACGGCGAGCTGCTCCGGGGCCGCCGCCCACCGGCCGAGGTGGGCACCTGACCCGGCGCGGTGTGCCTACGTCGGCCAGGCGTCGAGGGTGCGGGCGAGTTCGCGGGCTTCGGGCTGGATCGCCCGGGCGTGGTTCAGGTCCGCGCGGTGCCGGTCGGCGCGGGCGCCCTTGACGTTCTCGCCGAGCAGCCGCAGCGCGAGGTAGAGCGCGAGCACCCCGATCTCCCGGTGCTCCGACGCCGGGCTCAACGCCAGAATCCGGTCGCGCAGTGCGTCCCGGTCGGTGCGGTGGGGGAGCAGCGTCCAGAGGCGCACCAGGTCGCCGTGGCGGGGCCCGGCGCCCAGGTACTCCCAGTCCACGACGTGCACTCCGCCGCGCTCGGGGCACCAGAGCGCGTTGCGGTGGTAGAAGTCGCCGTGCGTCACCGGCACCCGGGGCAGCCCGGCGGCCGCGCGGCGGGCCGCCAGCCAGAGCCGGGTCGGTACGCCGCCCAGCACGCCGCGAGCCAGCCGGAGCGGCGCCGCCCGCCGCGGTGACGTCCACTGCGCCGGTGGCGGCCCCGGCGGCGGCGGGGGAGACCCGGCGACGCGCAGCGCGGTGGCCACCGCGTCGTCGAGGAACTCCGGCCCCGCGGGCGCGCCGGGACGCCACCACTCCGCCACGACCCAGGTGCCGTCCGGGTCTGAGGCCAGCACCGGAACCGTGGGGATCCCGACTTGGCGCGCCCACTGGCGTCCCCAGAGCTCTCGCCGGAGGCGCAATCGGCCGGGCTCGGTCTCCGCGACCTCGACCACGACGCCGCCGCCGACGAAGCGGCGGACCGGCCGGCGCGGACCGGCGAACGGCGGGGATTCCAGGACCTGCAGATCCACGCCCAGATCGTTCAGGACGGCGTGGACCGGCTCGGGAAGGTATGAAAGTGACGGACTGGCCTCGGCCCGGACGAAGGGTGTCACGGGTCGGCAGCCTAAGCGAGAAAAATACGACAAACTAGTGAAATGCCCACAAAACTAACTGCGCGTCCCCCGGCGCTACTCCGCGGTTGGCTGTTCTTTCTCGTGGCCGCTCTCGCCGTGCTCACCGGGTCGGCCGCTCACGTCGTCACCCGACCCGTCACCTGGTCGGCCCAGGCGGTCATCGCGTTCGTTCCGGTGGGGGAGCGGCCGGTCAGCGCGAGCTCGGTGACGTTGATGGTGCCCCGGTACGTCGCCTACGCCGCATCGCCGTACGTCGTACGGCAGGCCGCGGTGGCGGTCGGGATCCGGCCGGCCGAGCTACAGGGCGGGTTGACCGTCACGATGCCCGCGACCACGGCGAACGTGGCGATCGCGGTGGCCGGCCGGTCGCCCGGGATCGCGTCCGAGGCGGCCAACCGGATCGCCGCGCTGGTCGTGGAGCGGGCCTCGGCCGACCCGGTGCTGGCGGCGCGCGTGCTCGCCGAGGCGCCGCTGCCGACGGCGGCCGACGGGCCGAGCGAGGCCGTGCTGCTCGGTGGAGCCGCGGTGGGAGCGCTCGTGGTCGGTACGCTCGCGGCGCTCGGGGTGCGGTGGTACGTGCGTCGGCGCTACCCGCGGGCCACGGTCCCGGTGGTTCCGGCGACGCTGCGCCGGCCGGGGCCCGGCACCGTTCTCGCGACGGCACCGCTGGCCCGCCCGGAGCCGCTGGAGGACACCGTCCCGATGTCGGCGCTGGACGAGCCGACGGTCGACGACCGCCACCTCGCGGACGAGGACACGGTCAGCTTCGATCCCGCGACGGTGATCGTCCGGTCGATCACGCCCAGCCGCCGCTAGGGCTCAGTAGGCCCCGTCGCGGGACAGGACCGCCGGCAGGGTCCGGCAGACGATGTCGAAGTCCATGCTCAGCGACCGGTTCTCGACGTAGCGCAGGTCGAGGCGGACGGCTTCCTCCCAGGGCAGGTTCGACCGTCCGCTGACCTGCCAGAGCCCGGTCATCCCGGGCTTCACGAGCGTGCGACGCCGGTAGTCGGACCGCATCTGCTCCGGTGGCGTGGCCGTGGGGCGCGGCCCGACCAGCGCCATGTCGCCGCGCAGCACGTTCACCAGCTGCGGCAGCTCGTCGAGGGAGAGCGCGCGCAGGATCCCGCCGACCGGCGTCACCCGGGGGTCGTGGCGCACCTTGAACAGCGTGCCGGCCGTGTACTGGTTCGCGGTGGCCAGCGCGGCCTTGAGCGTCTCGGCGTCCGCGACCATCGTGCGGAACTTCAGCAGCCGGAAGCGGCGGCCGCCCTGCCCGGTGCGGAGCTGGCTGAAGAACACCGGCCCGGGGCTGGTCAGCTTCACCGCGGCGGCGACGCCGAGCAGCACCGGCGAGAGGAGGACGAGCGCGAGGCCGGCGATCGCCCGGTCGACCAGGTGGCGCACGGTCAGCCGGGCACCGTCGTAGCGGGGCGGCGTCACCTCGACGAGCGTGGCGTCCCCGTAGGTGCGTACCGACACCCGTTCGGCGCTGACCGGCCACAACGGCGTCACGGCAACGCCCACCGCGTGGGCCTCCAGACGCCAGGAGAGCGCGCGTAGCGCGTCCGGATCGCAGTGCCCGGTCACCACGACGGTGTCCGCCCCCGAGCGACGCACGGTGTCGACGACGGCGTCCAGCGCGGCCCCGGGGTCGTCGCCGGGGCAGGCGGTGGCGTCCACGACGGTCAGTCCGCGTCCGCCGGGGCCGTCCCAGCCGCCGGCCCAGGACGCGTGGTCACCGCCGGCGCGGCCGAGGTCGGTGATGCACGCGGCCGCGATCGTCGGCGCCGAGCGGTCGCGACCGGCGGCCGAACAGAACCGCCGTACCGCGTCCTGCGGGCCGTAGAGCACCAGCGGAGCGGCGGCGAGCGCGTCTCCCGCCCGGGTGAACCGGCGCAGCGCGACCCGGCTGAGCGCGGCCGCCACGGCCGTCGCCGGCACCGCGGCGAGGATCAGCGGCCGGGCGCCGGACAGCGACAGCAGCGTCGCGACGACGCTCGTCGCGGCCAGCAGCGTCACGGTCGTCAGCAGCAGGCCGCGGGCGTCGCCGAGCCGGATCTTCAGCCGGCGCCGGTGGTACGCGCCGACCGCCCAGGCGGTGATCGTCCATCCGGCCGGCACGGCGAGCGCCTGCTGCAACGGCAGCGAGTCGAGGACCCAGCCGAGCGCGGCGGCCGTGGCCACCGCCGCCGCGGCGTCGCACGCGGCGACCGCGGCTCGCCGCCGGAGGTCCTGCCGGTCGACCGGCGCCTCCACCGGCGTGACCTCGACCGTCTCGCCGAACTTCGGTAGCACGAGGGTGTCGGTGACCTGCTCCGCGGTCATCCGCCGACTCCCGGCTCCGAAACCACGGCACAGTTAGTTCTCCGGACGCCCCGGTCGATCATCCGTCCCCCCGAGAAGTTCGCAAAAGGCGCGAACAAGACTTCCTGGACAGTCAAACGCATAAAGCACCTTTTAGGTACGGGGCAACACTAAACGGCGCAAGACGGTAACCTCGACGCGCACTGGAGTTCACGACGACGGAGGCGCGGATGGGGGGTCGGGCTGCGCTGGCGATCGCGCTCCTGGCGATCGGACTCACCGGTTCGAGCACGTCGGCCGCCGACACCGGGCCGCGGACGACGTACGGCACACCGTCCACGCGCTGCACCGTGACCGACCCGCGTCTCGACTCGATAAGCGGCATGGCAGCGACCCGGGGCGCGCTCTACGTCGTCAACGACACCGCGCCGGTGACGGTCTGGCAGCTCGACGACCGCTGCCGAGCGGTCCGGCAGACGATCCTGACCCTGCCCGCGGCCCACGACCCCCGGGCCACACTGCGCGCCAGCGGCGAGAAAGCGGTCGACCTCGAAGACGTCGGCGTGGCCGCGGACGGTGCGCTCTGGCTGGCCGACACCGGGGGCAACACCAGTTCGCGCACGGTGGCGTCGCTCTACCGCTGGGTGCCCGGGCGCACGCTCGACTCGGCCCGCGCCGGAACGCCGGTGACCCGGGACAACCCGATCCCACTGGTCAACGCGGTCCGCCGCTACGACCTGCGCTACCCCGACGGCCCTCAGGACGTCGAGGCCGTGCTACCCACGCTGACCGGCCGGCTCGTGCTGGTCAGCAAGGCACGCGACGGCGTGGCGGCCGTCTACGAGACCTCCGTGCCGTTGGAGCCGGTGAGCACGCTGCGTCGCGTCGGCACGCTGGATCTGCGTCCGCTGCTGCCCGGCCGGGCGCTCTCGGTGACCGGCGGCGCGGTCTCGCCGGACGGCGTCCGCTTCGCGCTGCGCACGCCCGGCGTCGCCCTGGAGTGGGACGCTCCCGACGGGGACGCGGCGCGCGCGCTGAGCAACGGCGTCCCGCGGCGCGTCACACTGCCGAAGGCCCCCCAGGGCGAGGCCATCACCTACACCGACGACGGGTCCGAGCTGCTGACCGGCGGCGAGCAGCTACCGGCGGCGATCGGGCGGGTGTCGATCACCAGGACGCCCGGCCCGGCGAGCGCGTCGGGGCCGGTCTTCCCGCCGGCCGTGCTCGGCGGTGCCGGCGCCAGCGCCCTGCTGATCGTCGGACTCGGCGTGCTGGCGTGGCGTCGGCGGCCCACCGCTCCGGGGCCGGAGCCGGTGGCCACCGAGGAGCGCGAGCTGGTGACGGCCCGGTGAACCGCGGCTCACCGCTCGCCCTCGTGGTCGCGCTCGTGCTCTGCCTCGGTGCGACGGCGGTCGGCTACGTCCACACCCAGCCCGACGCGTACACCAGCACGTCCGTGCTCAGCCTGTCACCGCGTGACCCCGGCGAAGTCGGCTCGGACGACCTGACGCTGGCCACCAGCCGGTACGTCGCCTACCTGTCGGCTCCGGCGACGCTCGACGCGCTCTCCGGGACGCTCGGGGTCCGGGCCGCGACCACCGCGAAGAGCACCACCGTCGTCCAGCAGCCGGGCACGGTCAACCTGCGGATCAGCGTCACCGGGCCGGACGCCCGCGACGGGGCCGAGATCGCGAACGCGCTGGCCCGGGCCGGCGTGCGCCAGAGCGTCGACGACGATCAGGTCGTCGTCGACCTGATCGTCCCGGCGGTCGTGCCCTCCGCGCCCAGCGGACCGCCACGCACGCTGCTCTACCTGGTGAGCGGGGCCGGCGTGCTGTGCCTGGCCGTCCTCGCCCTGCTAGCGCTCGGCTACGCCCGCCCCCGTGAGCGCGAGGTCGTCGAGGTCGTCCGCGGTTAGCGCGACCCGGGTCGCGGCGACGTTGTCCTGGAGATACCGCCGCTTGGTCGTACCGGGGACGGGGATCACGTGGTCGCCCTGGGCCAGCACCCAGGCGATCGCGGCCTGGACCGGGGTGGCCCGGTGCCGCTCCGCCACCGCACGCAGCGGTTGCAGAGAATTCACCGACCCACGTCCCAGAGGCGCGAACGGGACGAACGCCGCACCGTTCGCGCGGCACCACTCGATCACGCCCGTCTCCAGCGGCGCCCGGTGCCACAGCGAGAACTCCGACTGCACGGCCGAGACCGGGTGGATCGCGTGCGCCTCGGCGGCCTGCTCGGGCGTCACCTCGGACAAGCCCAGGTGACGCACCTTGCCTTTCTCGACCAGCGACGCCAGCGCGCCCCAGCTCTCGGCCAGCGGCACGGCCGGATCCACGCGGTGCAGGTAATAGAGGTCGACGACGTCGCTGCCGAGCCGGTAGAGGCTCGCGTCGATCGCGGTCCCGATGTGGTCGGGCGAGCCGTCGACGCCGCCGTCCACCAACCCGGCCTTGCTGGCGAGCGTCACCTCGGCGCGGTGCCCGCGTAACGCCCGCCCGAGGAGTTCCTCGTTGCGGCCGGAGCCGTAGACGTCGGCGGTGTCGAAGAACGTGATCCCGTGGTCGAGCGCGGAGTGGATCACGGCCCGGGCGACGTCGTCATCGTCGGTCCAGGACAGCGCCAGGCAGCCGAGCCCGATCGCGCTGACGTGCGGGCCGTCGGCGCCCAGTTGTCGCGTCTTCATGGAGCTGTCCTCCGTCGAGCAGGACGGGGACCGCACATCGTCGTTGATGTATGCGGGGAGTCCGATACTAGGCACGCCGTTCCGGGCCCACGCTTCCCCGTGAGGCCCGTGACCGGAGTGTTTACACAGAGTTTTCAGCCGGTGTTGCGCATTCCGGCGGCGACGCCGTTGATCGTGAGCAGCAACGCACGCTGCAGCTGCGGATCGCTGTCGTCGGCCCGGTACCGCGCCAGCAGCTCGATCTGCAGGTGGTGCAGCGGCTGCAGGTACGTGTCGCGCACCGCCAGCGTGCGCTGCAGCACCGGCTGCGCGTCGAGCAGCGCCGGCTCGCCGGTGATCTCCAGGATCTCCGCGACCGTGCGCTCGTGCTCGGCGACGATCTTGTCGAAGATGTGGCGCAGGCCGGGGTCGACCAGCCGCTCCACGTACCGCCGCGCGATCGACAGGTCGGTCTTGACCAGCGTCATCTCGACGTTCGACACGAACGTGCGGAAGAAGTGCCAGCGCGCGTAGGCGTCGGCGAGCAGGTCACCGAGCCCGGCCTCCCGCGCCGCCGCGAACCCGGTGCCGACGCCGTACCAGCCCGGCACGATCTGCCGGGACTGCGTCCACCCGAACACCCACGGGATCGCCCGCAGCCCGGCCAGCCCCGAACCGGTGTCGGGGCGCTTCGACGGCCGCGAACCGATGTTCAGCGCGCCGAGCAACTCGGCCGGCGTCGACGCCCAGAAGTACCGGGGCAGATCCGGGTCGTGGATCAGCTCGCGGTAGGCCTGCTGCGCGGGCGCCGCCACCTTGTCCATCAGGTCCGACCAGCGGTCGAGGTCCTCCTGGGGCTGGCGCGGCTGGGTGTGCAGCAGCGTCGCCTGCAGCACCGCGGCCACCGTGAGCTCGAGGTTCTCGCGGGCCAGCGACGGCACCGCGTACTTGTCGGAGATGACCTCGCCCTGCTCGGTGACCTTGATCGCGCCGTCGAGCGTGCCGTACGGCTGGGCCAGGATCGCCTCGTGCGTGGGGCCACCGCCGCGCCCGACCGTGCCACCGCGGCCGTGGAACAGCCGCAGCCGGACGCCGTGCTGCTGAGCGACGTCACGCAGGGCGCGCTGCGCCCGGTGGATCTGCCACTGGCTGGACGTGATGCCGGCGTCCTTGTTCGAGTCGGAGTACCCGAGCATGACCTCCTGGACGTCGCCGCGTGCGGCGACGATCGCCCGGTAGGCCGGGATCGAGAGCATCCGGTCGAGGATCTCCCCGGCGACGTTGAGCTCCGCGACCTGCTCGAGCAGCGGCACGAACCCGATCCGGGCCACCCCGGCGTTGACGTCGACGAGCCCGGCCTCGCGCGCCAGCACGGCCGCGGCCAGCACGTCGTCGACGCCCTCGGTCATCGAGATGATGTAGGACTCGATCACCTCGGGGCCGAACTGGTCGAGGATGTCGCGGATCGCGCCGAACACCCCGAACGTCTTCGCGCCGGCCTCGTCGAGTTGCACGTCGGGGCCGCCGAGCGGGCGACGCCCGGCCAGCTCCCGGGCCAGGTACTCGGTGCGGGCCTCGCGGCTGAGCGCCGTGTACGGCTCGTAGAGCTCACCCACCCGGTCGACGAACTGCGCCAGCGCCTGGTGGTGGGCGCCGGAGTGCTCGCGGATGTCGAGCGTGGCCAGGTGCAGGCCGAACGCCGACACCGTGCGGATCAGCCTCGTCACCGTGCCGTCGGCGATGAGCGTGCCGCGGTGCGCGCGCAGCGACCGGCGCATGACCTCCAGGTCGGCGACCAGGTCGGTGGAGCCCAGGTAGTCACGCCCCGGCTGGTGCGCCGCGTTGCGGGCCAGCCGGGTGCGGGTGTTGGCCAGCTTGGCGCGCATGCAGCGGATCTTCAGCCGGTAGGGCTCGGCCGCGTTGACCCGGCGGTACCGGGTCTCCAGCTCCGGCAGGTTCGCCAGGTCGGCCGCGACGCTCTCCTCGAGCTCCGCCGACACCCCGACGACCCGGTCGGAGACCGACAGCTCCTCGACCAGCTCGGCCAGATCGGCGTCGGTGTCCCGGATGCCGTACTCGTACTGCAACTTCAGAACGTCCCGCGTGACCTGCGCGTTCACGAACGGGTTGCCGTCCCGGTCGCCACCGATCCAGGTGCCGAACGTCAGCGGCTTGGCCGTGGACGACACCTCGACGCCCAGATCGGCCAGGATGTCGGCCAGCTCGGTGAGCACCGTGGGAGCGGCGTCGGCGTGCAGGTCGTTGAGGTAGTAGATCGCGTTGCGGGCCTCGTCGGTGGGCTCCGGCTTCTCCAGCCGCAGCTCGTCGGTCTGCCACAGCAGGTCGACGACCTCGGCGAGCTCCCGGTTGGTGCGGCGGCTCACGTACGCGGCCGGGGTGCCGGACACCGCGGCCTCGGTGGCCTCGGCCTCCAGCAGATCGGCCACCCGGCGCAGCTTCGCCAGCGTCGAGCGCCGCGCCGCCTCGGTGGGGTGCGCGGTGAACACCGGCCGCACGGCCAGCTGCTCGGCGCCGGCGGCGATCTCCTCCGACGTCAGCCCGCGCGCCTTGATGCGCTGCGCGGCGCCCTCCAGCCAGCCGCCCTGGTTGGCCCGGCGGCGGCGCAGATCGCGCCCGCGGTGGGCCTGCTCGGTGATGTTCGCCAGGTGGAAGTACGTGGCGAACGCGCGGACCAGGCGGATCGCGGTGGGGATGTCGGTGCCGGAGAGCGCGTCGGCCGCCGCGGCGGCGTCGGTGCGGGCGGCCGCCCGGACCTTCTCGACCAGCTCCAGCAGATCGGGCCCCTCCTGGCGGACGAGCGTCTCGCCGAGCAAGTTGCCCATGCGCCGGATGTCGGCGCGCAGCTCGCGGTCGGCCTCGTTCGCGTCATCGGGCGCGACGCTGCCGAGACCCCACAGGTCGGACGGGCCTGCATCCGTGTCGGGCATGGCTGCTCCCCGGGATCGAGTCGGACGTCAGGGACGTCGCTGTCCCGCGTTCACCAGCCTAAAGGCTGGCACCGACAGGATCGGGGGCGCGGGCCGCATCGATCAAGTAGTGGGACGCCGACCGGGGGAACATCCGGGCGGGTCCGCGCGCTGTGTCTCGAGGAAGTTTTCTGTCGGCGCCCCGGCGTAGTCTGGCTCTTGCGTGGCCTCCGGCTCCCTCCCACTCACCCAGCGGACGGGGCCTGTTCGACGTGCGCGCTGAATCGTAGGAAGGCATTTGATGAGCCTGAGTGGTCTGCTCGACGCGAGCCTCGCCGATCCGGCTCTCGGCCAGATCGCGCGGCGTGCCGCCGGTGATGCGGCCGGCGAGCTCGACCTCACCGCCCCCGAGGCGCTGCGCCCGTTCGTGGTCGCGGCGCTGGCCGCCGCACGCGCGAAGGCGGGCTCGGCGGCGCCGGTGCTGGCGGTCACCGCGACCGGCCGCGAGGCCGACGACCTCGCGGCCGCGCTGACGTGCCTGCTGCCACCCGACCGCATCGCGGTCTACCCGGCCTGGGAGACGCTGCCGCACGAGAAGCTCTCGCCCCGCGCCGACACGATCGGCCGCCGGCTGGCCGTGCTCCGCCGGCTCGCGCACCCGTCCACCGACGATCCCACCACCGGCCCGCTCGACGTCGTCATCGCGCCGGTGCGCAGTGTCCTGCAGCCGCAGCTGGCCGGCCTGGGCGAGCTGGAGCCGGTCGGTCTGCAGGCCGGCGACACCGCTCCGCTCGACGCTGTGGTCGAGCGGCTGGTCAGCATCGCCTACGCGCGGGTCGACCTGGTCGAGAAGCGCGGCGAGTTCGCGGTGCGCGGCGGCATCCTCGACGTGTTCCCGCCCACCGAGGAGCACCCGGTCCGGGTCGAGTTCTGGGGCGACGAGGTCGAAGAGGTCCGCTACTTCGCGGTCGCCGACCAGCGGTCGCTGGAGATCGCCGCCCACGGCCTGTGGGCACCTCCCTGCCGTGAGCTGCTGCTCACGCCCGAGGTACGGGAGCGGGCCGCCCAGCTGGCCAAGGACCACCCGGCGCTGGCCGAAATGCTCGACAAGGTCGCCGACGGCATCCCGGTCGAAGGCATGGAGTCGCTCACCCCGGCGCTGCTGGAGGGCTCGGGCCAGCTCGAGCTGCTGGTCGAGGCCGTTCCGGCCGGCACGCACGTGCTGCTCTGCGATCCCGAGCGCATCCGGGCCCGCGCCCGCGACCTGGTCGCCACCAGCGCCGAGTTCCTGGAGGCGTCCTGGGCCGCGGCCGCCGGCGGGGGCGAAGCGCCGATCGATCTGGGTGCCGCCGCGTTCCGCAGCCTCGCCGACGTGCGCTCCACCGGCACCGGGCGAGGGCTGCCCTGGTGGACGGTGGCGCCGTTCGGGGTGTCGGCCGCCGGTTCGGCGTCCGCGGCCGATTTTGACGACGACGCGATCGACGTGGCGATCCCGGCCGTGGCCGACCCGGGCGTGCCCCGGGATTCGCTGACGGTCGAGGCGAAGTCGGTCGACGGGTTCCGCGGTGACACCGGCCGGGCCGTCGAGGAGCTGCGGCAGCGGGTCGCCGAGGGCTGGCGCGCCGCGCTGGTGTTCGAAGGCCCCGGTTCCGCACAGCGGGCCGCCGAGATGCTGCGCGAGGCCGATCTGGGCGCGCAGCTCGTGGTGGACGTGCCGACCGCGCCGGAAGCCCGGTCGGTGCTCGTCACCACCGGCCAGCTCGCCGGCGGGTTCCTGCTGGAGAGCGCACAGCTGGTCGTGTTCACCGAGTCCGACCTCACCGGTGCCCGGTCGGGGTCCGGCCGGGAACGCGGGCGGATGCCGTCCCGGCGGCGCAACGCGGTCGACCCGCTGCAGCTCCAGCCGGGTGACTACGTGGTGCACGAGCAGCACGGCGTCGGCAAGTACATCGAGATGATCAAGCGGACGATCAACGGCGGCGAGCGCGAGTACCTGGTGCTGGAGTACGCACCGAGCAAGCGCGGCCACCCCGGTGACCGGTTGTTCGTCCCCACCGATTCGCTGGAGCAACTGACCCGGTACGTCGGTGGTGAGTCGCCGGCGCTGCACAAGATGGGCGGCGCCGACTGGCAGAAGGCCAAGGGCCGCGCCCGCAAGGCCGTGAAGGAGATCGCCGGCGAGCTGATCCGGCTCTACGCGGCGCGTACCAGCACCAAGGGCTTCACGTTCTCCGCTGACACCCCCTGGCAGCGCGAGCTGGAAGACGCGTTCCCGTACATCGAGACGCCCGATCAGCTGGTCGCGATCAACGAGGTCAAGGCCGACATGGAGAAGCCGTACCCGATGGACCGGGTGATCTGCGGCGACGTCGGCTACGGCAAGACCGAGATCGCGGTGCGGGCGGCGTTCAAGGCCGTGCAGGACGGTAAGCAGGTCGCGGTGCTCGTGCCGACGACGATCCTGGCCAAGCAGCACTTCCTGACGTTCTCCGAGCGGATGGCGCAGTTCCCGGTCAAGATCGCGCAGCTCTCCCGGTTCCAGACCGACGGCGAGGCCGCCGAGACGGTCGCGAAGCTCGCCACCGGCGAGGTGGACATCGTCGTCGGCACGCACCGGCTGCTGCAGGCCTCCACCCGGTTCAAGGACCTCGGGCTGGTCATCGTCGACGAGGAGCAGCGCTTCGGCGTCGAGCACAAAGAGCAGCTCAAGCAGATGCGCACGGCCGTCGACGTGCTGACGATGTCGGCGACGCCGATCCCGCGGACCCTGGAGATGTCGCTGACCGGCATCCGCGAGATGTCGACGATCCTGACGCCGCCGGAGGAGCGCCACCCGGTGCTGACGTTCGTCGGCCCGTACGAGGAGAGGCAGATCGGGGCGGCGATCCGCCGCGAGCTGCTCCGCGAGGGGCAGGTGTTCTACCTGCACAACCGGGTCGAGTCGATCGAGCGCGCGGCGGCGCGGCTGCGGTCGATGGTGCCCGAGGCGCGGATCGCGGTGGCGCACGGCCAGATGAACGAGGACGCGCTCGAGCGGGTCATGCTCGGGTTCGACGAGAAGGAATACGACGTCCTGGTCTCGACCACGATCGTCGAATCCGGTCTGGACATCCCCAACGCCAACACGCTCATCGTCGAGCGGGCCGACGTGCTGGGGCTCTCGCAGCTGCACCAGATCCGCGGCCGGGTCGGTCGTGGGCGCGAGCGCGCGTACGCGTACTTCCTCTACCCGCCGGAGCGGCCGCTCACCGAGACCGCGCACGACCGGCTGGCCACGATCGCGCAGAACTCCGACCTGGGCGCCGGTATGGCGGTCGCGATGAAGGACCTGGAGATCCGCGGGTCGGGCAACCTGCTCGGCGGCGAGCAGTCCGGGCACATCGCGAACGTCGGGTTCGACCTGTACGTCCGGCTCGTGGGTGAGGCGGTCGCCGAGTACAAGGGTGAGCGCACCGAGATCGAGTCCGAGGTGAAGGTCGACCTGCCGGTCGACGCGCACCTCCCGCACGACTACATCCCGGGGGAGCGGCTGCGGCTGGAGGCGTACCGCAAGCTCGCGGGCGTCACCACCAGCGAGGAGCTCGCGCAGGTGCGTGAGGAGATCCGCGACCGGTACGGCAACCCGCCGGAGCCGGTGGAGAACCTGTTCGCGGTCGCCGCGTTCCGGGTGAAGGCCCGCGCGGCCACGATCACCGAGGTGTCACTGCAGGGGCGGCAGGTGCGCTTCGCGCCGCTGCGCCTGCCGGAGTCCAAGGTGATGCGGCTTCAGCGCCTGTACCCCGGCGCCATGTACAAGCAGGCCGTCGACGTCGTGCTGGTACCGAGGCCCTCCACCGCCCGGGTGGGCGGCCAGCCACTGCGCGACACCGCGCTGCTGGACTGGGCCGCCGGCTTCCTCGACGCGATGGCCCCGGAGCCGGCCAGGGCTCCGTAATCGGTCTGAACCTGGAGCCCGCTCGGGGGCTGGAGTCCGCCGAGGGGCGGGCTCCCGCTCAGGGGGCGGGCTCCCGCTCAGGGGCGGGCTCCCGCTCAGGGCGGGAGGTCGCCCGGGGCGGAGGTCGCCCGGGGCGGAGGTCGCCCGGGGGCGGAGGCCGCTCGGGGGCGGGAGGCCGCCCAGGGTGACGCTGCCGCTCGGCGGCGTCGTTCTGGGCGGGCCCGCCTCTACCTACGGGTTGCGGTGCGATTCGTAGCGGAAGCCCCGGCGTCCGAACACCACTCGGGTGCCTGGGGTGAGCGTCACCTTGCGGTGGGCCTCCAGGCGCGTCCAGGACTCGCTGTTCGGCGGGGCGATGTGCGTGCCGTTCGCCGACGCGAGGTCGACCACGTTCACGTCCCAGCCGTCCAGCTCGATCCGGGCGTGGATGCGTGAGACGACGCCCTTCGGGTCGTCGATGCGCAGCGCACGCGCCCGCCCCTGCAGCACGGCCTCGTCCCGCTCCGGCTCGCGCCCGACCACGTAGTCGGTGTCGAGCCGGAACGTCGCGCCGTCGTCGAGCACCAGCAGCCCCAGCGGAGGCCGGGGGCCGGTCCGTGACACGTGCGTGAGCTGCGCCATCGAGATGCCGCAGACCGCGCAGTACGGCACACGCGGGTCGTTGAAGTGATCGTTCTTGCAGTAGATGCCGAGCACGATCGGGCGGGCGTCGGCTTCCTCGGCCCCGTCCGCGGGAACCGGGCCGGGCGGCGGCTGCACGTCGGCCGGAGGCAGCGGCCCGGACGTCTGCGACCGGTCCTCCACCTCCGCCTGGTCGCCGATGAGCAGCACGGCCTCGAACGGAGCGGCCGGGTCGTAACCGCCGCCGCTCGCGGCCGGTGGGGCCGACGAGGGCTGCACGGCCTGGTCGGCCAGCGGCTGATCGGGCAGCACCGGCGACGGGCCGGTCGGTGTGTGCACCGGACTGTCCGGCGACGAGCCGCCGTCGAACCCGCCGGGCGGCGCGGAGACCGGGCTGTCGTACCCGCCGAAGCCGCCGGGGGGTGGCGGGGGCAGGGGTGAGGGCTCTCCGAACGGCGGAGGCGGCGGCGGTGCCGAGTCGCCGAACGGGGTCGGCGGCGGGCCGGGAGGTGCCGGGGGCATCGGGCTGTCGAACGACGCCGGGTCGTCGAACGTCGGCACGCGCGGCGGGTCGTCGAACGTGGGCACGCGAGATGCGTCGTCGTACGCGGGCATGCGGGGCGGCTCGTCGTACGACGGCGCGGCCGGAGCCGAGAAGGCCGCCGGTGCGTCGTGGCCACCGCGCTGGACGGAGGCCGCTCCGCGCGGGCCGGCCTCGTCGGCGGGCTCCGCCGAGGGCAGCTCGACCGGCAGCGGACGGGCGGCCGAGTCGTCGGCGAACGGGTTGTACGCCTCGGTGCTCTGCGGGACGTCGTCGTCCTCGACCTCGGACGGCACCGAGGTGATCGAGGGTGACGTGGGAACCCGCCGGACCACCTCGGTGGGCGGCGGCACCGCCCGCGACTCGTTCTGGGAGTCCTCGTCCGGGGCCGGCTCGGCGCGGAACGATTCGCGCGTGGCCTCGGTGGACGGGGCCGGTACCGCGCGGGGCACGTCGGCCGGAGCCGAGGACGGGTCGTCGAACCGGTCGGCCGGGGTCGAGGACGGGTCGCCGAACCGGTCGGCCGGAGCCGAGGACGGGTCGCGGTACGGGTCGGCAGGCGTGGGGGTTTCGGCCGGGGTGCCGCGGTAGGCGTCGGCCGGGGCCGCGTCGTGGTGGGCGTCGGCCGGTGACGTGGCGCGGACGGAGCCGAGATCGTCCGGCGTGGGGAGGGCGTCCGCCTCGGGGCGGGACGGCACGGCACTGAGCGAGCGCACGGGAGCCAGCGGCGCAGCCGGTCGACCCGCGGGCGAGGGCGCGGCCGCGATCGCGGACGGCACCCCGAACACGAAGCCACCCGCACGCACCACACCGGCGTCGAGCCGCGCCCACGGGTCGTGCGACCCGCCGCCGAGCGTGTCGAGCGCACCGCGGATCACCCGGGCCGGTGCCGGAATCATCCGGTCGACCCAGGTCAGAGCGTCTCGGCCGTCCAGCACGATCTCGCCGTCGTCGGTGACGATCGAGACCTGGGCCGCGCCGTGCACGATCACCGCGACTCCGTCGCCGACCGGCCCGAACGCGGCGAGCGGCGGGAAGTCGAGGTCCTGGTTGCCCGCGGTGAGCAGCAGGCTGGCCAGGCGTCGCCCGAGGCGCCGTCCGTCGCCGCCCGCGGCCGACGCGATCGCGTCCAGCACCTCGGCCGTCCGGTCGTCGTCGCCCTCCGGTGCCGCGTAGAGCAGGACCAGGTCGCCGTAGCGGGCGAGCAGGCCCGAGCCGGCGACCGGCGCGAGCGCGCGATCGTCCGGTTTCTCGTCGGTGTTACCTGTCGTCACACGAACCTCCCACCCCGGAACCGCCAGTGGATCGAGAACACCCGCATCGGGCCGTTCGCGAAGATCCAGACTGCCACCCAGACGAAGAGGAAGAGAATCCAGTACGAAAGTGACTGCAAACCGCTCAGGCCGTCGATACCCGGGACGGCGCCGGCGAGCAGCAACCCCCAGATCAACAGGCCCTCATTGATGAACGTGAGTAGCCCGACGAGCGTGGGCCAATCCTTCTCCCACCGCCACTGCATGATCAGGTGGTAGAGCAACTCCCACAGCACCCCGATCACCGTGACCGTGACGAGCACGGTGTAGGCGATGCGGTACTTGCTCCCGATCCCGACCTGCAGGGGCAGCAGCGGCGTCAGGAACAACGCCACCAAGCCGCCGATGACCAGCGTAAACACGATCCGGCTCTGGATCCGTCCCCACAACGTGGGCAGCATCTTTACTCCTGTCTCTGTACGTGGGGATCAGATCAGATTTGTTGGTTGCGTGCCCACTTGAGCCACTCACTCACGGACCGGGCTGGGCCGATGCGCTTGGCGAAACCTCGCCGGGCCAGGTCGTCGGCGATCTCCTGAGCGGCCACCTGCAGGCCGAGGAACGTGTCGACGCCGGGGAAGTACCCGCCGAGGGTCGGTGAGCCGGACGCGTACATCCGGCCCTCGCCGTTGGCGGTGCCCTTCAGCTCGAACGAGCGCTCGACGTCGAGCCGGCCGACCGGGTTGCGACCGACGTTGCTGTGGTCCATCAGGTCGGCCAGCAGGCGGTGCTCACGGATGTCGGCCTCGAGCCCGGTGCAGTCGATGATGAAGTCGGCCGGGATCTCGCTGACCTGTCCGTTGCCGAACTTCACCCGGCTCACGGTGCGGCCGTCGGCGCCGATCGTGACGTCCTCGGCGACGCCCTCCAGCGTGTGGTACCAGTTGCCCGAGCGGCCGGCGTTCATCTGGGCCTGCCAGCGCCGCCGCCACGGGGTGTTGGTGCCACCCATGTCCTTGTACGCCTGAGCGCGCTCGGCGCCCTCGAGCTTCCGGATCTTCGCCTTGAGCTGGCCGCCCCAGACCGACTTCGGGTAGTTGAAGCCCTGGTAGGCGAAACCGTTGCTGCCCGGGCGCCGCAGCCAGGCGTTCTTGCCGTGCGGACCGCTCACGTACGTGCGGAACAGGTGGACGATCTGCGTCTGCAGACCGAACTTCTCCCGGTCGTCCATCAGGCGCTGGAGCACGCGGGACGCCACGATGCCGCCGCCGCGGACCAGCACGGTGCCCGGCCGGGACTTGAGGAACGTGTAGACGTGCTCGTGGTCCTCGTAGGCGTTGACCACGTGGTGGAAGTCCTGGTGCTTGGTGCGGAACTCCTGCAGCTCGGGCAGGAACTTCAGGCCCGGGTAACCGATGCCCACGTGGACGTACTGCGAGCGGTACGCGACCCGCTTCGTCGGCGCCGCGCCGTCGGGCGGCGTCAGGATCGTGAAGTAACCGCCGCCGTGGCGACGGCGCACCATCCGCACCTGGCCCTTGACGAGCATCTCCCACCAGCGGATGCGCTTGGCCTCGCGCTCCAGGTTCTCGAACACCATGCCGGCGCGCGGCGTGTAGAAGTCGGCGAACATCGGCTCGACCAGGACCTGCCATGCCGCTTTGAGCGACTTGTCCTTGATCGTCTCTTCCATCGCGTACGACGGGAAGCCCCAGATGTTGTCGGGGCGCGACGCGGAGTCGGAGCGGATGCGCTCGGGGCGGGGGATCTGCGAGACCCGGGTGAGGTACTCGTAGGTCTGCCACGGGTTGTCGATGTTGGACAGGATCCGGATGTTCTGCGTCGGGACGCCGGCGATGCGGAGGTAGTCGACGGTGACGAACGAGCCGATACCCCCGCCGATGGTGACGAACGGGATGTCGACGACCGGGATGCCGGCAGCGGCGATCATCTGGTCGGACCACACGCTGGTCTCGAGCAGCTCGGGCGTCAGGTCGCCCCCGCCGCCAGGAGCCGCCGGGTAGTTCTGCTGCCGGGGCACCGCGGTCTGCGGACCGGGCGCCGGGTACGCGGGTGCCGTCGGGATCACCGACGTCGGGGGCAGGTGGCGCTGCCCGTCGGCGGGAGGAGCGCCCGCATACCCAGGGCCGACACCACCGGCTTGGTTCGGCGTCCGACCGGGGTACGGACTGCTCATGTCCCTCACCATCTTCTTCGCAGCGACGTTTCCGCGACGGAGTCCGCCCGCCGCGCACGGGTGAGGCTAGGGGACGCCCGACGAGAGCCCGCGAGCTCTGACGCGTATGCGACTCACCGCCCGCGTCACAGGGTCTCGTCGCGCCGTCGCCGCAGCGCGTCGTCGAGGACACCGCAGAATCTCGCGAACCGATCGGAGTCGTCGAGCTCCTCGGCGCCGGCGAGGATCACGGTCCACCGGGCGTCGGCCAGCGCGTTGCGACGCGGCTGATCGCCGCGGTAATGCTCACCGTCGCGGTAGAAGTTCGCGCCGACGCGGAGAGCCGGCCAGCCGAGGTCGACGGACGTGCGACGGTCACCCACCGGGATCGCGTGGTGCGGCACGGGGTGCGGGAAGCCGGCCCGGACCAGCTTGACGCGGAGGACGCTCTCCTCCGGTGATCTCGACCGGGCGTCGGCCAGCCGGATGGTGTCGGCGGCCCGGGTGCGCGGCCGGGCGTCCACCAGGGACTGGAGCTCCGAGGCCGTGACGTAGGCGTGGTTGAGCAGCAGATCCAGCCCGGCGACGGCGGCCGGGACGTCGGTTTCCCGAGCCAGCTCCCAGGCGGTTCGAGCCGGAACGGTGACCGGCAGTGTCGCCGTCTCCGAGGCCACCAGAACCACCAAATCCGGGCAAGGCTGGCCATCGCCCGGGCCAGCGATCGGGCCTGGGCTGGGCAGGCCAGCAGCTGAGCCGAAGTCGGCAGCTGAGCGAAGGTTGGCAGCTGAGCCCAGGCGAGCGGCTGGGCGCAGGCCAGCGGCTGAGCGCAGGCCAGCGGACGGGTCGAGGCCGGTGGCAGGGGCGAGGCCTGCAAGCGGTTCCAGGCCAGCGAGCGAGCTGAGGCCAACGAGCGGATCCGGGCCGACGGGCGAACCGAGGCCAGCGAGCGGGGCCAGGCCGGTGATGGGGCCGAGAGCAGTGATCGAGCCGAGGCCACTGAGCGGGTCCAGGCCTGTGGCCGGGCCGAGGCTAGGCAAGCGATCGGCTGAGATCGGGCCGGACGGTCCAGCCGCTGGGGTCGAGCCGGGCCGACCGCCGGCCGACTCCGAGTGTGCCGGGGCGCCGGCCGACTCCGAGTGTGCCGGGACGCCGGCCGACTCCGAGTGCACCGGAACGCTGGCCGACGTCGGGCCCGGCGGTACGCCAGCCGAGTTCAGGCCCGCCGGTATGCCAGCCGAGTTCAGGCCCGTCGGTATGCCGGCCGAGGTCGGGCCCGCCGGTCTGCCGGCCGAGTTCAGGCCGACCGAACGGGGCGGAGTCGGACCGGGCGAGCCGTCGGTCGGGGGCGGGCCCGGCGGGCCGTCGGGTGGGGGCGGCGTTGGCCCGAGGTTCGGATACCGCTGGATCTCCGCGGCCGAAAGAGTGGCCTGGCGGGCTCGGATGCCTCGCGTCTGCAGGCGATTCGGCGGCGGCACGATCACCGACACCGGATCGGTGGGCTCGCCGATCGGCAGGCCGGCGACGCACGCGGCCGACCGACCGGTCAGCGCGGCTCCGGCAGGAAGGATCAGACCGGCGGCCGCGCAGCGCAGCCGGTGGGAATCGGCGAGCTCCGCATCCACGTAGACGTCACGGAAAACGCGCCGCCAGGCCGCCCCGTTGAGCTGGGAGCGCGTGAGAAGACCACGGCGAACGGCTTCGGAACCCCGGAAGATCTGCCCGACGAGCTCGGCCGGGCGGTGCGATGTGCGTGCCATGCGTCCAGCGTGCGACCGCGCGGGCCCGCGAAGGCCGCCGTCCACAGGCCGAACATCGTCCCGACAGTTGTCCCCAGCCTCAGCGACCAGGCGGCTGCTGCGGCCACCCCGGGGGCACGTCCCCCTGCCCGTGCCCCGGCCCGGAACCGTGCCCCGGCCCCGAGCCGTGCCCCGGCCCCGAGCCGTGCCCCGGCCCCGGCCCATGCGGCGGCCCACCCTGCCCATGCACCGGCCCGGCCGACGCCGGCATTCCGGGCCGGGCGCTGCCGGGCTGAACCCCCTCGGGGCGGGGGAGTGCGGTCGGCTGCGTGGCCGGTGGAAGCGGATCGACGCTCACCCGGGGCAGCGACACGATGTCGGGGTTGCACTCCACCGCCGTCACCGTTGGCCCGTGCTGATCAGCGGTGACCAGCAGCATCGCGTAATCGGGCAACCCCTGGAGCGTCCGCGGTTCCACCGTGTACTCGGCGGCCCGCTGGTACGTCTCGCTGTTGTTCCAGTTCGTGCCCTCGGCGTGCCCGGCCGTGCTGCGCCACGACCGTGAACTGCTCCCGACCATCCCGGAGATCGACTGCCACGGACGCCGCAGCGACAGGTTGCGCACGCTGCTCGTCGACTTGCTCTCCGACTCGGCCGTGCTGTGCGTCTCCGCGCCGCCGAGCTGGTGGGTGAGCTGCGTCAGCACGAATCGGTTCTGCCGCCCGATGAACTCCGCGGCCTCGGCGGCTTCCTGGTGGTTGCCCAGCCGCATCACGCCGACCGCGCCCGCGCCGAGCACCTGCAGCGACGTGCCACGCAGATGCCGGAACAGGTACACCAGCCGGACGCCGCGCCGCTCGCAGACGTCCGAGAGCCGCTCGAGGTGCCGCCGGGCGATGTCGTCGGCCCCCACGACCACGATCGTGCGCGGACCGGCCGACGGCCCGCCGGTGGCCACGCCCCGGGTGAGCCGCTGGACGACCAGGTCGCCGAGCACCTCGTCCCGGGCCGTGCTGCCCGTGCTCAGCGTCGCGATGCAGCTCAGCTGCGCGTCGGGACGGGGCTGGGCGTCGCTGCCCAGCGGTGCCAGCGGGTGCAGCAGCGATTCGAGCTGCCGGAGCCGCGGCCCGATCTCACGGCGGTAGTCGGGGGAGAACAACTCGTCGGCGATCGTCTGGCGTTCGGCGTCGGTGAGCCCGTCGGCGCCGGCCGGCTCGCCCAGCAGAACGCGCAGCGCGGCCAGCACCCGGGCGACGCTCAAGCCGCCGGGCGCCAGCGCCGCGCAGATCGCGCCGAGCACCCGGTCGTCGGCCGCCCGCCCGTAGCGGTCGGTGCCGCCGCCCTCGCCGTCGCCGCCGTGCACGGCCTCCACCAGCACGTCGACGAATTGGCGCTGGTCCAACCCGGACAGGATGTCGGCGGTGGCCAGATCGTCGGGGAAGAGCTGGACGTCGGTGCTGAGCTCGGCCTCGGCGGCGACCTCGGCGAGCTCCCGGCAGACGCCCTCGCCGGTCAGGTCGAGCACGGTGAGCCGGCCGCCGCTGGCCAGCGTCGACGAACCGAAGACGGTGAGCAGCCCCTCCCACCCCCAGAGCGTGCCGCCGACCACGTCGATCCGCCGCGTGTGCGGCGGCGGGATGGCCGGCGACCACTCCGGGAGCTGTTCGGCGCGCTGCTGCTCGGCGACCTCGAACTGCGCCTTGCGGGTGTGCCAGTCGGCCAGTTCGTGGTCGTAGCGGGCGCGCTGTTCGGCCGCCAGGGCGGTGGGCCTCCGGGCGGCCGTGCCGGCGTTGTGCGCGCCCCACCAGACCAGCCCGCCCGCGACCCCGAACACCGCGAGCACCAGCACGATCATCACCAGGAAGCCCCAGCCGCCGCCCTCGCCCCGGAACACCAGGAGGCTCAGACCGCAGACCAGGACGAAGCTGACGATCAGCGCCGCCGGCAGCGCGATCGCAATGTTCCGGACCAGGTGCGGGTTGGCGGCGCGGGCGGAGGCCAGCACGTCGGCCGGCACCTCGCCCATCGTCGGCGGCGGCTGCCCGAACGGGCGGCGGAACAGGTGCCGGTCACGGAAGACCCAGCCGAGCCGTTCGCCCGGCCGGAGCAGCGCGCCCAGCGGCGCGCGCGCACCACCGTCCGGAGAGGATCCGCTCGTTTCCGCCATGCCTCGAACGATAGAGCCTCGGTCCGACCGGAACCCCGCCCGCGCCGGGCCCGGGAGCGGCCAGCGCCTAGGTCGTGTCCCGCGAACCTCGCTGCGAGCGAGGTTCACCGGACACGGCCTACGTCAGCGCAGGCGAGGGCGCCGGGAGGTCGGCCACCCAGTCGCTCACCTCGACGACGTCGGTGTCGCGCGCCGCACGCACGGCGACGTGCGCACCGTCGACCAGACCGGCCCCACCGACGACCACCAGCGCGTCGGCCGGCGCGGGGTCGGCCGAGGCGATCAGCCCCTGCCGCGCCAGGTCGGCGGCCGCCGCGGTCGCCCGGCGCCCGGCACGCTCGCCGTCGTCGATCACCAGCGGCAGCCGGCGGGCGGCCGCGAGCAGTGCGGCCGACCGCAGCGCGGCGCTGCCGTCGGCGTCCGCGCTCCAGCGCACCGCCACCGCCGACGGCGTCTCCGGTAGCGTCCCGACGGTGACCAGCTGCCCGCGAACCTGATCGGCCAGCGCGTGGGCGCCGGTCCGCACCACGACGACGTCCGGCTCGGACGCCTCGACCTGCAGCCCCAGCTCGTGCTCGACGTCGTGGGAGAAACGGGTGAGCACGGGCGCGGGCAGGTCTTCGCGCCGGACGCGCGCGGCCAGCTCCTCGAGTTCCTCCAGCGAGCGGGTCATCTCCAGCAGCTCACCGGAGAGCCCGGTGCCGACTTCCAGCGCCGGTGCCCGGTACGGCAGCATCCGGGAGAGGACGACCTCGGCCGGTCGCCGCGCACCGACCAGCGCCCCGGCGATCTCCACCTCGCCGCCCTGCGTCGACGGCTCGTCGACGACGACGAACACCCGGGTGGCCGGTGCCTCGCCCAGCGACAGCCGCTCGGCTTCGGCGATGTCCCGCTCGATCCGCCGTTTCGGGTAGAACCGCGTGAGCAGCGGGCCGGCCATCACCGTCGTCACGATCGCCATCACGACCATCAGCGAGAACAGGTCCTGGTTGAGGATGCCCAGCTGCAGGCCGACGGTGAGGATCACGATCTCGGTCAGCCCACGGGTGTTCATCAGGGTGGCCAGCGCGAACGCCTGCCGGTTGGGAACCCGCTGCAGCTTGGCGCCGAGGTACGCGCCGATGAACTTGCCGCCGATCGCCACCAGCAGGATGAGAGCCAGCTCGACCAGCCCGTCGAGGCCGAGGTTGCGCAGGTCGACCTTGATACCGGACGTGAAGAAGAAGACCGGCAGCAGCAGGAGCACGCTGACCTGCTCGAGCTTCTCCATGATGTCCTGGCGCAACGCCTCGCCGCCCTCGCGCGGCATCACCGCGCCGAACAGGAACGCGCCGAAGATCACGTGCACGCCGAGCCACTCGGCCGCGTAGGCCGACACCAGCAGTCCCACCAGGACGACCGCCAGCAGCGTGGGCGTCAGCCGACCGGCCCTGGTGTGCAACGGCAACAGCCGGCGCAGAAGCGGACGCACGACGAAGAACATCAGCGCGACGTACGGCAGCGTCAGCAGCACGTGCCACTGCGCTTCCGCGGAGGCGCCGGCCACCGTCACCACGACCGCGAGCAGTGACCACGCGATCACGTCGTCGACGGCCGCGCTCGCCAGCGCCAGGCCGCCCAGGCGGGTGCGGTGCATGCCGCGGTCGGTCAGGATCCGGGCCAGGACCGGGAACGCGGTGATCGACATCGCGGCGCCGATGAACAGCACGAACGGCAAGACGTCGTCACCGGCGACGTCGTGGCGCGAAGCCAGCCAGTACGCCAGCGTGATGCCGAGCGCGCACGGCAGGATGATCGAACCCACCGACACGCTGACGGCGATCCGCTCCTTGCCGCGCATCAGCACCATGTCGAGCTCGTAGCCCACGATGAACATGAACAGCACGAGCCCGACGTTGGCCAGAGCGGAGAGCGGGATCCGAACGTCGATGGGGACGAGTAACGTCGACAGGTGCGGACCGATGATGGTCGGGCCGAGCGCGATTCCGGCGATGATTTCGCCCACGACCGGAGGCTGGCCGACCTTCTGGGCCAACCAACCGCCGATCCGTGCGAGCACGAGAATCAGTGCCAGATCGAGCATCAGCAAGCCGACATCGTGCGCAGTCACAGCGGGAAGCTCCTTGTTCCGTGTCCGGTAGCCGACCTTGGGATCGGGCTCCGGCCGGTAGTTTCACATCGCCGAGGGGCCGTGTTCCGAGTCCGTCGGGAAGCAGACTCTTGAAGGAGAGGCACGTGGAGGGCATCGCCGACTACGAGTTCGTCCGGTCCCTGGGCGACGGCAACCACGGTGAGTTCTTCCTCGCCAAGACGCCGGCCCGGCTGCCGGTCGAGGCGGAACTGGTGGCGGTGAAGGTGCTGTCCGGCTCCACCACCCAGGAGGTGTTCCGGCGCGCCACCCGCGAGCTGTCGGCCTTCGCCGCGGTGCGGTCGGAGCACCTCGTGACGCTCTACGACGCCGGTCAGCAGGGCGGGGTCTTCTACTACTCGATGGAGTACCTGCCCGACGGGTCGCTCGCCGAGCCCGCGTACCTCCTCGACGAGTCGGCGACGCTGCGTGCGGTCGCGCACGCCGCCCGGGCCGCCCACGCGCTGCACGAGGCCGGCATCGTCCACCGGGACATCAAGCCCGGCAACGTGCTGCTGCACCCCGAGGGCGGCAAGCTGTCCGACCTGGGGCTGTCGCAGGTGCTGGCGCCCGGAATGACGCTGACCGGCATGGGTTCGCTCGGTTCGATCGAGTTCGTCGACCCGGACGTGCTGCACGGCGAGCCGCCGTCGCGCGCGAGCGACGTGTACTCGCTCGGCGTGACGCTGCACTACGCGTTGACGCAGCAGGGCCTGCACGGCGAGCTGCCCGACCACGACCCGGTGCTCGCGCTGCGCAAGGTGCTCTCGTCGCCGCCGTCGATCGACCCTGGGCTCGACGACTCGCTCGCCGAGATCGTGTCCTGGACGATCGCGCCCGACCGCACCGAACGCCCCGCCACCGCCCTCGCGGTCGCCGAGCGACTCGAAGCGTTGGTCACCGCCTAGCCTTCGGCCAGTAGCTCGGCGACCTCGTGGGCGTACTGTGCGCTCACGCCGTCGGGCACGCCCTTCTGGGCGCCGTTGCGCCCGGCCACCCACACCGTCAGCGTCTGTCCACTCGGGTCCAGGTCGATGCAGAGCCGGCAGCTCGCCGGGGGCCGTGCCTCCGGCGGCAGCAGGCGCACCACGTGCACCCCCAGGTTGCCGCCGACCGCGGTGACGAACTCGGCGTCGGGCCCGCCGAGCCGGTCGTCGAGCACCGCCAGGACGCGGGGCAGCGAGAGCAGCTGCCGCGCCCGCGGGTCGGCCGCGGCGGCCCGCCGCACCTCGACCAGCTGGCGTAGCCGGCTGGTCAGATCGAGCGCGGCGTCACGGGTCGGCGCCACGTGCGGGCCGGCCAGCGGCGGCGTCGCCGGGCGCGCGTGCGGCAGCGACTGCACCCACGCCCACCGCTCGTCGTCGGTGACCCCCGCGGCGACCGCGATGCTCAGGTCACGGGCGTCGTGCAGCACCGCGGCCTGAGTGATCAGCCAGCGGGCCAGCGGTACGGCGGCGGGCAGCGGGCCGCGGATCGCGATCCCTCCCGCGTTGCCCACCGGCACCGCGATCGGCACCGGGGGACGCCGGGCCAGCCAGCCGATCCGGGTGACGAGCGCCTGCGGGTGCTGTGGTCCGCGGACCGCACCGGCGAGCCGGTCGCGCGCCACCCGGTCGAGCGTCACCGGGTCGGGCGGCGGGGAGTTCGGGGCCAGCCGGGCCAGGTGCCGGGCCGAGCGCACCTCCATCAGCGCCGTACCCGCCGTGAGCAGGTCGCCGGGCGTCAACTGCCGGACGCCGTGCAGCGGCTCGCCGTTGACCTGCGAATCGGTCTCGCCCGCCACCTGCACGGTCCACCCGCTGACGGTGAAGCCGAGCGTGACCCGCCCGATCGGCACCTTGCGCTCGCCGTCGGGCAGCGGCACCAGCCGCCCGGCGTCCGGCCCGCCGACCACGGCCAGGTACAGCCGGCTGTCGAGCGTCCGGCCGGCCGGGGTCGGGCCCGAGGGCAGCGGCGCACCGGCCGGGTACGAGCGGTAGCCACCTCCGGACGTGGGCGCCGGACCGGAGAGAGGCACGCCGGAGGACGGCGCCGGGGTGCGGCCGACGATGCCCGACGGCGGTGCGCCCGGCCGGGTGTACGGGTTGCCGGCACTGCGGTCCGGCGGCAGGTCGTGCAGCGGCGGCAGACCGAACGGGGTGTCGTCGGGCAGCGTGAACCCGGGCGGCGCGGCCGGGTCGCCGGGCACGGCCGGGGCCTCCGGTTCGGCGCTCGGAGTGACGACGGGCGGCGGCTCGACCGCCCCGACCGGACCCGACGGCGGTGGCGGCGGCGTGCGATCGACCGGCCGACGCGCGGCGATGCGCAGCGGCGCCTGGTCGCCGAGCGAGTCCGCGACGACCGCTGCGCCCTGGTTCGCCGGGTTCGCCCAGGCTTGCTCCTGCCGGGCCTCGGCGCCGCTCGGCGTGCGCCGGTCGAGCCGCGGCGGCGGCTTCTGCACCACAGTGGTCTCACCGGTCTCGACCGCCGACCGCAGCGCGTCGACGAACTCCTTGCAGGTGGCGAACCGCTCCTCGGGCGACTTGGCCATCGCGCGGGCCACGACCCGGTCGACGGCCGTGGGCAGGTCGGGCTGGAGGGTGGTGAGCAGCGGCGGGGGCGTGGTGAGGTGCGCGGTGATCGTCGCGACCTGGTTGTCGCGCGCGAACGGCAGCTGACCGGTGAGGATCTCGAACGTCATGCAGCCGAGCGAGTACTGGTCGGTGCGCCCGTCGGTGGTCGCGCCCTGCAGTTGCTCGGGGGCGATGTAGGCCACCGTGCCGAGGACCTGGCCGGTCATCGTGATGTCCTGGTCCATCTGCTGGGCGCTCTTGCTCAGCCCGAAGTCCACCAGGTACGCGTGCTCCGGGCCGCCGTGCGGGCCGCCGGGCTGCAGATCGGGGGAGCCGGGACGCTCGACGAGCACGTTGCTCGGCTTGACGTCCCGGTGGGTCATCTGGAGGCGGTGGGCGGCGTCCAGCGCGTCCGCGACCTGGTCGAGCAGGCGGACGGCGCGGCGCGGCTCGAGGACCTGCTCGTGGTCGAGGATGGCCGCGAGGTCGGCGCCGGGGATGTACTCCATCGCCAGGTAGAGCTGGTTGTCGACCTCGTCGGCGGTGTAGACCGTGACGATGTGGGGGTGGCGCAGCCGCGCCGCGGACAGTGCCTCCCGGAGGAAGCGCCGCCGGAACGCCTGGTCGGCGACCAGGTGGGGACGGAGCACCTTGACCGCGTCGTCACGATCGAGCAGCCGGTGCCGGCACAGGTACACCTCTCCCATGCCGCCGACCGCGAGGCGCTTGCGCACCTCGTAGGTCGCGAGACGGGATCCTGGGCTGAGCACGCCTCAAGGTTGTCATGTGATGGCTCGTCTCGGCGAACACACCCGTAACCCGTAGGTCTTGCGTGAGGTTCTGGGGGGATACCCGTACAGTGGCCGACGTTCCGCCCTGACCCAAGAGCACGGACGGTGATCGCACCGTTCGTGCGCTGAGCGTTGAGAGCGTGTGGTGTTCCGTCGTCTGCTGGCCGTCGCTGCCGTCCCCCTCCTGCTGATCGGCCTGTCCTCGTGTCAGTCCGATCCCACCGTCGCGGCCTATGTGGGCAGCGACGAGATCACCGTCGACCAGATCGACGGCTACTTCGACCAGGCCGCCCAGGATCCGCTGTCGTCGGAGCTGGTCGCGCAGAACCGCGCCGAGGTGAAGCCGCGGCTGGTGAGCATGCTGGTCTTCATCGAGCTGCTGCGCGAGGCGGCCAAGGACGCGGGAGTGCCGGTCACCGCGGGCGAGGTCGCGCAGGTCAAGGCCCAGATCGAGCCGCAGCGCCAGATGGTCACCGGTGATCTGGCGTTGCTGCCGCTCGACCAGATGGCCGAGTTCCAGGCGCACCGGCTCAAGCTGAGCCAGTGGGCGTCGCAGGGTGCCGCCTCGCAGGGGGCGGCCGAGAAGAAGTACTCGGACGCCGTGCAGGCCGCCGAGGGCGACAATCCGGTCACCGTCAACCCGCGGTACGGCAAGTTCGACCTCGAGAAGGTGCCGCAGCTCGGTAGCTCCGACTCCGCGGTGAAGCCCGCGTCGCCGGACGCGCTGTAGCCGACGTGGTCGTTCGCCTCATCGTTCTGGTCACCTCGCCCCGGCTGCCGGCCGGTCTGCTGACCGCCGACGGGTGGGACGCGGTGCGGTCGCACCCGGTGCTCGCCGCCGGTCCGTCGCCGCTGTCCGACGCGGTCCGCGCGGCCGGCGTCCCGGTCGCCGAGGTCGGCTCCGACCCCGGGTCCGCCCTCACCGCCCTCCGCCGCGCCGCCGAGACCGCCCCCTCGGAAGCCGGCGCCGCGGTGTGGCTGGCCGGGGCGAACGATCCGCTTCCCGCCGTACTGGCCGAGCGGCTCGCGGCCGACCCGGCCCTCGACTACCAGGTCGAGGTGCTCTACGGGTCGTGGGATCCGCCGGGGGCCCGGCTGCTCGACGTCGCGTCGGTGATGGATCGGCTGCGCTCGCCCGGCGGCTGTCCGTGGGACGCCGAGCAGACCCACGAATCGCTCCGGCCGTACCTGCTGGAAGAGGCGTACGAGGCCTACGACGCGCTCCTCGACGGGGATCTCGACGCGCTGCGCGAGGAGCTCGGCGACGTGCTGCTCCAGGTCGCGTTCCACGCCCGGGTGGCGTCGGAGGACCCCGACGAGGGCTTCGACATCGACGACGTCGCCGGTGACCTGGTCGCGAAGCTCGTCCGCAGGCACCCGCACGTGTTCGCCGACCGCGCGGTGTCCGGCGCCGACGAGGTGCACACGAACTGGGAAGCGATCAAGAAGGCGGAGAAGAAGCGCGACTCGGCGCTGGACGGGGTGGCGCAGTCGCAGCCGGCGCTCTCGCTGGCCGCCAAGTACCTGTCGCGGGCGCGTCGCGCGGGGGTGGCCGTTCCGCCACCGGCGCTCCCGCCGTCGGTCACCGCTCCCGCGACCGCCGACGCCCTGGGCGACCTACTGTTCGCGTTCGTCGCCGCGGGTGACGAGGCCGGCCTGGACGCGGAAGCCGCACTGCGTGCGGCTGCCCGCCGGTACGCCGAAGACGTCCGGGACGCCGAGCGGCGCGACGTCGAAGCGCGCGATGGCCGGGGCCGGTCAACCCCCTCCTGAGGACCGACCCCGGCCGTACCACCGCGGCCTGCCGCTCCTGTTCGTGAACGGCCGATTCTCGGTGGGTCGCGTCCCGGAGCCGCGGCGGCGATGGCGCGGGGGACGGCGCGTAGGGCCCGGGCGACGTTGCCCGGGGTCGTCAGCGGCCCCGGCCGGTTGGCGGACCGGCGTTGCTGGGAGGCACCCGGGGCGCTGACACCCCTAACAATGAGCAACCCCGGGAGCACGGAGGGTGCTCCCGGGGTGCGTTCAGGTTGCGACGCTCAGCGCGTGCCGTACATCGCCGCGAGGCCCTTGTAGTCGCCGAGGCCGAGCGTGCGCTTGCCGACCGAGCAGGCCGAGAGCGCCGGGGTCATGACCGCGCTGGCGTGCGAAGCCTGGCTGACGTGGTTGAGGCCGAGCGAGTGGCCCCGCTCGTGCAGGACGACCGACTGCAGGTCGTAGGCGTTGCTGCAGTTCTTCGTCGCGGTGAAGAACTTGTACTGCGTGTTGAGCGCGGTGTCGGTGCCGGTCACCGTCTTCTTGCCCTTGATGGTCTTGAAGTAGGTGCAGGTCATGCCCAGCCACTTGCCGGTACCGGCGCGCCAGCCGATGACGTTGCGGCCGTCGTTGCCGGTGCAGTTGCCGGCCGCGCCCACCTGGACACCGGCCGAGGTCGAACCACCGTAGGAGGGCACGAGCTTCAGGCTCTTCTGGCCGCAGGCCTTGGTCAGGCCGGTGGTGCCGGCGGCGATCGCGGCGACCGCGGAGCTGCGGACCGACCCCGGCGCACCGGCCGGGTTGTAGTACCACTTGAAGCTCGGAAGCTTCCAGCCCGAGAGCGCGTAGGCGGCGTCCTTGCAGGTCTTGGCGGCGGCCGGACGGATCGCGGTGGCGTTGACGGCCTGCGCCTCGCCGTGCTCCTCCTCGGCGGCCTGGCCGTGCACGTGGGCGTCGGTCTTGACCGCGAGCGAGCCGTCGTCGGAACGGCTCACGGTGATCGAGATGTCGCCGGAGGTGCTCTGCGCGGCGGCCTGGACACCCTCGCCGACGGCCGGGATGCGGACCGTCAGGCCCTGGTAGCGGATGGTGTCACCAGCGGTGGTGACGGTCGTGAGGTCGGTCTCGGCGTCGGCGGCGACGAGCTTGGGGCCGGTCGGGGCGGCGGTGGTGGTGGCGGGGGCGGTGGCAATGCCTGCGGTGACCGCGGCGGTAGCGACCAGCGCGGCGACCGAGATCGTCGGGGCGGAGGACCGGAGAGTCAGCAGGTTACGCATGCCCTCTACGTCGGAAGCCCCCAGTGCGCCGGGCGGTGCGGCAAAGTTTCCGATCGGGAGCGCGGATCCGGGTCACCGCGCCTGCAACTCAGGCGTCGGCTTCCGGCAGGTGCGGGCGGACCGGGAGGCTGATCGCGAACGCGTCGGTCTGGCCGCCGCGGGGTGTCGCCAGCTGACCGCCGTGCCGGGACACGATCGCCCTGGCGATCAGGAACGAGAGCGCGTTGCCTGCGCCGCGGTCGCCGGTGGTGAACAGGTGGTCGCCAGCCGCGAGCGCCGAAGGGGAACCCACCCGCACGGTCCAGTGCGCGGCCGCGAACGTCACCCGGACGTCGATCCGGGTGCCCGCGTGCGCGGTGGCGACGATCGTCAGCAGCGCCTCGACGGCCTGGCGGAACCGGGCCGGATCGACACGCAGCATCGGGCCGGTGGCGTTGCCGGCCAGATCGACGGTGACCTCGGAGTGCTCGGCGAACGCGTCCACCGCCTCACCGACGACGTCGGGCAGGTGCACGCCGCGCAGGACCAGCGGCAGCGTGCCGCCCTCCAACCCGGCGAGCGTGAGGAGGTCGTCGACGATGCGCAGCGTCCGGTTGGCGTTGCGGGCGATCGCCTCAAGCGCGATCTGCCGCTGGTCGCCGGGGGCTTCCGGCTCCTCGGCGAGCATCTGGCTGAACGTGGCGATCGAGGTGAGCGGCGTGCGCAGTTCGTGGGAGGCGGCCGCGACGAACTCGGTCTTGAGCGTGGCCACCTCGGCCAGCACCCGGTTGCGCTCCTCCAGTCCGCGGCGGATCGTCGCCTGATCGGTGACGTCCCGGACGACCCAGAGGTGGCCGGCGACCGCGCCGTCGAAGTGGATCGGGGCGTAGTCGCGGGCGATCACCCGGCCGTTGGTGAGCGTGAACTCGGTCCCGCTGGCGGGCCGGCCCTGCTCCAGGAACCGCAGGGTCTCCTCGCGCAGCGCGGCGGGGTCGGCGAAGAGTTCGGCCGGTGGGAGCAGCTCGGCGGTGTGCTCGCCGATCAGCCGCTCGGCCGGTACCGGCGACCCGATGACCCGGGGCAGTGCGGTGTTCGCCATCACGGCGCGCCGGTCGGGGTCCTCGACCAGGATCCCGACCCGCAGCGACCCGATGAGCGTGTCGATGCGTGCGCTGTGCAGCTGTTCGCGGCGCTCGGCGTCGACCGCGCGGGTGACGTCGATCGCGTAGATGACGATGCCCTCGACGGCGGGTTCGTCGACCAGGTTCTGGATGGTCAGCGCGTAGCAGCGCCAGTCGGTGCCGTTCGGGCCGCGCAACCGCACCTCGACGGTCTCCGGCTCGGCACCGCTCAGCCGGCCGCCGCCGGGCAGCGGAGCGTCGACCGCGGCGGCGAACAGCGTGCGGATCGTGCCGAAGTCCTCCGGGTGCACGATCGACGCGGCCGCCTCGGTGCTGGGCGCGCCCGGCCCGATCAGGCGGACCGCGGCCGGCGACGACCAGCGCCACCGGCCGTCGGGGTCGAACACGAGCATGACGACGGGGGACCGCCCGACCAGCGCGCGGTGGAACCACTCCGACTGGCGGCGCACGTCGGCCCGCGGCGCGAGCGCGGCGACCACCACCGTGTAGCCGCCTCCGTTCAGCGGCGTCACCAGGAGGTCGGCGGGGATCTCGCTGCCGTCGGCGTGGCGGGCCGGCAGTTCGCGGTGGCCCTCCCCGTCCGGGCCGGCGCACGCGTCGTAGAGCGGGCCGAGCGGGTCGTCGGTGCCGTCGCGCAGACGCGCCGGAACGATCAGCTCTCCCAGCGTCCGGCCCAGGACCTCCGATCGCGCGTGCCCCAGCAGCAGTTCCGCGCTGCGGGGGAACGTCAGGACGCGGCCGTCGGCGTCGACCGTGACCGCGGCGAGAGGAATCGTGGGTACCGGCGTGGCCGGCTCCATCCGCACTCCTCTCGGGCGTTACGTGTGTCAATCTGCGCAGATAGTCTCTACTATGAGAAAGATACGCAAAACTAGTGAAAAGTGAGTTTCGTGTCGCGTGCGGCGGTTGATCGCCCGCCGGCGGAGGAGGGGCGTGGCCGAGGTCACGGACGGGGGCGTCGCGGCCGGTAGAGCCGTGACAGTCGGGGCGGCGGCTCGTGCGGCCGCCCCTTCGGCGCGCCCGGAACCCCGGCTCGTCCGCGGCTCGGAGCGTCCGGAGCTGTTCCGGGCGGTGGTCGAGGCCGCGCGCGCCGCGGTGGCGATCGTCTACCCCGACGGCTCCTGGACCGCGCTCGGTGACACGTTCACCCGCGGGCTGGGCCATTCGGCGGACCTGCCTGCCCGCACGCGGCTCCTCTCGCTCATCCACCCGGCCGACCGTCGCAGCGTGCTCGAAGCGTTCCGGGCCGCCCGGGACGGCCGGGAGCCGGCCCAGTCGATCCCGGTGCGGGTACGGACCGCGCAGGGCTCCTGGCTCGAGCTGGCCACGACCGTCCGCGGCCGGGTGCACGACCCCGACGTCGGCGGTGTCGTCTACTACGGCGTCGAGGTGGGCCGGGCCCGGGACGCCGAACGGGCGCTGAGCGAGACGGACGAGGGCCTGGAACGGCTGATCGAGACGCTTGCCGTCGGAATCCTCCTGGTGGACGGCGGCGGGCGGGTCGCGGTGACCAACCGCGCGCTGATCGAGCTGTTCGACGTGCCGGGCCCGCCGCACCGCTACCACGGCACCGACGCCAGGGCGCTGCTGCGCCGGATGGCCGGCGCGATGCGTGCTCCCGACCGGGTCGCCGACCGGCTCGACCGGCTGCTCGCCGAGCCGTGGACCGCACTCGACACCGACTTGATGCTCGTCGGCGGCCGGGTGGTGGAGATCGACGTCGTCCCGGTCGGCGCCGGCGGCGGCGCACTGCTGCACGCGTGGGACGTCACCGCGCGGGCGAACGCGCAGCGCAGCCTCGAGGAGCGCAACGAGGCGCTCTCGGCCCTGGTCGCGGCGAAGAACGAGTTCGTCGCGAGCGTCTCGCACGAGCTGCGTAGCCCGCTGACCTCGGTGGTCACGTTCAGCAACCTGCTGGCCCAGCCCGACTGGGGCGAACTCGACGACGAGCAGCGTCAGTTCATCGAGGTCATCCAGCGCAACGCCGATCGGCTGCTGCGGCTGATCGAGGACCTGCTCCTGCTCTCCCGGCTGGAGGCGCGGACGCTGCAGTTCGTGCCCAGCCGCGTCATCCTTCCCGACCTCGTGCGCTCGGCCGTCGCCGAGCGCGCTCCGATCGCGCAGGCCGCCGACGTCACGCTGAAGGCAGAAGTGTCCGGCGACGCGGTGATGTCCTGTGACGAGCTCCGAGTCAACCAGGTGCTCGGGAACCTGATCGGCAACGCGTTGAAGTTCACGCCGGCCGGTGGACAGGTGACCGTGCGGTGCCATCCCGCAGCCGACGGCTGGCGGCTGTCGGTGACCGACAGTGGCATCGGTATTCCGTCCGAAGATCTGGACCGGATCTTCGAGGCGTTCCATCGCGCGTCGAACGTGGAGAAGCACAGCCATCCTGGCACCGGCCTCGGCCTGGTGATCAGCAAGGCGATCGTGGAGCGCCACGGCGGGTTGATGGAGATCACGAGCGAGCTCGGCAGGGGGACGACGGTGGCCGTTTGGCTACCGCAGCGCCGGGTCGGCGACCGCGAGGGGGACCGGTGAGCAAACTACTGGTTGTCGAGGACAATCCGGATATCGCACTCGGGCTGAAGCTCTTGTTCGAGCGTGCCGGACACAACGTCGAGCACGCCCAGGACGGGCGGGAGGGCCTGCGGCTGGTGCACAAGGTCCGGCCCGACCTGGTGGTGCTCGACATCGGGCTGCCGATCATGGACGGCTGGCAGGTGCTCGAGCGGGTGCGTGACATCTCGGATGTCCCCGTGCTGCTGCTGACCGCCCATGGGCAGGAGCGCGACAAGGTGCGCGGCCTGCACGGAGGTGCGGACGACTACCTGACCAAGCCGTTCACCAACGGTGAGCTGCTGGCCCGGGTGACGGCGCTGTTGCGCCGCTCGTCGGCGCCGGACTGGTCGGAGGAGATCTACGACGACGGCCGGCTCCAGCTCGACCCGGTGCGCCGGTCGGTGACCGTGGACGGGGAGTCGGTGCACCTGACGCCGATCGAGTTCCGGCTGCTGAACACGCTGGCCCGGCACAAGGGCGCGGTGCTCTCTCCGTCGCAGTTGCTCTCGCAGGTGTGGGACGACCCGACCGGGATCGGTGCCGAACGCGTCAAGTTCGCCGTGCTGCGCCTACGCCGCCGCCTCGGCTGGTCCGACCCGTCCGACTCCCCGATCGAGTCCGTGAGAGGAGTCGGCTACCGCTACCGCCCCCCGGCGTGAGACTGATAGGCTCGTGCCTATGAGTAGGCCGATGCGGAGGTTCGGGGTCACCGTCGAGGAGTGGCTCGCCGCTTGTGAGGCTGCGGGCCCGGGCCGGCGCGTCGAAGTTGTCGACGGGGAGTTCGTGATGCGACGCGTGGGTGGGAATCCGCACCATTTCGTGAGCTACCGGCTCGCTCAGGAGTTCATGCGGCAGTGGCCCGGTGCTGTCGCGTCGCCACCTGTGCAGTGGGGCCTGGAGTTCGCCGAAGACGGAGCGATGCTGACCGCGCGATTCCCCGATGTGCTGGTGGATGGGGACGCGTTGTTGAACGCAACGACATTTGTCGGCGTGCCGAGCGCCGTTGTCGAGGTGGTCGCCGACCACCACTCTCGCGGAGATGAACCGGAAGCGGCGGGAGTACCGCGAAGCGGGCGCCCCCGTCTTCTTGGAGGCGTATTTAACCGACTCGCTCGACGTCCACCTCGAATGGCAGGCCTTGGAGGACTCGCGCTGGGTCACCATCGCAGCAGCCGGAGCAAACACGGAACTACGAGTGGACGGACCCCGGCCCTTCTCCGTGGTGCCCAACGCGTTGCTGAGGCCCCAGTAGGGTTGCGCGTCATGACGCGTGAGTTCCGCAAGACGGCGGAGGCCGTCGTCGACGATCTGCTCGGGGGCGACCCGGTCGCGGCGTACTACGTCGGTGACCACCGCACCGATCACGAGCTCCCCGACTACTCGGCCGACGCGGTCGCCGAGCGGGTGCGGCGCCTGCGCGAGGACGCCGACGCGCTCGTCGAGATCGACCCCGACGACCTCGGCCCCGAGGACGCCGTCGACGTGCAACTGCTCGCGTCCGCCGTCGACGAGCGGCTGTTCGCGCTCACCGAGCTGCGCGAACACGAGTGGAACCCGCTCGTCCACAACCCGGGCGCGCTGCTCGACGGGCTGATCACCCGCGAGTTCGCCCCGCCGGCCGAACGCCTGGAGGCGCTCGTCGACCGGCTCCGCACGATCCCGGACGCACTGGCCACCGCCGAGAACGTCCTGCGTGACTGCCCGCGCATCCACGTCGAGACCGCGCTCGGCCAGCTCGAGGGCACGGCCGCGCTGATCACCGACGACGTGCCCCGGCTCGCCGCCGAGGTGCCCGGCTTCGACGTCACCGCACCGCGCACCGCCGCGCTGGCCGCGCTCGACCGGCACCGCGCCTGGCTCACCGACCACCTCGAGACCGCGGTCGGCGAGGCCCGGCTGGGGCGTCGCCGCTGGGAGGCCAAGCTCTGGCACGAGCTGGACTCGGAACTCACCGCGGGCGCGCTGCTCGACGCGGCCGAGAAGCGCTTGGCTGACGTCGGCGAACAGATCCGCGAAGCGGCGAAAGAACTGACCGGCACCGACGACGTGCGCGCCGCCCTCGACGCGCTGGCCGCCGACCGCCCGGACGACGCGACCGTGCTCGCCCGCGCCCAGGAGGGCCTCCGCGCGACGATCGAGTTCGTCCGGGAGCACGACCTGGTCTCGCTCACCGACGACGAATGCCGCGTCATCGAGATGCCGGAGTTCGCGCGGGGCGTGGCGATCGCCTACTGCGACGCCCCCGGCCCGCTGGAGACCGCGCCGCTGCCGACGTTCTACGCGATCGCGCCGACCCCGGCCGACTGGTCCGCCGACCGGCGCGACTCGTTCTACCGCGAGTACAACGACCACATGCTGCGCAACCTGACCGTGCACGAGGCCGTACCCGGGCACTTCCTGCAGCTCTCGCACGCCCGCCGGTTCCGGGCCGGCACCCGTGCCCGTGCGCTCTGCATGTCCGGCTCGTTCGTCGAGGGCTGGGCGGTCTACGCCGAGGAGATGATGGTCGACGCCGGCTTCGGCGGCCCGCAGGTGCGGATGCAGCAGCTCAAAATGCAGCTGCGCATGACGATCAACGCGCTGCTCGACCAGCTCGTGCACGCCGAGGGCCTGGCGGAGGCCGACGCGATGGCGCTGATGCTGGACAAGGGCTTCCAGGAGGAGCGCGAGGCGGCCGGGAAGTGGCGCCGGGCGCTGCTCACCGCGGGCCAGCTCTCCACGTACTTCGTCGGCTACACCGAGGTGAGCGCAGTCGCCGCGGCCCGCCCGTCGGACGTGCCGGTGAAAACCTGGCACGACCGCATGCTCGCCCACGGCTCTCCGTCCCCGCGCCACCTGAGGACGCTCCTCGACGTCTGAACCGTTCTAGGGCACCAGTGCGCGTGTCGGTTACCGGCCGCGACTACGCTGCGAGGGAAGAGCGCGGGCCACCGCCCGAACGCGAACGCCCCGACCTTGAGGAGCGATGCAGTGGCCACGATCGAGGCCGTCGCCGCCCGTGAAATTCTTGACTCGCGCGGTAACCCGACCGTCGAGGTCGAGGTCATCCTCGACGACGACACCGTCGCCCGCGCGGCCGTCCCGAGCGGCGCATCCACCGGTGCCTACGAGGCCGTCGAACTGCGTGACGGCGGCACGCGATACCTGGGCAAGGGTGTCGAGAAGGCCGTCCAGGCCGTCGACGACGAGATCGGCCCCGAGCTGCTCGGGTACGACGCCGCCGAGCAGCGGCTGATCGACCAGGCGATGATCGACCTGGACGGCACCGACAACAAGGGCCGCCTGGGCGCCAACGCGATCCTCGGCGTCTCGCTCGCCGTTGCGAAGGCGGCCGCCGACTCGGCGCAGCTGCCGCTGTTCCGCTACCTCGGTGGCCCGAACGCGCACACGCTGCCGGTGCCGATGCTGAACATCCTCAACGGTGGCGCGCACGCCGACTCGAACGTCGACATCCAGGAGTTCATGATCGCGCCGATCGGCGCCGGCTCCTTCAAGGAGGCGCTGCGCTGGGGGGCCGAGACCTACCACGCGCTCAAGAGCGTCCTGAAGTCGCAGGGGCTGGCCACCGGCCTCGGTGACGAGGGCGGTTTCGCGCCGAGCCTCTCCAGCAACCGCGCCGCGCTCGACCTGATCGCCACCGCGATCGACAAGGCCGGCTACACGCTGGGCACCGACATCGTGCTCGCGCTCGACGTCGCGGCGACCGAGTTCTACCGTGACGGCGCGTACGAGTTCGAGGGCGCCAAGAAGTCGTCGGCCGAACTGGCCGACTACTACACCGAGCTGGTGAACAACTACCCGATCGTCTCGATCGAGGACGGCCTGTCCGAGGACGACTGGGACGGGTGGAAGGCGCTCACCTCCGGTCTGGGCCAGCGCGTCCAGCTGGTCGGCGACGACCTGTACGTCACCAACCCGGAGCGGCTGGCCCGCGGCATCGCCGAGAAGGCCGGTAACGCGCTGCTGGTGAAGGTCAACCAGATCGGCACGCTCACCGAGACGTTCGACGCGGTCTCGCTCGCCCACCGGGCCGGCTTCAAGTGCATGCTGAGCCACCGCTCCGGTGAGACCGAGGACACCACGATCGCCGACCTCGCGGTGGCCACCGACGCCGGCCAGATCAAGACCGGTGCCCCGGCCCGCTCCGAGCGGATCGCCAAGTACAACCAGCTGCTCCGCATCGAGGAGGAGCTGGACGACGCGGCGACCTACGCCGGCACCACCGCCTTCCCCCGGTACACCCCGGCCTCCTGATGGCCGGTCCGCGCCGTACTCCCAGTGGCCAGCGTCCGTCCCGGGCCGGTGGCAACCGCCGCCCGTCGACGTCGTCGGCGGCCAGGAGTGCGGCGCGGAACTCCACCCCGCGGGGTACGACCCCGCACGGCGGGCGCGTCACCGGCCGGGTGCCCGGCAAGCAGCGTGACTACCCGGTCTCGTCGCTGCCGGCCCAGCGGCGGGGCGCGGGACGCAGCCCGGGCGCCGGTAGCCGCGAAGGGCGCAGGCCGGGCGTCCGCCGCACCGCGGCCTCCGCGACCGCGGCGCTCGACGGACGCCGGTTCGTCCGGCGTGGCGAAGGCCGGTTCACCGGCCGCGCGGCCGTGCTCGCGATCCTGTTCGCGGTGCTCGTGCTGACGCTCGCGTACCCGGTCCAGCAGTACCTCGCTCAGCGGTCGCAGATCGCGGAGGCCGAGCGCGCCCAGGCCCGCCAGAACGAGCGGATCGCGGCGCTACGCTCGGAGCTGGACGCGTGGAACGATCCCGAGTACGTCAAGGGTCAGGCCCGGTCGCGTCTGCAACTGACCCAACCAGGGGAGAAGCGGTACGTCGTGCAGGACCCGTCACGCGGTAACGGAGGCCCCACCTCCACCGAGCCGTCCGGTTCGCCGGTCAACGACCCGCGCTCCTGGTACGGGCGGCTCTGGGACAGCGTCGAGGCGGCCGACCAAAAGTGACAGGTCTGTCGGAAGCCGATCACGAGACGGTGGCGGCTCAGCTCGGGCGCGTCCCGCGCGGCGCGATCGGCGTCGCGCACCGCTGCCCGTGCGGCGCGCCGGACGTCGTCGAGACCGCGCCGCGGCTGCCCGACGGCACGCCGTTCCCGACCACGTTCTACCTGACCTGCCCCCGGCTGGCCGGGCTGCTGTCCACCGAGGAGTCCGGCGGGTTGATGCGCGACATGTCCGCGCGCCTCGAAGAGGACCCGGAGCTCGCCGCCCGCTACGAGACCGCCCATCAGGACTACCTGGAGCGCCGGCGCAAGCTCGGCGAGGTGCCGGAGATCGACGGGGTGACCGCGGGCGGCATGCCCACCCGGGTCAAGTGCCTGCACGCGCTGGCCGGTCACGCGCTGGCTGCCGGTCCGGGCGTCAACCCGTTCGGCGACGAGGCCGTCGAAGCCGTCGGCAACTGGTGGGAGCGGAACCCGTGCGGCGAACGATGAGGGTCGCGGCGATCGACTGCGGGACGAACTCGATCCGTCTGCTGGTGGCTGATCTCTCCGACGACACTCTGGTCGACGTCGTGCGCGAGATGACGATCGTGCGGCTCGGTCAGGGCGTGGACGAGACGGGCCGGCTCGCGCCCGAAGCGATCGAGCGCACCCGGGTGGCGCTCGCCGGCTACGCGTCGCAGATCCGGGAGCTCGGCGCCGAGCGCGTGCGCATGGTCGCCACCAGCGCGAGCCGCGACGCGTCGAACGCCGACGACTTCCGCGCGATGGTGCTCTCGACGCTGGGCCGCGCGCCCGAGGTGATCACCGGCGACGAGGAGGCGCGGCTGTCGTTCGACGGCGCCGTGCGTGGGCTGCGCAGCGGCGAGCCGCCGTATCTCGTCGTCGACATCGGTGGCGGTTCCACCGAGTTCGTGCTCGGCACCGACGGGGTGGACGCGGCCCGTTCGGTGGACATCGGCTGTGTGCGCCTCACCGAGCGCCACCTGCGCAGCGACCCGCCCACGGCGGCCGAGATCACGGCGACCGAGCGGGACGTCGTCGCGGCCGTCGACCTCGCCCGTGAGGTCGTGCCGGTGGAGAAGGCCAGGACGCTCGTCGGGCTCGCCGGATCGGTCACCACCGTGACCGCGCTCGCGCTCGGGCTCACCGGGTACGACCCGGCCGCGATCCACCACGCCCGGATCAGCCGTGACCAGGTCACCGAGGTGACCGACCGGCTGCTCACCCAGACCCGCGAGCAGCGCGCGGCCTACCCGGTCATGCACCCCGGCCGGGTGGACGTGATCGGCGCCGGCGCCCTGGTGCTGCGCGTGATCATGGACCAGGTCGGCGCGGACTCGGTCGTCGCCTCCGAGCACGACATCCTCGACGGCATCGCCTGGTCGCTGTCCTAGCCGGTCCGCCGCACGTCCGCCCGGAACTGCTCCTTGGGCTCGCCCTCGTCGCGGGTCCACCACCAGGAGTAGGTCAGGGAGCCGGGCTGCGGCGCGGTGATCACGATGCGGGCGGTCAGGCCCCCGTCGTACGCGGTGAAGATCCCGGGCTTGCTCTCGTTGAACGTCACCACGCCCGGTAGTTCCGTGCAGCACACGTGCAGGGCCTGCCGGCCGTCCTCGCTCGTCGTCAGGACCGAATGCTCGACGTGGTGCAGGCCGCGACGGTCCGACGTGGCCTCGTAGTCGATGACCACTCCGCGAGCCGAGACGACCGGCGTCACCACCAGCCGGGCCAGGAACGGCCCGGACTCCGCGCCGTCGCCGCGCCCGCGGTACAGCCCCGGGGCGGCGAGCAGATCGGCTAGCAGTGTGCTCATGCGCGCACGTTATCCGGTCGCCTCCAGCGGTCGAAAACAGGGATCAGCGCCCCTTCCGCATCGATTCAGGGAGGTTGATGTCGATTGTGACGTAGCGCCGGATCGGTTCCACGGGGTCCACTCGCGTGATTGGGTGACGCCAATCGAAGGGAGTCTGCCGTGGGTGAGAACGTAAGTTTTCGAACTGATGGCGGTACGGCGGACGGCTACCTAGCGCGGCCGGACAGCGAGAGCGGACCGGGCATTCTGGTGCTGCCCGCTTGGTGGGGTCTGGGCGGACAGATCAGGTCGGTAGCCGACCGTTTAGCCGGCGAAGGCTTCGTGGCCCTGGCGCCGGACGTCTACGGCGGCACGGTGGTGAGCGACGCCGACGAGGCGCAGAGACTCGCCGAGGATCTCTCCGCTGACCGGGTGGCGGCTGACCTGGTCGGAGCAGCCGGGTTCCTGGCCGGGGCGGTGGGCGGCACGATCGGCGCCGTCGGTTTCGGACTCGGTGGGTCGCTCGCGTTGTTCGCGGCCGGCCTGAGCGACGACGTGATCGCGGCCGGGGCGTTCTACCCCCTCGTGCCGTGGCAGCCGACGACGCCGAACTGGGCCGCCTTCGGGGGCACGACCGCGATCGTGCACGCCGCCGACGAGGACGCGTCCACCACCGGGCCGGAACTCGAGCTCGCGAAGAAAGCGGTCGAAGCGGCCGGGGGTGACCTGACGGTCCACGAGTACCCCGGCACCAAGCGCGGCTTCTACAACGACGACCGCCCGGACAGCTACGACCCCCACGCGGCCGCGACCGCGTGGGCCCGCACACTCGAGGTGTTCCGCCGCACGCCGTGAGCCTGGAACCGGGGGTGTGGGCCCCACACCCCCGGTTCGGCCATCGGCGAAGATGGAAGGATGGGCCGACCCGCATACCTCGATGCGGACGCACCGGTTGCCGCCGACGCGGCGCAGGTGCGCGAACTCGCCGCCGGGGCGCAGAACCTCGACGAGCTGGACGCAGGCGTAGCGCACTGCCGGGCGTGCGACCGCCTGGTCGAGTGGCGCGAGCGGGTCGCGGCCGAGAAACGGGCCGCGTTCGCCGACCAGACCTACTGGGGACGCCCGGCGCCCGGCTTCGGCCCTCCGGATGCCCGGATCCTGGTGCTGGGCCTGGCCCCGGCCGCCCACGGTGCGAACCGCACCGGGCGCGTGTTCACCGGCGACCGCTCGGGCGACTGGCTCTACGCCGCACTCCACCGCGCGGGCCTGGCCAACCAGCCGACGAGCGTCTCGGTCGACGACGGGCTGGAACTCCGCGACGTCCGGATCGCCGCCGCCGTGCGCTGCGCCCCACCGGCGAACAAGCCGACCCCGGTCGAGCGCGACACCTGTTCCCCCTGGCTGGTCCGCGAACTGCAGCTGATGGCGCCCACCCTCACGGTGATCGTCGCGCTCGGCGCGTTTGCCTGGACGTCGTTCTGGCCGGTGGTCGGGGCGCTCGGCGGAACAGCACCGCGACCCCGCCCCAGGTTCGGCCACGGAGCCGCCGTCGCGGTGCCGGGAACCGACGTCACGATGCTCGGCTGCTACCACGTCAGCCAGCAGAACACCTTCACGGGCGTGCTCACCGAGCCTATGCTCGATGGAATATTCGCCCAGGCCAAAGCATTGACACAGATGTGAGAATCCGGATCGGTTTGGACGGGTGACCGGCGGTCAAAACTGTGAACGGGGACATCGTTCGGGGCCGCTGAGGTGTCGGGCGGGACGTCACGGGTAGCCGGGCAAGTGTGTCGGCGGTCGCATCGCGCGACCGCGCAACGAATCGTTCAAGAGCCCGTGGTTACGCTTTTTACGAGTCGGGACCAGAGCGGGTCCGGAGCAAGCCTGACGGCGCCAGAACCGGCGCCGCCGCAAGCGCGGAAGGTGCAGAGGCATGAGCGCGGATCGACCGCACATCCTCGTCGTCGGTGGTGGGTACGTCGGTATGTACACGGCGTTGGAGCTGCAGAAGAAGGCGAAGAAGGCGCGGATCACCGTTGTCGATCCACAGCCTCACATGACCTATCAGCCGTTCCTCCCCGAGGCCGCCGCCGGCAACCTGGAGCCCCGCCACGTCGTGGCGCCGCTCCGCAAGACGCTGCGGCACGCCCACATCATCACCGGCTACGTCGACAGCGTGGACCACGCCCACAAGACGGCGCACATCACCCCGGTGGTGGGCAACCCGTACGAGCTGACGTACGACCACATCATTCTCGCGCCGGGCTCGGTCTCCCGGACGCTTCCCATCCCGGGCCTCAAGGAACACGCGGTCGGCTTCAAGACCATCGGTGAGGCCATCTACCTGCGTAACCAGGTGCTCGGTGAGCTCGACGCCGCCGACAGCACCGACGACCCGGAGCTGCGCAAGGCCGCCACCACGTTCACGTTCGTCGGCGGTGGCTACGCCGGTATCGAGGCGCTGGCCGAGCTCGAGGACATGGTCCGCGACGCGGTCAAGTACTACGAGACGCTCAGCCAGTCCGACATCCGGTTCGTGCTGGTCGAGGCGAGCCAGCGGATCCTGCCCGAGGTCGGCCCCGAGATGGGCGCCTACACCGTGCAGCGCCTCCTCGACCGCGGCATCGACATCCGGCTCAACACGTTCCTGCAGTCCTGCGAGGACGGGATCGTCAAGCTCTCCGACGGCGACGAGTTCCCGTCGCGGACCGTCGTCTGGACCGCCGGCGTCAAGGCGCACCCGATGCTGGCCAACACCGACCTGCCGCTGGACGAGCGCGGCCGGGTGACCTGCCTGCCGACGCTGCAGGTCGTCGACCCCGACGGCAACGTCGTCGAGGGCGCGTGGAGCGCCGGTGACTGCGCCGCGGTGCCCGACCTGAGTTCGGAGACCCCGGGCGCGACCTGCTCGCCGAGCGCGCAGCACGCGGTCCGTCAGGCCAAGCGGCTCGGTGCCAACCTCGGCATCCTGCTCAACGGTGGCCAGCCGGAGGACTACCGGCACAAGCACGTCGGTTCGGTGGCGAGCCTCGGCCTGTACAAGGGTGTCGCGCAGGTCTACGGCATCAAGACCAAGGGCTTCGCGGCCTGGTTCATGCACCGCTCGTACCACCTGAGCCGCGTGCCCACCTTCAACCGCAAGGTGCGGGTGCTCGCCGACTGGACGCTCGCGCTGTTCCTGCGCCGCGAGGTCGTCGCGCTCGGCCAGCTGCACGACCCGCGGGCCAGCTTCGAGCTGTTCGCGACGCCGACCCCGGCGGCCAGGCCCACCGCCACCCCGGCGGCGCCCGCCGGTGGCAAGGCCGGCGACGCCGAATCGGCCAAGCCCGCCGCGAAGCCGGCCGAGACCGCGAAGCCCGCCGAGACCGTCAAGCCCGCGCAGCCCACGGAGGCCGTCGAGGTGGCCGACGAAGCGCCGGAAAAGGCCCCGGTCGCCCGCTAGTAAACACCGGTAGATACGCGATGGTTGCAGAACGTCGCCCGGCTGGTTGCCGGGCGACGTTACCTGTTCACTTATGGCCGGACTGACCGATCCCACTTCTGGCAAAGCCGATACACCAGCGGGGTTCGCCCCCGTACGGTGATTGCCGAGTCCGGATGGTGGAATGGCAGACACGGCCGTCTTAAAAACGGCTGCTCGAAAGAGCGTGCGGGTTCGAGTCCCGCTCCGGGCACTGAATTACTTACCGGTGGAAGGGAAATGCCAGCGTCGCGCGGATGCTGGTGCCGGTCAGGAACATCACCAACCGGTCGACCCCCAGTCCTAGCCCGCCGGTCGGCGGCATCGCGTACTCCAGCGCGGTGAGGAAGGCCTCGTCGATCTGCATGGCCTCCGGGTCGCCCGCGGCCGCCTTGATCGACTGCGTGGTCAGGCGTTCGCGCTGGTCGATCGGGTCGACGAGCTCCGAGTACGCGGTCCCCAACTCGGCGCCGTACGCGACCAGGTCCCAGCGTTCGGCCAGCCGCGGATCGTCGCGGTGGGTACGGGTCAGCGGTGAGGTGTCGAGCGGGAAGTCGGTGTAGAACGTCGGGTACGTCGTGTTCTTCTCGACGAGCGCGTCATAGAGCGCGGCCGCGAGCTCGCCTGGCGTCGCGTCGGCCGGAGCGTTGACGCCGTGCTCCGCGCAGACGCGCCGGAAGTCCGCGAGCGGGGTGTCCGACGTCAGTCGCGCGCCGGTCGCCCGGCTGATCGCGTCGTGCACGGTGACCACCGGCCACGGTGCGGTCAGATCCACCGGGCCCTCGGGGCGCACCGCGACCGGTGAGCCGTGCACCGAGGTCGCGACGTCGAGGATGAGTTCGCGGGTCAGCTCACGCATGTCCGTGTAGTCGGCGTGGGCCTGGTAGGCCTCGAGCGCGGTGAACTCCGGATTGTGGGTCGCGTCGGCGCCTTCGTTGCGGAAGTTGCGGTTGAGCTCGAAGACCTTCGACATCCCGGCGACGCAGAGGCGCTTGAGGTAGAGCTCGGGCGCGATCCGCAGGTACAGGTCGGTGTCGTAGGCGTTGATGTGCGTGCGGAACGGCCGCGCCGTCGCCCCGCCGTGCACGGCCTGCAGCATCGGTGTCTCGACCTCGGTGAACCCGCGGGCGGCGAACCCGTCGCGCAGCGCGCGGACGGCGGTGCTGCGGTGCGTCAGCACGCGCATCGCGTCGTCGTTGACCAGCAGGTCGAGGTAGCGCTGACGCACCCTGGCCTCCGGGTCGGAGAACCCGGCGTGCGCGTCGGGCAGCGGCCGCAGGCACTTGGCCGCCATCGTCCAGTCCTCGGCCAGGACCGACAGCTCACCCCGGTCGGAGGTGACCACCTCGCCGGTGACGGCGACGTGGTCCCCGAGGTCGACGGTCTGCTTCCAGCGGCGGCGGACGCTTTCGGGCGTGCCGTCCGCGGTGAGCATCACCTGCAGCGTGACGCCGTCCTCCTGCAGGACGCCGAAGCTGACACCGCCCAGGTCACGCAGGGCACGCACCCGGCCGGTGACGCTCACCGGCGCACCGGTGCGTTCGCCCGGGGCCAGCCCGCCGTGCGCGGTCCTGACCTCGCTCAGCGACGTGGTTCGCGGCACCCGCACCGGATACGGGTCTTCGAGCTGTTCGGCTTTCGCGCGGCGGGCACGCTGCTGCTGGTTGAGGCGGTACTGCGGCCGGGCCGGGCGGAGCAGGTCCGCCTCCTGCCTGGTCACCTTCTCGGCGAAGCCGTCCTCGAGCATCCGCCCGCTCGGCGTCAGGGCGGGCAGGAAGCCCTCGGACATGCCGGCGGCGACCGCCGCGCGGGTCAGCGTCAGCGAGGAGTCGTAACAGACGAACCGCGGCAGCCAGGCCGGGAGGTACTTCGCGTTGGAGCGGTACAGCGACTCCAGCTGCCAGAACCGCGACGCGACCGACAGCACCGCGTCGGTCAGCCGGGTGACCGGGCCCGCGCCGACGCGGTCGGCGGAGCTGAACACCGAGCGGAACATCGCGAAGTTCAGCGAGATCCGGCTGACCGCCAGGCCCGGGCACGCCTCGATGAGCCCGGCGACCATGAACTCGTTGAGCCCGTTCTCGGCGTCCCGGTCCCGCCGCATCAGATCCAGCGACAGGCCCCGGGTGCCCCACGGCACGAACGACAGCAACCCGCGGACGTCGCCGTTCGCGTCGTGGGCGGTGACCAGGACGCAGCGGTCGTCGCTGGGGTCGCCGAACCGGCCGAGCGCCATCGAGAAGCCGCGCTCGGGGGCGTCGCCGCGCCACTCCTCCGCTTTCCGCTCGAGTACCGCCCACTCGTCGGGGCCGACCGCGTCGTGGCGGCGGGCCACGAGCGTGTACCCGGCCCGGCGGATCCGGGTGACGGCCTGCCGGACCGGGCGCATCGTGCGACCGTCGAGCGTGAAGTCCTCGACGTCGACGATCGCCTCGTCGCCGAGGCTCAGCGCCTTCAGCCCGGCGTCGACGTAGGCGCTCGCGCCGGCCTCGCTCGCCGAGAGCACCGCCGGGAACCAGCCGTGCCCGCGGGCGTCCGCGAGCCAGGCCTCGATCGCGGCGGGCCAGGACGACGGGTGCCCGATCGGATCGGCGCTGGCCAGGCTCACCGAGGCGACCACCCGGTAGGTGACCGCGGCCCGGCCGTCGGCGGAGAAGACGACCGCCTTGTCGCGGCGGGTGGCGAAGTAGCCCAGCGAGTCACGTTCGCCGCTCTCCAGCAGCAGCCGGCGTACCGCCAGTTCGTCGTCGGCGCCGAGGTACTGGGCGGCCCGGGCGGCCCGCAGGAACACCGCGACGGCGCCGAGCAGCGCCGACGCCGACAGGGTTCCGCCGAGCACCGCCACCCAGTGGTGGCCGAGGTGTCCGTTCAGGCCGGCCTGGTCACCGGCCGCGGTGACCCCGAACGCCGAGCGGGTGGCCCAGGTCAGGTGTTCGCGGGCGCCGCTCAGCGTGTGCGGGAACAGCTGGGTCAGCCAGACCGTGGTAGCCCAGGACGCGATCAGCCCGCCGGCCAGCACCGCGAGCGCCGCCCGCCGGGAGCCGGGGGCGAGCCGCGCCGGGAACGCGCGGCGCACGCGCAGCAGGGCGACGCCGAGCACGACGCCGACCGCGGCCGAGACGGCGGTGAGCACGACCTCGGTCCGGTCGAGGTCGAGATCGGTCGCGTCCAGATCCGACCAGTTCGCCGCCGCGATCGCGACGACCGGCAGCTGCAGGAGGCCTGCCGCCAGCTGGTAGGCGATCACCACGATCAGCGCGGACCGCAGGCGCCGCCGAAGTGCGCTGCCCAGCAGCAGCAGCGCCACGATCACGAACAGGTTGCGCGCCGTCGGCACGTTCAGCAGTTCGAACGCCGCGTCGATCCACTGCACCCAGGTGCGGTGGCGCAGCGGGAAGCTCACCACGAGCCACACCCCGGCGACCGTGACCACGCGCCCCGACCACGACGTCACGCGCTCGTTCATTTGCGGAAACTCCCACATGCCGCGGCGCGCCCCGGCGCGGGGGTCGGACCGGCCGGACTCGTCGGCGGAGACGTCGTCGGCCACGTGCGTGTTCTCGATGGCCCCGGCCAGCGCCCGGTCGGGCCCGAACCGAGGATTCGGCACCCGATTTCGGTACGTTCAGTAGTGGAGTCGTGCAACCGATTTCCGACGATCTCGCGGCCCGCACCCGCCTGCCGCTTGCGATTGCGACGGCGAACCTGGCAAGCGACTGAGAACTGGGGTAGCACACCCTGAGGTCGGGTGTTGCCCCGCGCTACGATTGAGGTCCCCGACCAGCGAGGTCGGCCTTTGACGTTGGCCGTCCAGGCCGAGGAGGCGTCGTGAAGAGCAGCAACCCCGTGCTGAGTAGGCTGGCTGACCGGTCAGCCCAGCACGCGACCTTCCACCGGGCACCGGCGCAGCAGCCCTACGGCGGCTACGGCGCCCCGGCTGGTTACCCTCAGTCACCGGAATACGCGCAGCAGTACGCCCCGCCGACCGCGGGACGGATGACCGTCGACGACGTCGTCGTCCGCACCGTGGCGATGCTCGCCGTCGTCGGTGTGTTCGGCGCGATCGGCTGGTTCGTGCTGCCGGACAGCATCTCGGTCGGCGTCGCCATCGCCGCCGCGATGGTCGGGCTCGTGCTGGGCCTGGTCATCTCGTTCATGGGCCTCACCAACCCGGCCCTGATCCTCACCTACGCGGCCGCCGAGGGCCTGTTCCTCGGGGTGATCAGCCAGTCGTTCGAGGCGCTCTACCCCGGCATCGTCATCCAGGCGGTGATCGGCACGTTCGGTGTCTTCTTCAGCATGGCCGCGCTCTACAAGTTCAAGATCATCCGGGTCACCCCGTTCTTCGCGAAGATGGTCATCGGCGCGCTGATCGGCGTCGTCGTGCTGATGCTGGCGAACTTCGTCGCGAGCCTGTTCATCGACGGTGGCTTCGGCCTGCGTGACGGTGGCGGCATCGCGATCATCTTCAGCCTGGTCTGCATCTGCATCGCCGCGCTGACGTTCGCCCTCGACTTCAAGCAGATCGAGGAGCTCTCGGCGGCCGGTGCCGACAAGAAGTACGCCTGGCTGTCGGCCTTCGGCATCGTCGTCGGTCTGATCTGGCTGTACCTGGAGATCCTGCGACTGCTGTCGTACTTCCGGGATTGATACCGGCCCAGGTCGATCGGTTCCGCCTCTCGGTGGGCCGGCTGACCACCCTGTTGTCGTACTGGACGCCGCCGCGGTTCTCCGCGGCGGCGTCGCCGTTGGTGGGCGACGCTGTGTCGGCGCTGTGCGCGACCTCTGGATCCGCTCTGGAGGAGGGCGTGAGCGTCGCCGAGCGGCTCCACGTCGTGGTACAGGTGCTGGCAGACCTCGGCGCCGACGCCGAGGGGCAGCCGCGCCGGGCGGTGCCGCGGATGGTCGAGCCCGGAACGCTCGTCGATCAGCTCACTGTGCTCGGCGACGACTACGTCGCCGCCGATCCCGACGTGGAGGAGCTCGACCGCGTGACGAGAGGTCTCGACGCCCTGCGGGCCGCCCTGTGAGGTTGCGGCTCGTCCTCGCGGTGGTGCTCGCCGCCGCCGCGGTCGTCCTCACCGGGCCGGGCGCCGCGAGCGCTGCGCCCGGACGCACGTTCCACTTGAGCCCGCTCGGTGACGACGCCGCCGACGGCCTCTCCGATGCCACCGCGTGGAGGACGCTCGCCCGGGCCAACCAGGAACGGTTACAGGCCGGCGACCAGCTGCTGCTCCAGGGCGGCGCGCAGTTCGACGGGCAGTTGCTGCTGATGCCCGAGGACGCCGGCGTCACGATCGGCACCTACGGCACCGGCCGGGCCACGATCAAGGCAGGCAACCTCGAGGCGATAAAGGTCTACGACGCCGGCGGCATCACGATCCGCGGCCTGGACGTCGTCGGCGACGCCACCACGTACGACGCGTGGAGCGGCATCCTGTTCTACGCCGACGACAAGGTGGCGACCCGCCCCTCCGGCATCCTGATCAGCGACGTCGACGTCAGCGGCTTCCAGATCGGTATCGCGTTCGCCGGCGCGGCACCCGGCCGAGGCTTCCAGGACGTCACGATCGCCGACACGCGGGTGCACGGCAACCGGGACGAGGGCCTGCTCACCTACGGCCCGGAGTTCGACGCCACGAACCCGTCCTACGCCCACCGGAACGTGCGGGTCCAGCGTGTCGCCGCGTACGACAACGCAGGCAACCCGCGGAACACGACCACGCACAGCGGTAGCGGCATCGTGCTCGGCTCGGTGGACACCGGGGTGATCGAGGAGTCGTCCGCGTACGCCAACGGTGCGTCGAGCGCCTCGTCGAGCGAGGGCCCCGTCGGTATCTGGGCCTACGACTCGACCGGCGTGACGATCCAGCGCAACCTGGCCTACCGCAACCGCACCGGCACCACCGCCGACGGCGGAGGGTTCGACCTCGACCAGAACACGTCGAATTCCACGCTGCAGTACAACCTGTCGTACGAGAACGACGGGCCCGGTCTGCTGGTCTTCACCGCCCGGGACAACACCGCCCACCGCGCGAACACGGTGCGGTTCAACGTCAGCGTGAACGACGTGCGCGGCAACGGCTGGTACGGCGCTCTGACGGTCGCGGGCCGCGTCGCCGACACCGCGATCTACCACAACACGATCGTCGCCAGGCCCGGCGGCGGTTCGCACCGCCCGGCGGCGGTGAAGCTGATGGACGGGCTGACCGGCGTCACGCTGCGGAACAACCTCCTGCTCTCGCAGAGCGGCGGGGCCGCGCTCAGCGCGCCCGACTTCACCACCGAGCAGGTGCTGCTGCGGGGCAACGCGTACTTCCGCGCCGGGGGAGGGGCCACGTTCGAGTGGGGCGGCGCCGAGTACCGGTCGCTCGCGGACTGGCGGAAAGCCACCGGCGAGGAGAAGTACGACACCGGTCTCGACGTCGACCCGAAGCTGCAGGACGCGTCGGCGACCCCACGGGTCACCGACCCGGCGCGGATCACCGACGTGGCCCAGTTCGCGCTGGCCGGCGACTCGCCGGCCGCAGGGGTCGGGGAGAACCTGGACCTCGCCGACGACACCGTCGACTACTTCGGCGCGGTCCTCGCCGACCGGCCGGTGAGCATCGGTGCGGCCCAACCGGCCTCCGTGCCGTCACCGGCCCGTCCGGCCGCCGACCGCGGCCGGCTCTGGGCCGTGGCGTTCACGCTGCTGACGCTCGTCGGGCTGACCGTGCTGACCGCGGTGGTCCGGCGCCGCCGCCGTCCACCGCCACCGGTGGCGCCGGAGACGATCCGCGTACCGTCGTCGCGAGTGGACTGAGGCCCGGCGGGTCGTCAGAGGGAGCGGCCAAGCGCCCGGACGTCCCAGCCGGCTTCCTGCCACGCCGGCAGATCGAGTGCGTTCCGGGCGTCGACGAGCGCCGGGGCGGCCACCACCTCACGAACCGCGGCCGGGTCGAGCTCCCGGTACTCGGCCCACTCGGTGGCGAGCACGACCACGTGAGCGCCCTCGCACGCTTTCTGCGCCTTCGGTGAGTAGTCCAGGTCGGGGTACACGGCCCGTGCGTTGTCGATGCCCTGCGGGTCGTGCACGGTCACCTGCGCACCCTCGGCCCGGATCGCGTTCGCCACCGCCAACGCGGGCGAGTCCCGGATGTCGTCGCTGTCGGGCTTGAACGTGGCCCCGAGCACGGTGACCGACGTCCCGGCGAACGAACCGCCGACCAGCTCGCGGGCCAGGTCGACCGCCCGCGTGCGCCGGCGTCCGTTGATCTCGTCGACCTCGTGCAGGAACCGCACGGAATCGGCGAGGCCCAGTTCGGCGGCCCGGTGCCGGAACGCCCGGATGTCCTTCGGCAGGCAGCCGCCCCCGAACCCGACGCCGGCCCGCAGGAACCGGTCGCCGATCCGTGCGTCGTACCCGATCGCGCCGGCCAGCGTGGTGACGTCGGCGCCGGCGGCCTCGCAGATCTCCGCCATCGCGTTGATGAACGAGATCTTCGTGGCCAGGAACGAGTTCGCGGCCACCTTCACGAGCTCCGCGGTCGCCGGGTCGGTGCTCACCCACGGCGTGCCCGCGGCCAGGATCGGCGCGTACACCGCGCGCAGCACGTCCTCGTCGGCCGCGGACGTCACGCCGACCACCAGCCGGTCCGGCCGCAGCGTGTCCTCCACCGCGAAGCCCTCGCGCAGGAACTCCGGGTTCCAGGCCAGCGCCGGGACGGAATCGGCCAGCCGCGCGGCCGTCCCCACCGGCACCGTCGACTTCCCGACGACGAGCGCCCCCGGGCGCAGGTGCGGCGCGAGGCCGCCGACCACGGCGTCCACGTACCGCAGATCGGCCGCGTGCGACCCGGGCCGCTGCGGCGTCCCCACGCAGACGAAGTGGACGTCGCCGAACGCGCCGGCCTCGGCGAGCGACGTGCCGAAACGCAGCCGCCCGTTCTCCAGGTTCCGTTTGAGCACCTCGGGGAAGCCGGGCTCGAAGAACGGCGCCCGGCCCTCGGCCAGCGCCGCGATCTTCGCTTCGTCGACGTCGACACCGAGGACGTCGTGCCCGATCTCGGCCATGCACGCGGCGTGGACCGCGCCCAGGTAACCGGTGCCGATGACGGTCAGGCGCATCAGGCACTCTCCAGCGCGAGGGTCTCGTAGCCGTACGGGTTCAGCCGTTGGAACTCCCAGGCGTCACGCACCATCGCGTGCAGGTCACGGGTCGTGCGCCAGCCCCACGCGCCGGCCACCTTCGACGGGTCGGCGATCAGTCGGGGCACGTCCCCCGACCGCCGCTCGACGATCCGATGAGGGATCGACACGCCGCAGGCGTCCTCGAACGCCCGCACCAGCCCGAGCACCGAGGTGCCGACGCCGGTGCCGAGGTTGAAGACCTCGAAGCCGGCGCCGAGCTTCTCCAGGGCGACCCGGTGGCCGTCGGCGACGTCCATCACGTGGATGTAGTCGCGGACGCACGTGCCGTCCTCGGTCGCGTAGTCGGCGCCGAAGACCTGCAGCTCGGGGCGGCGTCCGATCGCGACCTGCATCATGTACGGCATCACGTTGTTGGGTACGCCGGTCGGGTCCTCGCCGAGCAGGCCGGACGAGTGCGCGCCCACCGGGTTGAAGTAGCGCAGCGCGACCGCGTCGAGCTGCGGGTACCGGCGGCAGGCGTCGGCGATGATGTTCTCGCAGAACCACTTCGAGCGCGCGTACGGGTTGGTCGGCGCGGCCGGCTCGGCTTCGCCGAGCGGAACGGTCTCGGTCTGCCCGTAGATCGAACAGCTCGACGAGAACACCAGCCGGCCGACGCCGTGCGTCAGCATCGTGCGCAGCAGCGCCGTCGTCGCGCTGACGTTGATGTCGTAGTACTCCAGCGGGATGTCGACGGATTCGCCGACCGCCTTCTTGGCGGCGAAGTGGATCACCGCGTCGATCTCGTGGTGTCGGAACACCCACTCGAGCAGCGACTCGTCGCGCAGGTCGCCCTCGTAGAGCGCGCCGACCGGGCGGCCGGCGGCCTCCTCGACGCGGGTCAGCGCGGCGGGTGCGCTGTTCGAGAAGTCGTCGACGACGATGACTTCGTGGCCGTGTTCGAGCAGCTCCACGCAGGTGTGGCTGCCGATGAAACCGGCTCCGCCGGTCACGAGAACGGTCATAGGAGGTCCTTCAAGCGGATCAAGTCGTCGAGTTGGAGCAGGGTGCGGAGGAATTCGAAAGGGTAGTTGGCGACCGCGAGCGCGAACGGGATCACGACCAGCAGCGCCAGCGTGAACGGCAGCGGCACGGTCTTGCCGAACGCCGCGAAGAAGCCGACCCGGGCGTTGCGTGCGGCTTCCCGCGCGTGCAGCCACGGCACCGCGAGTCCGACGAGCGTGTAGGCGTTCGCCGCGATCAGCGTCAGCAGCAGGTAACCGCCGGAGCGGGTGTGCAGGACGAGCTCACCGACCAGCGCGGTGCCGGACAGCACCAGGCTGATCAGGAAGTACGGCATCATCAGGCCCGTCGGCAGCTTCTCGAAGCCGTCGCTGCCCTTGGGCGTCACCCGGAAGTTGATCGGGCGCGGCCGGACGCGCTGCACGGCGGCCGCGAGCACGCCACGCAGGTTCAGCGGCCAGCGGGTCAGCATGTACAGCCAGTCCTCCCAGCTGACGATCGGCGCGCGGTTCGGGCGCCGCACCCCGCCGCCGCGCAGCAGGTAGACCACACCGATCAGCCAGATGTTCACCGCGCCCCAGCGCACCAGGAACTCCAGGTACGGCACGTCGACCCACTGCAGACCGGTGAGGACGGCGAACGGGGCGAGGAAGAGGCCGGCGGCGGTCGTCAGCGTCAGCAGCGGGTAGTACAGCAGTGCGTGCAGGAACCGCAGCCGTAACGACCAGGGCATCCGGCGCAGGTGCCTGGTCATGCTCAGCGCGACCGTGGTGAGGCTGCGCGACCACTGGAATTCCTGGGTGAGCATCGCGGCGAACGTCGGCGGGCCCTCGCCGTGCGCGTCGGCGTCGAGCGCGAACGCGCCCTGCCACCCGGCCGAGCTCAGCAGGTACGTGGTCGTGAAGTCCTCGGCCAGCTCGGGGCCGACGCCGCCGATGTCACGCAGCGCCCGCGTCCGCACGGCGTAGTGGGAGCCGATGCACGACGGTGCGTAACCGACGTTGCAACCGGCCTGGTACGGGCCGTGGAAGCTGGATTCGCGGTAGAGCCGGCCACGCGCCGACCAGGACGCGGTCGCGTTGGTGTCGCAGACGCTCGGCGCGGCGACGTAGCCGATCGAGTCGTCGGCGAACGGACGCACCATCTCGCGCAGATAGGTCGGCCCGGGGACGTGGTCGCAGTCCAGCTGACTGACGACGTCGTACTCGCGGTAGCCGTAGTGGTCGTAGAAGTACGCGAGGTTGCCTTCCTTGCACTTCTTGCGCCGGGGCCAGGTGTCACGCTGGTACTCGAGCTGCCCCCGCCGGGTGGAGACGCGGACGCCGTGGCGACGGCACCAGTCGAGCGTCTCGTCCCCGGGGTCCTCGTCGCAGATCCAGACGTCGTACCGGAACGGGAAGTCCTGCCGGAGCATCGCCTCGAGCGTGGTCCGGGCCGTCTCCCAGGGCTCGGACGGCGCTTTCGTGACGCAGAACGCGACCCGGAGGTAGGGCACCGGCAGCTGCGGGTTGACCGTGGTGATCTTGTTGAACCGCAGGATCGGCAGGATCGGGTAGAGCGACAGGTAGCCGAGCAGCACGCTGTTGATCAGCAGCCCGGCCCAGCCGTGACGATGTTCGGGGCGCAGCCACCACACCCAGAAGAACACCATCGTGACCAGCCAGCCCGCGGTCAGGAAGTGGATCAGGTAGCGGCGGCCCGGCCGCATCGCCGGGACGAACGTGTCCGGGAGCAGCGCGTGGCGGCGCACCCGCCGGGCCCGCATCGCCGGTCCGCTGGCCGGTGCGCTGAGCACCTTGCCGCCGGAGAGCTGGTGGATCGTCTGGTTCAGGTCCTGGCCGACGAACCCGACGCCGATCGGAGCCGTGTCGTACGGGCCGTAGCCGGCGTCGTCCCAGCCGAGGTCCATCAGCATCGTCGCGTCGGCGCCGTCCCAGCCCGCGGCGGCGGCGATGGCGTCCGATGCCTGCCAAACCGGTTCTTTTGCGCCCGTATTCGAGGAGTGCAGAGTGGGCGGAATCACCATTACTCCCACCATGACGACGCCATTACTGAATGAACCCGATACGCAGCACTGCGTCGCTTGGAATAGGCGAGTGGATTCGCGGACGGGCGTTAACTTAAGCGGAGACGAGAAATTGGTCAAGCGGACAATATGTGCACATGGGTCATTCTCTGCACCTTTACGCTGGGGAAACGTCACTCGTTTCGGGGAGGTTCCGCGTTCATGGACGATTCATAGAAATAGTTGTTAACGAGTTTCTAAATGGCTGATGCCGCATCGGCGGAAAGGGTGAGTTGGGTATTTCGTAGTTAGCTCTGTACAGTGTCGACGTCGTTCGTCCCAACGTCGGGAACGGCAGGAACCAGTTCCCTGGGGGATGACATGCGCGTGGTGGTGACCGGTGGTGCCGGTTTTCTCGGCTCCCATCTCGCGGCGGCGCTGCTCGCGCGCGGCGACCAGGTGGTGTGCCTGGACAACTTCTCCACCGGCCGCCTGGAGAACGTCGAGCCGTTCCTCGCCGATCCGGCGTTCGCGCTCGTCGAGACCGACGTCAGCGAGGGGATCGACGTCCCGGGAACGGTCGATGCGGTCGCGCACCTGGCCAGCCCGGCGTCGCCGCCGGACTACCACCGGATGCCGCTGGAGACGCTCGCGGTGGGTAGCCGCGGCACCGAGCACGCACTGCGGCTCGCGGCGCGGGACCGAGCCCGGTTCGTCCTGGCGTCGACGAGCGAGGTGTACGGGGACCCGGTCGTGCACCCGCAGCGCGAGGAGTACTGGGGCAACGTCAACCCGGTCGGCCCGCGCAGCGTCTACGACGAGGCCAAGCGGTTCGCCGAGGCGGTGTCGATGGCCTACCGGCGCACGTACGACCTCAACGTCGGCATCGTGCGGATCTTCAACACCTACGGGCCGCGGATGCGTCCGCAGGACGGCCGTGTGGTCACCAGTTTCATCACGCAGGCGCTGGTGGGGGACCCGCTGACGATCTACGGCGACGGTGAGCAGACCCGCAGCTTCTGCTACGTCGACGACCTGATCGCCGGGATTGTGGCGATGATCGACGGCTCGGAGAGCGGGCCGGTGAACCTCGGCAACCCGGTGGAGTGGACGGTGACGCGGCTCGCGTCGGCCGTGCTGGCGCTCACCGGTTCGTCGTCGGAGATCGAGTACCACCCGCTGCCCACCGACGACCCGACCCGCCGCCGGCCCGACATCACGCTGGCCCGGCAGCTGCTCGGCTGGGAGCCCCGGGTGCCGGTCGAGGAGGGCCTCCGGCGCACGATCGAATGGTTCCGCTCCCGCCCCGAGGAGTTACTGGCCGCCGCGCCCGCGCTGACCGGTGCCCAGCCCGGTGGCATCGAGGCCCTCACCCCCTGAGCGCCCGGCGCGGCCGGGTGCGGGTGCGTCCCGGTTGGTCGCGACCCCGCTCCGGAAGAAGCCGAGCAAGCGGTGCGCCTGGTCGGCGTCCGTGCTGGAGCGGGCTATCCCGCCGGCCGCCGCCACCAGATCGGCCGGCGTGAGGTCGGCGCGCATCTCGCCGCTGCGCTGGGCCCGTTCGAGCAGCTGTGTCATGGTCTCGCGCAGGCGCCGGTGCCACTCGTCGAACAGTTCGGTCCGACGCTCGGCCGGTGCCGCTTCGGCCAGGGCCCGTTGGGACGCCACGTGCCCCACGTAGGCCTCGAGCCACGTGAAGAGCGCGTCACCCGGCGAGGCGTGGTCGAGGTCGGCGGCGTCGCAGAGCGCGGTGAGCTCGCCCGCGTACACCGCCACCAGCAGGTCGCCGCGGGTCGGGAAGTGCCGGTAGAGCGTCGCGTTCGCCACCCCGGCGCGCCGGGCGACCTCGTCGAGCACGACGTCCGGCCCGGCCTCCGTCACCAGCGCTCGCGCCGCGGCCACCAGCAGCCCGACGTTCCGCGCGGCATCGGCACGCATTGCTCTCCTAGCGATCCGGGGAGTTCCCCGTCTACTCTAACCGGGGAACTCCCCGATTAGGAGCGAGATGACTCTCACCCTCGAAGACCGACTGGCGATCACCGATCTGGTGAACCGGCACGGGCACCTCACCGACGCCGGGGACTTCGACGCCTACCGCGAACTGTTCACCGAGGACGTCGTGTACGACGTGAGCGACCTGGGCTTCGGAGCGATCGAAGGGCTCGCGGCCACCCGCGCGGCGGCCGAGGCGCTCGGCGAGCACAACCCGCTGGCGCATCACGTCACGAACGTCGTGGTCACCGCGGTGGGCGACGGCGCGCGGGCGCTCTCGAAGGGGTTCGGGCTGATGACGAGCGGCGCGGTCGGCAGCGTCACCTACGACGACGTCGTCGTGCGCACCGACCGGGGGTGGCGGATCTCCCGCCGGACCGTGAAGGCCCGGCGGGAGCCGCTGACGGGCTAGCTCAGGCGCTCGAGCACCAGGGCCATGCCCTGGCCGCCGCCGACGCACATCGTCTCCAGGCCGAACTGCTTGTCGTGGGCCTGCAGGTTGTTGAGCAGCGTGGTGGTGATGCGGGCACCGGTCATGCCGAACGGGTGCCCCAGCGCGATCGCGCCGCCGCTCACGTTGAGCTTGTCCAGGTCGATGCCCAGGTCCTGGTACGACGGGATCACCTGGGCCGCGAACGCCTCGTTGATCTCGACCAGGTCGATGTCGGAGATCGCGAGCCCGGCCCGGGAGAGCGCCTGCTTCGACGCCTCGACCGGCCCGTATCCCATGATCTCGGGGGACAGGCCCGTGACACCTGTCGACACGATCCGCGCGAGCGGCGTGAGGCCGAGCTCGCGAGCGCGGGCGCCGCTGACGATGACCACCGCGGCGGCCCCGTCGTTCAGCGGGCACGCGTTGCCCGCCGTGACCGTGCCGTCGGGCCGGAACACCGGCTTGAGCCCGGCCACCTTCTCGTAGGTGGTGCCGGCGCGCGGGCCGTCGTCCGTGCTCACGACCGTTCCGTCGGGCAGCGTGATCGGCGTGATCTCCCGCGCGAAGTGGCCGTTCGCGATCGCCTTCTCGGCCAGGTTCTGCGACCGCACCGCGAACTCGTCCTGCTCGCGGCGGGAGACGCCCTTGAGCTGCGCGAGGTTCTCGGCGGTCTGGCCCATCGCGATGTAGACGTCGGGCAGCGTGTCGTCGTTGCGCGGGTCGTGCCAGGTGACGCCGCCGGCGGCCGAGTCGTCGGTGCGCTTGCGGGCGTCGAGGAAGAGCGGGTTGGTGGTGTCGGGCAGACCGTCCGAGCTGCCCTTCACGAACCGGGACACGGTCTCCACGCCGGCCGAGATGAACGCGTCACCCTCGCCGGCCTTGATCGCGTGGAACGCCATCCGGGTGCTCTGCACGGACGAGGAGCAGTACCGGGTGACGGTGGTGCCGGGCAGCGTGTCGTAGCCCAGCAGGATCGCGACGACCCGGGCCATGTTGTAGCCCTGCTCCCCGCCGGGCAGGCCGCACCCGAGGATCAGGTCGTCGATCGTCGTGGGGTCGAGCGACGGCACCTTGTCGAGCGCGGCGCGGACGATCGTCGCCGCCAAGTCGTCCGGGCGGACGTCTTTCAGCGACCCCTTCATCGCTCGTCCGATCGGTGACCGCGCGGTGGCGACGATGACGGCGTCGCGGTCGGCGAACTCAGGCACGGTGCCCTCCCAGGCTTCGGTGACTGTGGTTACCGGTCACGTTACCGCCGGGTAGGTTAAAAATCAGTGCTGCCCGGACGTTGTGCGCGATGCCTCATAAACGAGCGGGTACAGCGCGAGCGCCCAGAGCTGGTATCCGTCGGCCGACGGGTGGTAGCCATCGGCCGAGAGCGTGCCGCCGTCCGCGCGGAACACCCCGCCGGTACGCCCGGCCAGGTCGACGACCCCGCCCTCCGCGTCCGCCGCGGCCCGGGCCGACGCCGTCGCCACCCGACGACCCGACCAGGCCATGATCTCGCGCAGCGGCTGGCCGAAGTTGCGGGCCGCGCCGAGGTCGGGGCAGGTGCCGACGACCACCGCGGAGCCGGCCGCCACGAGCCGGCGCACGGTCGCGGTCAGCTCGGCCTCGACGACGTCGAGCGGAGTGAACGCGATCGCGTCCTCGCCGCCGATCAGGATCACCGCCACGTCAGGCACCCCGTGCACGAGGACCCGCGCGACCTGGGCGTCCAGGTCGGCCGTGCGTGACCCGGCCACCGCGGCCGACGACAGGTGCACCCGGCGGCCGGTGGACGCGAGCAGCTCGGCCAGGCGCCCGCCGACCGTCTCGCCGGTCACCATGACGCCGAGCCCGGCCGCCGTGGAGTCGCCGAGCAGGGCCAGCCGGAGCGGCCGGCCGGTGCCGAAGACCCCCGAGCCGGGAGGGGCCAGATCGGCCGACAGGTAGCGGCGCCGACGCGCCAGGAGCCCTTCGATGGCCAGTACGGAGACGGCCGCACCCGCAGCGGTCGCGGCCGCTGTCGCAGCGCCGGCCGCAACTGTGCTCAGCTTCACGTCGCCTCCTTTGCGTGGGCGGCCCGCTGAGAACGACGCTGACAGCCGCGCCACCCGACTTGAGTATGACCAATACGAGGCGTCAGGTGGCGTGGATGTCAGCGCCGCCCTCAGCGGGCTCCAGGTCAGAACCAAGGCACCCGCGGCGCCATCAGGCCATACCCAGTGCGGCATCCGCCGGTGGTGCTTCGGGAGCTGTGCCCACGGTGGGGGTGCCGCCAAACAGCCGGATGCGGTGGCGCAACTCGACCCACCGTCCCCACGGGCCTCGCTCGCGCCCGGCGACCTCGGCCGGCGCCACCTCGGTTCCGGCGGCTTCGGCCGCCGCGACCGCGGCGTCGACGAGCGAGCGGACCCCTTCACCGCGCTCCGGCCGCGGCTCGTCAGTGGCCGCCGAGCCGATCCCCAGCGCCGCCGCCGCCGACGGGAGCATCGCGTCGACCGCGCGGCCGTAGCCCGCCGCCGACGGGTGGAACCGGTCGGGCGAGAACATCTCGACCGGGTTGGCCGCGAACTCCGCGCCGAGCAGGTCGCCGAGCGACACCGTGCGCCCGCCGGCCTCGACCGTGGCCACGGTCTGCGCCGCGGCCAGGTCCCGGCTCCAGCGCCGGACGATGTAGCGCAGCGGCTGCGGGATCGGCCGGATCGTCCCCAGGTCGGGGCAGGTGCCGACGACGACATCGACGCCGGAATCGACCAGGCGGCGCACCGCGCGCTTGAGCTGGCCCACCGCGATCGACGGCCGGGTCTTGTGGGTGACGTCGTTGCCGCCGATGAAGATCAGCGCCAGTTGGGGCCGCTGCGGCTGCGCCAGCACGTAGTCGACCTGCACGGCCAGATCGACGCTCCGCGCACCGACCACGGCGGCCGAGACGACGTCGACCGGACGGTCGGCGAGCCGGGCCAGCGCGGTGCCGAACAGCGCGCCGGGCGTCTGGGCGACGTCGTCGACGCCGTAGCCGACCATGCTGGAGTCGCCGAGCAGCGCCAGCTGCACCGCGGGCCCGGACGAAGCGCCGGTCGGCGGGGTGTACCGCCCGTCGGCGGGCGGCGGGCCGGCCTCCAGCGGCTGGATCGCACGACGGGCCAGGTTCGCCTGGCCGAGCAGTAGTCCGTAGAAGGCAGCGCTGAGTAGCCCGAGGCCACCCCCACCGAAGGCCGCGCCGATCGCGACCTGCTTCGCGTGAAGTACTCGACCGTCCACGTGTCACCTCCTGCTCACGCCGTGTGACTGACGCCACTGCTGGCTCGCGCCGCGGTGCGTGAGCATCCGCGGCGCTGATTCAAAGTTAGCTCGGAGTCGGTTATGTCGGCTCCGTCAGTCGGTGACCCGTCATTCGCGAGTAGGGAATACTCCCCATCCACAACTGAAAGCAGGGGCACGACCGAGAACGGGGAGCCGCACCGTGCGCCGAGCACTGGTCCTGGTCGCGTTGACGCTCGCCTCGGCGGTGACCTCGGTGCTGCTGGCCGTCGCGGTCAATGTGGCCACCGGCGGTGAGCTGCCACCGGGGCTGGCTCCCGCGGAGCCGCTGGCCTGGCCGGCCGTGGCGGTCGCCGGGCTGGTCACCGCGGTGCTCGCGTACTGGCAGCAGCGCCCGCTCGGCGGGGCTGAGCCCGAGCCGGTCGCGGTGGACCCGGCGCGGCCGACGCCGCCCGCCGAGCTGCCCGCGTTACCCGCGCTGTTCACCGGCCGCCAGAGCGAGGCCGACCGGATCCTCGCCGCGATCGACGGCGGGGCGCCGCTCGTCGCGGTGTCCGGCCCGGGCGGCGTCGGCAAATCGGCGTTGATCCTGCACGTCGCGCACCTCGTCCACAGCCGCTACCCGGACGGGACGCTGTTCGTCCGCCTGCGTGGGGCGAGTTCCGAACCGGCCGATCCGGCCGAGGTGCTCCCGCGGCTGCTCCGGAGCCTGCGCCCGGCCGACGGCGACGACGGGGAGCTGCGCGGGGACGTCGAGACGCTCGCGGCCCGGTTACGCACCCGGCTGGCCGGCCGTCGGTACCTGCTGGTCTTCGACGACGCCGGCGGCGCCGACCAGGTGCGCCCGCTGCTGCCCGGTGCGTCCGGCTCGCTGGTGCTGGTGACCAGCCGCCCGGTGCTGGCCGAACTCACCTCCGCGACGCTCGTCGGCCTCGAGGAGTTCTCCGACGCCGAGGCGCGCGAGCTGCTGGCCCGGCTGGCCGGCGACCAGCGGGTGAGCGCCGACCCGGCCGCCACCGAAGCGGTCGTGCGCGCGTGCGGCAACCTGCCGCTGGCGGTCGCGATCGCCGGGAGCCGGCTGCGGGCCCGGCCGTCGTGGTCGATGGCCACGCTGGCCGGACGCCTGGCCGACGAGGAGCGCCGCCTGGACGAGCTGAGCTCGGGACGCGACGCCGTGCGGGCCAGCGTCGCCGCGACCTACACCGAGCTCGACGCGTACCACCAGCGGGTGTTCCGCCGCCTCGGCGCGCACCCCGGCACGGACTTCGACGCGTCGGCCGCGGCGGCGCTGGCCGACCTGGTCGGGTCCGGCGCGGTGCCCGCCCTCGACCGGCTGGTCGAGCGGCAGCTGGTGCAGGTGACGACGTCGGATCGGTACCGGTTGCACGACCTGCTGCGCCTCTACGCGATCGAGGAACTCGGCGCGGAGTACGTCGACGCGCTCCGCCGGTTGGCCGACCACTACGCCGCGCGGGCCCGGGCCGCGATCGAACCGTGGGTCCCGTGGGAGGCCGCGTTCGGCCCCCGGTCGGAGAGCGGGGATCCCGAACACCGCGCCTACGTCGACGACGAGCGCGAGAACCTCATCGCCACCGTCACCGCGGCCGCCCAGCACCGGGACGGGCACCCCGAGCTGCGGGAAGCCGCCTGGAGCCTGGCCGCCGCGGCCGAGCCGGCGTTCACGCGCTACCCGTACCACGCCGACGCCCGGCGGCTCTGGGAAGCGGGGCTGGCCATCGCCCACTCGACCGGAGTGCCCGAGCGGATCGCCCAGGCGGAGTACGCGGCGGCCCGGGCGTCCCAGTACAGCGGTGACGTCCGCGGCGGGCTCGCGCACGCCCGGGCGTCGCTGAGCTGGTGGGAGCGGGCCGGCCACCGGCTCAACACCGCCGCCGCGCACCGTCGGCTGGCCAGCGCGCTGTACGCCGCCGGGCTGTTCACCGAAGCCGAGGAGCACTACGGCGAAGCGTTACGGCTCTGCGCCGAGCATCCGGGCGGGGAGGGCGTCTCGCTGCGCGCCAGCGCCCTGCGGGGCCTCGGTTCGCTCCATCTCGCCTTCGGCCGGATCGACGACGCGGTACGCACCCTGCAGAAGGCGGTCGACGTGCGGCGCGAGGCCGGCGACGACGCCGGTCTGGCCCGCGCGCGGACCTCGCTCGCCCGGGCGCACCGCAAGGCCGGCCGGATCGAGGTCGCCCGGGAACTCGTCACGCCGCAGATCGCCGTGTTCCGGCGGTTGGGTGACGTGATGTGGGAGATCACCGCCCTGCGCGAACTGGGCCGGCTGGAGCTGGCCGAGGGGCGGCTGGCGTTGGCCACCGACCACCTGGAGGCGGCGCGGGTGCTCGCGCTGCGCAACCACAACCGGACCGGGGCGGTGATCACGCTCGTGGCGCTGGCCGAGGTCGACGCCGCCGCCGGCCGATCGGACGCCGCCGCGGCCCGGTTCCGGGAGGCGGCCGAGGGGTTCCACGCGGCCGAGGACCGGGTCCGCGAAGGCACCACCCAGTTGAAACTCGCGCTCCTCCTGGCTCGAACCGGCGCCGGCCGCGAGGCCGACGCGGCCGCCGAGCGGGCCAGGGCCGTGTTGACCGGGCTGGACGTTCCGGACGCCGCCGACCTCTGGCGCCGGCTCGCAGAGATGCGCGGCGCGGCCGGTGCGACCCCTTCCGACCTCGGTGGTTAGTCTCGAAAGCGAGAATCTCCGGCAGAGAGAGCTGACACCGTGCGGTACTTCGAGTCTGTGGTCGACCTGATCGGTAACACACCACTGGTGAAACTGCGGTCCGTCGCCGACGGGGTGCCGGGCACCGTCCTGGCCAAGATCGAGTACCTCAACCCTGGCGGCTCGGTGAAGGACCGGATCGCGGTCAAGATGGTCGAGGCGGCCGAGAAGTCGGGCGCGCTGAGGCCCGGCGGCACGATCGTCGAGCCCACCAGCGGAAACACCGGTGTCGGCCTGGCCATCGTGGCGCAGACCAAGGGCTACAAGTGCGTCTTCGTCTGCCCCGACAAGGTCAGCGAGGACAAGCGGGACGTGCTGCGCGCGTACGGCGCCGAGGTCGTGGTGTGCCCCACCGCGGTGGCCCCCGAGCACCCCGATTCGTACTACAACGTCTCCGACCGGCTGGTCCGGGAGATCGACGGCGCCTGGAAGCCCGACCAGTACTCCAACCCCGAGGGCCCGGCCAGCCACTACGCCACCACCGGCCCGGAGATCTGGAACGACACCGACGGCAGGATCACGCACTTCGTCACCGGGATCGGCACCGGCGGCACGATCACCGGCACCGGCCGGTACCTCAAGGAGAAGGCCGCCGAGGCCGGGCGCGAGATCACGATCGTCGGCGTCGACCCGGAGGGCTCGGTGTACTCCGGCGGCACCGGGCGCCCGTACCTGGTCGAGGGCGTCGGCGAGGACTTCTGGCCGTCCGCGTACGACCCGTCGGTCACCGACCAGGTGGTTCCGGTCTCCGACGCCGAGTCGTTCCTGCTCACCCGGCGCCTGGCCCGCGAGGAGGGCCTGCTCGTCGGCGGCTCCTGCGGGATGGCGGTCGCCGGGGCGCTGAAGGTGGCGCGGGAGGCCGGCCCCGACGCGGTGGTCGTCGTGCTGCTGCCGGACGGCGGCCGCGGCTACCTCTCGAAGATCTTCAACGACGAGTGGATGGCCGGGTACGGCTTCCTCAACCTGGCCGACCGCACGCCCGGTGGCATCACGGTGGGGGAGGTGCTGCGGGCCAAGAGCGAGGGGCTGCCGCAGCTCGTCCACACGCACCCGAACGAGACCGTGAAGACCGCGATCGACATCATGCGCGAGTACCACGTCTCGCAGATGCCGGTCGTCCGGGCCGAGCCGCCGGTGATGGCGGCCGAGATCGCCGGTTCGGTGAGCGAGGCCGCGTTGCTCGACGCGCTGTTCGACCGCCGGGCCGCGCTGAACGACGCGGTCGAGCAGCACATGGGCTCGCCGCTGCCCGCGGTAGGGGCCGGTGAATCGGTGGACGCCGCGATGAAGGCGGTGGAGGTGTCCGACGCCGCGGTGGTGCTGGAGGACGGCAAGCCGATCGGCATCCTGACGCGTCAGGATCTCCTCTTTTATCTAGCCCAGTAACAATCCCCTCAAAAAATCTTGCTAAATCGGTGCAAATTGGTGCGCCGATTTAGCGAGGTTGTCTACACAGGACACGCGTTGTTCGAGGCACTGAAGCCTCGGCGCCCTCACAAAGGGGAGTACGCATGTCTGCTCTCGTCAAGCGGCTTGCCGCCGCCGGTTCGCTGATCGCGGCCGGCGCGGCGCTCGTCCTGGTTCCCAGCCCCGCCTACGCCGACACCGTCACGGTCAACTACTCCTGCGAGATCCCGCTCTCGGGTACGCAGACCGGCGACGTCGAGGTCACGATCACCGCTCCGGCCACCGCGACGGTCGGCGAGACCGTGGACGTCACGGTCACGACCGGACCGATCCCGATCCTTCCGCCGATCGACCTCGACGCCGGCAGCGTGACGCCGAGCGGCGAGGTGACGGTGTCCGGTGCCCAGACCGGCGCCGTGGCCGTCACCGGAACTCCGAACCCGGAGCCCTACCCGGCCAACCAGCCGGTCCAGCTCACCGCGCTGACCGGGCAACTGACCCTCACCACCGCCGGTGAGGTCCAGCTCAGCCCGGGTGCGGTGAACGCGACCGCCACGACGATCTTCGGCACGTTCACGATCCCCTGCGTGCCGACCGCCACCCCGACCCCGGTCGCCGCGGTGATCTCGGTCAGCTGACCCGCGGCTCCGGGCGCGAGCGCTAGAAGTCGAGCGCCCGCGCCCGGAGAGCGGGGAGGTCGTGGACCACCACGGTGAGGCGCGACGTGCGGATGGTGCCGTCGGCGCGGAGGGTCTGCAGTGCCTTGCTCACCGCCTCGCGGGAGGCGCCGATCCAGCCCGCGAGCTCGTCCTGCGAGAGCGGCAGCGCGATCCGCACGCCTTCCTCGGTCGGCTGACCGAACCGGTCCGCGAGCTCGACCAGCCGCGCGGCGACCCGGCCGAGCGTGTCGTGCGCGCCGAACTCGATGCGTTTGCGGTCGGCGTCGCGCAGGCGGTCGGCGAGGGTCTGGGCGAGCAGCAGCGCGATCCGGCCGTGGGCACGCAGGTACTCCTGGAACGCGCCGAGCGGCAACATCAGGGCGGTCACCGGCTCCAGCGCCTCCACGGTGGCCGAACGCGGTCGCTGGTCGATCGCGGCCAGCTCGCCGACCAGGGCGCCGGGGCCGCGCACGGCCAGCAGTACCTCGGTGCCGCCGCCGGTACTGGAGTAGGCCTTCACCCGGCCGCTCACCAGCACGAGCACCGAGTCCGACTCGTCGGACTCCCGGAAGATCACCGCACCCCGCGCCCAGGAACGAGGGCGCGCCAGCGCGAGGAAGTCTTCGGTCTCCGACGGTTTCAGCAACCCCCAGAACTCGGTGGGCGGCGGCTCCGCGGTCACGAGGCGCCCACGACGTAGGCCCGGACCGGCTGCAGGCGACCCTTCACGGTGAGTTCGCCCAGGGAGTACGCGCTCACCTCGGGCCCGAGCTGCTTCATCGTCGCGTCGCCGATGACGACCTGGCCGGGCTGCGCCAGCGTCTGCAGCCGAGCGGCGACGTTCACGGCGTCACCCATCGCGTTGAACCCCCGTAGTGCCTCGCTGCCGATGTTGCCGACCAGGGCGGACCCGGTGTTGATGCCGACCCGGAACCGCGGCCAGCCCGGCCGTCCCTCCGCGATCGCGTCCACCGCGGTCTGCAGGCCCAGCCCGGCGCGCACGGCCCGGGCCGCGTGATCGGGCTGCCGGGCGGGCGCGTTGAACAGAGCCAGCAGCGCGTCCCCCACGAACTGCACGACGGTGCCGCCGTTGTCGAGGATGCACGGCACCGCAACCCCGTGGTAGCGGTTGAGCATCGTCACGATCTCGGTGGGGTCGGCCTGCTCGGAGAACGTCGTGAACCCGCGTAGGTCGGCGAAGAGCGCCGTGACCTCGACGATCGAGCCGCCCAGCGCTGCCTGCGCCGGGTCGGCCAGCAGCGCCGAGGCGACGTCGGGCGACAGGTACTGCCGGAACAGCGTGCCCAGCTCGGCGTAGAGGCGGGCGTTCTCCACCACGATCGAGAGCTGGTTGGCCAGCAGCGCGGCCCAGGTTTCGCCGCTTCGGGCGGGGATCTCGACGACACCCGCCACCCGGCCCTTGACGGTCAGCGGATAGATCAGCCGCTCGTCGTCCCGGCGCGGAGCGGTGAGCGTGGCCGGGTCGTAGGCGCGACCGTCCACGGACAGCGCCCCGTTGTCGACGAGTCCGACGTGGACCTCCCCGTAGGCCGGCCGTACCCGGGCGAGCACCTCGTCGAGGAGCTCTCGCTCACCCAGCCCGACCCGGGCCCGTTCGCCGACCGTCACCAGCGCGCCGAGCAGCGCCGAGATCTCCCGCTCGGCGGCGAGCGCGGTGCCGGCCCGGTCCAGGACGACGGCCTGCCGTTCGGTGAGCCCGAACCGCTGGGCCAGCTGCTGGGCCAGCGGCTCCGCGGTGGTGCGTCCGCTGCGTTCGCGCTCGCGCAGCACGGTGACGAGTTCCTCCAGCGCGGCCTCGTACTGCGCCCGGACCGCACGCACGGTCGGCGCGAGCATGACCGCGTCGAACAGGCCGGCGCTCGAGCCCTCCTTCCGGTACTGCACGTACGCGCTGTAGGCCACGAAGCCGAACGCGAACACCAGCAGGACGTGCCACTCCCACCAGGAGAGGTGCCACTTGTCGGCGAGCGTCACCGCGACCATCGCTTCGGCCAGCAGCACGAACGCGGTGAGGATGCTGACCAGGACGGCGGCCGGGGCCCGGCGGTGGAGCTGGTAGTACCGCAGCGCCGCGGCCACGTACAGCGCGACGGCCAGCACCGCCACGGCCGTCTGCCACCCCTCGACGTCGCGGACCTGCGGCGCCGCGTTCAACGGCGGCAGGTCGAGGAGCGTCACCGCGCCCCAGGCCACCATGACCGCGGTGAGCCCGCCCCAGAGCGGGATCCGCAGTGCCAGCACCCGGTCGGAGTCGAGCGGGAGCGCGGAGAGCGCGGCGAACACCGCCGAGATCGTGAGCCCGGTGGGCTGGGACAGGTCGAACCCGACGTTCGCGTGATCGACGAGCACGAGTGGCGTCGCCAGCGCGTGGAGCAACAGGAACCCGGCCGACGAGAGGAAACACAGCGACACCAGGAAGAGCCGGGCGTCGCGCCGGTTCAGCGCGGCCGCGGTCATCGCGATGCCCGGCAGCAGGCTGATCGCGGCGACGTTGAGCACGAGCCAGAAGTGGCTCGGCGGGTGGTGCCAGAGCACGTCCGCCGCCGGCACGGCCAGAAGGAGCCAGAGACCGGCGACCGGCACGAGCAGATGCAGGGCCCAGACGACCGCCCGGACCGGCTGCACGGCCGGTGGTAGGCGCGGCACCGTTGTCAGCAAGGCGACACCGGCCCGGAGGCGCTGTGCGTACTTCTGCACGGACGGGAGACCGGGCGCCGTTGCACAGTGGAGGGGACCCGCCCGATGAGGCCCGACCTGGAGACGTCATGAGCCACAGAGGACCACTCCTCACCCTCCTGTCCGGTGCGGTGGTCGCCGCTGTGCTCTTGGGTCTCAGCACCCAGGCCAACACCGAGAGCACACAGCAGACCGCCGCCCGGGCTCCATCCCAGTCCACTCCGCCCGCGAAAGCTAGCCCCAGCGCGGCCGCACCGCCGCCGATCGCGTCCTCGAGCAAACCTCCGACCGAGAACCGCAAGGCCGTGTTCGCCGGCCGGGTGGTCGGCGGCCGGGCCACGGTGGCGATCTCGGTGAAGGACGGCCAGGCCGTCGCCTACTACTGCGACGGCGACCGTACCGAGGCCTGGATGCGTGGCCCGGCCTCCGGCGGGGACCTCGACCTGAAGGGCGCGCCCGGCGGCACGCTCACCGGTACGTTCAGCCGGACCAAGGCCGCCGGCACCGTCACCGCGGGCGGCCGGGACTACAAGTTCGAGGCCCCGCTGGTGAAATCGCCGGCCGGGGTGTACCGGGGCACGGTGACGATCCAGGGCGCCAAGCTCGTCGCCGGGTGGATCGTGTTGCCCGACGGCACGCAGGTGGGCGTCTTCACCACGGACGAAGGCAACCCGCGGCCGGCGCCGAAGATCGACCTCGGCTCGAAGACCGCGACCGTCGACGGCGGCACGATGACCGTCACCGAAGCCGACCCGAAGGCCTGAGGAGCGAGTCATGACGGGGAATCCCGAGCCGGACGAGTCGCCGACGCGTCCCTTCGCAGTACCGCCAACCGTTCTCGCCCCGCCCCCGCCCCCGCGGCCCGCGTCCGCGAGCACCGTGACGAAGCTGATCGTCCCGCTCGCGGTCGGCGCCGGGGTCGCCGTCGTCCTCGGCGTCTACGGCAAGGTGCACACCCCCACCGGTATCGCGGTGAGCGTCGCCGGCTTCTCGGGGCCGCTCACCGTGAAGGTCTGGCTCGCGACCGCGGCGATCGTGTTCGCCGTCGTCCAACTCGTCACCGCGCTCGCGATGTGGGGCAAGCTTCCACTCCGCGGGGCCTGGGTGAGCCCGGTGCACCGCTGGTCGGGCCGGATCGCGTTCGTGCTCACGATCCCGGTGGTCGTTCACTGTCTGTACGCGCTCGGCTTCGCCACCTACGACACCCGGACGCTGGCGCACTCGCTGCTCGGCTGCGTCTTCTTCGGGGCGTTCACGACCAAGATGCTCGTGCTGACCAAGCACGGCCTGGCCGGCTGGGTGCTGCCCCTGTTCGGGGGAACGGTGTTCGCCGCTCTGGTCGGAGTGTGGGCCACGTCCGCGCTCTGGTTCTTCTCCACCAGCGGCGTGCAGTTCTGAACCTTTGGCGAACGGCTCCCGTGCATCACCTGTGAAGATGAGTTGCGGCTGGCGAGCGGTAGCGGTGTGTGTTACTGATTGAGCACTCAACTACTACATGAACTACTACAAGCGCGAGACTACCGCCCGGAGGAAACGCATGGATAACACCCGATACACGCGCGGGCTGCTCAACCGGCGCAGTGTTCTGGCCGGAGCCGGCGCGGTCGGCGTGACGATCGTCGCCAGCGCCTGCTCGAGCTACGGCGACAGTGCGAGCAGCGACGCCGCTCCGGCTTCCAGTGCTCCGGCCGCGGCCCCCACCACCGGTGCGGCGTCGGCGGAGGCACCGCCGGCCGCGGACGCGCTCGCCAAGGTCGCGGACATTCCGGTCGGCGGCGGCAAGATCTTCGACGCCGAGGGTGTGGTCGTCACCCAGCCCGAGGCGGGCACGTTCAAGGCCTTCTCGAACGTCTGCACCCACCAGGGCTGCAAGGTCAACAAGGTCGCGACGACGATCGACTGCCCCTGCCACGCCAGCAAGTTCTCGATCTCCGACGGTTCGCCGACGGCCGGCCCGGCGAAGAAGCCGCTCGCGGAGAAGCAGGTCACCGTCAACGGCGACTCGATCACGCTGGCGTAGTTCCGGCGCTCGCGCGGGCTGAGCGTTAGCGCCTGATTGCTAGGTTCATCGCGTGGACCTGGACGCCTACGTGGCCGAACACGCGGGGGAGTGGCGCCGGCTCGAGGAGTTGCTCGGGCGGCGTCGCCTCACCGGCAGCGAGAGCGACGAGCTGATCGCTCTCTACCAGCGGGCGGCCACCCACCTCTCGGCGGTGCAGAGCCGCGCACCCGACCCCGCACTGGTGGGCCGGCTGTCCCGGCTGGTCGCGCGGGCCCGCTCCGCCGTCACCGGCAGCAGCGCGCCGTCCTGGCTGACGTTCGCCCGTTTCTTCACCGTCGGTTTCCCGGTGGCGGTGTACCGGGCCTGGCCCTGGTGGTGCGGGGTCGCCACCGCGTTCTCAGCGGTGTCGTTCGGCCTGATCGCGTGGTTCGGCACGCATCCCGAGCTCGCGGCCCAGCTCGCCCCGGAGTCGGCCCTGCGTCAGCTCGTCGAGCACGACTTCGCCGACTATTACTCCGAGAACCCGGCCCAGGACTTCGCCGCCCAGGTGTGGACCAACAACGCGCTGATCGCCGCGCTGTGCGTGTTCGCGGGCGTGCTGATCGTCCCGTTGATCATCGTGCTGATCAACAACGCGGTCGGCGTCGGTGAGGTCGGCGGCGTGATGGTGGCCTACGGCAAGGCCGACGTGTTCTTCGGCCTGATCACGCCGCACGGGCTGCTGGAGCTCACCGCGGTCTTCGTCGCCGCCGGCGCGGGGCTGCGCATCGGCTGGTCGTGGATCGCCCCGGGGCCGGGTCGTACGCGGGCCCAGGCGCTCGCCGAGACCTCGCGCGCGGCCGTGCTCATCGCGCTCGGCCTGGTGGTCGTGCTGGCGATCTCGGGCGTGATCGAAGCCTTCGTCACCCCCTCCGGATTGCCCACCTGGGCCCGGATCGGGATCGGCGTCGTGGCGTTCGGCGGCTTCCTGACCTACGTTTTTGTGCTCGGCCGACGCGCCGCGCTCGCCGGCGAGACCGGCGACCTGGCCCTCGGCGAGCGGGAGGACTTCGCCCCGGCGGTGTGATTCGGAACCTTGACACGTTGATGGTAACGTCCGCTCATGGTGAACCTGGAAGCGTTTGTCGCCGGCCTGCCCAAGGTCGAGTTGCACGTGCATCACGTGGGTTCGGCCTCACCGCAGGCGGTGGCCGAGCTGGCCGCGCGTCACGCCGGCAGCACGAACGTGCCGTCCGACCTGGACGCGCTGGAGAAGTTCTTCGAGTTCCGCGACTTCGCGCACTTCATCGAGGTCTACATCGCGGTCGCCGACCTGGTCCGCGACCCCGAGGACGTCCGCATCCTCACCTACGAGGTCGCCCGTGAGCTGGCCCGCCAGCAGGTCCGCTACGCGGAGCTGACCGCGACGCCGTACTCGCACACGGTCCGCGGCATGGCGCCCGAGGCCTACTGCGAGGCCCTCGAGGACGCCCGCGCCGCCGCGCGCCGCGAACTGGGCATCGAGCTGGTCTGGTGCTTCGACATCCCCGGCGAGGCCGGTATCCCCGCCGCCGAGGAGACGCTTCGCGTCTCGCTCGACCAGCGTCCGGACGGGCTCATCGCGTTCGGGCTCGGCGGTCCCGAGATCGGCGTCCCCCGGCCGCAGTTCAAGCCCTACTTCGACGCCGCCCGCGCGGCCGGCCTGCACTCGATGCCGCACGCCGGGGAGACCACCGGCCCGGAGACGATCTGGGACGCGATCCGGGTGCTCGGGGCCGAGCGCATCGGCCACGGCACCAGCGCGCTGGGTGACCCCTCGCTGGTCGAGTACCTGGTCGAGCACCAGATCCCGCTCGAGGTCTGCCCCACCTCGAACCTGCGCACGCGTGCCGTCGCCAGCCTGGACGAGCACCCGCTCGCAGGCATGGTCGAGGCGGGCATGTTCGTCACGATCAACTCCGACGACCCGCCGATGTTCGGCACGACGCTCGAGAACGAGTACCTCGTCGCCGCCGAACTGCTGAAGCTCGACGCTCCCGGCGTCGCCGAGCTCGCCAAGGCCGGTGTCCGGGCGTCGTTCGCGCCGGAAGCACGCAAGGCGGAACTCACGGCCGAGATCGACGCCTACACCGCGGCGAACGCCTGAGCCGGGCGCTCGCGCCGCCTCAGAGCCGGCCGGCCGCCTTCATCGCCAGGTAGGTGTCGGTGACCGTCGAGGCGAAAATGTCCGCCGGGGCGTCGACGACCTCGACGCCCCGGTTACGCATCGCGCCGACGATCCGGCGCCGCTCGGCGTCGCCGCGGGCCGCGGCCGCCGCCTCGTAGACCGCCTCGGTGGTGCCGCGCTGCGCGGCCATCGCGGCGGCGGCCGGGTCGCCGACCGACGCCAGCACGACCGTGTGCCGGTCGGTGAGCCGGCTCAGCACCGGTAGCAGGCCCTCGGCCAGCGGCGCCGGTTCGATCGCGGTGAACAGCACGACCAGGCAGCGTTTCCGGGCCCGCAGGAGCACCTCGGACACGACCAGGTCGAAGTCCGACTCGACCAGCCGAGGCTCCACCGGCGCCAGCGCCTCGCCGATCGACGCGACGACGCTCGCGTGGCCCTTGCCCCGTACCGACGTGCGCACCGACACGTCCGCGGCGAACAGCTCCACCCGGTCGCCGGCCTTCGCGGCCACCGCGGCCAGCAGCAGGCACGCGTCCATCGCCGCGTCGAGCCGGGGGATGTCCCCGACCCGGGCCGCCGACGTGCGCCCGGTGTCGACGACGAGCACCAGGCGCCGATCCCGCTCCGGACGCCAGGTACGCACGACCACCTCGCTGCGGCGCGCGGTGGCCCTCCAGTCGATCGAACGGACGTCGTCGCCGTCCACGTACTCGCGCAGCGCGTCGAACTCGGTGCCTTGACCGCGGGCACGCACGGCGAGCGAACCGTCGAGGCGGCGCAGGCGGGAGAGTTTCTCCGGCAGGAACCGGCGGGAGGCGAACGGCGGAAGCGTCCGCATCGTCCACGCCGGGGTGAGCCGCCGGATCGCGCGGCGGCGGGTCTGCCGGTACATGAGACCGAGCGGGCCGGTGGAGCGCACGGTGACCGCCACCGCGGGCCGGTCTCCCCGCCGGGTGGGCACCAGCGTGGTGTCGAGGCGCTCGGTCGCGCCGGGTTTCAGCACCACGTCGTGGACGTAGGGCGACGCGCCCGCGGACGGCACCCACGCGTCCCGGACGCGGGCGCGAACCGTGCGCCGGCCGGTGTTCGTGGCCACCAGCGTGACCACCGCCGACTCGCCCAGCCGGGTGGTGGTGGCGCCCTTCCGGCGGAACGTCACCTTGCCCGCCGCCCCGGCGAGGAACCAGTCGACGACGCAGACCAGCGCGAGCACCAGGAGCCAGATCTGCGCGGTGGTGGCGTGCCACGGCAGCACCGCGCTGACCACGGCCCCGGCGACGCAGAGCAGTACGACCCGGCCAGTGATCATTACCGGGGAGTCGGGACGGTGGCCAGCACGGAGTCGAGAATGCCGTCGGGCGTCGCGCCGTCGAGCTCGGCTTCGGGGCGCAGCACGATCCGGTGCCGCAGCGTCGGCCGGGCCAGCGCCTTCACGTCGTCGGGGGTGACGTAGTCGCGCCCGGACAGCCAGGCCCAGGCCTTCGCGGTGGCCAGCAGCGCGGTGGAACCACGCGGGGACGCCCCGGCGGCGAGCGACGGGGACGTGCGGGTGGCCCGGCAGACATCGACGACGTAGCCCATCACCTGGTCGGCGACCTGGACGCCACGGGCCGCCATGCGTGCGGTGGCGAGGTCCTGAGCGGTGGCCACCGGCTGCACCTGCGAGAGGTCGCGCGGGTCGAAGCCCTGGTGGTGGGCCGTGAGCACTTTCAGCTCGGCCTCCCGGGACGGCAGCGGCACGTCGACCTTGAGCAGGAACCGGTCGAGCTGGGCCTCGGGCAGCGGGTACGTGCCCTCGAACTCCAGCGGGTTCTGGGTGGCGGCCACCACGAACGGGTCGGGCAGCTTGCGCGGCACCCCCTCGACCGTGACCTGTCGCTCCTCCATCGACTCGAGCAGCGACGCCTGCGTCTTCGGCGGCGTCCGGTTGATCTCGTCGGCGAGCAGCAGGTTGGTGAAGACCGGGCCCTCGCGGAACTCGAACTCGGCCGTGCGGGCGTCGTAGACGAGCGATCCGGTGACGTCACCGGGCATCAGGTCGGGCGTGAACTGGACCCGCTTGGAGTCCAGCGACAGCGCGGCGGCAAGCGTACGGATCAGCAGGGTCTTGGCCGTTCCGGGGACGCCCTCGAGCAGGACGTGGCCCTGACAGAGCAGGGCGATGACCATGCTGGTGAGCACCGCGTCCTGCCCGATGACGACCTTGCCGACCTCGGTACGCAGACGTCCGAGCGCCGCGCGCGCGGCTTCGGTGTCGCTGGTTGGTGACAACTGCACGGGCGCATCGGTCACGACGGCTGTCCTTCGGAATGTGGTTTCGGGGTCAGTACGGCCGCGGTGAGCGCGTCGAGCGCGTCGGCGTGCACGACCAGGCCGTGGTCGTCGGTGGGCGGCGGACCGTAGAGGTGCTGACCGACCGCCGCGGCCGGCCACCCGGACCGTTCGGCGATCGCCTCGCAGATCTCGCGGGGATCGGAGTGCGCGTTGACGCCGAGCACCGGCCGCAGGCGGGCCAGCGCGGCACCCCGGAGCGCCTCCGCGGCCTCCGGGCGGGCCCGGGCGCGCCGGTAGAGGCGGGCGCGGCCTTCCACGGTCTCGGTGGAGCGCACGATGACCGGCAGCGGCTCGGCCACCGGGGCGCTCAGCCGACGCCCCCGCCAGAACGCGGCCAGCAGCCCGGCGGCGGCCAGCATCCAGAGCGCCGTGGGGATCCAGCGGGGAAGCAGGTCGGAGAGCGACCGGGCCTCCGCCTTCGCGATCGGCTCCGGCGAGACGCGCTGCAGCCAGATCACGTCGGCGTGAGCGTTGAGCAGGCCGAGCGAGAGCGCCGCGTTGCCGTGCTCGGCGAGCACCTTGTTGGTGAACGGATCGCCGGAGCCCAGGAACACCAGCTCGGCTCGGGCCGGCCGGTCGAGCACGGCCAGGTGGCCGTCGTAGCAGCGGGTAAGGCCCTCGCCGGTGTAGGAGTACCCGCCGATATCGGCGCTCCCGGCCGAGGTGGCCTCGGGCAGCGAGCAGTCGGGCTCACGGGTCTCGGTGACGCCCGCGCTGTCGATCCGGACGTCGAGCTCCAGATCGTCCAGGGCGAACGGGTCGGCCTGGACGAAGACGACCCGGACCGTGTCGGGCAGTTCGGCCAGCCGACGCAGGCTCGCCCCGCCGAGGTTGTAGGGGAACGGCACGACGACCGTGACGTTGCCGGCGGCGGCGCGCTTCATCGCGTCGTCGGTGGTGGTCAGCTCGGTGACCGGACGATCGTCGTCGCCGAGCAGCACGGACAGCGCGCGGGTGCCGCCGGGGTTCGCGGCGTCCGGGTCGAGCGCCGCGCGCTCACTCGACGACTGGGTGCTCACCAGCAACCACACCGCGAGCGTGACGAGCGCGAGGAGCACCACGGTGAGGATGACGCGGAAGCGCCACGGCGACCGGGCGCCGGTGACCGGCGCGGCGGTGGGGATCACCGGTCCTCCCCGGCCGAGGTGCCCGGGGCCGAGGTGCCCGGGGCCGACGTTCCGGGTGCCGACGTTCCGGGGGCCACCCAGGAACCGGCGCCGACGAGTTCGCCCTCGCTCGGCCGGGCCGCGGCGACGCGGGTGGCGATCCCACGCATCCGCTGGTCGTGCTCGGCGGTCGCGGTGCGCTCGCCGTACCAGATCTCGGCGAACAGCTCGGCGGCCTCGGTCAGGTCGGCGGAGGCGCCCGGCAGCACCCGCCCGGCCTCGACCGCGAGCTCGTGCGCGGTGCGCCCGGGACGGTTGTCGACCAGGTCGCGGGCGACGAGACCGGCCACGACGCCGCGGAGACGTTCCCGGACCGCCTCGGCCCAGCGCCCCTCGGCCGCGTACGCGTCGGCGCGGGTCTCGTGCTCGGTGGCGCTGCGGGTGGGCGTCACCGGGTCGGTCTTGCGCCGCACCGACGCGTTCCGGCCGGGCAGGCCGAACCGCCAGATCAAACCGGCCACCACCACGACGACCAGCAGTACGAAGATCAGCAGCCCGATCTTGCCGCCGGGGCCGCTGGCCTGGGCGCGGTCGAGCAGGTGGTCGATCGTGTCCAGGATCCAGTCGATCACGCGCTGCAGCAGCGACGGCTTCTCGTCCTGGTAGATCTGTTTGGACAGCTCTTTCGCGGCCTCCTCGGCCGCGGGCTGCCGGGGAACGGGTTCGAGCGGCGTCATCGGCCCCCCTCCGCGCGGGAGCGCCGGCCGGCCAGACCCCACTCGACGTCGAGCGCCTCGCCGCGCATGCGGCCGTCGAGGTAGAGCAGCGTGTCGATGCCCGAGCGGAACGCCCAGACGACGATCAGCGGCAGGTAGTACGCGAACGCCACCGCGACCGTGAGCAGGAGCAGCGCCCCGTGGTCACCGTTCACCAGCGGGTCCCCACCGACGGCGAGCTGCACCAAGGTCGTGGCGATGATCGTCAGCGGAAGCATCATGATGAACCAGAGGAAGCCGCCGACCGCGCCGGCGAGCAGCCGGATGCCGAGTTGCCGGAACAGCCCGGCCGCGGTGCCGCTACCCACCTGCATGCTGCGCTTGAGCGCGCTGCCGATCGTGCCGCCCTCGAAGACCAGAGCCAGCACCGAGAGCCGCATCAGCCCGCCGAAGAGCGGAACGAAGTACCCGACGATCGGGATCGCGGCGATGACCACGTTCAGCCCGGTGAGCGTCAGGCCGAGCAGGAGCAGTTTTCCGAACAGCGGACGCAGGCGGGCCCAGCAGACCGGCAGCGAGGTGGGGGCGCCTGCCGCCTCCTGGATCACGGCCACCGCGGCGGCCGCGCTGGTGATCACCGCCGCGACCGTGGAACCGAGCGCCGCGACGACCGAGGCGGCGGTGAGCGTGAGCAGGAACAGCAGGATGTCGGCGTCGAGCGAGGACGACTGGCGGCTCAGCAGGCCGGTGATCGCCCACCACAGCGGAACGGTGATCAGCAGCTGGACGACGACGGTGAGACCGGCGGTGCCGAGCGTCGGCCCGGGGTGGCGGCGCAGCAGGTCCATGCCGCCGTCGAGGATCTCGCCGACAGCGAGCGGGCGGAGCGGGACGGGACCGGAACCCGGACCGGCCGACAACGAGGGCAGCCCGACCGGTGGAGCCGGTGCGGTCACCGTGCTCACCTGCGAATCGCCCCCTCTCGGATTACATTCCGCGACATCGTGTCATGCCGGTGCGACAGCGATTCGGCGCGTCCGTATGGCGGCTCAGCGGCAACTCCTCGACGAGAGTGCCACGATGTGGGGCATGAGAGCGCGTGTGCTGGTGGTCGACGACGATCCTGCCCTGGCCGAGATGCTCGGAATCGTGCTACGAGGTGAGGGTTTCGCACCATCGTTCGTTGCGGACGGTGAGGCTGCCCTCACGGTGTTCCGGGAGACCCGCCCCGATCTCGTCCTGCTCGACCTCATGCTTCCGGGCATGAGCGGGCTGGACGTGTGCCGGGCGGTGCGGGCGGAGTCAGGCGTGCCGATCGTGATGCTGACGGCCAAGAGCGACACCGTCGACGTGGTGTTGGGACTGGAGTCCGGGGCGGACGACTACGTCGTCAAGCCGTTCAAACCGAAGGAACTGGTGGCCCGGGTACGGGCCCGGCTGCGGCGGGGGGACGAGGCGCCCCCCGAGACGCTGACGATCGGCCCGCCGCAGTCCCAGGTGCAGATCGACGTGCCGGGCCACTCGGTGACCAGGGACGGCAGCCCGATCGCGCTCACCCCGCTGGAGTTCGACCTGCTGGTGGCGCTGGCCCGCAAGCCGCGCCAGGTGTTCACCCGTGAGGTGCTGCTCGAGCAGGTCTGGGGTTACCGGCACGCGGCCGACACGCGGCTGGTCAACGTCCACGTCCAGCGGTTGCGGGCGAAGGTCGAGCGGGATCCGGAGCACCCCGAGGTGGTGCTCACCGTGCGCGGAGTCGGCTACAAAGCGGGCACCGGGTGAGGCGAAGGGCTCGACCGGACGCGCCCGACGGGCGCGTCCGACTTGTTTACCAGCGGTTCCGGCGGGCCGCCGGGTGGCTCTCCGCGCGAGGGCTCGCCCGCTGGCGGCGGTCGCTGCAGCTGCGCGTGGTCACCAGCACGTTGCTGGCGTCCAGCGTCATGACCGTGGCGCTGGGGTTGTTCGTCGTGCACCGGGTCACCGACGGGCTCGTGGTCGCCGAGAAGGAGCAGGCGCTGGAGCAGCTGGCCAGCGGCGTGACCTACCTGGGCGACGAGCTGTCGAGCATCAAGGGCCAGGACGACCCCGAGCTCGACAGCGTGCTGCGCCAGGCGGCGCGCAACCTGTCCGACCGGGGCTCGCGCGCCACCGATTTCGCGGTGGCCGTGCTGCCGACCGGCAACCGCAGGCTCTCGCCGAAGTACGTTCCCCGGTACTCCCCGGACGACGTCCGGCCGCCGGCGCAGCTGACCAGGCTCATCGCGACCGGCGAGCAGCGCGGCTACCAGTTCACCCGGACGTCGCTCGACGACCGCCCGGCCCGCGCGTTCCTCGTGGTCGGCGCGCCGGTCGACACCCAGGCCGGGCGCTTCGACCTGTACTACTTCGTGCCGCTCGACGACCAGGTGGCCACGGTCGGCCTGGTGCAGAACTCGCTGACCGCGATCGGCGCGCTGCTGTTGCTGCTGCTCGCGGCCATCGCGGGCATCGTCGCCCGCCAGGTGGTGACGCCGGTGCGGGTCGCCGCCCGCACCGCCGAGCGGCTCTCCGCCGGGTTGCTCGAGGAACGGATGGTGGTGCGCGGCGAGGACGAGCTGGCGCGGCTCGCGCACTCGTTCAACCAGATGGCGGCGAACCTGCAGCGTCAGATCGTCCAGCTGGAGAACCTGTCCCGGCTGCAACAGCGCTTCACCTCCGACGTGTCGCACGAGCTCCGGACGCCGCTGACCACGGTCCGGATGGCCGCCGACGTCATCCACGCCGCCTCCGACACGTTCCCGCCCGCGCTGGCCCGCTCCACCGAGCTGCTCTCCAATGAGGTCGACCGCTTCGAATCGCTGCTCAACGACCTGCTCGAGATCAGCCGCTACGACGCCGGTGCGGCGGTGCTCGAACCGGAGGACACCGACGTCCGCACGATCGTGACCAGGACCGCGGACGGGCTCGCCCAGCTGGCCGAGCGCACCGGCTCGGAGCTCAAGGTCGTGCTGCCCGACGAGCCGGTGGTCGCCGAGGTCGACCCGCGCCGCGTCGAGCGGATCCTGCGCAACCTGGTCGGTAACGCGATCGAGCACGGCGAGGGCCGGCCGGTCCGGATCACGTTGGCCAGCGATGCGGACGCCCTCGCGATCACGGTGCGCGACTACGGCGTCGGGCTGCGGCCGGGGGAGGCGCAGGCGGTGTTCGACCGGTTCTGGCGCGCCGACCCGTCGCGGGCCCGGCAGACCGGCGGCACCGGGCTGGGCCTGTCGATCAGCCGTGAGGACGCCCGGCTGCACGACGGCTGGCTGCAGGTGTGGGGCTGGCCGGCGCTCGGGGCCCAGTTCCGCCTCACGTTGCCGCTGCGGCGTGGTGAGCGGCTCTCGGCGGCCCCCCTGCCGCTGGCGCCGGCCGACGCCGGGTCGCGCTATCCGCGGGCGATCGAGGCTTCTCCGCGGGCGCTTCCGCCCGTGCCGACCCACCCGGCGCTGACGCCGGGCCCGGCCGACGCCGCCGGGACGGAGGGAGAGCAGCATGGCTAGGAAGCGGCTGGTGGCCACCGCGCTGGTGGCGATCGCGCTCAGCTCGTGCGCGCGGGTGCCCGACAGCGGCCCGGCCGTTCCGGTGGCGATCCCCGGCGCGTCGCAGAGCACCGACTCGACGATCACCAGCGTCAACGCGCAGCTGCCCGGCCCCGGTCCCGATTCCGACGAGTCGGTGCAGGCGTACGTCAACGCGCTGGCCGTCACCCGCAACCCGGGCCCGCTGGGCGACCGCTACCTGGCCACGCCCGCGATCCGCAACGCGTTCAGCCAGAACCCGTCGATGGTCGTCGTCCGCGGCGGCATCGAGAAGTCGGTCCAGGAGGCGACGCGGGACGAGGCCACCGCGACGTTCTCGGCCAACCTGATCGGCACGGTCGACAGCGACGGCGTGTTCGAGGAGGCGGAGAACCCGAAGTGGCAGGTCCAGGTCCGGCTGACCCGGATCAGGGGCATCTGGCTGTTCGCCGAACCACCCCCGCTGATCGTCCCGGAGAACAAGTTCACCGAGTCGTTCAGCCAGGAGACCGTGTACTTCTCCGCGCGGCCCAGCACGATCACCGGACCGACGCCCCGGCTGGTGGTCCCGGAACGCCGCTGGCTCAACGAGGACATCGGTGACCAGATCACTCAGATCGTCGACTTCGTGCTCGCTGGCCCGTCCGAGGCGCTGAGCCAGGTCACCGAGAACCCGCTGCCGAACATCAAGCGGACGAGCCGGGTCGCGGTGCAGGACGGCGACCTCGTCATCGAGCTCGAGCCCCAGGCCGAGGCGATGAGCCGGGACGCGCTCGACGCGTTCGTCGCCGAGGTCGGGTGGTCGCTCAACGGGAAGTTCTCCGGCGCGGTGCGGCTCAACGTCGGCGGGCGCGCGCTCGACGTCCAGGGTTTCGACGCCCGTCAGGACCTCGGGTCGTGGCGGCGTTACAACCCGGCGATCGTGCAGCGCAACCTGCCCACCTTCCAGGTGCAGAAAGGCACCGTGAAGGTCCTCAACGACCCCAGCGCGCGCGACGTCCACCGCCCGTACCGGCTCGGTACCCCGGTGCTGTCGAGGAGCGTGCGGGTGGCCGCGATCTCGGTCGACCTGGTCCGGTTCGCCGTGGTGCGCGACGAGGCGTCCGGGCAGCGGCTCTGGGTCGGCGACGCGTCGGGCACGCTGCAGCCCACCCTGCGCGCGCCCCAGATCGGCCGGCCGAGCTGGGGTGGGAATCGCGCGACGGTGCTGGTGCCGGTCGGCGGCCGGCTCTTCGAGGTCGGCGTCGGGAACGCCGGCCAGCCGTCTGAGGTCCAGGTCGTCGGGCCCGGCGGGCGGCGGCTGCGCGACATCACGTCGGTCCGCCTCTCGATCGACGGCGTCCGGGCGCTGATCGTGGCCGGTACCGGCGTGTACGTCGGGACGCTCACCGGGGCGACGGGCCGGGCACCGGTGCTCAGCGTCCGGCCGATGACCGTGCCCGGCGTCCCGCTCGACGTGTCCTGGCTCGGACCGCTCGACGCGGCCGTGGCGGTGGCGTTGCCGGACCAGCAGAACCGGGTCGCGCTGGTGCGGGCCCCGGTCGACGGGTCGCTGCCCGAGGTGCACGGCGCCATCCCGAACACCGGAGGACCGGTGCGGGTGAGCGCGGACCCGACCGAGAACCCGGAGTCGCTGGTACTGCTCGAGGTGAGCGGGAAGCGGTACGTGTTGCCGGCGCGGGGCGGGACGAGCGACATCGCACCCGCGGTGGCCACGGCGCCGTTCTACCCGGGCTGAGCGGGCCGTCCACAGATCCTCGTGGGGGTCTGGCCCGGTGCGGCCGCGGGCGGCACGGTGGGGGCGTGCTGAGGATGCTTGCCGACCTGGTGCTGCCCGTGCCGTGCGTCGCCTGTGGCGCTGCCGACGGGCCGCTCTGCGCGGTGTGTACACCGCACGCACTGCATACCGCGCCGTTCCCGGTGGCGGCCGGGGCGCGCCCCGGCGGGGGTGTCCCGGCCGCGTGCGTCGCTGCCGGGGCCTACCGGGGCGCGCTGCGATCAGCGTTGATCGCGTACAAGGAACGCGGCGCCCGCGCGCTCGCCCGGCCGCTCGGGGTCCGGCTCGCGACCGCTGTCGAACCGGTGGCGGAGGGCCGCGGGCGGTTACTGTGCGTACCGATTCCGTCCTCGGCGGCCGCGATCCGGGCGCGCGGAGGTGATCACGTCGTCCGGTTGGCCCGATTCGCTGTCGCTACGCTGCGTCAGCGGGGCTTCGGAGCGGAGGTTGCCCGGTTGCTCACGATGCGTCGCGTCCCCACGGATTCGGTCGGGCTCGGCGCGGCGGCGCGCCGGGCGAACGTCGCCGGTGCGTTCGTGGCGGCGCCCGGCCGGGTCGGAGCGTTGCGCGCGCCAACCGGTTCGCTCCGCGGTCGTACCACGATCGTGCTGGTCGACGACATCGTGACGACCGGGGCGACGCTCGCCGAAGGCTACCGGGCGGTAGCCGGCATCGGCCTTCCGGTCGCCGGTGCCGCCGTTGTCGCCGCGACCCCGCCGCGGGGCGCTACCGTGTACATGGTTCGTGACCCGAAGTAGTGAACTGGTTGCGGTGTGGGTGCAGTGCGCACGAACAGCGTGTCGCCACGCGCGGTGTCTGTTTCCATTCTGAGGATGCTGGATAAGCCGGTCACCAGGCACGACAGAGTCTGCTTCTCACAAAACGGATGTTTTGCTCGGAGTGGAGGGGTGACTACTCCTACTCCGAAGAGTTAGTTTCAGGTTCCACAGCAGTTCTCGCCCTGAGCAGATGGATGTCATCGAGGGGAGGTTGCCGCTTACCGGTCCCTCCCGCCCTGTGCGAAGCGCCAGGAGCACATCAGGGAACCGGTACCTCGCAAAGAAACAGCCGCCCACCGTCGGGCGGGCTGACAAGTTCGCGGAAGCGTGGAGGTACGTGTGGACATCGTCGTCAAGGGTCGTAACGTCGAGGTGCCCGACCACTACCGGCAGCACGTCAGTGAGAAACTCACTCGCGTTGAGCGCTACGACCAGAAGCTCATTCGAATCGACGTCGAACTGTTCCACGAACCGAACCGTCGGCAGGCGCAGACCTGCCAGCGGGTCGAGATCACGGTCAAGACGCGGGGCCCGGTAATTCGCAGCGAAGCCTGTGCGGCGGACTTCTACTCCGCATTGGACCTCGCGATGACGAAGCTGGAGAACCGCCTCCGGCGCGCGGCTGACCGCCGCCGCGTCCACCACGGTCGTCGCACTCCCGTCTCCGTCGCCACGGCGATGGCGGATGCGACCTCGGACATCCCGGCGCCGATGTGGGCGCCACAGAACGGCTCGGAACCGCACGAGGACCACGCGGCTCACGGGTCGGTCGCCGTGCTCGAGGACTTCGAGGACGGCCCCTGCCGGATCGTTCGCACGAAGGAACACCCGAACGAGCCGATGACCGTGGACGACGCCCTGTTCGAGATGGAACTCGTCGGGCACGACTTCTACCTCTTCAACGACAAGGACACCGGCCGCCCGAGCGTCGTGTACCGCCGCAAAGGCTACGACTACGGCGTCATGTGCCTGGGCCTCTAGCCCGCTCGTCGCCTGATCCGCGGACGCCCGGCGACCTGCCGGGCGTCCGCGTCAGTCTTTGAGGTCGGTGGGTAGGAGTGAGCCGATCCAGGCGTCGGCGCGGGAGCCGTCGCGACGGCGGATGCGGTCGCGCAGGGTGCCCTCGACGGTGAAGCCGGCGCGCTCGGCGACCGCGCGGGAGCCGTGGTTGCCGACCTCCGCCATCCAGCTCAGCCGGGCCACGCCGAGCGTGCCGAACGCCCACCGCGCCACCGCGACCGTGCCCGCCGTGGCCACGCCCCGCCGCCGCGCCCACGGTGCGACCCAGTAGCCGATCTCGGCCAGACCGTCGCCCAGGTCCATCGACACCAGGCTGACGGTGCCGAGACCCTCCCCGCTGACCGCGTCGAACACGCCGAACGGCGCGGCCCGGCCCGACTCCCAGGACCGCGGCACGAAGTCGGTGACGAACGCGAACGCGTCGTTCGACCGGTACGGGCTCGGCACCCTGGTCCAGCGTTGGATGTCGGGGTCCTGGCAGGCCCGGCAGATCCACTCGGTGTCGACCGTCTGGCACGGCCGCAGCTGAAAGCTTCCGGCGACGATCTCCACGGAGTCCACCCCCTCATCCTGGCCGGTCGAGGGCCCGATCGGCGGTCGGGCCTGCCGCGAACGGGGAAATCTTCGGCAAACTGCTTCGTCGGGACTATTGTTCGGTGTTCTGCGCGCCGGTGACCGCCCTAGGTTGTGGCTCCCGGGAACCGATAGCCCTCGGCTGCGGTTTACTGGGTGGAGAGAGCCGCGCCCCGACCGGTGGACGGCTGGCCGCGTAGCGCGGGAGGCCCGCCGCCGCCCCCCGCGCCTACGATGGCGGTAGGACATCTGAGGGAGCTGACCGAACCCGTGATCTTCGAGAAGATCCTCCGCGCCGGTGAGGGGCGGATCATTCGCCGTCTCAAGGCGATAGCTGACACCGTGAACTCGATCGAGGACGAGTACACGGATCTGACGGACGCGGAGTTGCGCGAGCAGACCGACCAGTTCAAGGAGAGGTACGCGGACGGCCAATCGCTCGACGATCTCCTCCCCGAAGCGTTCGCGGTCGCCCGGGAGGGCGCGCGGCGCGTACTGGGTCAGCGGCACTACGACGTTCAGCTGATGGGCGGCGCCGCACTGCACCTGGGCAACATCGCCGAGATGAAGACCGGTGAGGGCAAGACCCTCACCTGCGTTCTCCCGGCGTACCTGAACGCGCTCGCCGGCAACGGTGTGCACGTCGTCACCGTCAACGACTACCTGGCGCAACGTGACGCCGAGTGGATGGGGCGCGTCCACCGCTTCCTGGGCCTCGAGGTCGGCACGATCCTGCCGAACGCGATGCCCGGCGCGCACAAGGCCGCGTACGAGTGCGACATCACGTACGGCACCAACAACGAGTTCGGCTTCGACTACCTGCGCGACAACATGGCGGGTTCGCACGCGGAGCTCGTCCAGCGCGGGCACTTCTTCGCCGTCGTCGACGAGGTCGACTCGATCCTGATCGACGAGGCCAGGACGCCGCTGATCATCTCCGGCCCGGCCGAGCAGTCGGCCCGCTGGTACACCGAGTTCGCGCGGATCGTGCCCCGCCTGCGTCGTGACCGCGACTACGAGGTCGACGAGGGCAAGCGCACCGTCGGTATCACCGAGGACGGCGTCGAGAAGGTCGAGGACCAGCTCGGCATCGACAACCTCTACGAGGCCGTCAACACGCCGCTGATCGGCTACCTGAACAACGCGCTGAAGGCCAAAGAGCTCTTCAAGAAGGACAAGGACTACATCGTCGTCGACGGCGAGGTCCTGATCGTCGACGAGTTCACCGGCCGCGTGCTGCACGGACGCCGCTACAGCGAGGGCATGCACCAGGCCATCGAGGCCAAAGAAGGCGTGAACATCAAGGACGAGAACCAGACTCTCGCCACGATCACGCTGCAGAACTACTTCCGCCTGTACGACAAGCTCGGCGGCATGACCGGTACGGCCATGACCGAGGCGGCGGAGTTCCAGAAGACCTACAACGTCGGTGTGGTCCCGATCCCGACGCACCGGGACATGGTCCGCAAGGACCGCCCCGATGTCGTCTACAAGACCGAGCTCGCGAAGTTCGAGGCGGTCGTCGAGGACATCGCCGAGCGCCACGTCATCGGCCAGCCGATCCTGGTCGGCACCACGAGCGTCGAGAAGTCCGAGCTGCTCTCGACCATGCTGGGCCGTCGAGGCATCCGGCACGAGGTGCTGAACGCGAAGAACCACGCGCGTGAGGCCGAGATCATCGCGCAGGCCGGCCGCGAGAGCGCGGTGACGGTCGCGACGAACATGGCCGGTCGTGGTACCGACATCATGCTCGGCGGCAATGCCGAGTACCTGGCCGCCTCCGAGCTGCGCAACGCCGGTCACACCCCGGAGGACGAGGACTGGGAGTCCCTGCTCGCGGAGACCGCCGAGCGGGTCAAGGACCAGGTCGAGGAGGAGGCCGAGAAGGTCACCGACGCCGGCGGCCTCTACGTCCTGGGCACCGAGCGGCACGAGTCGCGTCGTATCGACAACCAGCTGCGCGGTCGTTCCGGCCGTCAGGGCGACCCGGGCGAGTCCCGCTTCTACCTGTCGCTGGGCGACGACCTGATGCGTCGGTTCAACTCCGGTGCGGTCGAGGCGATCATGGACCGCCTCAACATCCCCGACGACGTACCGATCGAGTCGAAGATGGTCAGCCGGCAGATCCAGTCGGCCCAGACCCAGATCGAGCAGCAGAACGCCGAGGCGCGCAAGAACGTCCTCAAGTACGACGAGGTGCTCAACAAGCAGCGCCAGGTGATCTACGCCGAGCGCAAGCAGGTCCTCGACGGTGCTGACCTGCAGGAGCAGATGCAGCACATGCTCGACGACATCGTCGAGGCCTACGTGGGCGTGGCCACCGGCGACGGGTACGCGGAGGACTGGGACCTCGAGGAGCTGTTCAAGAGCCTCAACCTGCTCTACCCGGTGTCGTTCACGCTGGAGGAGCTCGAGGAGGAGGTCGGCGGCCGCGAAGCCATCGACGCCGAGCTGCTCATCGCCCGTCTCACCGAGGACGCGCAGACCGCGTACGAGAAGCGCGAGAAGGAGCTCGGCAGCGAGCTCATGCGCGACGCCGAGCGGCAGATCGTCCTCGCCGTGCTCGACCGCAAGTGGCGCGAGCACCTCTACGAGATGGACTACCTGCAGGAGGGCATCGGCCTGCGTGCCTACGCCCAGCGCGACCCGCTGGTCGAGTACACGCGTGAGGGTTTCGACCTCTTCAGCGGGATGATGGACGGCATCAAGGAGGAGTCGATCCGGCTGCTCTTCCACGCCGAGATCCAGACCGAAGAGGCACCGGCACCGGCGAGTGCACCGGCGGCGGACGACTCGCCGACGATCGAGGCTCCGACGCTGCAGCACGCCGAGGTGCAGGGCCTGATCCGGCCGCGGGCGTCGAACCAGCCGTTGCAGTACAGCGCACCGGCGATCGACGGCGAGGCCGGTACCGGCGGCGGGGTGGCCGTGGCCACCGACAGCCCGCTGGGTGCGGGCGCGGGTGGCCGGAAGGCCGCCACGCCGGGGCAGAAGGTCGGCGCCGGTCCGTCGCGGAACGCGCCCTGCCCGTGCGGTTCGGGCAAGAAGTACAAGCGCTGCCACGGTGCGCCGGGCGGCCCGGCCTGATCGTCGCTTTCCGCACGCCCGTCCGCGCTTCCGGCGCGGACGGGCGTTTGCGTGTCGGGGGCGGCTGGGTACTCGCTGGTAAAGTTCGATAACGGCAGGTCAACCGGGGCGTCTCCATTGTGGGGGGCGCGGCGTGTCCGGCCCGTCGTCCTCACCCGGCGGCGGCCGAGTGAGTCTTACCGGCTCCCGAGAGGAACCATGGACTCCGTCGGTGCCCAACTGGCACTCGTCCTACTACTCGTCCTGCTCAACGCCGCCTTCGCCGGCAGCGAGATCGCGTTGATCTCCCTGCGCGAAAGTCAGCTGCAGCGGCTGTCCCGGACGGGCGCCGGTGGCCGGGTGCTCGCCCGCCTGGCCCGCGACTCCAACCGCTTCATGGCCACGATCCAGGTCGGCATCACGCTGGCCGGGTTCCTGGCATCGGCGACGGCCGCGGTGTCGCTGGCGCAGCCCCTCGTCGAACCGCTGTCCTTCCTGGGGAACGCGGCGCGGCCGGTGTCGATCGTGGTCGTCACGATCCTGCTGACGTTCGTGACGCTGGTGTTCGGGGAGCTCGCGCCCAAGCGCATCGCCATGCAGCGCGCCGAGGGCTGGGCCCTCGCGGTCGCCCGCCCGCTCGACCTGCTCTCGACGCTCAGCCGCCCGGCGATCTGGCTGCTCGGCATCACCACCGACGCGGTCGTGCGCCTGCTCGGCGGTGACCCCGACCGGCAGCGCGAAGAGGTGACCCGCGAGGAGGTCACCGAGATGGTGAGCTCGCACAAGGGCTTCACGCCGCTGCAGCAGACGATGATCGTCGGCGCGCTCGAGGTGGGCGACCGGGTGCTGCGCGAGGTGCTGGTGCCCCGCCGGGAGGCGTTCGTGCTGTCCGCGGAGTTCGACATCCCGCGGGCACGGGCGGCCCTTGTCGCGTCCGGGCACAGCCGGGCGCCGGTCGCGCCCCGCGGCTCGTTGGACGAGGCCATCGGCGTCGTCCACCTCCGTCAGCTGATCGACGACGAGGGGACGCTCGCCGACCGGGTGCTCTCGGTGCCGGCGTTGCCCGGCAGCATGCGGGTGCCGGACGCGCTGCGCGAGCTGTCGATGGCCCGCACCCAGATGGCGCTGGTGGTCGACGAGCACGGTGACATCGACGGCCTGGTGACGGTCGAGGACCTCGTCGAGGAAGTCGTCGGTGAGATCTACGACGAGACCGACAAGGACATCCAGGCGGTGAAGATCTCCGAGGACGGCTCGATGGTGCTGCCGGGATCGTTCCCCGTGCACGACCTGGTCGACATCGCGATCGAGCTGCCGCACCGGCCGGAGGGCGACTACACGACGGTGGCGGGGCTGATCCTGGCGGTGCTGGGACGCATCCCGCGCTCGCCGGGGGACGTGGTCACGGTCGACCGCTGGTCGTTCGAGGTGCGCGCGGTACGTCGCCGGGCCATCACCGAGGTGATGGTGCGCCCGGAGCCGGACGCGTCCGTGGAACCCCACGAACTGGAGGAACCCGCAACGGCGGAGTGATCGCCGGGAGGTGGCGTCGCCTCCGTCCGGTCAGAGCACGGTGAGGACGGGGCAGCGCCAGCGGCCGTCCAGGCCTTCGAGGCGGACAGCGATCGCGCGGGTTCGGTTTCCCACCCGGGCGAGCACCGTGATCTCGGCGATCCCGTCGGCCGGTTCGCAGACCAGCGCCCGGCCGACGTGGATCCGGGTGCGGGGACGGGGCCGCTGTCCGGGTGAGCCGGGTGACCTGGGTGATCCCGGTGATCCCGGTGATCCCGGTGATCCCGGTGATCCCGGTGATCCCGGTGATCCCGGTGATCCCGGTGATCCCGGTGATCCTTGTGGCCCTGGCGCTCCTGATCCTTGGGTCGGCGTCGAACGCGGTCGGTGCAACCGGCGGCACAACCGTTCGTAAGCCTCCTCGGTGAGGTGCGGGCGCAACTGCCGCACCGGACGCCGCCCGCTGAGCACCTCGAGCAGCGCGAGCACGAGCGCCCGGGCGTGCCCGGCGGGATCGGGCAACGCGCGGCTCGACGTCGCCTGTGGCTCGAACGACACCTCGGCGCGCGGCTCCGGCGGACGGTCGACTGGAAACGGCAACTCGGGCGAGACCACCGCCCGCGCCGACACCGGCCCCGGACCGAGCAGCACGACGGCCGGCGGCTCGAGCGCAGGGGGACGACAGATCACCGGGATGCTCCGCATGGCGTTTCCTTCGTTTGCTTTCGTTTGGATAAGGAAACGTTGTGGTGGTAGCTCTCCGCAAGACTCTCGTTGCCGACTGTGGACAAACCCGTTCACGCTCGGCCCCGATGGCCCACAGTGGAGGAGTGGACGACCGGTGGGAGTCGCTGTTCGCTGACGCGGAGGCACAGTTCGAGTCGCTGCGCCGGGGCGAGGTGGAAGCCGAGGCCGCCGATCGGAGCCGGCGGGAGTTCGCGCTGGTGCGGTTCGTCGACCGACTGCGTGGTGCGGTCGGCGTCGCCGTGGAAGTTTGGCTGGACGCCGAGCCGGGGTGGGCCGGTGAGCCGGCGCGGGGAGTGTTGGTGCGCGTCGGGCCGGACTGGTTGTTGTTAGGCGGCGAGGGACGCCGGGAGGTTCTGGTGCCGCTCGCGGCCGTGTCCGCGATCGCCGGGCTGCCCGGACGCACGGCCCTGCCCGGCGCCGGCGGGAAGGTCGAGGCCAAGCTTGATCTCCGTTACGCGCTGCGCCGTCTGGCCCGCGACCGGATACCGGTGCGGGTGGCATTGCGCGGTGGCCGGGCGACGTGGGGAACGTTCGACCGCGTGGGCCGCGACTTCGTCGAGCTCGCTGAACACCTACCGGGAGAGGCGCGCCGAGCCGCCGCGGTCAGATCGATCCGCAGCATTCCCCTCGGAGCACTTCGGGCCGTCTGTGCCGGTTGAAGCGATCAACCAATTTCCTCTTCCGGAGCATCGGAATAGGTGAACGGATGGGCGCGCACAAATTCGCGCGTCTCCTTGTACATCCGCTCGATGTAGTGCTCGAGTTCAGCGCGTTCGACCCGCCACTGGCCGCGCCCGCCGATCTTGATCGCGGGTAGATCGCCCGATCTGACCAGTGCATACGTCTGGGACGAGGAGATGTTGAGGATCTCCGCTACATCAGAGAGCTGGAGAAATCGATCGGTGGCCATCTCACCTCCCGCCGCCTGTCCTTGAGTCTGCCATTGCCGTCCCTCGCTCGTTCGAGTTCGTCCACAGCCACCACCAACCTGTGGATAGTCGGCACGGGGGTGGCGTGCGATACGCGACGATGTGGAGAGTTCCTAGTGGCCTGGATCCGACCTGATAAACGCCCGAAGGGAGGCGGATGTCAGCTCCGGCATCACCGCCCGCGCGACGGCGACGTGTTCCCTCGTGGCTCGACTTTCGATTCGTGCTCGGCGTCGTGCTGGTGTTGGCGTCGGTGATCGGCGGAGCCCGCCTGTTCGCCGCGGCCGACCGCACGGCACCCGTATGGGCGGTGACCCGAGATCTCGGGGCGGGCACCGTGCTGACCCGGGACGACATGGAGGTGGTGCGCGTCCGGCTCCCCGACAACGCCGAGCAGTACCTCGCCGCCGGTGCCGGCAGCGCGACACCGGTGGGCCGTTCGTTGAGCCGCGACGTCGGGGCCGGCGAGTTGTTGCCGCGCGCCACGCTCGTCGATCGGGCGTGTGGCAGCGAGGTGAGCATCCCGGTGTCGGCGCTCCACGTGCCGGCCACGGTCCGCCGGGGCGTGAAAGTGGACGTCTTCGCGACCCCGCGCGAGGGAGAGACCACGCGGGTGCTCGCGGCGGTGACCGTGCAGGACGCGGTGCGGGGGTCGGATCTGGGCGGCGGCTCGGCGCTCGTGGTGCGGGTCGCGGACGAGCTCGCCCCCGCGATGGTGCGAGCGGTCCGGACAGCCGAGATCGACGTGGTGGTGGTGAACAGACGCTCGCCGGGCAACGGCTGCGGCCTAGTGCCGGGCCCGAGCACGTCCGCCGCACCGAGTCCCGGCCCCATCCCGACGATCGGCACCCTCGCGCCCGATCCCGCCCTGCCTTCGCCTGCTCCGACCAGTACGACACCCACCGGCGCAGCCCCGCCCGATTCATTCGGCGACGGGTCCGGCGGCGCGACTCCGAGCGGCGCTGGTTCCGGCGGCGCTGATACTGCCGGCGGTGGCTCGGGTGGTGCTGCTCCGAGCGGTGCTGTTCTGAGCGGTGCTGTTCTGAGCGGTGCTGTTCTGAGCGGTGCTGTTCTGAGCGGTGCTGTTCTGAGCGGTGCTGTTCCGAGCGGTGCTGTTCCGAGCGGGGCCGCTCTGGGCGGTGCTGGCTCGGACGGTGTTGGCTCGGGCGGTGCTGGCTCGGACGGTGCTCGTTCGGGTAGCGGTGGTCGGTCGGGCGGCGGTGGCTCGGGTGGCTTTGACTCGGGAGGCATTGGCCCAGAGGGTTCTGACACGGGTGGTGGGGGCGCGCCGCACCTTGAGGCGATTCGCGGCGGTGGTCCGGGTGACCGTGCCGTACCCGGTCCGGCGGCGGGATCGGGTCGGGGCGGTGCCGCGCCGGGTGGGGCGGGGTCGGGTGGTGGGGGATGACGCTTGCGGTGCTCACCGTGGTCGCCGACGGGGCCGATTGGGAGGCGGCGCTCGTGGCGGCCTGGGGCGGCCCGGAGACCAGCGTGACCGTGGTGCGTCGCTGCACCGGTGCGGCCGACCTGATCGCGGTGGCGTCGACCGGGGTCGCGGTCGCGGCGGTCCTGCCTGCGGGGATGGCGCACCTCGATCGCTCACTCCTCATGCGACTGGCGTCCACTGGTGTGGCGGTAGTAGGCGTCGTCGATCCGGCTGACGACACGAGCCGCGACCGACTACGCGCGCTCGGCATCAGCCACGTACTCCCGTCCGACGCTTCTCCGTCCGCTGTAGCGGGAGCCCTCCGAGCCGCTGCGGCGGTCCTCTCCGCCCCGCGAGGCCGGCCTGCTGGTGCCCGCGGCAGGCCCGGTGACTCCGGGGGCGGCGCTCACCGGGCACCGCCGCCGGAAGAAGACCTGCACCTAGGCCCCGGTCGCTGGCCGACGCGCGGCGCGACCACCCCGCCGTCGATCGCCCGATCACGCCTGGAAGGTCGCGGCGCCACGCAACCATCGAGTGACCCCGCCTCACCCCATCCCAGCCCCACTGGCGCCCCGTCCACTGCCCCTGCTCCTCCCACCCCCTCCGCGCCGAATACCCCACCGCCGGGCGCCCCCATCCCGGGTGACTACGCATCAAGCGGCCCTGGATCAAGCGGCCCTGGGCCGGGCGGCCCTGGGCGGGGCGGCCCGGGATGGAGCCACCCCATGTCAGGCCGCCCTATGCCGGGTGGTTCCGTGCCGGGTGGTTCCGTGCCGGGTGGCCCGACCTCGAGTGGATATGCACCGGGCGGCTCAGCCCCGCGTGACCCAACCCGGAGCGGCTCTGCACCGAATGGCACTGGACCCGGCGGCTTCGCACCAGGCGGTCCGGGGCGGGGCGAGCCTGGATCAGGCGATCCTCTGCCCGGCAACGCCCAGCCGAGCGGCCCAACGCTTGGTGCCTCGGCTCCAGGTGATCCTGCACCGAGCGATCCGGCCCCGAGCGCTCTTGGATGGGGCGGTCCAGCCCCGGGCGGCCCCGAATCGAGTGGCCCCGAATCGAGTGGCCCCGAATCGAGTGGCCCCGAATCGAGTGGCCCCGAATCGAGCGGCCCTGCATCGAGCGGCCCTGCATCGGGCGGTCCTGCGTCAAGCCGCCCCGGATCGAGTGGCCCCGCATCAAGCCGCCCCCCATCAGGCCGCCCCCCATCAAGCCATTCGCGGGGTGGCACCGAGCCCGCTAGCGCCTCCCCAACCACTTCCACACCACGAGCCAGCCCGCCCTCGCACTACCCACCTCCGCCGATCGGCTCGGCCACACGGGCCCCCACCCCGCCGAACTCAGGCGACGACCGGCACCTTCTTCTCCGCGATCCAACCGACCTCGAGCTCACGAGCGGCCCCACTCCCGGCCGGGTGGTCGCGATCTGGGGCCCCGCCGGCGCGCCCGGTCGAACCACCGTTGCCATCGGCCTTGCCGACGAAGCCGCGCGCCTCGGCGTCAGCACCTTGTTGGTGGACGGCGACACCTACGGCGGGGTGGTCGCGCAGTGCCTCGGGCTGCTGGACGAGGCGTCCGGGCTGGCGTCGGCCGCCCGGCTGGCCGACACCGGCCGGCTCACCCCCACCACCCTGGCCGCGCTGGCCCGGGCCATCACGCCGAACCTCCGCGTCCTCACGGGTCTGAGCCGCGCCGAACGCTGGCCCGAGGTCCGCCCCGAAGCGCTCACCGCGGTCCTCGACCAGGCGCGCGTCCTCTGCACCCTCACCGTCGTCGACTGCGGTTTCTGCCTCGAACAGGACGAAGAGCTCGTGTACGACACCGCCGCGCCCCGCCGCAACGGCGCCACGGTCGCTGCCGTCGAGTGCGCGGACACGGTGCTGGCCGTCGGCACCGCCGACCCGGTCGGGCTGCAACGTCTGATCCGGGGCCTCGCCGAGCTCAAGGAGTTCGCCGAGCCGGAGATCGTGATCAACCGGATCCGGCGCGGACCGATCCCCGGCGACCCCGCCCGGCAGGTCGCGACCGCCCTCGAACGGTTCGCCGGTGTGCGCGGCGTCCGCACGTTGCCCTACGACCGCCAAGCCGTCGATCGTGCGCTGGCCGAGGGGCGCACGCTCGCGGAGGTCGCGGAGAAGTCGCGCCTGCGTCGAGCGCTTACTGAACTCGCAACGTCCGTATCGGTGCAGTTCGGTTTCAAGGGGTCTACTAACGAGTAACCCATGTCACCATGAAGGTGTCATCGGTGTCACAGCGGAGTGTCACCCGAGAGGGGGCGCAGATGTCCGATCGCCTCCACCCGGTGGACGTCTCGTTCCTCTCGGCCGAGACGCCGAACACCCCCATGCACGTCGGTGGCCTCGCGATACTCGAGCCCGCCCGATCCGGGCTCGACGTCGCCGGGCTGCGTCGTCGCGTCGAACAGCGCATCTCGCTTGTGCCGCGGTTCCGGCAGCGGGTGCGCTGGGTGCTCGGCGGTCTGACCCAGCCCGTCTGGGTCGACGACTCCCGGTTCGACCTGGCGTATCACGTGCGTCGCACCGGCTTACCGACTCCGGGTAGCGACGAGCAGCTGCACGCGCTGGTCGGGCGGCTCCTGGCCGGCAGCCTCGACCGGTCCCGGCCGCTCTGGGAGCTCTATCTGGTCGAGGGGCTCCGCGACGGGCGGGTCGCGGTGCTCACCAAGTCCCACCCGGCGCTCGTCGACGGAGTGGGGGGCGTCGACCTGCTGCATGTTTTGCTCGACGACAGCCCGGCTACTGCGGACGGCGTGACACCGATCTGGCGTCCCGCGCCGGAGCCGGGTCCTGCCGAACTGATGGTTGACGCCGCCACGCACCTCGTCCGCCACCCGGGGCAGCTCGTGGGAGCGATGAAGGGCGCCGGCCGTCTGCTCGCCTCCGCCCGTCCGGCCCCGGCCAGCCCGCTGAACGCCGAGCCGGGGAAGCAGCGTCGGTTCGCGAGCACCCACACCGACCTCGACCGGTACCGCGCCCTGCGTTCGCGCCCGAACGTCACGGTGAACGACGCCGTGCTGGCCACCGTCGCCGGGGCGCTGCGGGCCTGGCTGCTCTACCGCGGAGAGCCGGTTCGCCCCGATTCGGTCATCCGCGCCCTGGTTCCGACGAGCGTCCGCGGCGGCCCACCGGCTGCTTTCGGCGCCGACGTCGGGGCGAACGTCGCCACGTCCCTCGTCGATCTGCCGATCGGCGAACCGAACCCGACCGTCCGCCTGACCCAGATCGCGTACGCGATGCGCGCGCACGCCGAGCCCGGCCGCCGGGTCGGTGCCGACGCGCTGGTCAAGCTGTCGGGATTCGCCCCGGCGACGCTGAACGCGATGGCGGTGCGGGCGGCCTCCGGGTTGTCGCGCCGGCTGTTCAACCTGGTCGTCACCAACGCCCCCGGTCCGCAGCGTCCGCTGTTCGTGGCCGGTGCCCGGCTCCGCGAGATCTACCCGTTCGTCCCGCTGGCGCCGGGGCAGGGGCTCGCGATCGGAGTGACCTCGTACGACGGACAGGTCTACTACGGCCTGAACGCCGACTGGGACGCGATGCCGGACCTCGATGTGCTCGCCGGGTTGCTCGACGAGTCCATCGACGAGCTGACGGAGGCGATGGTATGACGCGACGCGGCTTGGTGATCGGCGCCGGCGGAGTACTGGGGTTCGCGTGGGCGACCGGGGCGCTCGCCGCGCTGGAGCGCGCGGAGGGCTTCGACTGTCGCTCGGTCGACGCGCTCGTCGGCACGTCGGCGGGCTCGATCCTGGCGTCCCTGCTGGGGTGCGGGGTGCCGGTGGAGTCGATGGTCCGTCACCAGCAGGGGATTTCGGCGCCCGGCGACCCGGTGGTCGACTACGACGAGAACGTCGACGGCGCCGGCCCGCGCCCGCCGCTCCCGGCGCTGGCCTTCGGCTCGCCCGGTCTGCTCTGGCAGGCGGCGCGGAGCCCGTCGTCGATGTCGCCGATGGTGGCGCTCTCCGGGCTGCTGCCGCGCGGACGGGCCGCGCACACGGGTGTGCGCCGGCTGATCGGTTCCGTGCTGCCGTGCGACGAGTGGCCCGACCGGCCCCGCCCCTGGGTGGTGGCGATGGACTACCGCTCCGGGCAGCGCGTCGTGTTCGGCCACGACGAAGCCCCCGCCGCGCCCCTCGCCGACGCGGTCAGCGCCTCCTGCGCGGTACCCGGCTGGTTCGCTCCGATCGAGATCGGTGGGCGCCGGTACGTGGACGGAGGGACGTACTCGACGGCGTCCGTGGACCTCCTGGCCGGTCTCGACCTCGACGAGGTGTACGTGCTGACGCCGATGGCCTCGTTCGCGTTCGACGCGCCCACGTCGTTCGCGGGGCGGTTGGAACGGCGCTTCCGGCGGCTGCTCGCGCAGCAACTGCTCCGCGAGGCGGAGCTACTGCGTGCCTCCGGCACGCGCGTCACGTTGTTGGGTCCCGGCCCGGAGGACCTTGCTGTCCTGGGAAGCAACCTCATGGACGCCAAGCGAAGGGCCGACGTGCTGGAAACGTCGTTGCGTACTTCGTGGGCAGCTCTCCGCCCCGATCCGGGCGAGCGCAGTTTGCGTATCGCGGGCTAGCTGTTGCCGGGGTGGCGGGGGCCGGTCGGTGGGTGGTGGGCCACACTGGGGGGATGCGGATCTACCTACCGGCGACGTTGGCGATGCTTCGGGAAATCCACGCTGACTCAGCGGTGGGACCGGCGCCCTTGACCGGGTTCGCGGTCACGCCGTCGCTGCGTGAGTGGTACCTCGACGACGACGAAGAAGTACTGGAGTACGCCGCTTTCACCCAGGCCGCGCGGGCCGCCTTGCGCCTCCTCGACGCCGACCCACTGGCCCCACGGCGCAGGGTCGTGCTGTCCGCGGAGGTGCCGGACAACGAGGTGACGCTCCACCCCGACCTGGACCGCGCCGTGGTGCGCAGCACGGTGCCGATCCCGCTGGAGCGGCTGGCGTCCGTCCACGTCGACAGCGCGGAGGCCGAGCCCGACGTGTCCGCGGCCGCGAAGGTGATCATGGAAGCGGATCTCGGAGACGAGGACGCTCAGTTCACCGTCGACGGGACCGAGGACCACGAGCTGGAGTGGTACGCGGTGCAGGAGATTCCCCAGCTCCTGGCGTAGCCCCGACTGGCTTCGCCGGCCGGGTCTCGAGCCGGCCGGGTCTCGAGCGGGCTGGGCCTCGAGCGGGCTGGGCCTCGAGCGGGCTGGGCCTCGAGCGGGCTGGGCCTCGAGCGGGCTGGGCCTCGAGCGGGCTGGCCTCTGACGGACGGGCCGGGCTTCTGGCGGGCCGTGGCGACTGGCTGGCCGGCCGGCCAGCCGCGGGTGAAGGAGGCGCCGACCCCGGGGCGGACGGATCGTCAGCCCCGGGGCAGGCGGGTTAGTCCGGGCGGTGCTGTTGGGTCGGGATCAGCGCGGTCAGGTTGGTGTGGACCGTGCCGTTGCCGTTCCGGAAAGCCGACGGCCGGGTGGGAACGGGGATCGGCACGGTGGTGTCCGAGCCGGTGTCCTCGTTCGCTTCGGGCTCGTCGGACGAGCCACTGCCCTGCTGCGCGGGCGCCGGCTGCGTCGGGATGGGCACAGTCGGCTGGTCCGGTGCCACCGCCGGGCGCTGAGGGAGCGGCTCGGACCTGTTCGCCGGCTCGGCCCCGCCGGACGGCTCGGTCCCGCCGGACGGGTCGGCCCCGCCGGACCGGTCGGCCTGGCCCGTTGGCCCGGTTCCGCTCGTCGGCTCGGTTCGGCCCATCGAGTCGGCCCCGCCTGCCGGGTCGGCCCCGGCCGTCGGGCCAGCCTCGCTCGCCGGGTCAGCCCCAGCCGTCGGGCTGGTCGAGTTCGACGGATCCGGCGACCAGACCGAACTCGCCGGCCGACCCGGTAGCACCGGGTTTGGCGGCAGGGCCGGAATGGGCTGAGTAGGCGCCTCCGACTCGCCGAGATGCGACTGCACGGGTCGCTGGGCCTCGTTCGCCCGACGGGCCAGCGCGGCCTGCTGGGCCTGCTCGAGCCGTTGTGCCCGGTCGAAGCGCTCAGCCAGCTCAGCGGTCTGAGCCGGGTGCTCCTGCGCGGCCCGCTCCGAAGCCTGGGCGGCACGGATCAGAGCGGCCAGCCGCGCGGTCTGCGCCTGGTCAGCAGGCCCGGCCTGCCCGGCCGGCTCGACCTGCTGAGCCGCCTGCGCTGCCTGCGCCGCACGAAGCTGCTCCGCCTGACGCGCCCGCTCAGCCTCCTGAGCCCGCTCAGCCTCCTGAGCCCACTCGGCCTGACGCGCTTGCTCAGGCTCGTGCGCCTGTTCGGCTTGCTGGGCCAACTCGGACTGCGCGGCCCACTGAGCCAACTCCTGCGCCGCCCGCTGGGCCTGCTCCTGCTCCACCCGAGCCGCTTCGGCGGCCCGAGCCTCTTCCGCCTGAGCAACACGAACCCGCTCGGCTTCCGCAGCCCGAACCCGCTCGACCCGCTCGGCCTCCGCGGCGCGAGCCCGATCGGCCTCCGCGGCGCGAGCGACCCGCTCCGCCTCGGCCGCCCGAGCCCGTTCAGCCTCCTCGGCCGCCCGCCGCTCAGCCTCGGCCGCGCGCACCTGCTCCGCCGCGCGAGCCTCCTCGGCCGCCCGAGCCTGCTCCGCCGCCTGAACATCCGGGTGAACCGGCCGACCAGCCCCGCGGGCCAGCTCCGCCTCTCGCGCCTCGACCGCACGATCGGCCAGAGCGATCAACTCGGCCTGCTCCGGCGTCAGGTCCAGCTCGGGCTCGTCGTCGTCGAGCAGCGCCTCTCGGGCCAACTCGGCCTCCCGCGCCTGGGCCGCACGTTCCGCCAGCTCGGCGTACTCATCGTGCAGCGCAGTGGGCGGAGCGGAGATGTCCGCCCTCAGAGCGTCGACATCAGTGGGAGCGCGAGCGGGCTGTGGGCGGACCAGCCACTCGGGGTGGGCCCGGAGGGCCCGGCCGGCCACGACGGCGGCGGCACCGCCGACGACGGCCATCACCACGAGCTGCGTGACGTGCCCGGGCACGGCCTGGCCGAGGGCCTCGCCCTTCTCGGGGTCGTCGACCATGAGCCAGGCCAGCAGCTCGGCGAAGTCGCCGATGCCCACCAGCATCACGGGGAAGAGCCCGACGATCGACCAGTGCGACCACCAGCTGCGCTGACGCCGGCGCGAGAGCCACCAGACGCCGGCCACCGAGCCGACGATGGCCGCGAAGCCCCAGTTGACGGCGCTGATGCCGAGCGGGATGCCGCTCTCCGCGCCGCCGGAGGTGAACAGCCGGATCAGGGCCTGGCCGAGCAGGTTGACGAGCGTGGCGGCGAACGTGGACACCAGCCCGCCGAGCACGGCGCCGCCGACGCGGACCGCGCCTACGACCCCGCCGAGCATCGCGGCGACGAACACCGCGACGACCATCGGGTAGGTGGCCTCGCCGAGGGAGGTGGACGCCCAGCACAGCATCGAGAACACCGCACCGGCGACGCTGGCCGCCGCGATGCCGGTGCCGAGGCTGCCGGGGGTGGTGCTCGACGACTTCTGCTGGGCACGTCGCCAGGAGGCGCCGCTGGCGCTAGCCGCCGCTCCGGCGAACGCGGCCGCGAACGCGACGGTCGCGCCCTGGATCGCGATCCACCACCCTGCTCTCTCCCCGTTGTAGACGTCGACGGAAGTCGCGGCGACCAGCTGTATGAGAGCTAGTACTGCCGACGAAGCGACCAATAACTGGACGGTGGTTCGACCGGGTTCGGTGAGCGGGTGGGCGGGCGCAGGGCCGGACTCCACGTCGACTCCCTTCTGAGCAGGAGCGGACACGGTCTTCAGGCGCATCTTAGGTAGCGGCAATCAGCACTCGGCAGTCTGCCCCATTGCCGATTGATCCCCAAAGCGGCTGGATAGGGGCAGAAGCGCGCCCGATAGAGTGGAATTCTCCACTGGGACGAGCTGGAGGTGACCGAATGGACGGTGTCACCCGGGTACCCGAGCCGGTGAACGAGCCAGTTCGTACCTACGCGCCCGGGAGCGCGGAGAGAGCGTCGCTGCGCTCGACCGTCGACCGCCTGGACGACCAGCGTGAAGACCTGACCCAGACGATCGGTGGCGTGGCCCGGTGGGGCGGCGGCGACGAAGTGCCGGTGGTCCAACCGCACGCGCATGCCCACCTCCTCGGAACCTTGCGGCAGGCTACGCGGAGCGACGTAGCCGATGCGATCGGTGCTGCCTCCAAGGCTGCCCCGGCTTGGCAACGGTTGTCCTACGCCGATCGGGCGGCGATTTTCCTCCGGGCGGCCGACCTGGTGGCGGGGCCGTGGCGTGACGTGCTCAACGCCGCGACGATGCTCGGCCAGTCGAAGACCGTCCAGCAGGCCGAGATCGACTCCGCCTGCGAGCTGATCGACTTCCTGCGCTTCAACGTGCACTACGGCGAACGGATCCTGGCCGAGCAGCCGCTCTCCAGCGCCGGCACCTGGAACCAGTTCGACCACCGGCCGCTCGAGGGGTTCGTCCTCGCGATCACGCCGTTCAACTTCACGGCGATCGCCGGCAACCTCCCGACCGCGCCGGCCCTGATGGGCAACACGGTGCTGTGGAAGCCGTCGCCGACGCAGCAGTTGTCGGCGCACTACTTCATGCGGGTGCTGGAGGAAGCGGGGCTGCCGCCGGGCGTCGTCAACCTGGTGACCGGCGACGGCGCGGCCGTCTCCGAGGTAGCGCTGACCCATCGTGACCTGGCCGGAATCCACTTCACCGGCTCGACCAGGACGTTCCGGTACCTGTGGGAGACCGTCGGGCGCAACCTCGACCGGTACGCCGCCTACCCGCGGCTCGTGGGCGAGACCGGCGGTAAGGATTTCGTGGTGGCGCACCCGTCGGCGGATCCGGACGCGCTGCACACCGCGCTCGTCCGCGGCGCCTTCGAGTACCAGGGCCAGAAGTGCTCGGCGGCCTCGCGGGCCTACGTTCCGCGGTCGCTGTGGGAGGGCGGCCTGCGGGACCGGCTGGCGGCAACTGTTTCCGAATTGGAATACGGCGACGTCCGGGACTTCCGGTTTTTCGGCGGAGCGGTGATCGATCGGCGGGCGTTCGATCGGCTGCGTGACGTGCTCGGCAAGCTGGCCGCCGACCCCTCGTGCACGGTGGTGACGGGCGGCCGGACCGACGATTCCACCGGCTTCTTCGTCCGGCCGACCCTCGTCGAGGGCACCGACCCGACCCACGAGTTGTTCCGCACCGAATACTTCGGCCCGGTGCTCGGTGTCCACGTCTACGACGATTTTGACGCCGTGCTGGACCTCGCGGCGGACACCCCGTACGCGTTGACCGGGTCGATCTTCGCGCGTGACCGGGACGTGCTGGTGTCGGCGTCGGAGCGGCTGCGCTTCGCGGCCGGCAACTTCTACCTGAACGACAAGCCGACCGGGGCGGTCGTGGGTCAGCAGCCGTTCGGCGGCGCGCGGGCGTCCGGCACGAACGACAAGGCCGGTTCGATCCTGAACCTGCTGCGTTGGGTGTCGCCGCGGACGATCAAGGAGACGTTCGCCCCGGCGACCGACCACCGGTATCCGCACATGCTGTCGGGTGACTGACTCGGTCCGGCAACTGGCACGAATTCGGGAGACCGCCGGTGCGGTGGGTTTGCATACTCGGGGCATGAGCACGCCACTGGGCAGCCGATACGAGCTGGTGGAGAAGATCGCCGGCGGTGCCACGGGTTCGGTGTGGCGCGCGCGGGTGCTGGCGACCGGGGAACTGGTCGCCGCCAAGCAGATCCGGGCCGAGCTGGCCGGCGACGCCGATGTCGTCGACCGGTTCCTGCGGGAACGGCGGGTGCTGACGTCGATCAGGCACCCGGCCGTCGTCCGGATCCGTGACCTGGTGGTGGAGGGCGAGCAGATCAGCCTCGTGATGGACCTGGTCGACGGGGCCGACCTGCGGCACACGCTCGCGGTGGCCGGTGCGCTCGCGCCGACGTCGGCCGTGCTGATGGCCGCGACCATCGCCGACGCGCTCGCCGCCGCGCACGCGGCCGGGATCGTCCACGCCGACGTGAAACCGGCGAACGTGCTGGTGCCCGCGGACGGCGGTTCGATCCAGCTGGCGGACTTCGGGGTGTCGCGGCTGGTGCACGGTCCGGCGAAGCTCAGCTACGGGACGCCCGAGTACATCGCGCCGGAGGTCGTCGGTGGCCACGCTTCGCTTCCCGCGAGCGACGTCTACGGGCTCGGCATCGTGCTCTACGAGCTGCTGACCGGCACGACTCCGTACCGGGGCGGCTCGTCGGCCGAGGTGATGAAGCGGCACCTGAACTCGGTGCCGCTCTGGACCGACGCCGTGCCCGACGCGGTGCGGCCGGTGCTGTCGGCCTGCCTGGTGCGCGACCCGTCGCGACGACCGACGGCCGAGACGCTCGCGGCTGATCTGCGGGCGGCCGCGCCCGAACTGGCCGGGATGAAGGCGGCGACGCCGCTGCCGGAGGGCACGCCGCACTTCCAGGTGGCGCCGGTCGTCGAGTCGGTCACCGGGGGAGTCGAGCCGGACGAGCGGGTCACGTCGGTGCTCGCGCAGCCGACCGTGGCGAGGCCGCAGGTGCGGCCGAACCCTACGCTGGCCCTGCCGGAGCCTGATCCGGCACCGGCGCTCGCGCCGGAACTCGTCGGTGCGGCCGCGCCCGTATCACCGAGTGGAACTCGACCGGGAGAGGCATTCGCAATGGTAGGGCCGTCGGATTCGGACCTTTCGGGATCACCGTCGAACGGGACACCGGGGTGGGATTCGCCCGGCCCAGGTGGGCAGTTACCGCCGCCGCCAGCCGGAGGGTACGGTCAGCCGCCGTCCGGTGGCGTGGCGCCGACGAACGTTTTTCCCGCCGGCCCGCCGTCTGATCCCGGAGCAAAACCGCCGTCGTTCGACGACACGCTCTCGCCGCCCCGCTGGGCGTTCCCGGCCGGCACCATCCCGCCCCGCCAGGAACCGCCGAAGAAGAAGCGCTGGCCGCTGATCGTCGGCCTGGTGATCGTTCTGCTCGTGCTGATCGGCGTGGTGGGCGGCGCCATCGCCGTGCTCGGGTCGTCGGGCGACGAGGCCGACCCCAAGCCCTCGACCGCGCCGTCGACGCAACCGGCGAAGCCGTCCCCGAGCCAGACTCCCAGCTCGGCCCCGAGCGCGGCCCCGACGCAGCCGGGCAACCAGTTGCCCTCCACCGGGCCTTCCGGCGTGCCGGTCGTTCCCGGGCCCGATGGGACGAACGCCCCGTCGAACCCGATGCCGACCACGATGCCGTCCGACGGCGGAGAAATCGGCCAGCCCATCGGCTGACCGGGTTATCCACAGGGCGACTGAACCTCGCTACTCCCGGTTCCGTGCTCGCTACCGTCTGCGTAGCGGAACGGGCCGGGAGGTGTGGTGGAGAGCGTCGAGCAACGGGTTCGTGATCTCGTCCGTCGGCGCGGTGTCGACCCGATGGGCGATCCGGCCGCGGTCGGTCTGCTGATCGACGAGGTGCTCGCCACCTCGCCGCTCGTTCCGTCCGAGACGCGTCAGGCCGTGCTCGACGCGGTCGCCGGCCTCGGTCCGCTCCAGCGCTTCCTCGACGATCCGACGGTCGAGGAGATCTGGGTCAACGGGCCGGGCCGGGTGTTCGTCGCCCGCGGTGGCCGGTCCGAGCTCACCACCACGATCCTGGCCGCCGGCCAGGTCGAGGAGCTGGTGCAGCGTGCGTTGGAGCACAGCGGCCGGCGCGTGGATCTGTCCACGCCCTTCGTCGACGCGATGCTGAGCGACGGATCGCGGCTCCACGTCGTGATCCCCGACGTGACGCGGGAGCACTGGGCGATCAACATCCGTAAGTTCGTCGCGCGGGCGCATTCGCTCGTCGAGGCGGTGGCGCTGGGCACGCTCACCCCGCACGCAGCCGGTTTCCTCGAGGCGTCGGTGGTGGCCGGCGTCAACGTCATCGTCAGCGGCGGCACGCAGGCCGGGAAGACCACGCTCCTTGTCTAGACGCTCTCGCATACGTAGTCTGCCGGTGTGAGAGCAGCGGTCTACACACGGATCAGCGACGACCGCCGGGGCGAAGAACTCGGCGTCGAGCGCCAGCGTCAGGACTGCTACAAGCTCGCCGAGGCCGAGGGGCTCACCGTCGTCGCGCTGTTCGTCGACAACTCGCGGTCCGCGTACAGCGGCAAGCCGCGGCCGGGATACCAGCGGTTGCTGGAGGCGATCAAGGCCGGCCTGATCGACGTCGTGCTGTCCTGGGATCCGGATCGGCTGCACCGCAGCCCGGCGGAGCTCGAGCACTTCATCGCGCTCATGGAACGGCACGGCGTCGGCGTCCAGACCGTCAACGCCGGCCACTGGGACCTGTCCACGCCGTCCGGTCGCCTCGTCGCTCGCCAGCTCGGCGCCGTCGCCAAATACGAGTCAGAGCACAAAGCCGAAAGGGTGCGCAGAGCCTTGGAGCAGAACGCCGCCGCGGGGCGGACCCACGGACGGCCAACCTACGGGTGGACGCGCGTCTACGACCTGGAGAACGGCCGCGGCCGCGACGTCGTCAACCCGGCCGAGGCCGCGGTGATTCGCAGCATCGCTGACCGGCTCATCGGCGGCGACTCCCTGCGCCAGATCACCGCGGACCTCAACTCCGCCGGCACCCCGTCTCCGCGCGGCGGCCCCTGGGCGAAGGGCATGGTCCGGGCGCTCGCGATCCGCGAGCGCAACGCCGGCAACCGCGTCTACCGGGGTGACGTGATCGGCAAGGGTGATTGGGAGCCGATCCTTACCGACCATCTCTTCGAGCAAGTGAAGGCCGTCCTGAGCGATCCTGCGCGGCGGACAACGACCGGCACCGCGGCGAAGCACCTGCTCTCCGGGATCGCTCGCTGCGGAGTCTGTGGCGCGGTCATGCGATCCGCGATGAACCGCAGCGTTGCCGCGTACCGCTGCAGCGAGAAGAGCTGCGTTGCCCGAAACCGTCGCGACGTAGACGCCCTCGTCACCGCGGTGGTGCTCGAGCGATTGTCTCGCCCCGACGCGGCCGACCTCCTCAACCCCAGCCGGGGAGCCGATCAGAAACGCGCCGTCGCGAACGCAGCGGAACTACAGCAGCGCCTCGACCGGGCCGCTGATGACTACGCCGATGGCAAGATCGACAGCCGCCAGCTGGAGCGCATCACGGCGCGACTCCGGCCGCAGATCGACGCGGCCGAGGCTCAGGCCCGGATCGTTGACGACAGCCCCGTCCTAGCCGGTCTGGCGGGCAACGCTAAGGCCGCCGAGGTGTGGGAGACACTCACGCTTACCCGGCGCCGCGCAGTGGTCGCTGCCACGGTCAACATCATGATCCATCGAGCCCGCCAGGGCGCTCGGGTGTTCGACCGGTCAAGCGTCGAGATCACCCCGAAGTAATCCGCCTCTCACAGCTGCTCGTCGGCGTCGAGGTGCCTGAGCTCTTCCGGGACATCCGGCGCTGTGAGGCCGAACTGCCGCATGGTCTTTCGGATAGCTCGAATCGTGCCCTCCTCGCCCAGCCGCGTCGGACGCTCGGCGCGCTGGATGCCACGCTCTTCGGCGCTCGCGGCCGCCCAGGACAGGTAGTGCGCCACGTGACGCCGGTAGAGGTCAATCGGCGTGGCGCCCTGGTTGTAGTCCTGAAAGTCCTGCTCCGAGGCCGCTGTGCGTTTGCCGGACTCATCCGGCCAGGCGCCCCAGGGAGCCTCGCCGGTAAACCAGCGCGCAGCGCCCCAAGTCGGCGCCTCAACACCAGGGAACGCCTCCACCGTGGGTTGCGAGCCCACCGGAAAGGCCAGCAGTACCGGCGGTACGCCGAGCGCCCGACCGAAGATCACGAGCTCGTCGACCGTGACTTCTCGTCGGCGTCGGCCGTCGGCATCACGACGGCCGGTTTCAATGTTCGTGATCGCTGCTTCGGTCAGCTGTGGAGCGCCTAGCTTCCTGCACCGCTTAGCCAGTTCGCCACGGTTCCAGCCGTGTCGTTTCCGCGCACGGTTGACCTGCTCGGCGACTACATCGCTCAGCACTCTGCCTCCCCAGCTTGTAGGAACTACACGCTAGGGCATCGCATTGCACTCCACCAAACAGTGCCGTACTGTGCCGCTTCGTGGGCATCAATCTGCTCACCCGACATGTCGAATCAACACGTCGAGAGGCTGATATGACGAGCATGCCTCGTGAATCGATGCATCGTGCCGAGCTGCTGGCCCTACCGCCTGCGGTGGATCTGGTCACCGCGGCGCGTGCGTTGAACATCGGCCGGACCCTGGCGTACACGCTCGCGAAGCGCGGCGAGTTCCCGGTGCGGCTCCTGCGTCTTGGCGTCCAATACCGCGTGCCCCGCGCTGATCTCCTCACCTACCTGGGTGAGGGCGACGCCGCATGAGCGAGCAGCCGATCGAGACGCTCGCCGAGTACGCCCGGCGCCTCGTCGACGACATGCCCCCGCTGCGTCCCGAACAGCGGGTCGCGATTCGCCAGGCGCTGCACGGCGTCGGCGACGAACAGCACAGCGGCGAGGAAACGGCGGCATGAGCCCACCAATGCAGCGAGGGGCGCCCCGCCAGGCGCCCCTCGACGAAACCAGCTGCGACCAGGCCACCGATTCCGAGCACGAGGGTACGGCACGCCCGACCGCGCGGCAGCTGCTCGAGCAAGCCCTGCTCTACGCCGCCTACGGCTGGTTCGTGTTCGTGCTCAGTGCCGACAAGGTGCCGCTGCGCAACTGTCCGCGCTGCCGAGCAGGCGCCGAGCGGCACGACCCCGAAACGTGCACCTGCCTGACCTGCCACGGCTTCTACGCCGCCACCCGCGACCCGGTACGCATCGCCGAGATGATCGCCCGGCACCCGGACGGCATGCTCGCGGTCCGCACCGGTGCGCCCTCCGGTCTGGTCGTCGTCGACGTCGACCCCCGCCACAGCGGACATCGGTCTCTCGGGAAGCTCGAGCAGGCCGTCGGCCTGCTCCCCGGCACCGTCCAGCAGCTCACCGGCGGCGGCGGCCTGCACATGCTCTACCGACACCCCGGCCACCACGTGAAGTCCAGGTCGAACGCGTTCGGCAGCGACATCACCGGCGTCGACGTCAAGGCCGACGGTGGATACATCGTGGTCGCGCCGTCCGTCACTCGCGACGGCGGCCGGTACGAATGGCTCGGCGGGATCTGGAGTCACACCCTGCCGCTGTGGCCGGCCATCCTCACGCCTTTGCTCGACGACCGCCCGCAGCTTCGTGCGGTGCTCAACCCCCGGCGCCGCACCGACGTCCGAGCATCCACCGCACACGCCACCGCGGCTCTGCGCGGTGAAGTCGAGCGGGTCACCGGGTCGCAGCCCGGCCAGCGCAACGACGAATTGAACCGTGCGGCATACAACCTCGGTCAGCTCGTCGGCGCCGGACAGCTCGACCACGACCAGGTCGCCGACGCGCTCCGCGACGCCGCGCTGTCCATCGGGCCAGACGAACCGAAGATCCTCCGCACCATCCGCAGCGGCATGAACGCCGGCATGGCCAACCCGAGACCGCACCGAGAGGCCAGGCCTGCGTGACCACGCTCAACGAGCGGCTCGCCGCGGTCCAACAGGAGTTGGAGGCCGTCGAGGCCGAAAACTCTCAGACCGAGGTCGTCCTCGAGCAGGACCAGGTGCTCTACGTCGACGTCGCCGCGCTGCTGGACGGTGGGCTCCCCGAACGCGAGAAGCCCACCGTCCTGCAGCGCCAGGACGGCAACTGCCTGTTCTACCGCCGCAAGGTCAACGTGCTGTTCGGCGACCCCGAGGGCGGCAAGACATGGGTGGCGCTCGCCGCGCTCGTCGACGTCCTCACCGACGGCGGCAAGGCCGTGTTCATCGACCTCGACCACAACGGCGCCGGCGAGATCCTGTCCCGCCTGATCTACCTCGGAGCCAAACCCGCCGAGCTCAGCGACCCGGAGCGGTTCCGGCTGGCCGAACCCGAAGACCAGCTCGTCATGCGCGCGACCGTGGCCGACCTCTGCCAGTGGGAGCCCGACGCCGCGGTCGTCGACTCGGTCGGCGAGCTGCTGCCGCTGATGGGCGCCAGCTCCAACAGCCCCGACGACTGGACGACGGTCAACCGGCGCATCCTGACGCCCCTGGCCAACTCCGGGGCCGCGGTCATCGCCGTCGACCACCTCCCGAAGTCAGCTGACGCGCGAGCCGCTGGCCCGACCGGGACCGTCGCGAAGAAGCGATCGATCAACGGGGCCAGCTACCGCGTGTACGCCATGACGGCGTTCGCGCCGGGCCAGGGAGGCGCGGCGGGCCTCGAGGTCGAGAAGGACCGTCCTGGTGGAGTCCGCGAGCACTGCCCGATGACGGGCAGCCAGAAGCAGAAGGCCGGGGTGTTCCGGCTGGAGCACCGTCTCGACGGCGCCGGCCACTGGTACATCAGCGACCCGGTCGAGGTGGTCCGGGAGGACGTCGACGCCGACGTCCAGGCCCTCGACGAGTTGGTCCCGCCGCCGAGGTCGAAGCAAGACGTCAAGGACCGCCTGAAATGGGGCTCCGACCGCGCGTACCGCTCGCTCACAAGGTGGCGTGAGCTGCGAAAAGAAGCATCTGCGAGCGAGGCGGACGAGTGACAGGACACCCGATGGTCCTGGTCCTCCCCCTAAAGGAGGGGGGAGGACAGGACCACCAACCGGGACGGTCCTTAGGACCGCTCAGGACCGGACCAGGACCAGGACTACCTAGCCCAACGACCTACCCCGCAGTGCCGAGCGGCCCGCAAAGCACTCGGCGTAGGCCGCCCAAACGACGACTCGGAAGGAAGGTCACCGCCATGACCCGAACCGCTACCGCATCTACTGCTCTGCTCGACCAGGTCGACGCCGCGGCCGCTGACGCCCGGCGCCTCTGGGCGGAGCACTTCGTCCCGCAGCTCGACCAGACCTCTCCGGTTCCGTCCACCTCGCTCGGCCTCCAGCGCGTGCACGCCGCGTTCATTGCCGCCGTCGGTGGTTTGCGGACCGGAACCACTCGCTGCTGCCCGCACGTCGACCTGAGCGCCCCTCGCCCGATGGTGTGGGTGGCATGGCGCCCGCGGGTCATCCAGTGCGGGCATCCCGAGTGCATGCTGGCGCTCGACGTCGCCGCCACCGGGCAGGACGACTACGTGTGCGACGGCTGCTCGAGGTACGCCCCGTCGACGCTGACGGCGGTGAGCTGGACGAGCGGAGTCTTCCTTCTCGGCGCCGACCTGTGCCGCCGTTGCCGCACCACGCCGGGCGCCGTCGCGTGAGCACCGATCCGGAGCACATCGGTGACGTCGTCGCCCGCGCCGTCGGCAGGCTCGCCGACGACGACCCCGGCCACCCGCAGCTGTGCGGCGCCTGGCGGGCCGCGGCGTCCACGCTCGTCGGCGTTCTGGCCGCGCACGAGACCACCTGCGAGACGTGCCGCCCGGTCCCCGCCGCGCCGCCGGCCGACGAGCAGGTCGCGGCGTCCCGCGACGCGGCGGTCGCGCTCGTCTCCCTGGCGCTCGATCCGGAGCACGGCGACGTCGACGAGCAGCTGCACGGCGAGCTGATGACCGACCTGTTCGCCGCCGGCGCCCCGGCGGCCGTCGCGTCGCTCGTCGACCTGGTCGTGCGCAGCGTCGATGCGCTGCTGCTCGCGCAGGGCGCCGTCGACGAGGCGGGCCGCTCGCAGACCTGGGAGCAGATCCTCCGCAATACCGCTCACCTCTACCGAGACGAGGAACGACCGTGACCGTGACCGAACAGACCGACCGGACGCTCGACGCGCTGCTGGCGCTGCGTGAGGCGATCGCGGCCGGTAGCCGCACCGATCGCCGTGCCTGGGTTGCCGCGGTGTCGAAGATGACCGGCGGCGGCGCCCGGACGCTCGCCTTCTACGCCGCGTTGGGCCGCGTGCTGGAGTGCGTCGACGTCGAGTACCGCGAGGCTGCGGACACGTAAACCCGCTGTTCAGACCGCAGATGTGAGACACTAGAGCTGACTCCAACTTCATATCGGTTCTCACTCCTGGCGCGCGCCGACCCGGGCCCGGACTGCGGACACTCCCCGCTCATTCAGCTGATGACCTCGGAGGTCTACGCATGTCCCAGTCCCTCGCGGACGCCTTAGAGCACGCCCTGATGCGTGACTCGCATCGGATTCGTTCGCTGGAAGTCCGCGCCCGCGCCGGCGTCCACATCGAGGAACGCGAAACCCGCGACCTCATCGCCCGCAGCGCCCGTATCGAAGAGACCCGCGGCCTGCTGTACCGCCGGGGCCTGCAGGAGCAGCGCGAGCAGCTCAACGAGTTCTTCCGCGGCCGCCGCGGCAAGGTGCTCGACAACGTCATGGACCCGTGGGCGCCCGACCACGAGGCCCGCGCCCTGTCGAAGCTGACCGGCGGCGCCGGCGCGAACACCGTCGGGCAAGGCTTCGTCGACCAGGTCGTGTTTCACCTCAGCGAGGTGTCGGGCATCGCCCGCGGCGCCCGCACGCTGATGACGGCAAAGGGCGACGCCTTACCGATGCCCACCACCACGGCGCACTCCAGCGGCGCCCTGGTGGCCGAGGGCGCCACGATCCCCACGTCCGAACCGACGTTCGGACAGCGCTCGCTCGGGGCCTACAAGTTCGGCGCGAAGGTCGACCTGAGTCAGGAACTCGAGGAAGACACCAGCATCGACATGGTCGACTACCTCGGCCTCGAGCTGGGCCGGGCGCTGGGCGTCACGCTCGGCGGCTACCTCGCCACCGGTACCGGTTCGGCTCAGCCCGCGGGCCTGGTCCCCAACGCCACGGTGGCCGTTACCGGCGGCACCGGGGTGAGCGGCGCGCCGACCGCCGACAACGTGCTGGCGCTGTTCTACAGCCTCATCGCCCCGTGCCGGGAGTTGTCGACGACCGGGTGGGTTATGCGCGACACCACGCTCTTGCAGGTGCGTCAGCTCAAGGGCTCCGACGGGCAGTACGTGTTCCCGGTGCAGACCCGCGCCGACGGCGTCGAGCTGCTGCTGGGCAAGCCCGTCTGGACCGACCCGTTCGTGCCGGCCATCGGCCTGGGCAACCGGTCGATCATCTTCGGCGACCTCTACCGCTTCGTCGTTCGCCTGGTCGCCGGTCTGCGCCTCGAGCGGGCCACGGGACCGGGATTCAACAACGGCACCATCCAGTACCGGGCGCTGCTGCGCGCGGATTCCGTTCTTGCAGACACCTCGGGCGCGGTCCGGGCGTTCGTTGGGGGTGCGTCCTGATGGCGAAGACGATGCGCGTGCGGATGGCGGGGAAGATCGTCGGCGACCGCTGCGACAACGGCGTGTGGTCTACGTGGCCCGAGCCCGGTGAGGAGATCGAGCTTCCCGAGGCCGAGGCGCGAAGCATGCTGCTGTCCGGCATGGCGGTTCACCTCGACGGCACATCCGGCCAGCAGACGCAGAGAAACGACTACAGCGGCGTTTTCGTCCCGGGCCCGGACGGTGTCCCGGTGCGGTCCCCATACATGTCGCAGGAGTACTCCTGATGGAAATCGAACAGGCATCCGCCGGCGAGGCGACGGAGTACGCCGTCGTCCGCAAGTACAGCGAGGCCGTGCGCAGCCTCGGCGAACACCTCGGGATCGCGCCGGAGGCCGCTCAGCGGGCCCTCCAAGAGGGACGCGCGGCCGACCTGCTGCGCAGGCGCCGGCCCGGCCTGCGCAGTGTGAGCGAGGGCGTTCCGGAGACCGTCCAGAGTCGTCGCCGCAAGCTCGACGAGATGCAGCGCACGTGGCGCCTCGAAGACCTGCAGCGCAGCGCACGGCGCCCGCGGCCGTCGCCGGGCGAGGTGTAGCCGCGATGTCGATCAGATTCAGCCTCGACACTGCCGACCGGGCCCACTTCGGCGGGCCCGAATGGCTGACCCTCGACGTCGAGCAGCTGGCCGGCGCGCCGGCGTTCGAGCTGGAGGCCATCGAGAAGGAACTCGGCCACCCGATCAGATTGGTGATCGGCGCCCTGGAGGGCCAGGCGTCCGCGCTCGGCTTGCGTGCGCTCATCTGGCTCGCCTACCGGCAGGCGGGCCTGCGCACACCGTTCGGCGAGTTCAACATCCACACGCTCAAGGCGCGCAGCGAGACGGTGCCCGACGTCCAGGAGGCCGCGGCCGCCGCCCCTTTGGACGGCTCGCCGGGTGGCTCGGCAACGTCCGCCTCGGCGAGTTCCTGACCGCGATCGCGCCCGTGATGGCCCGCATCTACTCGGTGGGCCCGACGGAACTGCGGACGCTGACCGCGGCCGGGCTCGTCGCGTTCCACGACGACCTGCAGCTGCTCACCAACGAAAGGCCACCCGGTGGCTGAGAAACTCGTCTTCGACGTCCTGGCCCGCGCCAGCGGGACCAGCGATGTCAAGCGGCTCGGCGACGCCCTCGACGGCGTCGGGAAGTCCGCGGACAACCTCGACAAGAAGAAGTCGATCGGCGGGGGCCTCTTCAAGGGCCTGGCCGGCGAGGCGGAGACCGCCGGTAAGAGCGTCACGTCGAAGCTCGGCTCGGCGTTCTCCAACCTCGCGTCGAACGCGGCCGAGGCCGGCAAGAAGGCGGGGAGCACCCTCGCGTCGGGCATCTCGTCGGGGTTCGAGGCGCTCGGACCGGGCGGCCCGTACGCGGGCGGCGCCATCTTCGCCGGCCTCCTCGCCGCCGCGCCCGTGGCGGGTGCGGCTATCGGTGGCGCCCTGATCGCGGGTGTCGCGTCGGCCGGTATCGGCGCGGGTATCGCGCTCGCGCTGCAGGATCCGGAGATCAAGGGCGCCGCGTCGGTGCTCGGCGGTGACATCGTCGACGCGCTGACCGAGGCCGCGGAGCCGTTCAAGGGCGCGCTGCTCGCGACGTTCTCGACCGTGGGTGAGGGTTTCAAGGCCAGCCTCGGTGACATCAAGGCCACCTTCTCCAACCTGGCCCCGATGCTCGAGCCGCTCGCCGCGAAGACGAGCGAGGCCTTCGCCAGCATCACCCGCGGGGTCGCGGTGCTCTCGTCGACGGCCGGGCCCGTGATGACCGCGCTGGGCAACGGGATAGCCCAGATCGGAGAGACGCTCGGTACTGGGTTCGCCATGCTCAGCCAGAACGGCGCCGCCGCGGCGACCGGGCTGCAGATGGCGTTCAGCGGCCTGAACGCGATCCTGCAGGCAGGATTCGGCCTGGTCAACGGGCTGACCGAGGCCTTCGGGTGGCTGGCGCAGAAGGGTCTGCTCGGCGAGGACGTCAAGCAGTCCTACGAGGGCTTCAAAGAGCAGCTGGACGCGACGAAGAACAGCGTCACCGGGCTGGGGTCGTCCTTCGACGCGGTCACCCCGGCGCAGCAGCTCGCCATCGATCAGGTGAAGCTGCTGACCGGCTCGTTCGCCGAGGCCACCAACGCCGCCGGCGGACTGAAAGGCGCGCTCGACACGCTGAACGGCTCGGCAATCGCCGGTGTGCAGTCCGAGGTGGCGTACCAGGCGGCGCTCGACGGGGTGACCAACTCGGTCAAGTCGCACGGCACGTCGCTGGACACCGCGACCGAGGCGGGCCGGGCGAACACGACCGCGCTCACGCAGGCCATCACCACGGCGCAGAACTACGCCAGCGCCAACGACCTGTCGGCTACCCAGGTCGAGGCGCTACGGCAGTCGATCCTGCAGCAGGCCGACGCGGCCGGCCTGGACACCAAAACGGTTACCGGGCTGATCAACGAGCTGTTCCGGGTGCCCGGCGACGTGAAGTCGAAGGTCTCCGTGCCCGGCGCCACGCTGAGCACCGAGCAGGTCAAGGCGCTGCAGAACGCGCTCACGTCGCTGCCCGACGAGGTGCGCACGAAGGTGATCACCGAGCACCTGGACATCTTCAACGCGACCGGCTCGACGAACGCGGCCGCGGCGAAGGACAAGTCGCTGCGCCGCTGGGGCGGCATCGACAAGATGATGGCCGCCGGTGGCGTCGTGCAGGCGCACACCGTGTCGTCGCCGACGATCATGTACGGCGAGCGGGCGACGAAAGAAGAGGCGTACGTCCCGAAGAACGGCATCACCTCCCGGTCGCGGGAGATCCTCGATAAGGCTGCGGCCTGGTACGGCGGCCGGGTGTCCTGGGGCGCACAGAACACAGGCGGCTCGCCAGGCGGCGGCACGTCCGGCGGGGACCAGCTCTCCCTGCTCGTGCGGGAGCTGATCGGCGAGGTGCGCGGCATGCGCCGCGAGCAGGGCCAGGGGAACGTGTACCTCGACGGGCGCCTGGTGGGTGCCGTGCAGGGCCGGGAGCTCAGCCTCTACGAGCGGGCGGGGTAGGTAGGGGGCACCAGGGGCGCTGGTGCCCCCTACCGCCATGGGTGGAGGGGGTAGGGATGGAGTACCGCGACGCTGCCCACTTACGAGGTACGCAGGCGTGGAAGCGTGCGCGTGCGTACGTGCTGAAGCACTCCCGTACGTGCTGGATATGTGGGCACGGGGGTGCCGACTCGGTGGACCACATCGTCCCGATGGCGCTGGGTGGCGCGCCCCTCGACTTCGCCAACCTTGCGCCCGCGCACATGCGATGCAACTCGCGCAAAGGGAAGAAACCGATCGTGACGAAGCTCAAAACGTCACAGAATTGGTGACCACCAGTGATTACTTACAGTGAGTGATGTCCGGTATGGGTTTTTGGACCTGATAAGCGCCACCCCCGTACTACGTGGCGAATTTAAATCCCCAGGTCAGAATGCTGGGACGGTCGCCGTGTGGCTGCTGTAGCCCTCCGTAACCTCATTGATGTCACTCAGAGTGATCGGCATCAGGGGTGGCGACCCCCAGCGCGCCGAGCAGGAGAGCCGCAGCGTGCTCGGCGGCGTCGCGGGTTTCCGGGGTGAGCGCCGGCGCCAGCCCGCGGCCCGCGAGCAGGTCGTGAACCCAGGCGACGAGGTCGTCGGGGCTGACGGGGATCGGCTCGGCGCTCAGCGGGTGCGTGCCGGCCGCGTCGGCGTACAGGTTCGGCATCAGGCGGGCACCTCTCCGCGATCCTCGGCGGCGAGCGCGCTGATCGCCCAGCTCGCCTGGCTGCAGGGCCAGCGGGGCGCCTGGGCGTGCGCACCGTGCAGGCCTGCGCAGCGGTCGACGCCGCCCTCGACGTACCGGGAGTGCTGGTTGAGCAGTGCGTGCGCGGTGGAGACGTCTCCGCCGGTGAGGTCTCGGTGCCATCGCATCGGGTGTCCCCTCGCGTCGAGGGGCGGGAGCGCGACGGTGCCGACCAGTTCGCGCTCCCGCGCCGCGCCACCGGTCGGTGGCGCGGCTGTGACGCTAGGTACGGCAGTGGTGATCGCTTTGCCACCTGGCAACAGCACGTCAGCGGGCCGCTACGCGTAGCGGGTGCAGCTGCTAGGCGTAGCGCCGGAGCTAGCGCCCGATGCTGCCCGTGACCTGCGAGGTAGCGGCGTAGCGGCTCACACGCCGAGGCGCTCGCACAGGCCGCGCAGGGCCGAATCACGGGAGTCCCCGCCGGCGGCGCGCAGCGCTCGCGCGGTCTCGCGGGCCAGCGGCGCCGACCGGGTGAACTGCGGAGCGGCCCGCTCAGCGGTCAGCAGCGCCCTCACGGCGCGTTCCCGCTGGGGTTTGCCCATCGCGGTGTACGCCCGGGACAGGTCGAGCCAGAAGTAGCCCTGCCGGATCTTCGGCAGCGCGGTCACGTCGGCGCCGGCCGCGACCTCGACGGCCTTACCGGGCTCGTCGGCGTCGACGCGCAGCCCCAGTTCCCACACGGTGACGTTCGCCGGGCCGAAGAACAGGGCCGCGGTCGAGGTCTGCCCGGTGCGTTCGGCGATCGCGCGGGCCTCAGCGACCCGGTCGAGGGCCTCACCGCGCCGTCCCTGCCCGACGGCGGACTGCGCGCCGGTCAGATGCAGCATGCCGAGCATGTCCAGGGCGCCCGGCTCGTCGGTGTGCCGGTCGAGCTCGACCCGGGCCTGCTCGGCGATCGCGGCCGAGCGACGGAACCCGATCGCGGCCGAGGCGTTGGCGCGCAGGAAGTCCGCGATGGCCAGCGGCACGGGCTGCCCCAGCCATTCCGCGTACTCCCGCACCCGTTCGGTGAGCAGCGCGGAGTCGGCGAGGTAGCCGAGGTACCGGAACGCCGGCGAGATCGGCGTACCGAGGTTCACGACCAGCTCGGCGGCGCGCCGGTTCCCGGCCTTCGCGTGCGCGTGCAGGTCGATCAGCAGCGCCGGGGCCAGGTCGGTGACCGCGGCGTAGTCGGTGGCGATCCCACGGGCGATCACCAGCTCGGCGCGCTGCTCGAGCTGCGCCATCGGCGCGGGCTCGTGCCCGTCGACGGGCGCCAGCTCGAGCGTGGTCTCAGCGACCGCGGTCCGCAGGTTCGCGATCCTGGCGTGAGCGGCCTCGAGCTGGCGGTCGGCGGGCACGTACGGCTGTCCGGTGAGGTCGGCCACGGACCATTCCAGCGCGGCGGCGAGGTCGGAGATGAGGTGCCGGTTGTTCGTACCGCGCAGGCCGCGTTCGATGCGGGAGAGCGTCGAGGCGGTGATGCCGGCGCGGTCGGCGACGACGGTCAGCGACCAGCCGCGGTCGAGTCGTCTGGCCCTGATGCGTTCACCGGTGGTCTTCTCGGGCATGGTCGGCCCGCCCTCCGTGCTCGGGTACTACTCGCGGGTCCGACAGTACGCGCGGACGCATCACGGCGCGGGCCGTCGACGTCTACCGTGGAGGGCGGCTACCCGCGTCGCGGGTGCTACTCGCAGCGAAGCCCCGTCCTGTTGGTCGTCGAGGACGGGGCTTCGTGCTGTTCATACCCGGTCGCGTCAGGTATGCCGACCAGGACGCGACCGGGCACGTTCGACGCTATGCGTGATGACGGTGTTACGCGGTACGTCTGACGGGTTTCCCCTCCGAACGGTGGTCGTCGACCAGGCCGAGCAGCAGACGTAGCCGGCGGACCTGCGCGCTGCTCATCCGGCGCCCGGCCAGGTTCGCCTCGTGCGCGGCTGCGGCGCCGACGCGCCATCCTGCCTTGCGTGCCTCCGGCCAGTGGTCGGGCGGGTCGAGCGGCCGGTTGGCAGGGACCAGCTGTCCGAGGATGTTGACGAAGAACTCGCGGCCCGCTTCGTCGATGTACTTCACCGTCGTGCAGCCTTCCGGCTACGGGCGAACGCGGCCCGGGCCATCTGCGCCTTGATCGCCGAGTCGACTGCGGCCGCGCGCTCGTCGGGCCGCATCGCACCGTCCGGGTCGAGCCGTTCGGCGAGGTTCGCGCGGCGGGTCTCGTAGGCACCGCGGGCCCGTTCGGTCCGGTCGCGGGTGTTTGACCAGCCGGTGAGGCCGGCGATCCGTGCGCGCATCGCGCGCTGGTCTGGTGTCAGCGGTTGCCGTCTCATCTCGCCACCCGACGCCCGGGGCGCGGGGGTGAACGGCGAGCACGTCGGCGCGCCGCTCGATCCCGATCGGAGGGCCTAGGTGTGCCCGCCATGGGTGTCCCTGAAATCGCGCCACAGGCCGGTTTCCGGCCCTCTGGCGAAGTGCCGCTACCCGCGACCAGCGCGCTGCCGGTGCGCTCCGAACAGGAGCGTCAGCGGTAGCGCTGCAGGTAGCGGCGCCGCTACCCCTGCACGGGCCGCTACCTCGCCCGGTCGCGGGTCTGGTCGCGTTGCCGCGACCGGTGTCGCGTCCGCGACCGCTACCGCGACCGCCCCTCAGGACGCTCTGAGGGCCTTCCGGCGGACTGCCGCTACACGCGACACCTCGCCCGTTCGCGCTGGCCGGACGGTGTAGCGCCGGGTGTCGCGGCAACGCGACACCTCAGCGGGCCGCTACACCCCGGTTTCGGCCTGCGCCGTGAGGTGCCGCGCCCCGCGCCCGGCGGCCGTTCGCGCTGCTCATGCCGGGCGCGGGCCAGGGCGCGGCAGCGCGCCCGCAATCCGGGCCGCGCCCCGTACCGATTGCGGGTCTCCTGCGGAAACACGCAACCGCCGGCGGTCCCTCCGCCTGGCCGCAACCCCGCAATCTGGCTGCCCACCGGCCGCATCAGGTTGCGGCCCGATCGTGCGGGCGATGCGAGCCTAGGGGTTCGCGTTGCAGGTCACCGTGCGGCCGAATCCGGGGGTTTCCGGGGTCCGGCCGCACGGTGCCGCTAGACGCTAGGTCGCTGGTCAGGCGGTGCCGTCCGCTAGGCCCTGCCCTAGGTCTAGGGGACGGCACCGCTAGGAATCGGGGCGTCCGCTAGACGTTCAGCTGCTCGCGGAGCGCGTCGACCTCGGCGGGCTCCAGCACCAGGACGGCGTCACCGACCTGCAGCACCATCCAGCCGTCGCGACCGGCGACCGGGCGGACCGTTGGGCGACCGGACAGCGCTGCCGGCAGCATCGGCGGTTTCTGCTCGGGCGCCAGCGCCACCAGCTCGCCGCCCGCGTCGAGGGCGTCGTCGAGTTTCCGGGCCAGCGCGAGGCTGCCCGTCTTCCGGCCGCGCTCCAGCTCGTGCAGGTAGCTGCTGGAGTAGTGCACGAGATCGGCGAAGCGGCGCAGCGACAGCCCGCGGCTCTGCCTCCACCGGGCGAGCGCCTGGCCGAACGTCTCGGCCGGGTCAGCGGCCTGACGCAGCCGCACGACGGGCGTCATGCGATCACCTCCGGCGCCCCGGCGCGGGCGACCTCGGCGGCCAGCTGGCTCATCAGGGTCAGCGCCGCGGCGGTCTGCAGGGGGAAGTCGACGCCGTCGGCGGACAGCACTACCCACCCCGGTCGCAGCGTCCGCACCCGGACGGCTGCCGGCGGGCGGTTCTCGGGCCGCACCTTTGCCGGGGGCGCGGTGGCCACCAGGCGGCCACCGGCCTGCAGGGCGTCGTCGAGTGCTTGGGCGACGTCCGGGCTCGGCCGCCTACCGTGCTCCAATTTCGAAATCGTGGAGAAGTCGACGTGCGCAGCGCGGGCCAGCGGGCGAAGGCCGAGACCGGCCGCCAGGCGGAGCTCTCGAAGGGTCTGGGCGAAGGTGTTCGGCGTCTGCCCGGTGGTGCCTGGGCTGCTGACCGGGAGCGCCGTGATGTTCGTCTGCGGAAGCATGACGAGTGCCTTTCGGGCATGCCCCGGGCACGGTTGTCCGCCCGTGCCCGGGGCTGGTCTGAAGGTGCGGCGGTCAGGCGCCGCGGTCAGCTGACCGTGCAGGTGGCACGGGGTGCGACAGGTCGCCGTCGACCTGCCCGGACGGTGCGCTGACCGGTCGCCCGGTCACGGGCTGACCGCTGACCTCGGGCCCGGGGTCGAACAGCCCCAGCAGGTCGCGCCCGGTGGTCTCTTCGATCACGGCGATCGCAGCGAACAGACCGTCGAGGTACGCGTCCTGCTCGGCGGCGCTGCGACGCTTCCCAGGCGGGAGCGCCTTCCATGCGGCGAGCTGCCGTTCGGACTCGGCGATGATCGCCCCGGCGAACGTCGCCGGCGTCGCCTCGAACCGCGGCGACCCGCCCGTCAGCGCCCGGCGGCTGACCATGACGGAGGCGACGCTGATGAGTCCGGCGGCGGCGCTACCGAAGTAGCCGGCCACCATCACGAGCACGGCGAGCAGGGCCGCGAAGAACCAGGGGCCCGGCACGGCGCCGGCGGGCTCGCCCTCGTGCGCGGCCATCGCGTCGCGCCACTCGCGGCGCTCGGTGCGGTACTCCGGCCAGGACAGTCGCTCACGGCGGCCGCGGGCCTGGTGGTAGCCGATCCAACGGTCCTCGGCGCCGGATCGGCGCCAGGCGGCCAGCAGCGCGTCGACAAGGCGGTCGAGCACGATGTATGCGAATCGGCTCATCGGAAGGCCTCCTCGCGGTCGCGCAGGCCCGGCATCGGCGCCTGGTCGCGGCCGTCGAGGGCGTGCCCGTACCGGACGAGCGCGACGACGAGCGCGGCGGCCAGGCCGAGCTGGGCGAGCATGCCGACGTACGTCGGCGCGGGCTCACCCTCGAGCGCGAGCCGCACGAAGCAGGCCGCGCCGAGCAGGAACGCGCCGCCGGCCACGGCCAGCCGCACCGTTGCGCGGGTGATGAGGAACAGCGACACAGCGGCGACGCCGCCGGCGCCGAGGATCGCGAGCAGCAGGAGGAGGGCGGTCTTCATCGGGTCACCGCCAGCGCCCAGTCGAGGCGGCCGCGCAGCTGCTCGGCCTCGGCGAGGGTCAGCCGCACCTCGTCGTTCTCGCGGTACAGGATCACGACCGGCTCGGCGTTGTCGACGTGCTGGTCGAGCGCGACGCCGAGGGTTTCCGGCTGGTAGGTGTCGTCCGCGGCCTCGGCCGGGTCGTACAGCGCGAGTTCGATCCGCCCTGCGAACGCCATGTGCTGCCGGTCGCCGCGGCGGTCGCCGTCGCGGTGCTCCCATTCGCACCAGGCCGGGCACGGCGTCCGCAGCCAGTGCGGACGGGCGGACGGTGCGGGCGGCGTGGTCTCGTGCCGCTGGGTCGGAATCTCGTGGATGATGCTCACGGGTCGCCTCCTGGGGCGATCAAGGCCTCGGGACCGGTGTTAGCCGCACCGCCCGGGGCCGCCTTCATTTCTAGCGGCGTGACTCGAAGTCACCTATGCAACCTCGCACACTTCACGCTGCTCAACTGCCTGGCCGGCGCCATCCCGGCCCGCGAGCGGGTGATCAGCTGCGAAGAGGTGTTCGAACTCCAGCTGCGCCACCACCCCGACTGGGTCGCGCTCCAGACCCGCCAGCCCAACCTCGAGGGCACCGGCGAGATCCCGCTGCGCCGCCTGGTCACCGAGGCGCTCCGGATGCGTCCGGATCGCTTGATCGTCGGCGAGGTACGGCAGGCCGAGGCGCTGGACCTGCTCCTGGCGCTCAACGCCGGGCTGCCCGGTCTCTGCTCGGTGCACGCGAACTCCGCCCGCCAGGCCGTCACCAAGCTCTGCACGCTCCCGCTGCTGGCCGGGGCCAACGTGCACCCGTCGTTCGTCGTCCCGGCCGTGGCCACCTGCGTCGATCTGGTCGTGCACGTCGAGCTCACGGCGGCGGGTGAGCGCCGCGTCCGGGAGATCGTCGCGGTGGGCGGGCGCAGCGGCGACGGCGCGGTCGAGACCGCGGACATCTTCGCCACGACGCGCGAGGGGCTGACCCGCCGCGACGGGTTCCCACCGCACGGCGAGCGCTACGCCCGCGCGGGTGTCGACCTGCCCGCCCTGCTCGCGGGGGCCGCCTGATGGGTGCGTTGCTGGGGTTCGTCTTCGGCTGCGGCGCCGTGCTGCTCCTTCGTCGCTTCCCTATCGACGCCCTGAGGCCGGGCCGCGGTGGCTCGAGGGCTGTGTCCGGGTGGGGTTTCAGGCCGCGGCGGCGTGAGTTGTTGCGGGCGGCGGGGCTGGGGGAGATCGGGGCGGTGCGGCTCGGGGCGGCTCAGATCCTCGCGGGGCTGGTCGCGGGTGCGGTGGCGTTCGTCGTGACGGGGAGCACCTCGGTCGCGACGTGCTTCGCGGTGTTCGGCTACCTGGCCCCGGTGGCGCTGGTGCGGCGGCTGCGTGCGGCTCGGGTCCGCGCGCTGCGTGACGCCTGGCCCGACGTCGTCGACAACCTGGCCTCGGCCGTGCGGGCCGGGATGTCGCTGCCGGAGGCGGTGGCGGCACTCGCCGAGCGCGGCCCGGCGCCGTTGCGGCCGGCGTTCGCCCGGTTCGCGGCCGACCATCGGGCCACCGGCCAGTTCCTGCTCTGCCTCGATCGGCTCAAGGACGACCTGGCCGATCCGGTGGCCGACCGGATCTGCGAGGCGCTCCGCGTCGCCCGCGAGGTCGGCGGCACCGATCTCGGGCGGCTGCTGCGCACGCTCTCGGGCTTCCTGCGCGCGGACGCCCGGATCCGAGCCGAGCTCGAAACGCGTCAGGGCTGGACCGTCAACGCGGCCCGCCTCGCGGTGGCCGCGCCCTGGCTCGTGCTGCTCCTGCTGGCGATCCAGTCCACCACGCTCAGCGTCTTCGACAGCACGTCCGGACGGGTGCTGCTCGCGTTCGGCGGTGCGGTCACGGTGCTGGCCTACCGGCTGATGCTGCGCGTCGGACGGCTGCCGACCGACCGGCGGGTGCTGGCGTGAGCACGGTCGGAGCGCTGTTCGGGCTCGCGCTGGCGTTCGGGCTCGTCCTGGTGCTGCGGGGCGGCCCGCCCGCCCGCCACCCCCGCCTCGACGATCGGCTGGCGCCCTACGTGGGCCGCCCCGACGTGTCCCGAGCCGCTCTGCGCGGAGGTGGCCGCCCGGGTCCGCGTCCGCGGGAGTGGGTGGTCGCCGGGCGGGCGGTGGGAGACGTGGTCGCGGGGTGGATCGATCGGTTGCTGCCCGGTGGGGCCGGGATCCGGCGGCGGCTGTCGGCGGCGGGGCGGCCCGGCTCGGTGCCGGCGTTCCGGGCCGAACAGGTGCGGTGGGCCGCCGCCGGGCTGCTCGCCGGTGCGGTGAGCGGCGGCGCGCTGGGCGGCGGCACCGGGCTCGTGCTGCTGACCCCGATCGGCGCGCTCGCGGGCGGGCTCGGGCGCGACTGGTGGCTCTCCGTCCAGGTCCGGCGCCGCACCGAGGCGCTCCGTGCGGAGCTGCCGGTGATCGCCGAGCTCCTCGCGCTGGCCGTCACCGCGGGCGAGGCCCCTGTCGCCGCCCTCCGCCGGGTGAGCGTGGCCTGCCGCGGGGAGCTGGGCCGCGAACTGACCCGGGTAGTAGACGAGAGCCGGTCGGGCGCGGGCCTGACCACCGCGCTCGAAGAGCTGGCCGCCCGGACGGCGTTGGAGCCGCTGGTCCGGTTCGTCGACGGCTTCGTCATCGCTCTCGACCGGGGCACGCCGCTCGCCGAGGTCCTCCGGGCCCAGGCCTCCGACGTCCGCGAGGCGGGTCACCGCGCGCTGCTCGAAGCGGGCGGACGCCGGGAGATCGCGATGATGGTGCCGGTCGTCTTCTTGATCCTGCCGGTCACCGTGCTCTTCGCCCTCTACCCGGGCCTGGTCTCGATCAGTCTGCTGACGCGGTGAAGCTAACGTGGCCCACGTGTCGGGGGAGAAGCAGATCGTCGCGGCGGTGTCCGCCGGTGGGGTGATCGGCGCGCTGGCCCGCTACGGCCTCTCGGTCGCGTGGCCGCACGGGCCGGGAGGGTTCGCCTGGTCGACGTTCGTCGTCAACGTGTCCGGCTGCCTGCTGATGGGCGTCCTCATGGTGGTGATCACCGAGGTGTACCCCGACCAGCGGCTGGTGCGGCCGTTCCTCGGCGTCGGCGTGCTCGGCGGGTACACCACGTTCTCGACGTACGTGATCGACGTCGGCCACAACGCGACCTCCGGCGCGGCGGCGATCGGCCTGGCCTACTTCTTCGCGACGGTGATCGGCGCGCTGGTGGCGGTCTGGGCGGGCGCCGCCGGAACTGGGTACGTGCTCGCCCGGCGGCGCCGGTGACCGTGCTTCTGGTTGCGCTCGGCGCGGCGGTCGGGGCCCCGCTGCGCTATCTCACCGACCGGACGATCCAGGCCCGGCACGGCACCACGTTCCCGTGGGGCACGCTCGTGGTGAACGTCGTCGGGTCGCTGATCCTGGGGTTCCTGGCCGGGCTGCCGGCGTCCCCGGCGGTGACCGCGCTGGCCGGCACCGGCTTCTGCGGAGCACTCACCACGTACTCGACGTTCAGCTACGACACCTACCGGCTGACCCGCGGCGGCGAACCCTTCGCGGCCCTGCTGTACGTCGTCGCGAGCCTGTGCGCGGGCGTGGGCGCAGCGGCGATCGGGCTGGTAGCGGCTTTGGCTATTGACCAGCTTTAGACATTTTGTCGTTTACTTGTCTTATGTCGGTGATCGTTACCCGCTGGGTACGTTTCGCTGACGTCTGTTCGGGCACGAGACCAGGGACAACACAAAGGAGGCCAGTTCCATGGTCGACGTCCGGAAGGAAGAGCACGGGTTCTCCGAGACCGAACCCGGCTTCGAAGCGGAACGGGCCGAACGCACCCGTCTGGTCGACGCGTTCCTCGCCGCGATGGGGGAGGCGGGCAACCCCGGTACGTCACGCAAACTCGGGTCGTTCATGCGCGAGCTGACCGGTCAGCACCAGGACCGCTACTGGGCCACCGAGGTCGAAGGGGACGGCGACGGCGTACTGGTGTTCGCCGACGGCAGGCATGGTTGGGAGCGCAGCTTCCGGAGCTCGGACCGCCCGATGAGCCCCGACGACGAGATCCCGCCCGACCGCCTGGCCGACGCCCTCCGCGTGATCTTGGACGAGAACGACGTGAGTCGTCCTTCGGAGTTGGCCTGAGGTTGTCGTAGTGGAGGGCCGCCTGAGGTGGCTTTCGCTGTGGGCCCGCCCGGCTTCTTGCTGGGCGGGCCATTTTCGCGCATCGGGTCACTTTTGGTGAGCGGGCAGTTATCCACAGTTCGGGTGAACGGTCGTCGGGGCGGATAGGGGGTCCGTACGCTTGGTGCGGGGCCTTGGGATTCGCGTCGAGCGCACGGAGGGCGTCCCATGCTGCCTCCCACCCGTTTCTTGGTCCGCCTGTCGTGCCGCCCACGCGGTGACCGCGGCGACGTACCCGGCTGGGTCATGGTCACGGTCATGACAGCCGGCCTGGTCGCGGCGGTGTTCGCTGTCTTCCGCGAGGCGATAGTGGTCGCGGTGCAGAACGCATTGGACCAGGTGGTCTCCGACACGAGTCGGTGACTCCGGTGTTCCGGGTGCTCGCGGTGTTTTGCGCTGTCGCGGTGTTTCGGGTGCGTGCGGCGGTCGGGGTGTTCCAGGTGTTCCGGGTGCCCGAGGTGGTCGGGGTGCTTCGGGCGCTCGCGGTGCTCTGCAGGCCCTCGGTGTGCTGGGTGTTTCGGGTGGTCCGGCTGCTTTGGGTGGTCTGGGCGCTTTGGGTGGCCCGGGTATTTCCGGTGGCCCGGGTGTTTTCGGTGGCCCGGGTATTTTCGGCGCCGCGGATGCTCTTCATGGCGTGTGCGCAGTCGAATGCGCGTCGGGCTACCCCGGCTACCCCGGCTACCCCGGTAGCCCCGGTAGCCCCGGTAGCCCCGGTAGCCCCGGTAGCCCCGGTAGCCCCGGTAGCCCCGGTAGCCCCGGTAGCCCCGGTAGCCCGGGTAGCCCGGGTAGCCCGGGTAGCCCGGGGGACTCCGGCCGCCCGCGGCGACGGGGGATCGGCCGTGGTCGAGTTCGCACTGGTTTCGGTGGTGCTGCTCATGCTGTTGCTGGGCGTCCTGCAGGTGGCGGTCTATCTCTACGTGCGCAACATCGCCGCCGCATGCGCAGCGGAAGGTGCGCGCTTCGCCGCGAACGCCGACATCGATGTCGCCCAGGGCGCCGAGCGAGCCGAGGAAATCCTGCAGCACGGCGCCGGCAGCAGCGTCGCCGAACGGATCACTTGCATAGGCCGCGACGAACTCGGCGACGGTGGACTCCGCCTGGTCGCAGTGGAGTGCACCGGCGCTCTCCCGGTCTTCTTCGCCCCCGTAGGTGACACCCTCCCCCTCCGCGTAACCGCCCACGCGGTAGAAGAAAGCCGCCCCCAATGACTCACCCACCCAAGATCCTCGCGGCCGCATCGCGCCCGCCGCTCGCACCAGCGACACCCCCTGACCAATCCGCCCCGGCTGGTACGGCGGCCCCAGCTGGTACGGCGGCCCCAGCTGGTACGGCGGCCCCAGCTGCTACGGCGGCCCCGCCTGGTGTGGCCGTGCTGCCCGGTGTGGCCGTGCTGCCCGGTGTGGCCGTGCTGCCCGGTGTGGCCGTGCTGCCCTGCCCCGCCGCCTGGCCTTGCCCCACCGCGGTGCCCTGCCCCGCCGCCGTTCGTCACTTCCTGGCCGCGTCCGGCTCCGCGGTTGTGCCCGACCCTCTCTGCGCGCTCCAACGGGCGCTCATGCCTTCCGCCACGGTCGTGCCTCAGCCCCCGGCAGTGGCCCACACCATGGCGCAACCCCACCCCGCAGCCATGCCTTCGCCCCAAATCGCAGCCATGCCCCCTGCGAAGCCAGTGCCCTGCGCTGCGGTGGTGACGAGCCCTAAATCCCTACCCGGTCCCATGCCTCACCGTGCGGCTGTGCCTCATCGCGAGGCCGTGACCTATGCCCCGGTCGACACCACGACCCGTCCGGAAGCCACGAGCCGTGCCGCACCCACGAGCCCTGCCCTGCCTGCAAGCAGTGCGGCCACCGACACCCGCGCCGCGACCGACACCCGCGCCGTGACCGACACCCGCGCCGTGACCGACACCCGCGCCGCGACCGACACCCGCGCCGTGACCGACACCCGCGCCGTGACCGTCGCCCGGGCGGCGATCGGGTACTCCGCCGCGGCCCGGACCCCCACCGCTGCCGCGCCTCGACCCGCGGCCGCGTCTCGTCTCGCGGTGGCTGCGCCCTCCTCGGCTGGGACAGTGTCTCGTCGGCCCGGACGGGGGTGGCCTCGGCTCACGATCGTGGGGGAGCGGGGGGCGGCCACCGTGGAGTTCGTGTTCGCTGGGGTGCTCCTGCTCGTGCCGCTCCTGTACCTCGCCATCGCGCTGTCCGAGGTTCAGCGCAACGCTTTCGCGGTCACTCAGGCGGCGCGGGAGGCCGGGCGTGCCTACGCCACCGCGGAGGATCCGGCCACCGCGCCGGCACGCGCCGGCTACGCGGTTCGGCTCGCGCTCGCTGATCAGGACCTTTCCGGTACGGCGGAGTTGCGCTGGGGGCCGGTCGGACGGTCCTGCGACGGCCTCACCGTCGACTCCACGGTTAGCTCCGTCAACCAGCCGCCTTCACAGCCGGGCGCCCGCTTCGAGCTCTGCGTTCGCCGTACCTACCGCCTCCCCGGGGTTCCCACCTTCCTCGACGCGCGAAGAAACACCATCGAGGCCCGCTTCGTCGTACAGGTGGACGATCTCCGGAGTGCCCCGTGAGGGGCCCCGCCGCCGCCCACGCCGGAGGCACCCGTCGTGAAGCCGCCCGTCACGACAGCGAAGGCCCCGGCAACCGCGCCGCAGCCACCCGCCGACCCGCCCGGAGCCACGACGACGGCAGCCTCACCCCCCTCGTACTGCTCTGCACCCTCCTCGCCCTCCTGCTGATCGCCGGCGCGACCACCGCCTCCAGCGCCTTCCTGGCCCAGCGAAACCTTCAAGCCTGGTGTGACTCCGCCGCCCTCGCTCTCGCCTCCGACGTCGCCACAATTTCCGCGTACGGAGCCGAACCCACCCCCGACCAACTAGCCGCTGAGCTGCGGACCTACCTCGGGGGTATACAAAACGAAGGGGCTATCACGCGTCTGAGCGTACAAAATGATCAGATCACCCTGATCTGTACGCATACGGCTGTCCTCCCGTTCGGACGATTGTTCGGTATACCGGACGGAATTGAGAGGGTCGTAATGAGCTCCGCGCGAGTACGCTGGAGCACCTGATCGGACTGTGACCGACGCTTCTCGACGATTGGCCGGGATCGTTCCCGGGTAGAACGTCGTACCCGGTGACCTGGGAACTGTCCGACTTATGACGGGTTCCACTTTGGAAGGCGTGGCGTATGGCGCGACCGCCCGAATCGTGTCACCGTGGCTAACATGGCGGAGAAAGGTCTCAATGCGACGGCGGCAGCCCTACTCGGGCTGCTCCACGAAGGTCCGATGACAGGTGGCCAGCTCATGGCCACTGCGGAGAACAGATTGGGTCCGTTCTGGACCACTACTCGGAGCCAGGTATACCGCGAACTGCCGGTGCTGGCCGAGAGAGGGTTCGTTCGGCTCGGAAGACCCGGCCCCCGCTCCTCCCAGCCCTATGCGATCACCGCGTCCGGTAAGCGGGTGTTCGCGAAGTGGCTGAGCGAGGACGCGGGGCGCGATCAGTTGCGCAACCCGCTGATGCTGCGGGCGGCGTTCGGGTCCCTGCACAAGCCGCAGCAGCTCCAGGAGCTGTACGCGGAGCGCCGGGAAGAACACACCGCGCGCCTGGCCGAGCTCCGCGAGGAGCTCAAGGAGATCAAGAAGCGCGATGACGCGTTCCAGGCCGCGACGCTGGAATTCGCGATCCAGTACCAGCGGTCGATCCTGAAGTGGCTCGACACCGCTCCCGGTGGCTCCGGGAGTTGATCCGGCCGTTCCCGGCCGCGCGTGACTACCGGGTGGCATCACGCTCGGCCGGGAACGAAAACTTTCGAACTCCTGAACCCACAGGACAGCCTGCGGTGAAGCGGGCAGGGCCCCGGACCGCGTAGGCTGGTTCGCTGTGGCTGCCCTCGACCTTCATGAAGAGCTCAAGGCTCTCGACTCGACGATGACCTCGGTCGAAGCCGTGCTCGACCTCGACAAGCTCCGGCGGGAGTTGGCCGAGCTGAACGAGGCGGCCGCTGAGCCCGGTCTCTGGGACGACCAGGAGCGTGCCCAGCAGGTCACGTCCCGGCTGAGCTTCGTCCAGGGCGAGCTCAACCGGGTGGGTAGCCTGCGCCAGCGTCTCGACGACGCGCGTCTGCTGCTCGAGATGGCCGAGGACGAGGGCGACTCCGGTTCGGTCGAAGAGGTCGCCACCGAGGTGGAGTCCCTCAAGAAGACGGTCGAGGAGCTCGAGGTCCGCACGCTCCTCTCCGGCGATTACGACCCGCGCGAGGCGCTCGTGACGATCCGCGCCGAGGCCGGCGGTGTCGACGCGGCCGACTTCGCCGAGATGCTGCTGCGGATGTACCTGCGCTGGGCCGAGCGGCACCACTACAGCACCGAGGTCTACGACACCTCGTACGCGGAAGAGGCCGGCATCAAGTCGGCGACGTTCACCGTCCGGGCGCCGTACGCCTACGGCACGCTCTCGGTCGAGCAGGGCACGCACCGTCTCGTCCGCATCAGTCCGTACGACAACCAGGGCCGCCGCCAGACGTCGTTCGCCGGCGTCGAGGTGCTGCCGGTCGTCGAGACGACCGATCACGTCGAGATCCCGGAGAACGATCTGCGGATCGACGTCTTCCGCTCGTCGGGCCCCGGTGGTCAGAGCGTCAACACCACCGACTCGGCCGTGCGCATCACGCACCTGCCCAGCGGCATCGTGGTGTCCTGCCAGAACGAGAAGTCGCAGATCCAGAACCGGGCGGCCGCGATGCGGGTGCTGCAGGCGCGGCTGCTCGAGCGTCGTCGTCAGGAACAGAAAGCCGAGATGGACGCCCTGCGCGGCGACGGTGGCAATTCCTGGGGCAACCAGATGCGCTCCTACGTCGTCCACCCCTACCAGATGGTCAAGGACCTGCGCACGCAGTACGAGGCCGGTAACCCCCAGGCCGTGTTCGACGGCGACATCGACGGGTTCATCGAGGCGGGCATTCGCTGGCGCCGGCAGCAGGACGCGGACGTCTCAGCCTGACGAACCGATCCTCCGATCGGTTAACCGGCGGTCAACCTTTCCGCGTCTCCGTCCAGGTTGTCTTAGACCTGTTCCCGTCAGTCACCGCTGCTCGCGTCTGTGCGCTCAGTAACGGGCCGGTCGACCCACGACCTGCGCCGACCCGTGCGACCAGCGGTCACGCCGCGCTCCGGAGAATAACGGTGCGTGTAACAAGGTTGCTTGGGTGCACCTAATGGTTGTCGTACTCACCTTAACCATCGGGCCATCCCGCCTCTTAAATCCCGCGCACAACATTCTCATAGCTATGGCGTGACATCTCATTGTTAACGTATGGTCTGGCACCAGCAGCGAGACCAGCAGTACCTGGGAATCGCGGCTACTAGGGGGCACGGCGTTATGGGTCGGCGTATGCGCTGATCCTGTCTGCGGCGTGTCCTTTGTCGTTCCCAGATGTTCTTTTGATGTCCACCGAGGGAATGGAAGTGCTTGAGATGGCCCGAGGCTTACGCGGTGCGCTCCGCCGTGGCCTTGCCGCGACGATGGTGACCGGTCTGGTGACCATGGGTGCGATGTCGCTGTCCGCCGCCCCGGCGAACGCAGCTGAGAAGTCCGAGAACCTGGTCAAGGGCACCGCTGAGTTCGTCGACGGTCGGTACGTCGTCGAATGGTCGGTGACGAACCAGGACAAGGAGACCGACGAGAAGATCACGGCGGTCGTCTGGCCCGAGGACAGCAAGCTGGAACTCGACGACGAGATCGAGGCCGGCGAGACGATCGAGGGCAAGCAGTTCCTGCCCAAGGGCAGCAAGGGCATCAAGGACGCCCAGGGCCGCGACGTCGCCAAGATCCACGTCCACGGTGAGTGGCGCAAGGACGGCAAGAAGGTCGAGCACGACGAGTTCGTCGACGTGCCGCTGCCCCCGGTCAAGGGCGAGTCGCCCAAGCCGACCCACAAGCCCAGCGAGGACGAGGTTTCGGCCGCGATCGTTCTGAGCTGCGAGGCCTTCTCGATCGAGCTCACCAACCCGACCGACCGGCCGGTGCGCTTCAAGGTCTTCATCAAGCTGGACGACAACCGTCCGCTGACCGAGGAGTTCAAGGTCGACGCCGGCGACACGCTGACGCTGCCCGAGGACCTCGACAAGGAGGACGCCGGCTCGGTGGCCAAGGTGTCCGAGGACGGCGAGCTCGACTTCTCGAAGATCACCGTCGCCGTCGTGAACCGCGACAAGAAGCTGGCCCAGAAGAGCCTCGACGTCACCAAGTGCGAGGACGAGGACAACAACGCCGAGGAGACCACGTCTCCCGAGGCCAGCCCGAGCGCCAGCGCCAGTGAGGTCGCCTCCGGTGGGGACGACAACGAGGCCGCGCCGTCGCCGGCCGCCGAAGAGGACAGCCTGCCCGTGACCGGTGCCAGCCTGGGTGGTCTCATCGCCGCCGCCGTGCTGGTCCTGGGTCTGGGTGTCGGCATGGTCGTCTTCACCCGCCGCAAGAAGCGCGCCTGACGTCGAGGCTCGCTAGCGAATAGCACGACCCGATAGCGCAAGAAACAGTTGGCCCGGCCGCCTAGTTGCGGCCGGGCCAACTGCTTGCGTGGATCTGCTACTAGCAGTCGAACCTATTCGCACCTCTAGCCAATTCTTATCGCCGCATTAAGAATTCGCGGCCGGTTGAACCGGCCGGATCCGCAATTCCGAGGTCGGAACGGCGGGTCCGATCCGGGCCTCGGGTACTCGGGGTTGCGCTCTCGATGACAGAGCATTGGCAACGTGTGGTCCTTGCGCAGAGTGAGCCGCCGCGCAGAGTGACATCCGGGCGGTCGGCGGACCCCCGGCGTCCCAGCGGCCCCAGGAAGAACTCGCGGCTTCCGGACACGAGAATGTGAGGTCCGGACCGCCGATCCGGCCGTGTCCGGCGCACAACTCTGAACAAGACCGTAGGAGAGCTGTGTAGCCCGGCCTGAGGGCCCGGGCGGTGTGGCTAAACTCGGCCACCGTGATCACCCTCGACCGCGTGACCAAGACGTACCCGAAGTCGCGTCGCCCCGCCCTCGACGACGTGAACGTCAACGTCGAGAAGGGCGAGTTCGTGTTCTTCATCGGGCCGTCGGGTTCGGGGAAGTCCACGTTCATCCGGCTGCTCCTCAAGGAGGACACGCCGACGACCGGCAAGGTCCTGGTCGCGGGGAAGGACGTCGCGTCGATCCGCCCGTGGAAGGTCCCGCAGCTGCGGCGCAGCGTCGGCTGCGTGTTCCAGGACTTCCGGCTGCTCCCGAACAAGACCGCGGCGGAGAACGTCGCGTTCGCGCTCGAGGTCATCGGGAAGACCCGCTCGGTCATCCGCCGGGTCGTGCCCGAGGTGCTGAGCCTGGTCGGCCTGGAGGGCAAGGAGAACCGGTACCCGCACGAGCTCTCCGGTGGTGAGCAGCAGCGCGTCGCGGTGGCGCGCGCGTTCGTCAACCGGCCGCTGGTGCTGCTGGCCGACGAGCCCACCGGAAACCTCGACCCCGACACGTCGATCGAGATCATGCGGCTGCTGGACCGGATCAACCGCACCGGCACTACGGTCGTCATGGCCACGCACGACTCGAACATCGTGAACCAGATGCGCCGCCGCGTGGTGGAGCTCGACCGCGGCCGGATCATTCGTGACCAGGCTCGCGGCGTCTACGGATGAGCACGACCGGCACCGACCGCTAGCTCCCATTCCATCCTTCTGAGGAATTCATGCGTGCCAAGTTCGTCCTGACCGAAGCTGCGACCGGCCTGTGGCGCAACGTCACGATGACGGTTGCTCTGATCCTCACCACGGCGATCTCGCTGGCGCTGCTCGGTGCGGGAGGCTTGCTGTACACCCAGGTCAACAAGACCAAGGACCTGCTGTACGCCCAGGTGGAGGTCACGATCTTCCTGGAGACCGCGGTCACGCCCGAGCAGAAGGATGCCCTGCAGCAGAAGCTGGAGAGCGACTCGGCGATCAAGTCGGTCACGTACGAGAGCAAGCAGGAGGCGTACGAGCGCTTCAAGGAGCTGTTCGCCGAGTCGCCCGACCTGGTGGAGAACACGAAGCCCGAGTCGCTGCCGGAGTCCTTCCGCATCAAGCTGGAGAACCCGTCCCAGGCCAACGCGATCGACGCGAAGTACAAGAACGAGGCCGGTGTCGACGTCGTGTCGACGCAACAGGAGCTCGTCGGTCGCCTGTTCGACGCGATCGACGCGGTCAAGAACCTTTCGCTCGTCGTCTCGCTGGTCTCCGGCGCGGCCGCGATCCTGCTGATCGGGAACACGATCCAGGTCGCTGCCTACAGCCGTCGGCGCGAGGTCAGCATCATGAAGCTCGTCGGTGCGTCGAACTGGTACGTGCGGTTGCCGTTCATCCTGGAGGCCGCCGTCGCCGGCCTGATCGGCGCGCTCCTGGCCTCGGCCGGCCTGGCCATCGCCAAGGTCATCGTCATCGACGACGCGTTGAAGGCGCTGGGCCAGAACAGCGTCGTGCCGTCGATCGGGTGGAGCGAGATCGCGGTCACCGCGCCGATCCTCGCCCTGGTCGCGGTGCTCACGGCCGGTGTCACGGGATGGACCACACTGCGCTTCTACGTCAAGGTCTGACGTCCGCGTGACGCGCCGGTAGCTCCGTGACTTTTGTGAACTAATCGGACTAGTCGTACCGTAACCCCCGTCGTCAGCAGTGGCGCGGGGGTGGGGATGCGGGTAGAACGTGGCCGCGTATTCGCGGTCTGTCTGGTGCTCGCGCTGTCGGGTGCGCTCCTGGTCGAATCGGCGGGCGCCCATGCCCGGAACGGACCGTCGCCCGCCGAGGCCCGGCGTGCGATGGAGCGGGCCGCCGCGATCATGGAGACCGCGACCGATCGGGCCCGGGCGGCCACCCAGGCCTTCGTCGAGACCACGCAGCGGCTGCCCGGGGTGCAGAACCGAGTGGCCGTGGCTCAAGGCCGGGTCGCTGCCGCCCAGGTCCGTGCCGCCTCCGCGGAACGGGCGTCGGCTCGCGCCGACCGTGCGCTGCGCGTCGCCCAAGCGCATTTCGACGCCGCGCAGGCGGCCGTGGAGGCAGCGCGCGAGCAACTCGGCACCTACGTGCGATCGACCTATCAGGGCCGCTCCTACATGGTGCTGTCGGCGCTCGGCGCCGGCGGCGGGCCCGGCGACCTCCTCGACCGGCTCAACTACGCCGAGCGCCTGGTCGGCGGGCAGAGCCGAGCCGTCGACGCGGTGGAGCGGCGGCGCCAGGACCTCGCCGAAGAGCGCGCGACCGTCGCCGAGCAGAAGCGGCGGGCGGACGTCGCGCGGGCCACAGCGCGCCACGCGCTCGGCGAAGCCCGTGCCGAGCAGAGCGCAGCGCTCACCGCCCAGGCCGAGATGGAGAGCCTGCTGGCCCAGCGCCGCAACGCCGTCCACGTCGCCGGGCAGGAGCGGCAGGCCAGCGTGGCCCGGTACAACGAGGCGCGCGCGGAGTCGTACCGGATCGGGCAGGCGCTGCGCGAGGCCGCCCGGCAGGTGCGTGGCGGCACCGCCCGGACCCGCGGTTCCCGGCCGCGCATGCTGTCCCGTCCCGGGCAGCTCTCGATGCCGGTGTCCGGCTGGAAGTCCAGCGACTTCGGCTGGCGGTTCGACCCGTACTACCGCCGGGCGCAGCTGCACGCCGGCACCGACTTCGCGGCTCCGGCCGGTGCGTCGATCCGGGCCGCGGCCGACGGTGTGGTCGTGCGGGCCGGGTGGAACGGCGGCTACGGCAACTACACCTGCATCTACCACGGCGGGAACCTGTCGACCTGCTACGGCCACCAGTCCAAGATCCTGGTCTGGGCCGGAGAGCAGGTGAGTCGGGGGGAGACGATCGGGCTGGTCGGCACGACCGGTGCGTCGACCGGTAACCACCTGCACTTCGAAGTGCGGATCGACGGAAATCCGGTGAACCCGCTCGGGTACCTCTGAGGAATATTGTGTCGGCCGCCGCCGTAGGATTGATGTTCAATCATCAATAGGCAGGAGGGTCGATGCCGCGGGAAACCGGACGCAAGGTCATCGCGTCCAACCGCAAGGCTCGGCACGACTACGCCGTGCTCGACACCTGGGAGGCCGGCATCGTGCTGACCGGCACCGAGGTCAAGTCGCTGCGTGCCGGTCGGGCCTCGCTGGTCGACGGGTTCGCCCTCGTCGACGACGGCGAGGTCTACCTGCACGGCGTCCACATCCCGGAGTACGTGGCCGGGACGTGGACCAACCACGCGCCGCGTCGCGTCCGGAAGCTGCTGTTGCACCGGGCGGAGATCGAGAAGCTGATCGGCAAGATCAAGGAGGGCGGGCTGACGCTCGTCCCGCTCTCGCTCTACTTCTCCGACGGGCGGGCCAAGGTCGAGCTGGCGCTGGCGCGGGGCAAGAAAGCCTGGGACAAGCGGCAGGACATGGCCAAGCGGGATGCCGATCGGGAGATCGCGAAGGCCTACGGGCGCAACCTCAAGGGACGGCGCTAGACTGATAGTGCAACACACCGACCAGGGGGTGATTGGTCTCGACACCGGACGTTGAGACAGGAGAAGCGGGCCGAGGAAGGCAACGATGATCTCGTAAACCATGCGTTGCAACCAATTAAGCGCCGACTCTGATCAGCGCGCGTTCGCTCTCGCTGCCTAAGCTAGAGCAACGCTGTCAGACCGGGAGTGCCTTCGGCCCGGACCCTGGCATCAGCAAGAGGGCTCACTAGCTAGTCCGGCTATCGGGACGAGCTAGGAAATCTCACAGTGGCTGGGCTCGTCACATCGGCTTGTTCGCGTGACCGATGGGGCCAAGTAGAGGCATAGCGAACTGCGCCCGGAGAAGACCTGTTGAGGCGACGGTGGACGCGGGTTCGATTCCCGCCACCTCCACGCTGACGAAGCCCCGGCCCCATGGCCGGGGCTTTTGTCATCCCGCGAGCGCCCGCGCGGTCCACCCGGCGCCGTGCCGGACGTACTCGACGCGTGTGCTCGGACCGGCGTCGTCGGCCGTCCAGAACGTCATCCGGCGCGGCCGCAACCGGTACCCGGCCCAGGTGGGCGGCGGCTCGAGCGCGTCCGGGTGCTCCTCCTCGAACCGCTTCCATGCTTCTCGGCGGACGTCCGGCGGCCGCGCGGCGAGCTCGTCGGTGTTCACCCAGGCGAGAACCTGGAGGTAGCGGGTCCGGAGACCGTACGCCCCGTGCGGGGCGTCCAGCGGCTCGACGTCACCGACCAGAACGATCTGCCGCCCGTTCAGGAGCACCACCGCCGAGGCGCGGGGATCCGCCGCCAGCTGGGCGGCCTTCCGCGAGCGAGCGTCGGTGTGGAACTGCACACTGCCGCCGTCGACGCCGCTGAGCAGCACGGTTCGCGCGTCCGGATAGCCGTCGGGGCCGAATGTGGACAGCGTCATCGGGGGCTTGTCGTAGCTCGCCAACCACTCGCGCGCCAGGCGCATCGGGTCCTCCACGGCGACAGCCTACGAAAACCGGGTTTCCGAACCGTTCCGAGCTGATGGCAGACGCCCGTCTACACCACTACAGTTGTACCAAGCAAGCTTTTTGGTCGAGGAGACGCATTCCCCATGGCTGACTCGAGCGCCATCGCCCCGGAGCAGGCGCCCGCCACCCCTGACGACACCGTCACCGAGCTGGGCCGCCAGCTCGCCCGCTTCGGCCGGGCCATGGTGCGCTACAAGGCACAGCAGGCCGCGAGCGCCGCCTACGGGCTGCTCTTCCCGCTCGCGGAGCGTCCGCAGCGGGCCGGTGCACTAGCCGAAGCAGTGCACGCCGACCCGTCGACGGTGAGTCGCCAGATCGCTCAGCTGGTCGACCGCGGCCTGGTCGAACGCCAACCCGATCCGGCCGACGGGCGGGCCTGCGTGCTGGTGCCGACGGAAGCCGGCCACGAGACGATGGCCACCCTGCGGCGCCGGCGCGACGAGCACCTCGCCGCGGTGCTCCAGCACTGGCCGGCCGAGGACGTGCACGAGCTGGTGGAGCTGCTCAGCCGTTTCATCACCGACTTCGAGACCGCCCGTCCGCCCGCCGTCCGTCCGGAAGAGACGGAAATCCCGACGCAGCCGCGCTGATGTCGGTGGGGGTGGCTATAAAGAACGCGTCGTCGGGAGCCTCTCGGGGGTCGGGCATGGCGGTGCGGAGCAGTGCGGGCTGGGCGCGGCAGTCGCTGCACGTCCGGGTGGACGCCGGTGACGGGGCGGCCTGCGGGTGGTGTCTGCGCCCGTGGCCGTGCACGGCGGCTCGGGCCGCGGCGCGATGCCAGTTGAACGCAGAGCACCCCCGGAACGCGGCGGATGCGCCACACTGATCGGACCACTCGCTGTAGCTCAGTGGACAGAGCCCTTGGAGTATCTCTGGGGAGACGCCGGTTCGACTCCGGCCAGCGAGTCGCCCTACGGCAGGTCGAACGCGAGCTTGATGCCGTCGAGCGCGTGCGAGCAGGCGCAGTCGCGCTCCTCGGGCAGCGCGGCGGCGGCGCGGAGCACCAGCGCGCGCATCCGGTCGGTGTTCTCGGCGAACACCCGGAACACCTCTTCCTGCGTGACCTCCTCGCCGGTCTCCACCCCGGCGTCCAGATCGGTCACCAAGGCCACCGCCGTGTAGCAGACGGCCAGCTCGCGGGCCAGGACCGCTTCCGGGTGCCCGGTCATGTTGACGACCGACCAGCCCTGCGCGCTGAACCAGCGGGACTCCGCGCGGGTCGAGAACCGCGGCCCTTCGACGACCACCATCGTGCCGCCGTCCACCGGGCTGACCTCGGTGCTCTCGGTGAGCACGGTCGTGCGGCCGGTGGGGCAGTAGGGGTCGGCGAACGACACGTGCACGGCGCCGACGTCATGGAACGTCTGGACGCGCCCGGACGTGCGGTCGACGAGCTGGTCGGGGACGACGAACGTGCCCGGGCCGAGTTCGGGGCGGAGGCCACCGACCGCGCACGGGGCCAGGATCTGGCGCACCCCGAGTGAGCGCAGTGCCCAGATGTTGGCGCGGTACGGGATCAGGTGCGGGGGATACCGGTGGTCCCGTCCGTGCCGGGGGAGGAAAGCAACGCTTCGTCCCTCGACGGTGCCGATCGTGATCGGATCGCTCGGTGCGCCGTAAGGCGTGTCCAGCGTCACTTCGTCGACGTCGTCCAGCAGTGCGTAGAGGCCAGAGCCTCCGATCACGGCGACGTCCGGCCGCGCAGTCGTCATGTGGCCGACCTTACGTCCCCGGAGGGTTAGGGCTCCAACGGTGGGGTACCTAACCAACAGTCATCGGAAGGGAGTCCGGAATGAGCTTCGACGACAAGGCCGAGAACAAGACCCAGGAGTTGAAGGGCGAGGCCAAGGAGCGCTGGGGCGGCGCTACCGGCAATGAGAGTCTGCAGGCCGAGGGCGCTGCGGACAAGTCGGAGTCCCGCATCAAGCAGGCCGGTGAGCACATCAAGGACGCGGCTCACAGCGTCAAGGACGCCTTCAAGAAGTAGTCACATAGCGTCGCCGGTCCCTCTCGGGGGACCGGCGTTTTGCTGTCCGGACCCGGCGTTTCGGGTTGCCCGTCGCGGTGAGCAGTGGTCACGTGTGTGACGAGGCGCTCGCGTGTCGGCTGACAAAATGACATGCTCCGTCGAGCGCTCGTGGGCGACAGCGCGAACGATGGCGGGGGTGGTTCGGCATGATCACCGGCATGCCGGCGGAAGACCTGACTGGGCGCCTCTTGGTCGCCTCACCTTCGTTGAAGGATCCGAACTTCGAGCGCTCGGTCGTGCTGCTCATCGCGCACGAACCCAGCGGTGCGCTCGGCGTGGTTCTCAACCGCGCCACCGAGGTTCAGGTCGAAGACGTGCTCGACGGGTGGCAGGACTTCGCCGCGCAGCCCCAGGTGGTGTTCGAGGGCGGCCCGGTGCAGCCCGAGGCGGCGATCTGCCTGGCGCGCGTCCGCCCGGGAACCTCACCCGACGGCTTCAGCCGCGTGGAGGGCGTCGTCGGTACCGTCGACCTGTCGGCCAGCCCCGACGCGTTCAACGGTTCGCTGGACCGCCTCCGGGTGTTCGCCGGGTACGCCGGCTGGGACGCCGACCAGCTGGAGTCGGAGATCGAGCAGGGCGCCTGGCTCGTTCTGGACGCCCTCCCGGGCGACGCGTTCATGCCGCAGCCCGAAGACCTCTGGTCGATGGTGCTGCGCCGCCAGGGCGGCATGCTGGCCGCGCTGGCGCTCTACCCGGCCGATCCCCAGCTGAACTGACCTCGGGTGGGCCGGTTCGGCCGTCGTCCGCTGGTTGTGTACTATTCAGCAGTCGGTCCGGAACGGGCCGGACGGGGCTGTGGCGCAGCTGGTAGCGCACCACACTGGCAGTGTGGGGGTCAGGGGTTCGAGTCCCCTCAGCTCCACCCCAATCGAGTAACACAAAAGCCAGGCCCGCCGGCCTGGCTTTTGTGTTACCGCTGCTCGGGTCAGTATTTGAACTGGCCGACGATGCGTTTCAGGCCGGCGCTCATCTCGTTGAGCTCGTTGATCGAGTGCAACGCGCCGTCCAGCGCCTGGGTCGTCTCGACCGCGGCTGCGGCCACGCCGCTGAGGTTGTCGGTGATTTCACGCGTGCTGCCGGACGCCATCGTGACGCCGCGGGACATTTCGCTCGTGGTGGCGGTCTGCTCCTCGACCGCGGCGGCGATCGTGGTCTGGTAGTCGTTCACCCGGACGACGATCTCGCTCATGCGGTTGATCGCCGCGGTGGCGGCCGTCGCGTTGCCCTGGATGCTTTCGACGCGGCGGGAGATGTCCTCGGTGGCCTTCGCGGTCTCCTGGGCGAGGTCTTTCACCTCGCTGGCGACCACGGCGAAGCCCTTGCCCGATTCGCCGGCCCGCGCGGCTTCGATCGTCGCGTTCAGCGCGAGCAGGTTGGTCTGCTCGGCGATCGCGGTGATCAACTGGATGACGTTGTTGATCTCGGCCGACGAGGTGCCGAGTTCGTTCACGGTCTCGCTGGCCGAGTTCGCGACCGACACCGCCTCGGAGACGACGCGGGCGGCGTCGCTCGCGTTGGCGGAGATCTCGCCGATCGACGCACCCATCTCCTCGGAACCCGCGGCGACGGTCTCCAGGGACACGCTCATCTCGCGAGCCGAATCGGTGACCGCGTTGGCTTGCTGCGACGTCCGGGCCGCGGTTCCGGAGATGCGTGAGGCCGCCTCGGCGACCGAGCCGGCGGCCGCGGCCATGCGTGTGGCCTCGTGGTCGATATCGCGAACCGAGCGCGCGATCTTCTCCGCGAAGCGGTTGAACGCGCTGCCCAGCGGGCCGAACTCGTCGCGCCGGTTCTCGTCGACCCGGCTCGTCAGGTCGCCGTCGCCGTCCGCGATGTCGGCCATCCGCGCGGTCAGGGCCGACAGCGGCCGCAGGATGCTGCGGCTGATCAGCAGGGCCAGCGTGACGACCAGCGCCAACGCGACCACGATCGAGACGATGATCGACGTGCGCGAGAGGTTCGCGGTGTCCGTGGTGGTCTCGGCCCGCACACTCAGCAGCGCGGCCTCCTCGGAGCTCATCGCGTCCAGGACCGAGCGGATCTGGTCCATGACGGCTTTGCCCTTGTTCTCGAGCACGACCCGCTGCGCAGCGGCGAACCCGCTGCTCCGACGCAGGTCGATCGTCTCTTTCAGCTCGGCGAACTTGGCCTCGACGAGCGTCCGGAGCGTTGTGATGCGTTTCTGCTGGACCGGGTTGTCGGCGGTGAGGGTGGCGACGTTGTCGATGCGCCCGCCGACGCTGTTGCTCGCCTCGGTGTAGGGCGCGAGGTAGGCGTCCTGGCCGGTGATCAGGTAGCCGCGCTGGCCGGTTTCGCCGTCCTTCACCGCGTCCATGATGTTGTCCAGGCCCTCGAGCACCTGGTAGGTATGAGTGACCCGGCCGCCGGTGTACACCAGCTCGTTGGTGTTGCGGTAGGAGATCGCTCCGACGATCACGAGGATCAGCAGCGGTGCTGCGAACCCGACGATCAAGCGAGTACTGATGCGGTGCCGGAAACTCATCGCGGTCGCCTCTGTTCGACTACACCGGTCGCTCAGTAATCGGCGGGAGGCTCGGATTATTGAGAAGAAGCAACCCGGCCGTCGACGAATCGACGCAGCGTCAGATCACCGGCCAGTCGTAGACGTACGGGAGACCGGAGCGGCCCATGATCGCGTCCGCGGCCGCCTGGGCGTCGGCGAGGACTTTCTCCTCGTCGAGGGTCGTGCAGACGTAGTCGTCCACCACGCGCCGGCCGTCGATCCAGACGCTGTGCACGCCCCGGCCGTCCGCCGACCAGACCAACTGGCGAACGTAGTTGTTCACCGGCCGCCACTCGGGCCGGTCGAGGTCGTGCAGGACCACGTCGGCCTTCTTGCCGACGGCGAGGCTACCGATCGAGTCGGCCAGCCCCATCGCCCGGGCGCCGTTCACGGTGGCCATTTCGAGCGCTGCCGTCGCCGGGAACATCGACGTGTCGCGGCGGGCGTCCTTGAACAGGCCGGCCATCAGGTTCATCGGCTTCATCATGTCGGCGATGTCGGAACCGTCAGTCCCCAGAGCCAGGTTGACGCCCGCCGCGGCCATCTCCGGGAACCGGCCCACCGCGGCGCTCCCGTACCCACCCTTGAGCGCGGCGGCCGGGCAGTGCGTCACGTTCGTACCCGACTCGGCGAGCAGCTCCAGCTCGGCCGCGTCGACGTGGACCATGTGCACGAGGTTGAGGTTCGGGCCGAGCACGCCCAGGTGCGCGAGGTGCTCGACCGGGCGCCTGCCGGTGTTCGCGACGAACCACTCGGCGTCGTTCGGCGCCGGACTCAGGTGCGCCGAGATGCCCGCGCCCTGGGCGTCGGCAAGCGCTTTCGCGCCGCGCCACAGCTCGTCGGTGTTCGTGTTGTGGCCGACGAGCATCGGCCAGGCCGCGAGGCGCTGACCATCGCCGCCCGGATACCGGGCCAGGTCGGTCTCGAGCGCGCGGAGCGCGGCGTCGGTCGCCTCGAGCTGACCGTCCGGTCCGAACGCGCGGTCCTGCTGCCAGCGGCCGAACCGACCGCGCAGGCCGGTGGGCTCCACCGCCTCGAACACCTCGTCGAGGGCCACCGTCGTGCTGGCGTCCAGGAACGTGGTGGTGCCGGTGCGCATCATGCTGAGCGCGGCCAGCCGGGCGGCGGCCTGCTGCTCGGCCGGAGTGTGGGCCTCGTAGAGCGGCATCACCCAGGTGAACAGCGACTCGTCGAACGGCAGGGCTTCGGGCATGAAGCCTTTGAGCAGCGCTTCGGTGAGGTGGACGTGGCCGTTCACGAAGCCCGGGGTGACGAGGAAGCGGCGGCCGTCGATCGTCGTCTTCGCGGTGACGTCGACGTCGGCGGACTTCCCGAGGGCCACGATCCGGTCGCCGGACCAGGCGATCGCGCCGTCGGTGACGATGCGCCGCTCGGCGTCCATCGTGATGATCGTGGTGTTGCGAATGAGCGTGTCTGCGTCCACCCGTGAAGATTAGGCCCGCGCGCGCCAGATGTCGGTTGAGATGCCGAGCACGGGATTGTGAATCTGCCGGTCGAGGGTCAGGCCGAGCTTCGTCGCCACCCGCTGCGAGCGGGTGTTCAGCGGATGGATGATCGAGATGACCTCGGGCAGTTCCAGCCGCGCGAAGGCGTCGTCCCGGGCGGCGGTCGCGGCCTCGGTGGCGAGCCCCATACCCCACTTCCGCGGGTCCAGGCGCCAGCCCAGTTCGGGGGCGGGGCCGGCGTCGGCCAGGAACGGCGGTACGTACGCCAGCCCGGCGAACCCGACGAAGTCGCCCTCGTGTTCGACGGCCCAGGCGCCGAAGCCGTGCGTCTCCCAGTGGCCGACGATCAGGCCGTAGAACGCGTCCACCGACGCCTCGTCGACGGGGCGGTTCAGATAGCGGCCGACGTCGGGATGGCGGTTGATCGCGGCCATCGCGGGCTCGTCGTCCGGCCGCCAGCGGCGGAGCAGCAGCCGCTCGGTACGCAGTTCGTCCACGCCCGCAGTCTCCCGAGCCGCTTCGTGTCCCACGCAGTCCAATTCCGTCGGAGATTGGCCGGGGCCTGGAGTCCGTCGACGCGTGAACGTCGACGTGCCGACACGGAGCAGGCTGCGCACCAGGAACGCACGCGGCCAGGGGGCAGAGGCGGGCCCGGGGGCTTTACCCGTCCCCCGGGCCCTGGGAGTTGGCGGGATTCGAACCCGCGTCCTCATCCTGGAAAGGATGCGCGCTTCCACTGCGCTACAACTTTCGCCTCGAAACGACGTTCGTCAGCGGGTGATGCCGGTCAGCCTGAATCGCTGCGCTCTGCCGTTGAGCTATTCCGCCGGGATGGAGGCGGAACCAGGATTTGAACCTGGAACCTCAGCGAGTGAGCCGGCATACGTTCGTGCCGGACGTCCGAAGCGGGTATTCAGTTTGGCGCGAGAGCTTCAACCTCATGGTCAGCTTGATCGTCAGCTTCAGCTTCTCCGGCCGTTGCGGGCCGGTGACCCCGCGCGCCAGCGGGGTGTTCGGGGGCTACTCCCGCAGGAGGTAGCCGGTGAGGGCGGCGCCGAGCGGCTTGTCGACGACCGCTGCCAGGTTGGCCTGCTCGCGCGCCATGCGCACCGCCGCGACGAGCTTGTCGACCCGATCGAGGAGCGTCGCCTTGCGGCCGGCGGGGATCGCTCCGGAGAGCTTGACCGTCGTCCAGAAGCCGACGACGACGTCCTCGTTGTAGGACGTGACCTGCGCCGGGTGCTTCTCGGTGGCCTCGTAGAGCACCTGCACGCGCGGCACCTTCGCGGTGCGGGTGGTCTCCCGCGGCTCCGAGCGGTAGGCCTCGGCGTCGACGTCGCGGGTCCAGGCCTCGGCGATGTCGAGGACCGGCAGCTTGGCGAGCACGCCGCGCCAGTCGACGAGCTCCTTCTCCGCGGTCATCAGGAAGGTGACGGGCACGTCCGCCGCGATGGTCTCGCCGTCGACGACGATGTCACCGCGCGCCCGCGTGTTCGTCTCGTCCTTACTGGCCGTGACGTCGAACAGGCGGGAGAGCGTGCGTGCCGCCTCGTCGAGCAGCTCCTCGACGTGAACCTGGACGCGGGTGCGCTCGTCGGGCAGGCGCACGCCCTCGTCGTCGATCGGCCGGTACGTGCGGATGAGGCCGGTGAGGGCCGCGTCGAGCGAACCGCGCTGCATCTGCTGGTGGATGGCGGATTGAGCGTCCTTGGCGCGAGCCTTGACGCTCTTCTCGATCGCCACGATCTGGTTGAGCAGCGTGGTGCGACCGGGGGCCTGAGCGGTGGTGGTCATGGTTCCTTCCCGTCGGAGGACGCCCGGGAACCGTATGACGCTCCGTCATCGAAGCCAACCGGATTTCGTTTCTCGTGGGCTCGTTGGAATGTGTGCTAGCTTCGCTGGGTCGGTTACCGAGAGCCTGGAGGACTAATCTGATGACCGAGCCGAGTGGTGAGTGGACGGCGTTAGAGCGCCGTGTCTCAGTTCTGGAGGAGCGGATGGACGTCGAATCCGGATTCCGGATCGGGATCGAGCGCGATCTGGACAAAATCACGCAGCGGCAGGTTGCCCAGGGGCAGTTGCTGCAAGCTTTGGCGCTCACCCAGAGTGAACACACCGAGCGCCTGAGCCGCATCGAGACCAAGCTGGGCTCGTACGAGACGAGGATGGGCGCGCTCGAGATGAAGGTGGGCGCGCTCGAGATGAAGGTGGGCTCGCTTGAAGGGGGCGTCAACCGCATCATTGGGATGCTCGACACCTTGATAAGCCGGGAGAACTAACCGCGGTCGACCCCGGCGGCCAGGACCAGGAGAAGTTCGAAGCGGGTGCCGGGGTCGTCCAGTGACTCGCCGAGCAGCTCGCGGAGGAGTTTGAGCCGATAGCTCACCGTCTGCGGATGAACGAACAGCTCCGCCGCCACCTCGCTCCGGGCGCCCCAATGCCGCAGCCAACTCTGCAGCGTCGTCAACAGACGCTCGCGCTGCGGCGGCCGCAGCTGATCCAGCGGCGCCAGACGCTGGGCCCGGAGCACGGCCAGCGCCCCGGGCTCTCCCCGTAGCGCCAGCGTGGCCAGGTGATCCTCCACGAACGTCGGTTCCGGGCGCCGTTCGAGCAACTCGGCGGTGAGCTCGGTCAGATGCACGGCCTCGGGTACGCGTTCCCAAGCCAGCGAAGGCCCGACCACGGCGTGCCGTCCGGCCAGCGCGTCGGCGAGCGCGGCTCGTGAACCGGACCGCAGCAGGAGCAGCGCGTCGCGGTCCCGTTCCACGACGATCCCGGACGCGCCGAACCGGAAGCGGGCCTCGCGGGCCGAGTCCAGCGGCAGCAGCACCGGCACGATCGACGGCGACCCGGCCCAGCCGATCCGCGCGGCCGCGCCGTGCACCACGCTCTCGGCCGCCCCACCGCGCAGCAGCAGCTCGGCGAACTGCCGACGGAGCCGGTCACCTTCGCCGGCCTGCTCACGTAGCTGCCGCGAGTACCCCTCCGTGCTACCGGCCGACAACTCGTCCACGAACGCGGTGATCGCGTCCGAGAGGTCGATCAGCTCAGCCGCGCTCACCGGACGCAACCGCGCCAGCGCCTCCCCGCAGGCCCGCATCATCAGCCGCGCGGCGGTGCGGAACGCCGCGAGCAGCACGTCCGGTCCCCGTTCCTCGCGCGCTTCGGCGGCGCCCAGCCCTACGAACACCGCCCGCGTCTCCGGGGGAAGCGCGGGCGACCCGGTGCCGGCGAGGTCGAGGAAGCGTCCCAGCGCCACGGTGACCGCGGTCTTCACGTCGCGGGGGAACTTCGGATCGGAGATACCGCGGAAAGCCGGCGACGCGGCGGTCACCGCGTCGGCGATCTCACGCACGGTCTCGTCGAACCGGGGCCGCAGCGCGGTCGCGAGGTCCGGCGGCAACCGTTGCCAGGGCGTATCTATCTCCACGTGCTAAATCGTGCCCGAAATTCTACTGATCAGGGAACGGAGATTTCGCTCCCCGCTACCGCCAGGATGAGGACACGACTCCGGGAGGCCCGATGAAGCACCTGCGCTCGCGTCAGCACGTCGTCGACATGTGCCGCACCCTTCTGGAACGGGGTTACCTCAAGGCCACCGAGGGCAACGTCTCGGTGCGGGTGCCGAGCCACGACTGTTACGCGGTCACGCCGAGTAACTACGACTACGACAAGATGCGCCCCGAGGACATCTGCCTTGTCGGTTTCGACGGCAAACCGCTTCCGGACGACGACGCGTCGGGGCTGGCACCGTCGATCGAGTGCGGCATGCACGCGAACATCTACCGCGAGCGGCCGGACGTGAACGCGATCGTGCACACGCACCAGCCGTACGCGTCGGCGCTGGCGTTCCTGCGCAAGGAGATCCCGGCGCTCACCGACGAGCAGGTGCGGTTCCTCGGGCGCAAAGTCGCGATCATCCCGTACGCGCCGTCGGGGACGTCGTTCCTCGCGAAGAAGGTGCAGAAGCGTGTCACGAGCGGTGACAACGCGTTCATCATCGCGAACCACGGGATCATCGCGGTCGGTACCGATCCCGACCGTGCGGTGTTCAACATGGCGCTGCTGGAGAAGGTGTCGCTGGCTTATCTGCTCGCGTTGACCACGGAGTCGGGCAAGATCTACACGATTCCGGACGCGATCCGGGAGGTCGCGTTCACCAAGCTGCGCAAGGACGAGAAGAAGATCGCCGCGCAGATCACGGCGGCGGTGCGCCCCATCCGTGTCCCCGAGGGCGAAGACCTGCCCAGCGCGGGCACCCCCGATCTCGCCGGCTCGGCCGCGCTCCAGCACCCGGGCGCAGCCGAGCCGGCGACCGACCCGGCCGCGCTCCAGCACCCGGGTGCGGCGGAGCCGTCGACCACCCCGGCCGGGACCGGACCACTCAGCGCGATCGCCGACCTGGCCTCGGCCGGCGGCGACGACCCGGTCGGGGCCCCGTCCGAGCCCACCCCGGCACCCGCCCCGGAACCCACCGAACCGACGCCCGACCACGGCTACGCGATCAGCACCTACCCGGACGTCCCCGACACGATGCGCCGCCTCAAGGCCCTCGTCGCCCAGCCGGTCCGGGGCCTCCGCCACGACGCGATGCTCGACGTCCTCAACTACTTCGAAACCAAGTGCACGGCCAGCAAGGAGATCACCGACCGCGCCAAGACGCGCATTCCCGGTGGCGTCCAGCACAACCTGGCCTTCAACTACCCGTTCCCGCTCGCGATCGAGAAGGCCGAAGGCGCCTACCTCACCGACCGCGACGGCAACACCTACATCGACTTCCTCCAGGCCGGCGGCCCGACCCTCCTCGGTAGCAACTACGCACCGGTGAACGAGAAGGTCGCCGACGTGATCAAGGCGTCCGGCCCCGTCACCGGCCTCTTCCACGAGTACGAACTCAAGCTCGCCGAGATCATCCACACCTACATGCCGCACATCGAGATGTACCGCTCGCTCGGTTCCGGCACCGAGGCGGTGATGGCGGCGGTCCGCGGCGCTCGTGCGTTCACCGGCAAGAACGTCGTGATCAAGGTCGGCGGCGCGTACCACGGCTGGTCGGACACGATGGTCTACGGGCTGCGCGTGCCCGGCACGTACCGGATGAACGCGAAGGGCATCCCGTTCGGGGCCACCGGCGCCACCCGCGAGGCGTTCCCGCACGACCTCGGCCTGCTCAAGCGCAAGCTCATCGAGAACCGCGTCCGGGGTGGCACGGCCGCGGTGATCGTGGAGCCCGTCGGCCCCGAATCGGGTACGCGGCCGGTGCCCGAGGACTACAACGCCAAGGTCCGCGAGCTCTGCGACGAGTTCGGCGCGCTGCTGATCTTCGACGAGGTCGTCACCGGTTTCCGGCTGGGGATGGGCGGAGCGTCCGGGTACTTCGGCGTCACGCCCGACCTGACCGTGCTGGGCAAGGCCGTCTCCGGCGGTTACCCGATGGCCGGCGGCGTCGGCGGACGGGCCGACGTGATGGCGGTGTTCGGCTCCGGTCTGGACGGCAAGAACGGCTCGCACGTGCAGGTGGGCGGCACCCTGAGCGCGAACCCGCTCTCCTGCGCGGCCGGGTACTTCGCGATCGAGGAGATGGCGCGCACGAACGCACCGGTGAAGGCCGGGCGCGCCGGCGACCGCCTCACCCGCGGGCTGCAGCGCCTCATCGGCGATTTCGGCCTGCCGTACGTCGCCTACAACCAGGGCTCGATCGTTCACCTGGAAGTCAGCGGCGTGATGCTGCTCGACATGCGTCACCCGATGAAGCTTCTGAAGGAGAACAAGCCGCGTAAGCGGCTCATGGAGCAGATGAGCGCGGCCTATGCTGCGCACGGCATCATCACGCTCGCCGGGTCGCGCATGTACACGTCGATGGCCGATACCGACGAGGTGATCGACGACGCCCTGGGTCGGTTCGAGCAGGTGTTTTCCCTGGTGGAGGGCGTGTGACGGTAGAACCGCAGGTGCTGGCGATCGATCTCGGCACCTCGGGCATGAAGGCCGCGCTGGTCGCGGCCGACGGCACCGTGACCGGGTGGGCCGAGCGCGAGGTCAAGCTCCACGTGCTGCCGGGCGGCGGTGCCGAGCAGGATCCGCGGGACTGGTGGGACGCGCTGGCCGAGGTCGTCGCCGACCTCGGCCGCGCCCACCCGGACCACCTCCGCGCGATCACGACGATCTGCTCCTCCACCCAGGGCGAGGGCACGATCCCGGTCGACGCGGCCGGCGAGGCGCTGACCCGGTGCATCACCTGGCTCGACATGCGCGGTGCGCGGAATCTCAAGGAGCACTTCAAGGGCTTCCCGGCTAAGGACGGCGTCGCGGTGCGCCGGATCCCGCGCTGGCTGCGGCTCACCGGAGGCATGCCGTCGACGACCGGCAAGGATCCCGCCGCGCACATGCTCTACGTCCGCGACGAGTTGCCCGAGGTCTACGAGCGCACGGCGTCGTTCCTCAACGTCCTGGACTGGATCAACCTCAAGCTGACCGGACGCACGGTCGCGACCGTCGACTCGATCCTCACGTCCTGGGTCACCGACAACCGGAAGCCCGACGACATCCACTACGACGCCGGGCTGGTCGCCGCGTCCGGTATCGACCGGGACAAGTTCCCGCCGATCGTCGCCTGCACCGAGGTGATCGGCGAAATCAGCCGCGAAGCCGCTGCCCACCTGGGGCTGCCGCTCGCCACGCAGGTCGTGGCGGGTGCGATCGACAACACGGCCGCCGCGGTCGGGGCGGGCACGGTCGCCGACAACCAGCCGCATCTCTACATCGGAACGTCGTCGTGGATCGCCGCGCACGTCCGTCGCAAGAAGACCGACGTGTTCGCGCAGATCGCGTCGGTGCCGTGCGCGGTGCCCGACCGGTATCTGATGACCGCGTTGCAGGCCACCGCCGGGGCGAACCTCACCTGGCTGCGCGACAAGATCGTCGAGTATGACGACCCGCTGGTCGGGGCCGGGCACGTCAGCCGCGACGAGGGTTCGATCTTCGACGCGTTCGACCGCATCCTGCCGACCGTGCCCGCGGGCGCGAACGGCGTCGTCTACACGCCGTGGCTCTACGGCGAACGCGCGCCGGTCGATGACCCGAAACTCCGGGCTGGTTTCTTCAACATCTCGCTCGACACGAACCGTTCGGACCTGCTGCGTGCGGTCTTCGAGGGGGTCGCGTTCAACACCCGCTGGCTGAGTGCCGCGGTGAACCGTTTCCTCGGCGCTCCGGTGTCGTCGCTGGTGATCACCGGGGGAGGGGCCCGCTCGGACGCCTGGTGCCAGATCTTCGCCGACGTGCTCGGCGTCGAGATCCGCCGCGACGCGCGCCCGGTCGCGGTCAACGCCCGCGGCGCGGGCTGGATCGGCGCGGTCGGCGCCGGGCTGGTCACGTTCCCCGAGATCAGTGGCTTGGCCAAGAACGACCACTGCTTCGCTCCCGACGACACCAAGCGCGCCCTCTACGACGACCTGTTCGCCTCGTACCGCACCCTCCACAAACAACTGGCCCCGGTCTACCGCCGCCTCAACGCCTGACCGGCGGTACGGAGTGGATGGTCGAGCCCTACGATCGTCCGGTGGCGAGGAAGATCGAGCTTCGGCCGACCCGGGATCCGGGTGAGAAGTCGGTTGATCTGATCACCCAGGTCGAATACGTGTCGACAATCGTGCTGGACGCGATCGGGGAGAACCAGAAAGCGGCGGTGTCGAACACCCTGATCGGCACGATGCGTGAGCTCCGCGGGAGGAGCAAGCGGTTCGTGGACCGCGACTACGCTGTCTGGTACGGCGAAGTCGAAAATCATGGGGAAAAATTCGCCTGTATCGGCCTGCCCGAGCGATTCGACGCCGATCTCCACATCTACTATCAGCGGGCGCTACGACGAGCCGGGTGGAACATCCGCGCCATCCACCGTTACCTGGTCTCGGACATGGACGCCGAGCCCATCCTGCGATGGGACCGCGGTCGGATCATCGCCTACAAGCTCGGGCTCGACGAGGCCACCGGCGAATTCGGACCGGACGTCGAAGAGCGGAGCTGTGAAATCCGCTCTCGTCCGACCCGCTCGAACGTGCGAACACCGCCCGCTCCGGCGACGTTCCGCGCTTCGGAAGTCCACTCTTTCGAGAGCTGGGACCAGCTTCGCCGCGAGATCGTGGCTTACGTCGGGCATTTGACGGCGCCGTCGTCCTACGCCGGATTGCGGAGGTTCGTGACCGAGCACTGCGGTATCGGTGTCGTCGAAGTCAAGAACGCCGGGATCGATTCTTTCGCCTACGGTCTGACCCAGGCCGGCTGGATCGACGACGACGGCTGTGGAGTTCGGGTCCTGATTCAGTCCGCGCTGACGACCGCTCACAAGCACGCGGTTCTTGCGCACGAGCTGGCGCATTACGTCTTGCACTTCCCGATCTTGTACCTTCGCCAGTTGATCGAGCAGGCGAGTTGGAGTGACGCCCGGTTCGAGTCGGCGTACACCGAGGCATATTCCGAAGCCTTCCCGAATCCGCCGGACATCGAGGCCGATGCGAGCTACTTTGCGTCGTACCTCCTCGTTCCCCGTTGGGTGAACGAGGAGTTCGCGTCACTCGTCTGGGAAGAGAATCGGTCGCCGACCGCGTACGAGCTCGCGTGGCGGTTCCTGCAGCCGTTGTTGGCCGCCGACGACGGTCAACCGGGGTGGCAGAGTCTCGAGCGAGTGCGTGGTGAGTCCGCCGGGGAGAAGTCGGTGTGGTCCGACCTCAACGCACAAGGGCTCGACGATCTGTACGCGACGATGGTGGCCGCGCTCGCCGGGCGGGAGAGCGCCCACTCGGAGCAGGTCCGGGACTCGGTCGTCACGGGGATGCAACGCCTCGAGTCGCTGCTGCAAGACCGGCTCGACGGGTCCACGATGGGCGCGGTCCGCAAGCGTTCGGACGGCACGGCGGCGATCGAAGGTACGGAGATCAGTCCCGCGCGTCGTGTCTATCCGCCGCTGGCGGCCGACGGTCGGGCCGACCGCCGCTTTCCGATAGTCCCGGTGAAACTCACGGCGGCCGGCGAGGACGACGAGTGGGCGTCACCGCTGGCCGCGGGGGTCGCCTCGGTCCACGCGTGGCGCCGTGAATACGAAGACATATCAGTGGTCGCCTACCCCTATCAGGCCGAGCGGTGAGGACAGAGTGTGTCGACCGTAGTCATTACGCGTGATCGGTACCTGGAGCCCTTGGGTCTCGGCGCCGTTGCGCCGCATCTCCATGGATCGGTTGCGCGAGGTGCCGCCTATGCGCTGCTCATCGGTTATCTGCGCGAGCAAGGTCGAGTGGAGGAAGTTCCTCTCCAGCACGACTCGTCAGGTCTCGCGTTGCCGTTCAAGGTCCCGCGGACGCCGCTGACCATCCGTACGACCGGTCTGTCGGCTGATGAACTGAGCGCGGTGACGGTCGCGCTGGTTCTCCTGACGCAGGATCCTCCGGGCCCCGACGAGCTCACCGGTGCGATTGCCGGCCTGCTCCTGATCGTCCGGCGATTCCGACGGCTGAAGGCCGCAAACGGTGAGGTGTCGGTGGTGGATGCCATCGTGCGGACGAGGCCTCGCTCCACGGTGGATGCCGTGACGCTCTTCCTGTACGGGAAGGCGTGCCGAAATCCCAATGCCGCCTGTCGGTTCCTGGCGGAGGACGGCACGACGTGTGGCATCACCCGCGACCAAGCGCAAGGCACGGTCGACTTCTTGATCTCCGAGGCGGTGCTGAAACCGACCGGCGGCGTGCCTCCGATCGAATATGCGGTGGTCCGTTAGCTGCGGCGGGTGAGGGTGCCGAGGCGGCCGATGGTGTTGCGGACGGCGATGCCGAGGGACGTCTTCGGCACCAGCAGGCCCGCGGCCAGGGCGATGCGTCGTTGCTTGGGGGTCGTGAGTTTGCGGTGTTCGGCCTCGTAGGCGGCGAACCCGCCGCCGTTCGCGAGGGCGGACGCCAGCGTGTGGGCGCCGGCCATGGCCAGGCTCGAGCCGTCGCCGAGCAGGGAGACGCAGGACGCGGCGTCGCCGACGAGCGCGACCCGGGGCGTCGACCAGCGTGGCAACCGGACCGCGCTCACCGCGTCGAAGTAGAGGTCGGTGGTGTTCCGGACGGCATCGAGCAGCTCCGGAACCCGCCACCCGTCGTCGCGGTACATCGTCGTGACGATCGTCTTCTGACGCTCGGGGTCGCGGTATTCGGACGCGGGTAGCGCCGGGCCGCGGAAGATGAACGCGGCGCCGGCCTCGCCGCGGGCCGGGTGCAGGGCGACGAGGCGGCGCGGCCGGTTGTAGATCATCACGTCGTGCGGGTCGGCCGGGGCGCCACCGAGCGTCACGGTCGCGATGTAGAGCCCCGCGTGGTGCACGAACCGCTCCTCCGGCCCGAAGGCCAGCCGGCGGACGGTCGAGTGCAGTCCGTCGGCGCCGATCACGTAGTCGAACCGGCGGGGCGTACCGCGGGCGAACGAGACGTCGACCCCGGTGCGGTCCTCGTGCAGCGCGGTGATCGTGTCGTCGAACACGAACTCGGCGTCGTCGCGGGACGCGCGGTACAGCACGGCCGCGAGGTCGGTGCGGGCGAGCTCGATCTCGTCGCCGCGCGCCATCGGCAGGCGGATGTCCGTGCCCACGACACGCATCCCGGTGGCGAGCGTGGCGTGCTCGCGCAGCTCTTCCATCAGGCCCATCGCTCGGGCGACGGGCAGCGCCGGGCCGCGTACGTCGACCGGGTTTCCGCTGGACCGTAACCCGGCCGCGACCTCAACGACCGTGGGGCGGAAGCCGGAGCGGGCCAGCCAGTACGCGAGTGTCGGGCCGGCCACGCCGGCGCCGGAGATCAGTACCGAAGTCATGCCGGAACCATAACCGCACTCAGTGCAAATTTGCAATGAGTGCCGACTTGCGTCGAGTGCCGTATGGTCCGGGCATGTCACTGCGCGATCGCAAACGGGCCCGGACGCGTCAGGCGCTGGTGGAGGCCGCCGCCGATCTGTTCGAGCGGCACGGCTACGAGCGGACGACGATCGCCGACATCGCGGCGGCGGCCGAGATCGGCACGCGCACGTTCTTCAGCTACTTCCCGACCAAAGAGGACCTGCTCTTCCCCGAGACCGAGGCCCGGCTACGCGCCGCGAAGGAGGCGATCGACGGCCGCAAGCCGGCCGACGGTCCGGTGGAGGTGCTGCTCACGGCGTTGCGGATCGTCGGGGAGGACAGCGACGACCTGAGCAGTCGGTACGCGGCGCTGCGGCTGTTCCTGGTCCGGACGGTGCCCGCGGTGCGCGGGCGTGGCCTGCAGATCCAGTCCGAAGTGACGCGTGAGATCGCCCGGAGCCTCGCGACGGCGTTCCCCGGCGAGCTGGACGAGGTGACGGCGGCCGCGATGGTGGGGGCGTTCACCGGCGCGGTGACGGCCGCGTTGCAGGTGCTGCTCGAGGATCTGGACGACCTGCCCGAGCCGGCCGTGGTGCAGGCGGCGGTGGAGCGCGCCACCGCGGTCGCCCTGGGTACGTGGACTAGTCCCGATTCTCACTGAGTGATGAGGATTGATCGCGTTTCGCAATAGTTAAGGCCATCATCGGACGGGCACTGCTGCTCCTCGGAGAGGTGGCCCCGTGTACCAACAGGTGCTGGATCCCGTCGCCCATTCGCTGGCGTGGAGTTCGCTGATCGCGGCGATCCCGCTACTCGTCCTGTTCGTCCTGCTCGGAGTGTTCCGGCTGCGTGCCTGGGTCGCATCGCTGATCGCGCTGGCCGTGGCGCTCGTCGTCGCGATCGCGGTGTACGGGATGCCGGTCGGGCAGGCGTTGCTGGCCACCTCGGAGGGGGCGGCGTTCGGCTTCTTCCCGATTCTCTGGATCGTCATCAACGCGATCTGGGTCTACAACATGACCGTCGCGACCGGACACTTCGACGTGCTCCGGCGCAGCTTCACGTCGGTGAGCGACGACCGGCGGATCCAGGCGATCATCATCGCGTTCTCGTTCGGCGCGCTGATCGAGGCGCTGGCCGGCTTCGGGACGCCGGTCGCGGTGACGTCGGTGATGCTGATGGCCCTCGGGTTCTCGCCGATCAAGTCGGCGGTTCTGGCGCTGACCGCGAACACCGCGCCGGTGGCGTTCGGCGCGATGGCGACGCCGATCCTGACGCTCGGCACGGTCACCGGCATCGATAGCGACACGCTCGGCGCCATGGTGGGGCGGCAGACGCCGATCCTCGCGGTGTTCGTCCCGCTGGTGCTGGTGTTCATCGTGGACGGTGCCCGCGGGCTGCGCGAGACCTGGCTGTACGCGCTGGTGTGCGGTCTGGTGTTCGGGTTCGCGCAGTACGTGACGTCGAACTTCATCTCGGTGCCGCTGGCCGACGTCGTCGCGTCGCTGTTGTCGGTGGCGGCGATCGTGGCGGCGGTGCGGCTCCGTCGTCCGCTCGTCACACCGGTCACCGCGCACGCGTTCAGCGCCGAGGGGCCGGCCGAGCCCGTCACCGAGGAACGGGAACCGGCGGAGCCGGACTCCCGCGCCGAGGTCATGCGTGCTTACGCTCCGTACGCGATCATCATCGGTGTCTTCGTGATCTGCCAGATCGGGCCGGTCAAGGAATTCCTGGAACGGGCGACGACGGTCGTCGACTGGCCGGGTCTGCACCTGACCAACACGTCCGGGAAGGAGCTGTCCTCGGTCGCGTTCAAGTTCAACTGGTTCACGACTCCGGGCACGCAGATGCTGGTCGCGGGCCTGATCACGATGATCGTGCTCCGCGTATCGGTAGGGCGCGCGCTGCGCGCGTACGGCGCCACCCTGAACCAGTTGAAGTGGGCGATCCTGACCGTGATGGCGGTGCTGGGCCTGGCGTTCGTGATGAACGCGTCCGGGCAGACCGTCACTCTCGGTACGTGGATGGCCGGTGCCGGCGGGCTGTTCGCGCTGATCTCGCCGATCCTCGGCTGGCTCGGCGTCGCGGTGACCGGCTCCGACACGTCCTCCAACTCGCTGTTCGGCGCGCTGCAGGTCACCGCCGCGAGCCAGGCCGACCTGTCGGCGACGTTGATGGCCGCGTCGAACAGCTCCGGAGGCGTGCTCGGCAAGATGATCTCGCCGCAGAACCTCGCGATCGCCGCGGCCGCGGTGGGCCTGGACAACCGCGAGGGCGACATCTTCCGGAGGGTGGTCGGGTGGAGCGCGGTGTTCCTGGCCGGGATCTGCCTGCTCAGCTGGCTGCAGTCCACCGCGGTGCTGTCCTGGATGGTGCCCTGACCGAATTCTGAGCGAGGGCCGGTCCCCGGACCGGCCCTCGCGTCGACCCGAGACGGACGTCCTCGGGATCGTGTTCTTCGCCGATCCGGTCGCGGCGTTCGCGAACCTCGCGCGCGCTCTGCGGCCCGGTGGGCGGTCGGCGTTCGTCTGCCTTCGGGGTCCACGCGGTGCTTCCCGGTCTCCGGTGACGGCGCCCGGTGCCGGCGGGTTACGGTCTAGTTTCCGCCGCACGAGAGAAGAGGCACACGGTGCAGCCGCACGAGTCCGCCCGGGGACCGCACGTGTTGCGGCAGATCAATTCGCGCGCCGTGCTGCGGGCGATCCGGGAACGCTCCCCGGCCCGGGTGGCCGACCTCATGCAGGCGACCGGCCTCTCGCGCCCGGCGGTGACCAGGGCGGTCGCCGAGCTGCGTGACGCCGGGCTGGTCGCCGACGTCGACGAGACCGCGCAGGTCTCGATGGGGCGCCCGGCGCAGTGGATCCGCTTCCGCGCCGAGGCCGGCTACGTCGTCGGTGTCGACGTCGGGTCGCACAAGGTCGTCGCGATGGTGGCCGATCTCTCCGGCAAGGTCGTGGCGTCGCGGCAGATGGCGACCGGTGAGCGGCTGCTGCAGTCGGTGCGCGACACGATCGCCGAGGCGCTGGCGAAGGCCGACCTGACCGGCGACGACGTGTGGGCGATCGTGGTCGGGACGCCGGGCATCGTCGAGGAGAGCAGCGGCGAGGTGCTGCTCGCGCCGGGCATCCCGGGCCTGGCCCACCTGCCGGTGCTCGACGAGCTGCGCACGATCACGCCGAGTCCGGTGCTGATCGAGAACGACATCAACCTCGCGGTGCTCGGCGAACGCTGGTGCGGTGCGGCGGTCGGTAGCGACAGCCTGGTGTTCGTGCACTGGGGGGTCCGGATCGGCGCGGGCATCATCATCGACGGCAAGCCGTACCGCGGGGCCAACGGGGCGGCCGGAGAGATCGGGTTCGTCGACGTGTTCTCGACGCCGGACGGCCCGGATCCGGAGCCGCTGCTGGGTGCGCGGGCGGCGAACGCGGTGAGCGAGAAGGGTGCCTTCGAGCACGCGGTGGGGTCTCAGACCATCGCCGAACTCGCCGACGCCGAGGACGTCGCGGCGGTGTTCGCTGCGGCCACCGACGGCGACCCGGCCGCGCTCGAGGTGGTGGACCGTATCGCGGCCCGTTTCGCCCGTGGTCTGGCGGCTCTGCTGCTCATCCTCGACCCGCGAGAAGTGATCATCGGCGGTGGTCTGTCGCGGGCGGGGGAGACCCTGCTCGCGGCCATCGACCGGCACCTGCGCCCGCGGATCCTGACGTCGCCGCGCCTGGTGCTCTCCGACCTCGGCAGCGACGCGGTCGCCCTCGGTGCGGTCCGCCGCGCCCTCGATCACGCGGAGCAGCGACTCCCATAACGAGTCGGTCACGTACCAGGAGACCGATTGACGCACGTCACACCCGCACGATACTAACGATCCATTCGTTAATAACCCCCTCCTCGTTCGACGGAAGGAACACGCATGGGTGCAACAGGCAGGACGCGCTGGATCGCGCGTCTGGCCGGTGCGACCGCGCTGGCCTTGGGGCTGGCCGCGTGCAGCGGCGGCACCGGTGCCAGCGACGCCGACAACTCCGGTGGCGGTGACAGCGCCAAGGAGATCAAGGTCGTCATCGCCGAATACAGCAAGGACCACACGGCCACCTTCTGGAACGCGTTCAAGAAGACGTACGAGGACAAGACCGGCGTCAAGCTGAACCTGCAGATCATCAGCTGGAACGACATCGACCAGCAGGCCAGCACGATGGTTCAGAACGGCAACCCGCCGGACATCCTGAACCTCAACGCGTACGCCAGCTACGCCAAGGACAACCTGCTCTACAACTCCGACGAGGTGCTGACCGACAGCGTCAAGTCGGACATGATCGACGCGTTCGTCAAGAGCGGCACGTACAACGGCAAGTTCTACGGAATGCCCGACCTGTCGTCGGCGCGGGCCCTGTTCTACAACAAGGACCTGTTCGCCAAGGCCGGCATCGCCGCTCCGCCGAAGACGTGGGCCGAGTTCGTCACCGACGCCAAGAAGGTCCAGGCGCTCGGCGGCGGCAACATCGGCTACGCGCAGCCGCTCGGCCCGGAAGAGGCCCAGGCCGAGTACTCGATCTGGCTCTTCAACAACGGCGGCGACTGGAAGTCCGACGGCAAGTGGACGATCAACTCCGCCAAGAACGTCGAAACCCTGCAGTTCCTGAAGGACCTCTCGGTCAAGGACAAGGTCACCCAGAACAACCCTGGGAAGACCAACCGGACCGACGGCGCTTTCCCGCTGTTCACCTCGGGTAAGGCCGGCATGATCGTCGGCTTCGGTCCGCTCCAGGGCGACCTCGACTCGAAGTACAAGAACGTCAAGTACGGCATCGCTCCGATGCCGACGAAGGACGGCAGCGCGCCGCAGACCTACGGTGTCACCGACTACCTGATGTCGTTCAAGAAGAGCGGCAACCAGGACGCGGTGAAGAAGTTCTACGAGCTCTACTACGCCAAGGACCAGGTCAACACCTGGATCAAGTCCGAGGGCTTCCTTCCGGTCACCAAGTCCGGCCTGGAGGAGTTCTCGAGCGAGGCGTCGCTCAAGGTCTACCTGGACACGCTGCCGAACATCCACTTGACCCCGACCGACGACCCGGCCTGGGACAAGATCAAGCTCGCCGTCCAGCAGAACCTCGGCACCGCGGTGTCCCCGTCGGGTGACCCGAAGGCCGTGCTCGACGACCTGCAGAAGACCGCGGAAAACGGCGGCTGATGTCCTCCCGGGCTGACTCGAAGCCCGGCGCCGTCACCGACAGCCCGGCGCCCGCCTCCAGAAAAGGGGGCGGTGCGCCGGGTGCGGGCGCGCCGGCCAAGAAGATTCGTCGGACGACGCGTGGCCGCGCGCCGTGGTGGGTCGCGCTGATCTGGCTCGGCCCGGCGCTGGCCCTGATCTTCGGTGTCGTGATCTACCCCGCGATCGAGCTCGTCCGGGCCTCCACCGGCGAGTACTCGATCACCGGTCTGCGGCGCGGCCCGGCGGGTATCGACAACTACTCGCACGTGCTGAGCCACCCCGCGTTGGGCACGGTCCTGCTGAACACGGCCATCTGGGTCGCCGCGGTCGTGCTGATCACGATCGTGCTGAGCCTCGGCCTGGCCCAGTTCCTGTCGAAGGAGTTCTTCGGCCGACGCCTCGTGCGGTGGGCCGTGCTGGTTCCGTGGGCGGCGTCGCTGGTGATCACCGCGCGCCTGTTCACGCTGATCTTCGACTACTACCACGGCATCCTGAACGTCTTCCTGCTCAAGCTCCACGTCATCTCCGAGCCGATCGACTGGCTCGGCGACGACACCTGGACGATGCCGTCGATGATCCTCGTCGGTGTCCTGGTCTCGATCCCGTTCACCGCGTACGTGCTGCTCGCCGGCTTGAACTCGATTCCGGACGACGTGCACGAGGCCGCGCGCATCGACGGTGCGAGCGCCTGGCAGGCCTATCGCCAGGTGACGTTCCCGCTGCTGCGGCCCGCGCTGCTGGTGAGCGCCGTGCTCAACATGATCTACGTGTTCAACTCGTTCCCGATCGTCTGGACGCTCAACGACCGGAACCCGGGCTACACGCACGACACGACGATCACCTTCATGTACAAGCTCGCGTTCAAGAGCGCCGACCGTGACGTGGGCGCCTCGGCCGCGGCCGGTGTGTTCAACGTCCTCCTGATCCTGGTCGCGGTGGTCCTCTACCTGCGGCTGGTGAAGTGGCGAGAGGAGGAGTCATGAGTTGGCGCCAGATCCGCCCGGTCGCACTGCCGATCGTCGGGCTGCTGGTGGCGGTGGTCTTCCTGGCCCCCTACATCGTGATGCTGCTGGACTCGCTGCGTCCCGGTTCGGAGGCGCTGGCGTCGCCGCCGACGTTCCTGCCCCAGCACTGGCAGCTGGACGCCTACGGCGAGATCCTCGGCGACTCCCGCTTCCAGAACTGGCTGAAGACGTCGCTGCTGGTGTCGCTGGCCTCGACGGTGATCGTCATCCTGGTCGCGATCCCGGCGGCGTACTTCAGCGCCCGGTTCAAGTTCCCCGGGAAGACCGCGTTCCTGTTCCTGGTGCTCGTCACCCAGATGTTCGCGCCCACGTCGCTGGTCGTCGGCATCTACCGCGAGTTCTTCGAGCTGTCGATGGTCAACACCTACGGCGCGCTCATCCTCACGAACTCGGCGTTCAACCTGGCGTTCGCGGTCTGGATCCTGCACGGGTTCTTCGCCGCGCTGCCGCGTGAACTCGAGGAGGCCGCCGAGCTCGACGGCAACGGGCGGCTCGGCACGATGCTGCGGGTCATGCTGCCGCTGACGCTGCCGGGCGTGGTCACCGCGACGATCTTCACGTTCATCGCGGTGTGGAACGAGTACGTCGTCGCGCTGACGCTGATGCAGGACGACGACAAGAAGCCGCTGACCGTCGGCATCAGCTCGTACGTCACCGGCTACGACCAGAACTGGGACCAGCTGTTCGCCGCGTCGATCGTCGCGATCGTGCCGGTGGTCGTGTTGTTCGCGGTCATCGAGAAGCACCTGGTGGGCGGCTTGACCGCCGGATCGGTCAAATGACGGTGCCAACCGTCGTCACCCTCGACATCGGAGGGACGACGATCAAGGGCGCCCTCGTCGGCGCGGACGGGCAGGAGCTCAAGCGGCTCGACCGGGACACCGGCGCGTCGTCCGGGGAGTCCGAGGTGGTGGCCCGGGTGCGTGCCGTCGCCCGGGAGCTGGCCGACGCCGGCACGGTCGGCGTCGGGCTCTCGGTGCCCGGCATCGTCGACACCGCGGCCGGCGTCGCGCGCCACGCGGTCAACCTGGGGTTCCGGGACACGCCGCTGGCCGCGCTCGTCGCCGAGGAGGTCGGCGTCCCCGTGGTGCTGGAGCAGGACTGCCGCGCCGCCGCGGTGGCCGAGAGCGAGATCGGGCTCGGGCGCGACGCCAGGGACCTGATGGTCGTCGTGCTCGGTACCGGCGTCGCGGCCGGGTTGATCGTCGACGGCCGGCCGCTGGCCGGCGCCGACGGCAGCGCCGGCGAACTCGGGCACCTGCCGGTCTACCCGGACGGCGAGCACTGCGCTTGCGGCCAGCGGGGCTGCCTGGAGGTCTACGCGTCCGCGTCGGGGATCGCCCGCCGGTACGCGGCGGCCGGCGGTACCCGCGCCGGAGCGACCGCCGCCGACGTCGCTTCCTCGCTGGATTCCGACGTCGTGGCGGCGCGCGTCTGGCGCGAGGCGACCGAGGCGCTCGGGCTGGCGCTGGCCACCGCGACGCTGCTGCTCGATCCGGCGCTGATCGTGCTGGCCGGTGGGCTCACCGGTGCCGGTGACACGCTGCTGCGCCCGGTGCGGTCCGAGCTGCAGGGCGCACTGGCCTGGCGGCAGGCGCCTCCGGTCGCCAACAGCCCGCTCGGCGGCGACGCGGGACGGCTCGGCGCGGCGATTTTGGCCTGGCGCGCGGCCGGATACGAGGACGTGGTCCTGCGCGACGCGGTTTGATGCCCTGGTGGCACTGATCGACACCGAGCTCCCGGCGCTCTGCCGGGAGCTCGGAATTCCCGGGTTCGCCGACGTCCACGTCCACTTCATGCCCGAGCGCGTGCTCGCCAAGGTGTGGGCCTACTTCGACGCGCTCGACGTGCTCGAGTGGCCGATCGAGTACCGGCTGGACGAGACCGAACGCCTGGAGCGGCTCGGCGAACTCGGGGTGATCCGGCACACCGCGCTGCTCTACCCCCACAAGCCGGCGATGGCGGCCTGGCTCAACGAGTGGGGTCTTTCCTTCGCGAAAGACGCGCCGAACTGCGTTCCGACTGGCACCTTCTTCCCCGAACCGGGCGCGGCCGAGTACGTGCGCGTCGCGCTCGAGAGCGGAGTCCGCGCGTTCAAGGCGCACGTGCAGGTCGGCGCGTACGACCCGCGTGATCCGCTGCTCGACGAGGTCTGGGGCCGGCTCGCCGACGCCGGCGTGCCGGTGGTGTGCCACTGCGGCAGCGGGCCGATGCCCGGCCGGTTCACCGGCCCGGGCCCGATCGGTGAGGTGCTGGCCCGCCACCCGTCGCTGACGCTCGTCGTCGCTCACCTCGGACAGCCGGAGTACGCCGAGTTCCTCGCGCTGGCCGAGGCCTACCCGAACGTCCACCTCGACACCACGATGACGTTCACGGACTTCGTCGAGCGGATCGCGCCGTTCCCGGCCGCGCTGCGCCCCCGGCTGCGTGACCTGGCGCACCGGGTCGTGCTCGGCTCGGACTTCCCGAACATCCCGTACCCCTATGCCCACCAGGTGGAGAGCCTGATCCGCCTCGACCTCGGCGACGACTGGCTCCGGGCGGTACTGCACGACAACGGGCTGCGCCTGCTCAGTCCAGCATCGTGAGCAGCTTGCTCAGCGTGTTCCAGTTGCGTGCGGTACCCGCGGCGTTGGCGTCCTCCGGGTAGCGCTTCTCGAAGAACGGCGGGCTCAGCTTCGCTTTACGGACGCCGTCCGGGTACCAGACGTAGACCTCGCGCGGCCCGATCGCCATCACCTCGGGTGCATGGGTGGCCGGGTCGACGGCGTCCAGCCGCGCCTCGGCGGTCGGTGCCGAGAGGAACGTGACGAGGAGTCTCGACGGGTCGGTCGCCACCTCGGCGAGGGGGTTGGCGTTCAGGACGCGCCGGAAGTCATCCTCGTCGCGCACCAGCACGCGGACGGTCAGCCCCAGTTCGCGGGTGATCGCCGCTTCGATCTCGTCGGCGATCGTGTCCGGATCGGCGCGGTCGCTTCGGAACAGTGCGTTACCGCTCTGCAGGTACGTGGTGACGTCGTCGAGGCCCAGATCGGTCAGCAGAGCGCGGAGATCGGCCATCGCGATCCGCTGGTTGCGGCTGACGTTGATGCCCCGGAGAAGGGCGACGTAGGCGGTCACGTTCGCCATCCTTGCCTACGGAACGGACATCTGTCGTGGGGGCGGCCCGCCCACCGAGGGAGGGCTGGCCCCCACCGGCAACCTCTTCCGCGCAGGAGTTCCCGGAATTCGGCTGCTTTTCACTCAGCTGAATAGCGTCGACTGTACCCCTTTCGGAGAGTGACGCGTTCGGCTTTTCCGTCTCCCCGTTATCTGCGGGAGATTGGCCTTTCCGGTGCGATCGAAATCTCTTCCGCATCGTACTCAATGGACGGTTATAGGCGGCTCCCGATGACTGCCGTTCGGGGGCACGGGTCCGGCTGGACGGCCGATGAGCAGCGACGGGGCCGGATCGGCACGGCATTCTTATGCGCCGAGGGGTGCCGGAATGCCCACCTCCGATTGGGCTGTCGGTAATCGTTCGACAACGCTTTGTGACATGTGGGAGTAGATCGGGTGCAAATCCCGGATCTTTGTTAAGGCCAGTGGAAGCAGCGTTAAGTGCGCGCTAGGGTGCAGGATGTGCCGTAGGCGGCGACGGCGTCTCGCCCTTGCGGAAATAGCCGTTTACCACCGCGCGGCGAATGGTGTCACCGTGATGGAGGTCCGAAGGCATGCCGGGAATCGACGAGAGCCTGCAGCGCGCGATGGCGATCTCCGGCGCACGCGGGGCGAACATCGTCGACTTCACCAGCGGCCTCGTCGTCGGCACGGTGGGCGACTGGCCCTACGGCGGCCCCGACGCGGCCGCGGCCGGCGCCACCGAGGTGGTGCGGGCCGCACGGGACAACTCGGCGTTCGTCGGCCCGGAGCGGCCCGGCGGTGCGCCTGACGACGAGGACCGTTGGGAGGACATCGTGCTCACCGCACAGGGGCGCTACGACCTCCTGCGGTTCCTCCACACGCAGTTCGACGGCCGGTTCTTCCTCCACCTCTGGCTCGACCGCAGCCAGAGCAACCTCGCGATGGCGCGTCTGGAGCTCCGTCGCCTCGCAGACGAGCTGGTACTGCAATGAGTGCGGTGGCTGCCACCCTCCGTGAGCTCGCGACGCTCGGTGCGACCGGGGCGCTGCACGTCGAGGCGTTCTCCGGTGCGGTGCTCTATCTCCAGGACGGGGCCGTCACCCACGTCGACGCCGGTTCCGCGCCCGGTATCGGAACGCTGCTCACCGCGTCCGGCCGGCTCTCGAAGGACGTCTGGGAATCCGTGCTCACGGTCGGTGGGCCGACCGGGAGGGTCGGCGCGCTGCTCGTCGAGCAGGGTTACCTGAGCCAGGGCGAACTGGAGCTCTGCGTCAACGGAGCGTTGTTCGACGCCGCGTACTTCGCGCTCACGCTCGAACCGACGTCGGTGAAGTTCGTCGAGGGCGAGCGGTCCTGGTTCGGCGGCGCGCTCCGCGTCGACGTCGAGCGGCTCGTGCGTGAGGTGACGCGCAGGCAGGACCAGCTGACCAGGGTCTTTCCCTCGTCGGAGTTCGACTCCGCGGCGCTCACGCTCGTCGCGCGGCTGCCCAAGGAGCAGATCGTCGTCGACGGCCTGCGCTGGGAGCTGCTGCTGAGCGCCGACGGGCGACGCACGCCGCTGGAACTCGCGCGGATGCTCGGCCGGGGCGGGTTCGCCACGCTCCTGGAGGTGCGCAGGCTCGCGGCGATCGGGCTCGCGTTGTCACCGTCGGCCACCGGCGCGGCGGCGCGTCCGGCCGTCACGCCGTACCGTCCGGCGGTCGGCAGCTCGGCGGTGAAGGCCAAGCCGGCGTCGACGAGTTCCACGTTGTCGGAGTTGTTCGGGCCCGGCGACCGGCGGGGTGCCGCCGAGCCCGTACCACCGGCGCGGGCCGGGGCCAGCGCACCTTCGGTCGGGGATGCCGAAGGTGCGCCGAGCTCCGCGCCCCTGCCCCGCCGAGTGAACGGCGCGGGCACGAACGGCACCGGCGTGACCGGCACCGGCACGAACGGCAGACCCGCGAACGGCGGATCCGCGAACGGGGCGGCCACGGCGAAAGCGCCGTTGCCGCCGCTGCCCCGGCGGGGAGACCCGATCGAGGCCGAGCCGGTGGCGGGGGAGCGCATCCAGCCGTTGCCGCCGCTGCCGAAACGGGTCCCGACGCGGGTCGTGCGACCGAGCCAGCAGGGCCGGGCGCCGCAGGAACCCGGAGACCCCGCACCCGCCCTGGTCGCGAGCCCCGGACCGCGGTGGCCGTCGCCGCCGCCGGAGATCTACGCCGAAGCGCCGTCGCTCTCCTCGCTGCGTCGATTCCGTGACGCGCTGCAGGAATTCTCCTGAACACCTTCGATCCGACGCCCGCTGACCGAGAAGGGAGACGCGTGGACAACCTCGAGCACGAAGTGATGACCGAGATCCGGGCCCTACGTGACCGGGTCCGGTTCGTGTCGGGCAGCCTCGTCTCCCGGGCCGACGGTCTCCTGATCGCGCACGACACGTTCGGCGTCCAGCCGGAGGGCATGGCCGCGCTCTCGGCGACCACGCTCGGGCTGTCCGAGCGGGTGGCGGTGGAGGCCGGGCACGGACGGTTCCAGGAAGCGCTGGTGCGTGGTGCGCACGGGTACGTGGTCACCTACGCCGCCGGCACCTACGCGGTGCTGACCGTGCTGGCCACCGCCGACACGAACCTCGGCCGTCTGCACCTCGAGGCCAGGGCGCTGGCCGATCGGGTCGGCGCGCTCGTGGACGCGGCGGAGGGCACCGCGCGCGGGACCCTGGGCGGTTGGCACTGAACAGCAACCGGTGGTGGGCGCGCGCCCGTGGACGGCATCGCCGTCGCACGGCGTCGGACGCCGAGCACCCCCAGCTCACGGCTGATGCCGGCGTACTGAACGGCAGCGCGTCGGCGCCGTCGGGATCGGGGTCGGGCGGCTCGGCCACGGCCGAGGAGCGGTACGACGCGGACGCCGAGTACCCCGTCTTCATCCGGGCGCCGGTCGACCAGGAGTACGCGGCCTCGTCACCGTTCCCGCCGGAGGCACCGCCGCCAAAGGCACCGCCGCCGGAGGCACCGCCGCCGAAGGCGCCACCGGCGGAGGCGCCACCGACGGAGGCTCGCGCCGCGCCGGCGCGAGCCGCGCCGGAGGAGGCGCGAATCGAACCGGTCGCCGATCGGACCGGCGACAGTAATGACAAGCACGACGAAACAGTACGAACAGGAGTAGAAGTAATGAACCTGGAAGCCTCGCTCAAGGAAGCCATGAACATCGAGGGTGCGATCGGCGTCGCGCTCATCGACTACAACAGCGGCATGCCGCTGGGCACCCTCACCTCGGTGTCCGACCTGGACCTCGACATCATCGCCGCCGGCACCACCGACTTCGTCCGGGCGAAGATGCGCACGCTCGAGCTCATGCGTCTCGAGGAGCCGATCGAGGACATCCTGGTCACGCTGGTCACCCAGTACCACGTGATCCGTCCGGTCACCTCGCGCTCGGGCAAGGGCCTGTTCATGTACCTGATGCTCGACAAGACCCGCGCCAACCTGGCCCTGGCCCGTCACAAGCTCACCCGCATCGAACGCGAACTCGAGGTCTGAGCGGGCTCCAGGTCACTGCCAAATGACAACAGCGATGCCCGGCAGCCTTGGCTGCCGGGCATCGCTGTGTCACAGGACCTGCTGGCCGTACATCTCGCCCAGGGGGTCGGCGATGAGTTCGACGCGGGCGCCGTCGGGGTCGCGGAAGTAGACCGAGACCTCGCTGTGGACGGTGTGCTCGACGCCCGAGTCGGACAGCTTGCGCACCAGGTACTCCCACTTCTCCGGCTCGACCGAGATCGCCACGTGGTGCAGGCCGCCCAGCACCTCGGCGTACGGGCCGACGTCGAGCCCCGGGAAGTCGAAGAACGCCAGCAGGTTGCCGTTGCCGATGTCGAAGAAGAAGTGCGAAGAACCGGGGTAGTCACGGTTCTCGATCAGCTCGGTGAGCGGGAACTCGAGCAGGTCCTGGTAGAACCAGATCGTCCGCTCGACGCTGCTGCTGATCAGCGCGGTGTGGTGCAGACCCCGCGCCGACGAGGCCGGGCGCACGCCGTCGGGCTGCAAGTACGTGTCACGGAGCAACTCGCGCTGCTTCTCGATGGCTGCCAGGTCGGTCATGTCTGCCTCCTCAGGCGGCGGGCGTCGCGTGCATCTCCCACACGAGTATCTCGGTTGCGCCGCTCGCGGTGACACGCTGGCCGCCGACCCCGGTGACCCGTGCGGCGTCGCCGCTGGTGAGCGAACCGGTGCTCTCGAGCTCCACCCCGCCGCGGGCGACGAACAGGTGCACGAACGGCGCGTCGGGCAGGAGCACGGACTCGCCCGGCGTCAGCCGGGCCACGTGCAGCGCGGCGTCCCGCTGTGCGATCCGGATCGCGGCGGAGTGCCCAGGGCGACCGGACGCCACCGGGACCAGCCGGCCGTGCTGCAGCTCGTCGCCGATGTCGCGCTGTTCGTACCCGGGCTCGATCCCCGGGGTGTCGGGCAGCACCCAGGCCTGCACGAAGCGCACGGGCCGCGCGGAATCGTTCTTCTCCGAGTGCCGGATGCCGCTACCGGCGCTCATCCGCTGGGCCAGGCCGGGGTAGATCACGCCGGCGTGGCCGGCGGAGTCCTCGTGCACCAGCGACCCCTCCAGCACCCACGTCACGATTTCCATGTCGCGGTGCGGATGGGTGTCGAAGCCGGTGCCGGGCTGGACGACGTCCTCGTTGTGGACGACGAGCACGCCGTGATGGGTATTGCCGGGGTCGTAGTGCGCGCCGAACGAGAACGATCGTTTCGACTCCAGCCACGCACTGCCGGCCCGGTTCCGGGATGCGGACGGACGCACGTCGACCTGTTGGTGCATGCGTCCATCCTCCCCGGTGCCGGTCAGGCGTTCTTGATCGCCGAGACCTCGAACTCCAGCGTGATCTTGTCGCTGACGAGCACGCCACCGGTCTCGAGCGCGGCGTTCCAGGTGATGCCGAAGTCCTGACGGTTGATCGTGACCGAGCCCTCGAAGCCGATCCGGACGTTGCCGAACGGGTCCTTCGCGGCGCCCTCGAACGCGAACGGGATCGTGAGGGACTTCGTCACGCCCTTGATCGTCAGGTCGCCGGTCACCTCGTAGTTGTCGGCGTCGACGGCCTGGACGGCGGTCGTGACGAACGTGATCTCCGGGTAGGTCTCCGGGTCGAGGAAGTCGTTCGTGCGCAGGTGACCGTCGCGCTGCTCGTTGCGGGTGTCGATGCTCGCGGTCTTGATCGTGACCTTGGCCGACGACTTCTCCGGGTTGTCACCGTCGACGACGGCCGAGCCCTCGAACTCGTTGAACGAGCCGCGGACCTTGGTGACCATCGCGTGCCGGGCGACGAAGCCGATCCGGGTGTGCGTCGGGTCGAGCGTGTACTCGCCGGTCAGGTCGGTCAGGGTGAAGGCAGGGGCGGTCATGGATTGCTCCTCGGGGAGAACTTGTTGATGCTTCAAGTACGCTAGGCCGAACTTGGATGATGTGTCAACTATTCCCGGGTAAAGTGATCGGCATGACCGACCCCCGGTGGCTCGACGCCGACGAACAGCGGGCTTGGCGCCGGTATTTGCGCATGCACGCCGAGCTCACGACCCGGCTGGCACGCCAGCTCCAATCCGAGTCCGACCTCTCGCTCGCCGACTTCGAGGTCCTGGTGAACCTCACCGACGTGCCCGAGGGGCGGATCCGCGTCACGGAACTGGCCAAGTCGCTCCAGTGGGAGAAGAGCCGTCTGTCTCATCACTTTTCGCGCATGGAGAAGCGCGGTTTAGTAGTTCGCGAAGATTGTCCGAGTGATGCTCGCGGCGCGTTCGTCGTCCTCACCCCGCACGGCCGGGCGACGATCGAGGCCGCTGCCCCCGGGCACGTGGAGACCGTACGCAGCCTGATGTTCGACGGTCTGACCGACGAGCAGGTCGACGCCCTCGAATCCATCGCCGACGTCGTTCTCGATCGCATCGAGCGCGCCGACGCCGGCGCCCTGCGTTCTGCGCCACCCGGAGCCGCCGGGGCATGATGGGCGTAGGGCGCCGGGGCCGGGGTGGCGCCGACGAGAGGAGCGGTTGGTGCTGAAGTTCGGGTACAAGGCGTCGGCGGAGCAGTTCGGTCCGCGTGAGTTGCTCGACTACGCCGTCCACGCCGAGAAGGTCGGCTTCGATTCGGTCTGGGTCTCCGACCACCTCCAGCCGTGGCGTCACGACGGGGGCCACGCGCCCAACGCGATCGCCTGGCTCGGTGCGCTCGGTGCGAGCACCGAGCGGGTGCAGATGGGCACCAGCGTGCTGACCCCGACGTTCCGCTACCACCCGGGCCTGATCGCGCAGGTCTTCGCGACGCTCGGGCTGCTCTACCCGGAGCGGGTGATCCTCGGGGTCGGCTCGGGTGAGTCGATGAACGAGGTGCCGCTCGGCGTCGAGTGGCCGGACAACAAGGAGCGGTTCGCCCGGCTCAAGGAAGCCATCGAGATCATCAAGCTGCTCTGGTCGGAAGACCGGGTCGACTACCAGGGCCAGTTCTGGAGCCTCGACAAGGCGACGATCTACGACAAGCCGTCGACGCCGGTGCCGCTCTACGTCGCCGGGTCCGGCCCGGCGGCGACGCGGATGGCCGGGCGGATCGGCGACGGGTACATCACGACGTCGGGCAAGGCGCCCGAGCTTTACACCGACAAGCTGCTCCCGGCCCTGAACGAGGGCGCGGAGAAGGCCGGCCGTGACGTCAAGAACCTGGATCTGATGATCGAGGTGAAGGTCTCGTTCGACCCGGATCGCGCGAAGGCGCTGGAGGACACCCGGTTCTGGGGCGCGCTGGCGCTGAAGCCGGAGGAGAAGAGCGACGTCGAGGACCCGATCGAGATGCAGCGGCTGGCCGACGCGCTGCCCACCGAGCGCACCGCGTCGCGGTTCATCGTCTCGGACGAGCCGGAGGAGCACGTCGCGGCGATCAAGCGCTACATCGACCTGGGCTTCACCCACCTCGTCTTCCACGCGCCCGGCCCCGACCAGGCGCGTTTCCTCGATCTGTACGGCGAGAGGATCCTCCCGCTCCTGCGTAAGCAGGGCTGACCGTTCGTCCACTGTGCCGGCGCGGTTGATCGCGCCGGTCCGGGGGAATGACCCTCGTCACTTCCGCACGTGATGAGTGTTGCCGGGTGATGCGTCGTCCTGCCATGGGAACGTGCCTTCGCCGGTTACATTCAGACGTCGGAGTCGCACTCAATGTGGCCCTCGGGCGACATCTGATCGAGGTGAGGGGCGTGAGCGACGCGCGTCGGCGATTCGTGATCTCGCACGTCGGCCGGGATCGGCCGTGGGCGGAGTGGATCGCGGCCCGACTCGCGGACGCCGGAGCGCCCGGGAGCGTCGAAGTCCGGCTGGCCGGGTGGCGATGGGACACCGGCCAGCCGTTGACCGAGGCCCTGCGCAGCTGCTTCCTCGACGCCGAGGCGCCGGTCGAGCGGGCCGTGCTGCTGTTCTCGGCCTCGCTGCTGGAGGCCTCCGAGTACGTCGACGACACGAAAGCCGATCTGTCGCTGCTCGGCAAGGTCGTCCCGGTGCGGGTGGAGCCCGTCGCGCTGCCGGAGCCGTGGTCGGGCGTCAGCGGGCCGACCCTCTACGACGCCCCGCCCGCGGCCGCCGCCGACCGGGTGGTCGCGGCCGTGCTCGGGCGTTCGGCGGCGCCAGCCCCGCCCCGGCTGCCGGGGTACCGGCCCGACGTGTGGAACGTCCCCGCGCGCGACGGTGTGTTCGTCGGGCGCGACGACGCGTTGATCGGTCTTCGTACGGCGCTGAGCGCGGACGGGCGCGTCGCGGTCGAGGGGCGGTTCGGGATGGGCGGGGTCGGCAAGACCCGGCTCGCGCTGGAGTACGCGCACCGGTTCGGGGCCGACTACGACCTGGTCTGGTGGATCCCGGCCGACCGCCCGGTGCTGGTCGGCGACCAGTTCGCGGCGCTGGCGGTCCGTCTGGGCCTGGTCGGCCCGGCGACCGACACCGGCACCGCGGCCACCGTGGCGCGCACGTACCTGCGTCGCAACACCAAGTGGCTGGTGGTGTTCGACAACGCGGAGTCCGCGGAGGCGCTGGCGCCGTGGCTGCCCGGCGGGGACGGTCACACGATCATCACCTCGCGCACCTCGGGGTGGGCGCCGGTCGCGTCGACGCTCGAAGTCGACCTGTTCAGCCGGGCCGAGTCGATCCAGTTGCTGCGCAGCCACGACCCGGGGCTGAGCGGGATGGAGGCCGGTCGGCTGGCTCCGGTGCTCGGTGACCTGCCGCTGGCCGCCGTGCTCGCGGCCGGCTACCTGGTGGAGACCGACACCCGGCCCGGCGACTACCTCACCGAGCTCGCCCAGCACGTCGCGCACGTGCTCGACGAGCAGCGGTCGGTCAACTATCCGCACGCGCTGGCCGGCGCGATCTCGACCGTGACGAGCTGGCTGGCCAACCGCGACCCGGTCGCGCTGGCGCTGGTACGGGTCTGCGCGTTCCTCGCGCCGCGGCCGATCCCCGTCGGCCTGCTCGGCCTCGCCGATCCGAACCTGTCCGACGAGGTGGACCGCTGGTTCCGCACGCATCCGCTGGCCGCCCTCGAAGGCATCGCCGACGGCAGCGGCCTGCTCGAACGGAGCGTCGACCGGCTGCAGCGGCTCGGGCTGGTCCACGTGGAACGGCGCAGCCAGTTCGGGATCGCGATCGAGGATCCGCTCAACGGCGCGCACGGCGTGGTGGCGCTGCACCGGCTGGTCGCCGCGCTCCTGCGTGACCAGCTCGGGGCCGACCGCCGGGAAGCGGTCCGCGCCCACGTCGACGGTCTGCTCGCCGCGGCCGACCCGGGCGACCCCACCGACCCGCGGCGCTGGCCCGCCTGGGCGCAGCTGCTCCCGCACCTCTACGCGGCCGACCCGGCGCACTCCGACCACAGCGGACTGCGCGCGAGCGCGGTCTCGGCGGCGCGGGTGCTGCTCTCCCGCGGCGACGTCCGGTCGGCCCGCGACCTGGCCGACCAGCTGCACCGCCGCTGGCGCGACCGGCTCGGCCCCGACGACGAGGACACCCTGCGCGCCGCGCGCTGCCTGGCGCAGACCCTGCGGACGCTCGGCCGGTTCGAGGCCGCGCAGGAACTCGACGCCGACCGGCTGCGCCGCCGCCGCGAGGCGCTCGGCGAGGACCACTCCGACAGCCTGTCGGCCGCCACCGATCTCGCCGACGACGCGTGGGGGCTCGGCGACGTCGGTCTCGCGCGCCGGCTCGACGAGGAGATCCTCGCGCGCCGCCGCCGGGTGCTCGGCGAGTCGCATCCCAGCGCGATCGAGTCCGCGCGCCGGCTCGCGCGTGACCTCGCCGCGCTGGGTGAGGCGAAACGAGCCGAAGAGTTGCGCACCTGGGTGGAACACACCGAGACCACGCGTCGCGACGCCGGCTGAATTACGTCGCGTCGATAAGGTAAAGATAAGCTGTATCGGTTCTCCGATACCGTCGGTAACTATTTAGCGGCGCGCGAATAGCCCTCTGACCTGCGGCTTAGCGCGATTGTGTCGCCGGTGACAATTTCCCCGGTACGGGTGCTCAATTTCGTTTGTTCGGCGTTGTCAATGGTCGATGGCGTAATACGGTGGCCGGACTCTTTGCTTTCGAGGGAGTCCGGATGCCCCCCGATCGGATGTCGCCGCTGTCCACGCATCTGGCCCACTGGGCCCGGAGCACCCCCGAACTGCCGGCGTTGACGTTCCTCGACTACGCGTCCAACCCGGACGGTGTCGCCCGTTCGCTCACCTGGGCGCAGCTCGACGAGCGGGTCTCCACGGTCGCCGCGCGTCTGCAGCGGACGGTGCGACGCGGCGAACGGGTCGCGCTGATGACCCCGTCGGGCCTCGACTACGTGGCCGGGTTCCTGGGCGCACTGCGTGCCGGGGCGGTCGCCGTGCCGCTGTTCCCGCCGGACCTGCCCGGTCACGAGGAGCGGCTCGCCGGGGCGCTCGCCGACTGCGAGCCCGCGTGCGTGGTCACGACGTCGGCCGCGTCGGCGGGGGTGCGAGCGTTCCTGGCCGCGCTCGACCTCGCGCCCGACGTCGTCGACATCGATCTCGTGCGTGGACCGGAAGCCTGCGAGCCGGTCGACGTCGACCTCGACGAAGTGGCGTATCTGCAGTACACGTCGGGTTCCACGCGGGAGCCGTCCGGCGTGATGATCAGCCACCGCAACGTGGTGGCCAACAGCCACCAGGGCTTCGCGCTCTACGGCGTCGAACCCGGGCGGTCGACGCTGATCAGCTGGTTACCGCTGTACCACGACATGGGCCTTGTGCTCACCGCGTGCGGGGGGATCGTCTACGGCGTCCCGGCCGTGTTCACCGACCCGGTCGCGTTCCTGGTGCGTCCGGTGCGCTGGCTCGAGCTGCTGTCGCGGTATCCGGGCGGCATCACGGCCGCGCCGAACTTCGCGTTCGACTACTGCGCTTCGCGAATCACGCCGGGGGAGCGCGCCGACCTCCGGCTCGAGAACGCGGACCTGATCATCAACGCGGCGGAACCGGTGTCGGCGGACACGCTCGACCGGTTCGCGGCGACGTTCGCTCCGCACGGGCTGCGTCCGGACGTGCTCTCGGGCGCGTACGGGCTCGCCGAGGCGACCGTGCTCGTGACGTGCTGGTCCTACGAGGAGCCGTACCGCGTGCGGACGCTCGACGTGGGCGGCGACCGGCGAATGGTGGCGTGCGGGTACGCCGACAACCCCGAGGGGGCCCGGCTGGCGATCGTCGATCCGTCGTCGGGCGTCCGGTGCGCGGATGGGCAGGTCGGCGAGATCTGGGTGACCGGGCCCAACGTCGCCCTGGGCTACTGGAAACGACCGGATGCCGACGCGTTCGGCGCGTCGCTGGACGGCCGGCCCTGGCTGCGCACGGGTGACCTGGGCGTGCTCGTCGACGGGGAGCTGTACGTCACCGGCCGGATCAAGGACCTGATCGTCGTCGACGGGCGCAACCACTACCCGCAGGACGTCGAGGCCACGGTGGAGAGCGCGGACCCGGTCGTCGGGCGGCACCGGGTGGCCGCGTTCCCGGTACCGGTGGCCGACGGCGAAGGGCTGGTGGTGGTCGCGGAGGTGTCCCGGCACGCGACGGCGTGGGTCACCTCCTCGGTGGCCTCCGCGATCCGTTCGGCGGTCTCGTCGCGGCACGGGGTGTCGGTGCACGACGTCGTGCTCGTGGTGCCGAACGACGTGCCGCGGACGTCGAGCGGCAAGATCGCCCGGTTCGCCACCCGGGAGAGGTACCTGGACGGCTCGCTGGTGGTCGCTCGATGAACCTCGCGTCGTGGCTGGCCGCGCGGATCGGTGTGACCGACGCCGACCTCGATCGGCCGTTCGGGGAGCTGGGGCTGGCCTCGCGCGACGCGGTGGCGATCGTCGGCGAGCTGGAGCAGCTGCTCGGACGTCCGCTGCCGGCGACGGTGGTCTGGGAGTACCCGACGATCGAGCTACTGGCGGGGCATTTGGAGTCAGGAGTGTCCGTCAATAAGGGATTGCCGGGGCTTGAAGCTGCCGGCTCGCCGGTTCGTGGAGCCACCGGCGAGCCGGCCCGCTCCGAACCGATCGCGATCGTGGGGCTGGGCGTCCGGTTCCCCGGCGACGTGCGGACGCCGGCGGCCTACTGGGACCTGCTCGCTTCGGGGCGCTCCGGGGTGCGCGACGTGCCGTCGGGCCGCTGGGAGCAGTTCAGCGACGGGTCCGCGGCCTCGGCGGCGGTGCTCGCCGGGCTCACCCGGTGGGGCGGTTTCCTCGGGGACGTGAGCGGCTTCGACGCCGAGTTCTTCGGGATCACGCCGCGCGAGGCCGCGCTGATGGATCCGCAGCAGCGGTTGCTGCTCGAGGTGGCGTGGGAGGCGCTGGAGCACGCCGGCCTGTCGCTGCGCGGAACGGCCACCGGCGTCTTCGTCGGCGCGTCCGGCACCGAGTACGGGCACCTGACCGGCGCGTCGCTGTCGTCGATCGACGCGTGGACGGCGACCGGGTCGGCGCTGTCGATCGTCAGCAACCGGCTGTCGTACCTGCTCGATCTGCGCGGGCCCAGCGTCACCCTGGACACCGCGTGCTCGTCGTCGCTGGTGGCGGTGCACCAGGCGTGCCAGAGCCTGCGCCTGTCCGAGGTGGACCACGCGCTCGCCGGCGGTGTGAACCTGCTGCTGTCGCCGTCGGTCACGGCGACGTTCGACGCGGCCGGTGCGCTGGCCCCGGACGGTCGGTGCAAGGCGTTCGACGCCCGCGCCGACGGGACCGTCCGCGGCGAGGGCTGCGGGGTCGTCGTCCTCCGGCGGCTCTCCGACGCCCGGCGCGACGGGAACCGGGTGCTGGCGGTCATCCGTGGGTCGGGGGTGAACCAGGACGGGCGCTCGAACGGGCTCACCGCGCCGAATCCGGCGTCGCAGGAGGCCCTGCTGCGCGGCGTCTATGCGGGGCTGTCCGGCACGGAGATCGACTACGTCGAAGCGCACGGCACCGGGACGCTGCTCGGGGACCCGATCGAGGCGCGGGCGCTGGGCGCGGCGCTCGGGGCCGGACGGGAGCCCGACCGGCCGCTGCTGATCGGGTCGGTGAAGACGAACCTCGGGCACCTGGAGGCGGCGGCCGGGGTGGCCGGACTGGTGAAGGTCGTGCTGGCGATGGTGCACGACCGTCTTCCGGCGAGCGTGAACTACTCGACGCCGAACCCGCACATCCCGTTCGATTCGTACCGGCTGGAGGTGGTCTCGTCGTCGCGGCCGTGGCCGCGGTACAGCGGGGTCGCGCGGGCGGGGGTCTCGGCGTTCGGTTTCGGGGGGACGAACGCGCACGTGGTGCTGGAGGAGTACCGGTCGGTGCCGCGGCGGAGGTCGCGTGGGGCGCGGGGTCCGGCGCTGGTGCTGCCGTTGTCGGGGCGGTCGCCGGAGCGGTTGCGGGCGTCGGCGGGGGCGCTCGCCGAGTGGTTGGAGGGGCGGCCGGTCGGCCTGGACGAGGTGGCGTCGACGTTGGCCCACCACCGGGAGGTGGGTCGTTCGCGCGCCGCGGTGGTGGTTTCTGCTGTCGATTCCGCGGGCCGCGGGTCGGCGGTGGAGGCGTTGCGGCGGGTGGCGGCGGGGGAGGAGTGGCCGGGCGTCGTGACCGGGCCGGAGCGGGCCGCGCCGCCGGCCCGCGGGCCGGTGTGGGTGTTCTCCGGGTACGGATCGCACTGGGCCGGGATGGGCCGGCGGCTCCACCACGAGCACCCGGTGTTCGCGGACGCGGTCCGCGCGCTCGATCCGCACTTCGTCACGTACGCCGGGTTCTCGCTGGCCACGCTGGTCGAGACCGGTGCGAAACCCCGTGACCTGGCGACGATCCAGATCGCGACTTTCGGGCTCCAGCTGGCGCTCGCCGAACTGTGGCGCGCCCACGGCGTCGAACCGGCCGCGGTCATCGGGCACTCGATGGGCGAGATCACCGCCGCCGTCGTGGCCGGCGCGCTCTCGCCCGAGGACGGCGTCCGGGTGATCTCGTTGCGCTCGCGCCTGCTGGTCGAGGCCGGGCAGCGGATCCTGGCCGGGGGCGGAGACCTGGGAGCAACGGCGGTGGTCGACCTCGCCGCCGCCGAGGTCGACGCGCTGGCCCCGCGCTTCCCCGGCGTCGGGGTGGCCGTCTACGCCTCCCCCGACCAGTGCACGGTCGCGGGGGACAGCACGCAGCTGGCGGCCCTCGTCGCGCACGTGGAGTCGCTCGGCCGCGCGGCCAGGCAGCTCGACGTCCGGGGCGCCGCGCACTCCCCGATCATCGACGTGATTCTCGACGACTTCCGCTCCGGCCTGGCCGTGGTGAAACCCTCGGACGTCGGCGTGGCGATCTACGGAACCGTGCTGGCGGATCCCCGCGAGACGCCCGCCTTCGATGCCGGGTACTGGGCCGCGAACGTGCGACGGCCGGTGCGCTTCACCCAGGCGGTCGCCGCCGCGGCCGAGGACGGCCACACGGTCTTCGTCGAGATCTCACCGCACCCGATCGCCACCGTGCCGGTCGCCCGGACGCTGGCCGCGGCCGCAACCACCGCCCCGGTGCTCGCCTGGACCCTCCGCCGCGACACCGACGACGCGGTGACCTTCGCGACGAACCTGGCGACCCTGCACGTGCACGGCGTGCCGGTGGATCTGCGGGTGCCGCGCACGCAACTGGTGGACGTGCCAACGGCCCCGTGGCGTCACCAGCGCCACTGGGTGGAGACCCGCCCGCGACCCACCGGGCCGCACCCGCTGCTCGGATCGCACGTGGAGCAGCCCGGCCAACACGTGTTCCGCGCCTCGGTGGGCACCGACGCGGCCGGCTGGCTGGCCGATCACCGCGTGCACGGCGTGGTCGTGCTGCCGGGCGCGGCGTTCGCCGAACTGGCGCTGGCCGCCGGATCGGTCGGCTTCGGCGTGCCGGTCGCGCGGCTCACGCTCACCGACCTCGACCTGGAGCGAATTCTCCCGCTCGGCCCCACCACCGAACTGACGGTCACGCTCACCGACGCCGGAGCCGTCGAGTTCTGGTCCCGAGCGGCGACGGACGACTGGCTCCGCTACGCGACCGCCACGGTCTCCACCACGGCGACCCCGCCCGCCGCTGCGGCCCCGTCCGACGTCGCCGGCGAGGCGGTTGATCTCTACTCGCGGGTGCCGCTCGCGGGACGGTCGTACGGACCGGCCTTCCGCGGCCTCGTGGAAGCGACCCTCCGGGAGCGCACGGGCGGAGCGGCGGGCCGGGTGATTCCGCCGGACGCGGCGGGCCGGGTGATTCTGCCCGACGCGGCGGGCGGAGCAGCGGGATTCCACCTGCACCCGGCCCAGCTCGACGCGCTGCTCCAGACGCTCGCGGTGGCAGCGCTGGCCCACGAACGACCGGACGACTCGATCTACCTGCCCGCGAGAATCGGCACGCTCCGGACCGCGGGGCCACTGCCCGGCGAAGTGTTCGCCGAAGCGACGCTCGCGCCGCAGGGGGAGAACGCGGCGCTCGGCACCGTGCTCGTCCGCGATCGCGAGGGTGCGTTGATCGCCGAGATCCGCGACGTGTACCTGCGGCGTGCGGACCGCGCCTCGGTGCCCGTTCCGCTCGGGGACAAGCTGTTCGCAGCGGTCTGGGAACCGGCTCCGAGCCCGTCGGCGGAACGCCTCGCCGGGCGGTGGCTGGTGCTGGGCACCGGCGCCCACGCCGATCAGGTGACGCACCTGCTGGCCGAGGCCGGCCAGCAGGTGGTCCGCGACGAGGCCGAGGCCACCGACGTGCTGGTGATCGACCCCCGCACGCCCGGTCCGGATCCGACCGGGGCCGAGCGGCTCGTGATGACGGTAGCCGGCACCGCACGTGGGCTCGGCGATCGCGCTCGCTTGTGGACCGCCACGGTGCGGGCGGCCGCGGTCGTGGACGGTGAGGTCGCCGACCCGGGAGCAGAGGCCCTCCGCGCGCTGATCCGTGTGCTTGGCGTCGAGCATCCGGAACTCACCGCGACGTTCGTCGATGCCGATTCCGCCGGCTCGCTCGTCGACGAACTCCTCGTCGCCGCCCCCGACACCGAGGTGGCCCGCCGCGGCCCCCGCCGCTGGGCCGCCCGCCTCACCCGGGTCTCCGTCCCGGCCACCCCCCGCTCCCACCCCGCGGGGCCGGAATCCGACGGGCTCGAGCCGGCCGGAACGCTCGTGCGGCCCGGCAGCTACGTGATCTCGGGCGGGCTCGGTGGCCCGGGCGTGTTGCTCGCGGAATGGCTCGTCGCGCGCGGTGCCCGCCGTGTCGTGCTCAACGGGCGGCGTGGCACCGCGTCGGCCGAAGTCGCGGCCACGGTGGAGCGGCTCCGGGAGACCGGCGCCGAACTCGAAGTCGTTCCCGGCGACATCGCTGAGCCCGGCGTCGCCGAGGAGATGGTCGGCGCGGCGACCGCGCACGGACTGCCGTTGCACGGGGTGGTGCACGCCGCCGGAACCCGGGCCGACCAGCCGATCAGCACCCTCGACGCGGGGTCGCTCCACCGCGTGTGGAGCCCGAAGGTCACCGGCGCCCTCCGACTCCACGAGGCGACCGTCGACCACCCGCTCGACTGGTTCCTGATCTACTCCTCGGCCGCGGGCCTGCTCGGCTCGCCCGGTCAGGCCGGATACGCCACGGCCAACGCCTGGCTGGACGGGTTCGCGGAGTGGCGTCGAGCGCGGGGCCTTCCGGCGACGAGCATCCAGTGGGGCGCCCGGTCGCAGGTGGGAGGCGCGAAGGACACGACGAACCCCCTGCTCGAGCCGATCAGCCCGGCCGAGGGTCTGGAGGCGTTGGCCGCGATCCTCGCCTCTGGTCGCACCGTGACGGGTGTGACCAGGCTCGACGTGCCCCAGCTGCTGGCGCTGTTCCCGCGCGTCGCCGCGATTCCGTACTTCGCTCACCTGGTACCGGACGAACCCGCGCCCGACCGCCGGGACGGCGTCGCCGAGAACTGGACCCAGCTGATCGACCGGCTCACCAGCCGCGTCGGCGGGATCATGGGCTTCCGCCCCGACGAGCTGGACGCGAGCGTGCCGCTCACCGAGCTGGGCCTCGACTCGCTGATGGCGGTGCGGGCCAAGAACGCCGTCGAGGCCGACTTCGGCGTCCAGCTGCCGGTCCGGATGCTCCTGCAGGGCGCGAGCCTGAACGACTTCGTCACGCACATCGGGCAGGAACTCGGCTTCGCGCCGCGCGCCCGGACACCACTGCGAAGGACGCCGCTGGCCGGGCGGGACCACACCGAGCGGCTGGTGCAACGCCTCCTGAAGCGCACGGTCGACGTCGACGAACCTCTCGACCTGGACCACGGCGCCCGCGAGCGGCTCCACGAGCAGCTGCGCGAACGCGTACCCGGCCTGCCGCACGACACCGCCGCCCTGTTCGCGGCCCCTACGATCGCCGCGATCGCCGACCTGGTGCGCCCGTTCTCCGAGAACGCCACCTCGGTGGTCCGGCCGCTGCGTGCCGAGGGTCGTCGTCGCCCGCTGTTCCTGGCGCACCCGGCCGGCGGTCCGGCCGGTGTCTACCAGGAGCTCGCCGGGCTGTTGCACCCCGACCAGCCCGTCTACGGCCTCGAGCGGATCGACGAGCTCACGACGATCGAGGCGAAGGCCGCCCGCTACCTGGAGCTGGTCCGGGAGCTCCAGCCGCACGGCCCGTACCGGCTCGGCGGCTGGTCGCTCGGCGGGTGCGTGGCCTACGAGATGGCCCAGCAGCTCCGCGCGGCCGGCGAGGAGGTGGCGTTCGTCGCCGTGATCGACACGATCGTGCCGTTGCCGCCGGACCCGGCGAAGTCCGAACAGGAGCGCGTCACCGACCGCCTGATGGTGTTCCTCGACTACCTGCACGACACCTACGGCATCCGCGTAGACATTCCCTACGACGAGCTGTTCCGGCTCGACGACGTCGGCCAGACCGACCTGTTGACGAAGCTGATCGCCGACGCCGGACTCGGCCTGAGCAAGGGTGTCCTGCAGCACCAGCGCGACTCCTACCTCGACGTACGGGTGGCGGAGCGGTACCGGATCCAGCCCTACGACGGGCGGGTCGTCCTCTACCGCGCCACCGAGGCCGTCGACGTCATCGCGGCGCAGGATCCGCGCTACATCCGCACCGACGAGTCGCTCGGCTTCGACGAGTGGTGCTCGGACCTGGAGGTGGTCCCGGTCCCGGGTGACCACCTGTCGCTCATCGACCGCCCCAACCTCGACGTGCTCGCGAGCCACCTGGACGGAGTTCTCGATGACCACGACTGATCTGCCCAGGACCGCACAGGGCACCGCGGCGAAGATCGCGGAGCTGGCGCGGCGGAGGGAGGTGGCCCGGCAGGGCGCGCGGAGCGCGGTCGAGAAGCAGCACGCCAAGGGCAAACTCACCGCTCGCGAGCGCATCGACGCGTTCCTCGACCCGGGCTCGTTCGTCGAGGTGGACGAATTCGCCCGGCACGGTGCCGGCGCGTACGGCGACGACACGAGGGAGGCATACGGCGACGGCGTCGTCACCGGGTACGGCCTGGTCGACGGACGTCCGGTCTGCGTGTACGCGCAGGACTTCACGGTCTTCGGCGGGAGCGTCGGGGAACGCGTCGGGCAGAAGATCGTCAAGGTCATGCAGCGGGCGATCGAGGTCGGCTGTCCGATCGTCGGGCTCAACGACTCCGGCGGGGCGCGGATCCAGGAGGGTGTGGCGTCGCTCGCCGCGTACGGCGAGATCGGCTATCACATCGCGTTGGCGTCGGGGGTCGTGCCGCAGATCTCGCTGATCCTCGGGCCGTGCGCTGGCGGCGCCGTGTACGGGCCCGCGGCCACCGACGTCGTCGTGATGGTCGAGAACACCTCGCACCAGTTCGTCACCGGTCCGGACGTGGTCCGGGCCGTGACCGGCGAGGACGTGACGTTCGAGGAGCTCGGTGGGCCGGCCGCCAACGCGGAGGCCGGGAACGTCCACTACGTCGCCACCGACGAGCAGGACGCGCTCGACTGGGTGCAGTCACTGCTGTCGTACCTGCCGTCCAACAACCTCGACGAGCCACCGGACTTCGGTGCGGCCGACCTCGAGATCAGCGCCGACGACCTGGCGCTCAACGAGGTCGTCCCGGACGAGCCGAACCGCCTCTACGACATGCGCCGTGTCGTCCGCCACGTCGTCGACGACGGCGAGTTCCTCGAACTGCAGGCCGCGTTCGCGCCGAACCTGCTGGTGGGGCTGGCCCGGATCGAGGGGCGGACGGTCGGCGTCGTCGCCAACCAGCCGCTGCACCTCTCCGGCGCGCTGGACATCGACGCGTCGGAGAAGGGCGCGCGTTTCATCCAGTTCTGCGACGCGTTCAACATCCCGATCCTGACGCTCGTCGACGTGCCGGGGTACTTCCCGGGCCTGGCCCAGGAGCGGGGCGGAATCATCCGGCGCGGGGTGAAGCTGTCGTTCGCCTACGCGACGGCGACCGTGCCGATGGTCACCGTGATCGTCCGGAAGGCCTACGGCGGCGGGTACGCGTCGATGGGCTGCAAGCACTACCGGGTCGACGCGAACCTGGCGTGGCCGACGGCTGAGATCGCGGTGATGGGCGGCGAGGCGGCGGTGAGCGTGCTGTTCCGGCGGCAGCTGCAGGAGGCCGCGGCGACCGGCGACGTCGAGTCGCTGCACGCGGCGTTGGTGGCGGCCTACCGGGAGCAGCGGTGCACGCCGTACGAGGCCGCGGAGCGCGGCTACGTCGACGCGGTGATCGCCCCGTCCGAGACCCGCACGGAGGTCGCCAAGGCACTACGGATGCTACGGACGAAACGCCAGGCGTCCCCCGCCCGCAAGCACACGAACTTCCCGCTGTGAAGCGTCGGCCGCACCGGCCGTCCTACACCGACGTGGAGGACGTCACGACCGACCCCGGCCGGGCCGGCGTCCACGACCGGCCGCAGAGGTTCCGAGCCTCCTGGCCGGTACGGGCCGCCGGGCTCGGTCTCCCCGCGTGGCGCCGACGACCTCGGGGCGCAGCGCGACCAGGCTGATCGCTCCGCCGAGCGCGGTGAGCGCGGCCGCGCACCAGAGGCCGGCGGTGTAGCCGCTGGCGAACGCGTCGACCGGCCCGGCACCACCGGACGCCCCGGCCGCCGATCGAACCGTGACCACGGCCCCGACCAGCGCGATCCCCAGCACTCCAGAGACCTCACGCGCCGCGCTGATCACCGCGGCCGCGACCCCGGCCGACGCCGGCGGCACGACCTCCAGCACCGCCGACGTCAACGGCGTCGTCAACGCCGACCCGACGCCGACCAGTACCAGCCCCGGCACCAGCGCCCAGGCCGGGTCGCCCCGCCCGACGAACGACACCCAGATCAGCCCGGCCGCGATCAGCGCCATGCCGCCCGCGACCGTGCGGTGGACCCCGGCCCGTGTGGCCAGCGCTGCCGACACCGGCACGCACACCACCAGCGCCACCGCCAGCGGGACGAACATCGCGCCGGCCGCCGTCGGTCCGAGCCGCATCACGTCCTGCAGGAACAGCGACGTGAAGAAGAAGACGCCGTTGATCCCGAGCCCCCACAACACCTGGGCGGCCGTTCCTCCACTGAACACGCGGGAGGCGAAGAGCCGCACGTCCACCATCGGCGCCGCGGCGAACCGTTCCACGACGACGAACGAGGCCCCACCGGCCACGGCCAGCCCCCCGGCGACCACGCTGCCCTCGATCAGCGCGTACGTCACCGCGAACATCGCCGACGTCGACGTGATCAACCCGCCGACGTCGACCGGCTGCCCGCTGGCCCGCGAGCCGCCGATCGTCCGTGCCCCCAGCACCATCGTGAACAGCCCGACCGGGACGTTGAGGAAGAAGATCCAGCTCCAGTGCCAGTGCTCGGCCACCGCGCCCCCGACGACCGGCCCCAGCGCCAGCGACAGCGCGATCGACGCGGTGAGCACGCCCGCCCCGAGGTGGCGCGCGGCCGACGGGACGTCGGTCGCCAGCACCGCCAGCGTGGACGGCAGCACCAGTGCCGCACCGATTCCCTGCAGCACGCGAGTGGCGATCAGGAAGTCACCGGAGGTAGCGATCCCGCCCAGTGCCGAAGCGGTGACGAAAATGCCGATGCCGACCAGGAACACGCGCCTGCGCCCGTACAGATCGGTGAGTCGGCCGCCCGCGAGCAGGAGCGCCGAGAACGCCAAGATATAGCTCGTCGCGATCCATTGCAGGCCGCTGACGCCGAGCGCCAAGTCGCGCTGCATCGAGGGTAGGGCGACATTGACGACAGTGTTGTCGAGTGACGTGACAAAGGCCGCGAGTGCAATTGGCACGAGCACGACACGAGAGGGCATCGGACGGCCTCCTTGCCGGTATTCTCCCAGAGAGATCGCCATGAAGTGCCCTATTTGGAAGAAAGCTCCGCGTGCGAACGGCGCCTCGACAATCGTCGGCAAGGAATTACTGAATGGAGGAAGAAAAGGCCGCAGTGCCTAACGGAGAGTATTTACGGGAAAAGCCTGATGGTCTCGGTAATTCATGGTACCGAGCTCATTTCCGGAACCCGGAGGCGTAACCTGTCGGTTGACAGTTGCAACGCGTCGTTAATAGTCTGCCGCCTAGTTCGGAATTACTGTCCGTGCGGTTTGCGGTCAGCCCGGTCGGCCGGAGGTGATCGAATGTCGCAGTTAGCCGTGCGCCCGGGTGCGTTCGAGCCCTGGGCCGGTCTGCCGGCCGAGCTGGCGGAAGTCATCAAGCCGGAGCTCGGCACGCTGGCCGAGGAGATCGTCGAGGCCGTCCGCGAGGGGATCCCCGAGTTCGGGCGGTCGATGGGCGAGTCGTACGAGTACGTGATCCGGGTGGGAGTCGAGCGGGCGCTCACCCAGTTCGCCGACAAGGTCGGCGACCCGAACCTCACGGTGGACGACTGGGACGCCGTCCACCGCAAGCTGGGCTACGGCGAGTTCCAGCAGGGCCGCAGCCTGGATGCGCTGCAGGCCGCGTACCGGCTCGGCGCCCGCGTCGCCTGGCGTCGCCTTGCCGACGCCGGTCTGCGCCTCTCGATCCCCGCGCCGCTGCTGTTCCAGCTGGGCGAAGCCGTGATCGCCTACGTCGACCAGCTCGCCGCGCTCTCGGTCGAGGGCTACGCCGAGGCGCAGGCGCACGCTGCCGGGGCCCGCGAGCGTCGGCGTCGCCAGCTGATGCAGACGCTGCTCGCCGACCCGCCGCCGTCCGAGGCGGCGATCGCCGACCTGGCCCGCACCGCGCGGTGGACGGTGCCGGAGCAGCTGGTCGCGATCGCGCTCGAGCCGCGCGCGGACGACCGCGAGCTGACGCTGCCCGACCTCGGTCCGGCCGTGCTCATCGACCTGGAGGGCAGCGAACCCTGCCTGCTGGTGCCGGAGGCACAGCTCGACCGCACCGAGGCGGCCCTGCGCTCGGTGCTGCACTCCTCCCGGGCGGCGATCGGCCTGCCGGTGGCGGTGGCCGACGCGCGGCGCTCGCTGCGCTGGGCTCGGCGCGCGCTCGCGTTCCTGCGCCGCGGCTCGCTGAGCCGCCAGCAGGTCGTGCGCAGCGCCGATCATCTGTCCACGTTGCTGCTGCTCGCCGACGAGGCCCTGGTCGAGGTGTTCGCGGAGCGCCGGCTGGCACCGCTCCGGCAGCTCACCGCGAAGCAGCAGGTGCGGTTGAGCGAGACGCTGCTCGCGTGGCTGGAGACGCGGGGCGGCGCGCCGGAGGTGGCCTCGCGGCTCCAGGTGCACCCGCAGACCGTGCGCTACCGCCTGCGTCAGCTCGAGGCGCTCTTCTCCGACCAGCTCCACGACCCCGACTCGCGGTTCGAGCTCGAATGCGCGCTGCGGGCGCTCGCCGTGGTGCGAGCGCCCGCAACGGACGGCTAGGGCCTGAGCCCGATCGTGGGGACGCACACCTCGGCGTAGTCCTCGTCGCTGATGAGCGACGGTCCGGCCGGGGCCGGGAGCCCGCGCGCCTCCACGTCGAGCGCCAGCTGGGTGTGGCGCCAGGCCGCGAACTGCGGCGCGGAGATCCACACCGGAACCGACGGCTCCAGCACGCCCAGCAGCACGTCGGTCGGCGACCGACGTCTTGCCCGGGCCGGCGCGGCGGCGTGCGCGGCGTCGAGCGCCTTCTCGATGTCGTCGGCGGTGCCGGCCTCCGGCGTCTCGGCGTACTGCAGTAATACGTCGACACCGGCGTGGCGCAGGAGCGCCCGGCGCAGACGTAGGCGGGCCTCCTCGCGCACCGCGGTCACGAACGGGGCGTCCGACCGGGGGAGCACCGGCCCGCGGTACGCGGCCAGCGCCTGCCGGTACGGACGCGAGGCGAGCACGCCGGGGCCGCTGCTGCAGCTGGTGCAGGCGGAGTTGCGCCTCGGCCGCCGCGGCCGCGGCACGCACCTCCGTCGGTGTCACCCCGAGACTAGTCTCAATGTGACTTATGCGGGAGCCAAGACCTCGGCCACTTTCGCCAGCAGGCTCCGCCGCGTGAACGGTTTCTCCACCAACGTCACGTCCGGCCCGATCGTTCCTTTGGACGTCAGCAGCGGCTGGGCGAACCCGGACATGAACAGCACCCGCATCGACGGCCGGTCGGCGCGCAGCCGCCGCGCGACCTCCTGGCCCGACAGCCCCGGCATCGTCACGTCGGTCAGCAGCAGGTCGATCGAGCCCGGGTAGGCGCTGGCCAGCTGCGCCGCCTCGTCGCCCGACCCCGCGGTGAGCACCGCGTACCCGCCGCGCCCGAGGATGATCTCGATGGACTTGCGCAGGTCGGGCTCGTCGTCGACGACGAGCACGGTGCGCTCGGGCTCGGTCGACTCGGCCGGAGCCGCCGGGTGCTGTGCGCCCGGGCGCACCGACGGTTCGCCGGACGACGCCGGCAGCAGCACGGTCACCGACGTGCCCCAGCCCGGCCGGGACCGCAGGTACACGTGCCCGGCGGCCTGCGAGACGATCCCGTACACCGACGCCAGCCCCAGGCCGGTGCCCTGGCCGTCGGGTTTGGTCGTGTAGAACGGCTCGAACGCGCGCTCGACCACCTCCGGCGGCATCCCGGTGCCGGTGTCGGTGACCCGAAGCTGCACGTACCGGCCGTCGGTGAGCCCGTACCGCGCGGCCTGCGCCGAGTCGAGCGCGACGTTCACCGCGTCGATCTGCAGCGTCCCGCCCTGCGGCATCGCGTCCCTGGCGTTCACCGCGAGGTTGACGAGCACCTGCTCGATCCGCCCCGGGTCGGCGGTGACCGGCCACAGGTCCGCGTCGCTGCTCGTCGACACCCGGACGTCGGCCCCGAGCGTTCCCGCCAGCAGCCGGACGACGTCCGCGGTGACTTCGCTGAGCAGGAACACCTGTGGACGCACGATCTCGCGCCGGCCGAACGCGAGCAGCTGTTTGGTCAGGCGCGAGCCGCGCTCGGCGGCCTGGTGCATCTGCTCGACGGCCCGGAGGGCACCGGCGAGCCGGCCGTGATCGTCGAGGTGCGTGATCCCGGCCAGGTCCTCCTCGGCGATCGACGCGTGGCCCAGGATGATCGCGAGCACGTTGTTGAAGTCGTGCGCGACGCCGCCGGCCAGCTGGCCGAGGCTGTCCAGCCGCTGCGAGCGCTGCAGCTGGTTCTCCAGCCGTACCCGCTCGGCCTCGCTCTCCAGCCGCGCGGTGATGTCGTGCACGGTGACCGCGATCAGCAGCCCGTCCTCGGTGAGCAGCGAGGAGAGCAGGATCTCGGCCGGGAACAGGCTGCCGTCCTTGCGGTGCCCGGCCAGCCGGGTCGGCTCGGAGACCGGGTCACGCGGATCGTGCCGGGACTCGGCGGTCACCGCCTTCTGGGCGTCCGGCAGCAGGGTGTCGAGGTGTTCGCCGATCAGCTCGTCGACGAGATACCCGAACGTGCGTGCGGCCTCGGTGTTCGCCATCCGGATCCGGCCACTGACCTCCACCCCGACGATCGGCAGCGGCGTCGCGTTGAGCAGCCAGCGGAACTTGGCCTCGGCGCGCTCGGACTCCGACAGGTCGCGGGCGGCGTACGCGATTCCCGCGATCGAGCCGTTCGGCCCCACGATCGGCGACGCGGAGACGCTCACCGCCACCCGGCGGCCGTCCGCCCGGACGATCTGGCCGTCGGGGATGTGGACGGTCTCGCCCTCGCGGACCTTCGCCAGCGTCTCGGAGACGACCTCGGCGTGCACCGGCTCGGTGAACGTGCTGATCGGGCGTCCGATCATCGCCTCGGCGGTCCAGCCGTAGACCCGTTCCGCGGCGGTGTTCCAGGACGTGATGATCCCGTCGACGTCGGCGCTGACGATCGGCGAGTGGGCGTGCTCGACGATCGCGGAGAGCCAGCGCATCCGCTCCACGGCCCGGTTGCGCTGCCCGAGGTCGCGGATCTCGATCGAGACCAGCTGACCCTCCGGGGTGTCCATCGGGGTGAGCGAGAGCTCGGCGTCGAACAGCGAGCCGTCCTTGCGCCGGCAGGCCAGCTCGATGTCGCCGGTGACGTCAGGCAGCTCGGTCGGCTCCCGGAACAGATCGTCTAGTGGGCGCCGGGACAGTTCGTCCCAGCTGTAGCCGAACAGATCCTCGGCGCAGGAATTGGCCTGGGTGATGCGGCCGTCGGGATCGATCGCGACGATCGCCGAGGGCATCTCCTGGACACCGTGTTCGGTCACGCCGGTCCCCTGTCGCATCGGTTTTTACCGTTAAGTACGGATTGTAGCTTTTGGCGCGCCACGCGAGGCTGTGCGAGCCTTCGCGCGTGAGTGCGGACGCCGTCGCAGGGGTGATTTCGGAGCACGGCCGGGCGGTTCGCGCGGTGGTGCTCGCGCTGGGGGAGCGGGGATGGACGCTCGCCGACCTCGTACGGGCGTTCGCGGTGCCGCGACGGACGGTGGAAGAGGTGCTGTCCGCGCTCGGCGACGACCTCGCGCCGGGCGGGGAGCTGCGGATCCGGGCCGAGCGCGCCGCGGAGTACCGGCGGCGGTTCGACCGGCGGACCACCGAGCTCGCCGACCCGCTCGGCCCGGCGCTCGCCACCGTTCCTGACCTGCTGGCCCAGGTCACCCGGCTGCGCGCGTCGGCGCCACCGCCCCGGCGGGCCCTCGACCACGTGGCCGCGACCCCGGAGACCGCGGTGCGCCGCGCGCTCTGGCTCGACGCCCACTTCGACCTGGACGGCGCGCACCTGCTCTGCGTCGGCGACCACGATCTCACCGCGGCGGCCACCTGCCTGCTGCGTCCGTCGCTGACCGCGACCGTCGTCGACGTCGACGAGCGGCTGCTCGCCTTCATCGACTCGCTCGGGCTCGGCATCCGGTGCGTCTTCGGTGACCTGCGGTTCGGGCTGCCGGCCGCGGCGGCAGGGCGGGCGGGGCTCGCGTTCACCGACCCGCCGTACACGCCCGAGGGCATCGGCCTGTTCCTCGAACGGGCGATCGAAGGGCTCGTGCCGGGTGGGCGCATCCTGCTCGCCTACGGGTTCTCGCCGCGCACGCCGGCGTTGGGGCTGGCGGTCCAGCGCACGTTCGGCGAGTTGGAGCTCGCCGTGCAGGCGCAGTGGCCGGCGTTCTCCCGGTACGACGGCGCGCAGGCGATCGGGAGCGCCAGTGACCTTTACCTCCTTCTCCCGACGAGCAAGGCCCACCGGAAGGGCCGCGCGAAACCCACCATCTACACCCACGGTGAGCAGTCCGCGGAGGCGTCGTCGGCCGCGCCCGGCGAGGTGGCGGCCGCGCTGGTGTCCGCGGCCTCGGGCCCGGACCGCCTGCCGGTTCTCGGCGCGGGCCCGACGCCCGGCGCGCTGCGCACCGCGGGCCCCACGGCGCCGGAGCTGAGCGGGGAACGGCCGCTCGGCGCGCTCTGGACCGGTGGGGTGCCGGCGCCCGCGCGCTCCGGGGCGGTCGCGGTCGACGCCTCGGCCGACCCGGGTTCCTGGCTGCTCCGGGTGCTGCTCGCGGTCGACGCCCGCCGGCTCGCCGTCGCGGTCGGCAACAACCATCCCGACCTGGCCGACGCGGCCGGCCAGCAGGCGCTGGCCGAACTCGTCGCGCCGAAGTGGGCGCTGCGGTTCCGGCGCAGCACGCCGGGGCCGGCCTCGGCGATCGTCGAGGCGGTCGCGGCCCCCGACCCCGCCGACCGGGGCGACCGGCTGGTCCGCCACGTCCTCGACCGCGCCCACGGCCGCCTGGCCAACGTCTGGCGCGACGCGCTCGTCACCCACGCCGGCCTGACGAAACCCCAGGCTGCCGCACGCGTGGCCGAGTTGCTCCCGACGCCGGCCGGGATCGAGGCGGACGGCGCTCTGATGGAGGTCCCGCGGCACCGCCTCGGGCCCCTTTTCGCGGCGGTCCGGGCCTCGGTTCCGAACGGAGCGTGACTGCGACTCAGGAACGGGATTTTTCTGACACGACGACGCTAGGTAGACCCCCGCCGTTTTGAACCGGGGAGACGGACTATTCTCACTCGCGAGGCTTGCCAGCCGCGGGCCCCTACAGGCCCAGCGACGCCGATCTGCCAGGAGGGTCCGGCTGTGACCATCGAAGCCGAGCGCATCGAACCGGAACCGATCGTGAGCCGGCCATGGCCGGTGCGCGAGTCGGTGAAGGGCAACGCGTTGGCCCGGATCATCCGGACGACCGACGCGAAGCAAATCGGCATCATGTACCTGATCACGTCGTTCTTCTTCTTTGCCGCGGCCGGCATCATGGCGCTGCTCATGCGCGCCGAGCTGGCCCGGCCGGGGCTGCAGTTCCTGTCGAACGAGCAGTACAACCAGCTGTTCACGATGCACGGCTCGGTCATGCTGCTGCTCTTCGGCACGCCGCTGGGCTTCGCGTTCGCGAACTTCCTGGTGCCGCTGCAGATCGGCGCGCCCGACGTGTCGTTCCCGCGGTTGAACGCGTTCGCGTACTGGGCCTTCGCCTTCGGCGGTCTGATGGTGCTCTCGGGTTTCCTGACGCCGGGCGGTGCCGCCGACTTCGGCTGGTTCGCCTACGCGCCGCTGAACTCGGAGATCAACTCGCCCGGCGCCGGCGCCGACCTCTGGATCGTCGGCTTCGCGATCTCCGGTCTGGGCACGATCCTCGGCGCGGTCAACATCATCACGACGATCCTGACGATGCGCGCGCCGGGAATGACGATGTTCCGGATGCCGATCTTCACCTGGAACATGCTGGTCACCAGCCTCCTCGTGCTGATGGTCTTCCCGATCCTGACCGCCGCGTTCTTCGGCCTGCTGGCCGACCGGCACCTCGGGGCGCACGTCTACGACGCCGACACCGGTGGGCCGATCCTCTGGCAGCACCTGTTCTGGTTCTTCGGCCATCCCGAGGTCTACATCCTCGCGTTGCCGTTCTTCGGCATCATCACCGAGATCATCCCGGTGTTCAGCCGGAAGCCGCTGTTCGGCTACAAGGGCCTGGTCGGCGCCACGGTGGCCATCGCGGCGCTCTCGATGACGGTGTGGGCGCACCACATGTTCGTCACCGGCGCGGTGCTCCTGCCGTTCTTCAGCTTCCTGTCGTACCTGATCGCGGTGCCCACCGGCATGAAGTTCTTCAACTGGATCGGCACCATGTGGCGAGGCCAGCTGACGTTCGAGACGCCGATGCTGTTCGCGGTCGGCTTCCTGGTGACGTTCCTGTTCGGTGGTCTGACCGGTGTTCTGCTGGCCAGCCCGCCGGTGGACTTCCACGTCTCGGACAGCTATTTCGTGGTGGCGCACTTCCACTACGTGCTCTTCGGCACGATCGTGTTCGCCGCGTTCGGCGGGATCTACTTCTGGTTCCCGAAGATGACCGGCCGGATGCTCGACGAGCGCCTCGGCAAGCTGCACTTCTGGCTGACGTTCATCGGGTTCCACACCACGTTCCTGGTGCAGCACTGGCTCGGTAACGAGGGCATGCCCCGCCGCTACGCCGACTACCTGGCCAGCGACGGCTGGACGACGCTGAACACGATCTCGACGATCGGCGCGTTCATCCTCGGCATCTCGACGCTGCCGATGATCTGGAACATCTGGAAGTCTTACAAGCTCGGCCGGGTCGTGACCGTCGACGACCCGTGGGGCTACGGGGGTGGCCTCGAGTGGGCCACGTCCTGCCCGCCGCCGCGGCACAACTTCCTCGAGCTGCCGCGCATCCGCTCGGAGCGCCCGGCGTTCGACGTGAAGTTCCCGCACCTCGCGCCCTGGGCCAACGAGGTCAAGAACCAGCAGCAGCCCAGCGTCAACGCGTAACACCACCACCGAAATGGCCGGCCTTCCGAGGCCGGCCATTTTTGTGCGGGTGGAGTCGCTCACACGGGCGGGTCCGGGTTCTCCCGGACGAGCGCAGGCGCTCTACGGTGAGTGAACGCACCACATTTTCTCCAGCCGCGGAACCGGAGCGATGACTCACAGCACGCGTGCCCTGCTCACCGTCACCGGCGCCGACCGCCCCGGCGTCACCGCCGCTCTCTTCTCCGCTCTGGCCACCCTCGACCTCGAGGTCCGGGACGTCGAGCAGGTCGTGATCCGCGGCCAGCTGCTGCTCGGCGTCTCGGTCGAGCTGCCTTCGGCCGACGAGCTGCCCGCGGTGAAACGGAGCGTGTCCGACCTCGGCCGGGCCCTCGGCGTCTGGATCGAGGTCGCGCTCGCGCCGACCGCCGACGCGCCGATGACCCGCCGCTTGGAGAAGCCCCACCACGTCACGGTGCTCGGCCGGCCGCTCACCGCGTCCGCGGTGGCGTCGATCGCGTCCGGCATCAGCGACCTGGGCGGCAACATCGACGCGATCACGCGCCTGTCCAAGTACCCGGTCACGAGCCTCGAGCTCCGCGTCTCGGGCGTGGAGAGCGCACCGCTGCGCACCGCGCTCTCCGCGGTCGCCATCGCCCACCACATCGACGTCGCCGTCGAGCGCAGCGGGCTCGCCCGACGGGCGAAGCGGCTGGTCGTGTTCGACGTCGACTCGACGCTGATCACCGGCGAGGTGATCGAGATGCTGGCCGCGCACGCCGGCCCCGAGGCCGAAGCCGAGGTCGCGGCGGTGACCGCGGCCGCGATGCGTGGCGAGCTCGACTTCGCCGACTCGCTGCACCAGCGCGTCCGGGCCCTCGCCGGCCTCGACGCGATCGTGCTGGAGAAGGTACGCAACGAGGTGAAGCTGACGCCGGGCGCGCGCACGCTGGTGCGCACGCTCAAGCGCATGGGCTTCCTCTGCGGGATCGTGTCCGGGGGCTTCACCCAGGTCACCGACCACCTCGTCGACCTGCTCGGGCTCGACTACGCGGCCGCGAACACGCTCGAGGTGATCGACGGCGTCCTCACCGGGCGGGTCATCGGCGACATCGTCGACCGGCCGGGGAAGGCCACCGCGCTGGCCAAGTTCGCCGCGGCCGCGGGCGTGCCGATGGCCCAGACCGTCGCGGTCGGCGACGGAGCCAACGACATCGACATGATCAGCGCGGCCGGGCTCGGCATCGCGTTCAACGCGAAGCCGGCGCTGCGCGAGGTCGCCGACACCGCGCTCAACCAGCCCTACCTCGACGCGGTCCTGTTCTTTCTCGGGGTCTCCCGCGAGGAGATCGACGAGGTCGACGAGGGCTAGAGCTCGCGGGCCAGTACCGCGGCCTGGGTGCGGCTGCGTAGGCGCAGCTTGGCCAGGATGCGGCTGACGTGGGTCTTGGTGGTCGCCTCGGCCATGTCCAGCGCGGCCGCGATCTCCGCGTTCGACTGGCCGCGCCCCAGGCAGTCGAGCACTTCGCGTTCGCGGGGGGTCAGCTTCTCCAGTTCCGGCGGTGGCGCCGGTCGAGCCACCGCGCCGCGGGCGAATGCGTCGATGAGCCGGCGGGTGACCCGCGGCGCGACCATGCCCTCCCCGGCGGCCACCAGCCGCACCGCGGCGATCAGGTCGGCCGCCTCGGTGTCTTTCAGCAGGAAACCGGCCGCACCGGCCCGCAGCGCGCCGAACACGTACTCGTCCAGGTCGAACGTCGTCAGCACGAGTACGTCCGCCACACCGTCGGCGGCCAGCGCCGCCGTCGCGCCGATCCCGTCCAGTTTCGGCATCCGCACGTCCATCACGACGACGTCGGGGCGCAGCGAACGAGCCAGCTCCACCGCCTCCTGCCCGTCCGCGGCCTCACCGACGACCTCGATGTCCGGCGCCGAGGACAGGATCAGCACCAACCCGGTCCGTACCGCCGCCTGGTCGTCGGCGACGAGCACCCGCACGCTCACAGCGGAATCGAGGCGTGCACACGCCACCGTCCTTCCCGGGGGCCCGCGTCCAGCGCGCCGCCCACGAGTGCCGCCCGTTCGGTCATCCCCACCAGCCCCGCTCCGCCGACCAGCGGGAACGAGGAATCCGCCGCGGCCAGCCGGTTCTCCACCGTCAACGTCAGTGCGTCCGGGCGGTACCGCACGACGGCCTCGACCGGCTGCCCGGCCGCGTGTTTCCCGGCGTTGACGAGCGCTTCCTGGAGGATCCGGTATCCGGCCAGCTCCACCGCCGGTGACAGCGGCCTGGCTTCGCCGTCCACGGTCAGCGTCGCCGGCGTTCCGTCCTCTCGTGCCCGTTCGACGAGCGCGTCGAGTTGATCCAGGCGCGCCTCGGCGGGCGAATCGGCACCATCGCCGGCCCGGAGGACGTCGATCAGGTGCCGCATCTCGGCCAGCCCGTCGACGCTGTGCTTGCGGATCAGCTCGAGCGATCGGCGGGTCGTGTCGCCGTGGTCGTCACGGGCTAGCGCGGCGGTGGAGTGCAGCGCGATCACGCTCAGGTCGTTGGCGACGAGGTCGTGCAGGTCGCGGGCCACCCGGGTGCGTTCAGCGGTGACGGCGGCACGCTGGTCGAGCTCCGCCAGCCGCGCGGTCTGCTCCGCGCGTTCCCGCTCGGCCGCCGCGGTCTGGCGGTGGCGCCGGACGGTCATCGCGGTGTCCACCGGCAACACCGTGAACAACGCGGCCTGGACGCCGAGCAGCACGCCGGTCAGCTCACCCTCGATGACGAGCCCGACGCCGGTGAAGATCAGCACCGCTGCGACCGAGCCGATCATCATCGCGCGGCCGACCCGGGCCGACCCCTGCTCGGTGACGACGTAGGCCGCGTTCGCGAAGACGCAGATCGTGAGCAGGTTCGGGCCGACGATCCAGTCGATCGTCAACGCGACCGCGGCGATCGTCAGGCTGAACCAGGCGTAGCTGCGGATGAACAGCAGCGACACCGCGGAGGCTCCGAGCGTCGCCACGCCGACCCAGGACTTCAGCGGATACCCGAACTTGAACAGCAGCAGGCCGCCGACGAACACGCCGAGAGCCGAGGCCACGTCACGCGCCCGCAGTTCCCACCCGCCCAGCCGCATGGTCCGATTCGACCACGGCGATCGGGACGCCGCCTCGACCGGACCTACGGTGTGCGCTCGACCGTCGTCCGCCGAAGGATGTAGTGACCGGACCCGGGAACGTGCATCGGACGGCGTACGGGCAGTTCGTCGTCCGGGCCGACGCCGCGGCGCCTCGGCGCCGGAATGCTGGTGAGCATGGTCGTCGTCATCATCGGGTGCGAAATCGGGTTCTGGGTCCTGCTCGGCGCGGGCCTGGCCGCCAGATACCTGCTGCGGCAGAAGCGGCTGGGTGCGGCGCTCCTGGTGGCCACCGCGTTCGTCGACCTGGTCGCGCTGGTCGCCGCGGTGATCGACCTGCGCGGGGGAGCGACGGCGGACTGGAGCCACGGGCTGGCCGCGCTGTACATCGGGTTCTCGGTGGCCTTCGGCCCGATGATGGTGCGCTGGGCCGACGAACGCTTCGCCCACCGCTTCGCCGGCGGCCCGGCGCCGACCGGACCGCCGAAGTACGGCACTCCGCGCGCGGTCCACGAGTGGAAGCTGTGGTTGCGCGCGGTGATCGCGTGCGGGATCTCCGGTGCGCTGCTGTTCGGCGCGATCCGCCTGGTCGACGACGCCGAGCGCACCGAGGCGCTCGGCGGGACGTTGTCCGTGCTCCCGAGGATCGTGGTCATCTGGGGCATCGTCGCGCTGACCTACACGGTGTTCCCTAAGACACGACCGGCTCACCCACGAGCGTGACGCCGGCCTGCTCGAGCTCGGTGAGCGCGCGCTGCGTGGTGGGGGCGGCGACACCGGCCGTCAGGTCGAGCAGGACGGTCGTGGCGAAGCCGTTGCGGGCGGCGTCCAGCGCGGTGGCCCGTACGCAGTGGTCGGTCGCGATGCCGACGACGTCCACTTCGGTCACGTCGTGCTCCCGGAGCCAGTCGGTGAGGGTCTTGCCCTCGGAGAGCCCCTCGAAGCCGGAGTACGCCGCCGCGTACTCGCCCTTGTCGAAGATCGCCTCGACGCGCGTGGTCTCGAAGTTGGGGTGCAGCTCGACACCGCCGGTGCCCACGACCGTGTGGGCCGGCCAGGTGTCGACGAAGTCGGGCTGATCGGAGAAGTGGTGGCCGGGGTCGATGTGGTGGTCGCGGGTGGCGACGACCCGGTCCCACTGCCGGGCGTCGGCGGTCAGCGCGGCCGAGATGGCGGTCGCGACCCCGGCGCCACCGGTGACGGCGAGCGAACCGCCCTCGCAGAAGTCGTTCTGGACGTCGACGACGATCAACGCACGGGCCATCGGATACCCCTAACTGAAAATGACCGGGAGGGCAGGGTCGCCCGCGGACAGGCTCAGGCCCTCCCACGGGAGCGTCACGAGCGCTTTCTCCAGGTGGTCCCGGGAGGCGAGCAGGTTCGGGGCCTCCGCGGTGCGGACACCGGAGCGCACCAGCGGAACCTGGAGCGGGCGGTCGTGCTCACCCAGCTCCGGCGAGGACAGCGAGATCACTTCCTCGACCGCGGTGCCGGTGGACCGGTACCGCCGCACCGAGGTCTTGCGCCCGCCGCGCGACGCTTTGTTCTCGCTGCGCTTGGCCACCGGCCGGCCGTCGACCTCGACCAGCTTGTAGACCATGCCCGCGGTCGGCGCGCCCGAGCCGGTGACGACCGACGTGCCGGCACCGTACGCGTCGACCGGAGCGACCGCGAGCGCCGCGATCGAGTACTCGTCGAGATCGCCGGAGACGACGATCCGCGTGCCGGTCGCGCCGAGCGAGTCCAGCTGCTGGCGGGCCTGGACGGCGAGGACGCCGAGGTCACCGGAGTCGATGCGTACCGCGCCCAGCTCCGGGCCGGCGACCTCGATCGCCGTGCGGATACCCGCGGTGATGTCGTAGGTGTCGACGAGCATCGTCGTGCCGACGCCGAGCGCGGCGAGTTGGCCGTCGAACGCGGCCTTCTCGGTGTCGTGCAGCAGCGTGAACGCGTGCGCGCTGGTGCCGGTGGTGGGGATGCCGTAGCGGCGGCCGGCCTCGAGGTTCGACGTGGCGGTGAATCCGGCCAGGTAGGCGGCGCGCGCGGACGCCACGGCCGCTTCCTCGTGGGTGCGGCGCGACCCCATCTCGATGAGCGGCCGGTCGCTGGCCGCGATCACCATCCGGGCGGCCGCGGTGGCGATCGCCGAGTCGTGGTTGAGGATCGAGAGCGCGAGCGTCTCCAGCAGCACGGCCTCGGCGAACGTGCCGCGGACGGTGAGGACCGGCGAGCCGGGGAAGTAGAGCTCCCCCTCGGGATACCCGTCGATGTCGCCGCTGAAGCGGTAGTCCGCGAGCCAGGCGGCGGTCTCGTCGTCGACCGCGCCCGCGCTGCGCAGGAAATCGAGGTCGTCGGCGTCGAACCGGAAGTCGACCAGGGCGTCCAGCACGCGGCCGGTGCCACCGACGACGCCGAAGCGACGCTCCTTCGGCAACCGGCGTGCGAACACCTCGAACACGCATTCACGGTGGGCCGATCCGTCGCGCAGCGCGGAGGCCAGCATCGTGAGCTCGTAGTGGTCGGTCAGCAGTGCTGTCCCCATGCACACCAGCGTACGAGCAGCTCATCGAATACTTGTTGGCCGGGGTTGTTGCGAGAACTTCAAGCGATGGCACGATGGGGTTCATGACCGCTCCTCTGGTCGCTCCGGCGGAGACGCCGAGCACCGCAGAAAGGCCCGCGCAGCAGAAGCCGTGGGTCACTGTCGTCTGGGACGATCCGGTCAACCTGATGTCGTACGTGACGTACGTCTTCCAGAAGCTTTTCGGCTACGACAAGCCCAAAGCCACCCAGCTCATGCTCGACGTCCACCAGAAAGGCCGCGCAGTCGTGTCCTCCGGCTCCCGCGAAAAGATGGAGCTCGATGTCGCCCGGCTGCATTCGCACGGGCTCTGGGCCACGCTGCAGCAGGATTGACATGACCTATGGCTTCACACGTTCGGACAGCGCTCTGACGCTTCGCCTGAGTGCCGAGGAGGCGCAGGCGGTCGGGTTGGTCGTCGCGCAGGTCGCCGGGCTCATCCAGGCCGGAGACCGGCGTGGCGTCATGAGCCTCGACCTGGGACCGGGCTCGCTCGGCCGGGCCTCCGAGGCGCCCCGGGAACCCTTCGACGTCTTCGACGACTTCGACAAGGTCGAACCGGACCCCGAGGATCTCGAGATCGAGCTGGTGGAAGACGGGGTCGCCGGGCCGAGCCTCGATCCGGTGCTGGCCCGGCTCTTCCCGGACGGGTACCGGGACGACCCGGAGTCGGCCGCCGAGCTGCGCAGCCTCACCGAGTCCTCGTTGCGTGAGGAGAAGATCGGCAACGCCGGCGTCATCCTCGACGACCTGCCGTTCGAGGGCGGCGAGGTCCGCCTGGACGCCGAGCGGGCGGAAGCGTGGCTGCTGGCGCTGAACGACGCCCGGTTGATGCTCGGCACCGCGCTGGAGATCGAGGGCGACACCGATCCGCTGGCCGAGCTGGACGCCGCCGCGGGCTCGGATCCGACCGGGGCGCGGGTGCTGGGGCTGTCGCTTTATCAGTTCCTGACCGGATTGCAGGCCAGTCTGGTCGACGCGCTCGATCCGGAGTAGCGCAGCTCACCACTTCTCCGTCGGATGCGCTGGGTACGCTGGTGGGCGTGTTGAAACTCGACCGGGCCATCCAGGACGCCATCGTGGCGCACGCCCGCCGTGACCACCCCGACGAGGCGTGCGGCGTGGTGGCCGGCCCCGCCGGCAGCGATCGGCCGGTTCGGTTCATCCCGATGCTCAACGCGGCGCGGTCGCCCACGTTCTACGAGTTCGACTCCACTGATCTGCTGAAGCTCTACCGGGACATGGACGATCGGGACGAAGAACCCGTCGTCATCTACCACTCGCACACCGCGACCGAGGCGTACCCGTCGCGTACCGACATCTCGTACGCGAACGAGCCCGGCGCGCACTACGTGCTGGTGTCGACTCGCGAAGAAGACCGGGTCGAGTTCCGTTCGTTCCGCATCGTCGACGGTGTGGTGACGGAGGAGCCGGTGGAAATCGCATGACTCCGACGCAGTCGTACTTGTTCGCGCACACGCCGGTCGAGGTTGTCTACGACTGTCGTCTTCGCTGACGTCCGGCTTCCCGTTTCAGCTATTTCCAGGAGTGTTCCATGGCCATTGAAGTACGCATTCCGACCATTTTGCGCACCTACACCGGTGGCGAGAAGACCGTTCAGGGTGAGGGCGCCACGCTCGAGGCGCTGATCGGCGACCTGGACGGCAAGTACCCGGGCCTGCGCGGCCGCCTGGTCACCGACGAGGGCTCGCTCCACCGCTTCGTCAACGTCTACGTCAACGACGAGGACGTGCGATTCACCGGAGCGCTGGAGACCGGTTTGAAGGACGGCGACGAGGTAACCGTTCTCCCTGCGGTGGCCGGCGGCTGAGTCTCGTCCGCGGGGGCCCGGCGGCCCCCGCGCCGTCCGAAGGGGGCTGGCATGACCCGGTACGACTCTCTGCTCGACGCGCTCGGTGACACCCCGCTGGTCGGACTGCCGCGGCTCTCCCCCAGCGAGGACGTCCGCCTGTGGGCGAAGCTCGAAGACCGGAACCCGACCGGTTCGGTGAAGGACCGCCCGGCGATCTACATGATCGCCGAGGCCGAGCAGGAAGGGCGCCTGCGCCCCGGCGACACGATCCTCGAACCGACGAGCGGCAACACCGGCATCTCGCTGGCGATGGCCGCGAAGCTCAAGGGCTACCGGCTGATCTGCGTGATGCCGGAGAACACGTCGATCGAGCGTCGTCAGCTGCTCGGCATGTACGGGGCCGAGATCATCTCCTCACCGGCGGCCGGCGGTTCCAACCAGGCCGTCGCGATGGCCAAGCAGCTGGCCGAGGAACACCCCGACTGGAAGATGCTCTACCAGTACGGCAACCCGGCCAACGCGCGCGCCCACTACGAGACGACCGGGCCCGAGATCCTCCGCGACTGCCCGACGATCACGCACTTCGTCGCCGGTCTCGGCACCACCGGGACGCTGATGGGAACCGGGCGTTTCCTGCGCGAGAAGGTGCCCGACGTGCAGATCATCGCGGCCGAGCCGCGGTACGGCGAGCTCGTCTACGGGCTGCGCAACATCGACGAGGGCTTCGTGCCGGAGCTGTACGACGCCAGCGTGCTCACCACCCGCTTCTCGGTGGGGCCACGGGACGCGCTGCTGCGCACCCGGCAGCTCATCGAGGTGGAAGGCATCTTCGCCGGTCTCTCCACCGGGGCGATCCTGCACGCGGCGCTGGCCACCGCGCACAAGGCCGTGAAGGCCGAACAGCGCGCCGACATCGTCTTCGTGGTCTGCGACGCGGGCTGGAAGTACCTCTCCACCGGTGCGTACGCCGGCACCCTGGCCGAGGCCGAAGCCGCCCTAGAAGGCCAACTCTGGGCTTAGTGGGCGGCCCGCCCAGGACGACGCTGCCGAGCCAGCGCGAGGTCTTGAGTATCAGTTATACGAGGCGACCTCGCGCTGGATCGGCAGCGCCGCCCTGGGCGGGCTCCAGGTTCAGGCCCTCGCGCCTGGCGGCGCTCGACATGCTCAACTACGCGGGTTTGCCGAATCGGACGGGGACGCCTGGGCTGAAGAGGACGCTGGGGGGTGGGCCTTCGAGGGTGGGGAGGCCGGCGGAGCGGAGGAGGGTTTCGTCCAGGTCGACCAAGGTTGCGCTCCGTAGCGGCCAGGCTGGGTGTTCGTTCGGTAGGTAGATCGTTCTCCCGCGCAGGACGGTGTGCAGGCCCCAGCGCGCGGTGAGGAAGTCGTTGAGCGGGTCGGGTGGCGCGGGATCGCCCGGGAGCACGGTGAACGCCGCGTCGGGGCCGGCGCCCGGCCAGCGTCGGACGCTGCGGTACGTGTACGCGCCGTCCGGCCGCCGGCGGACGCTCATCGCCGACCAGACGTAGTTCAGCCCGAAGAGCGCGCGTCCGACGACCACGGGCAGTAGCCGAGCGGCGTCGAGCGAGCGGAACACCACGCCGCGGCGGCCGGCGGCGTCGACCGAGTAGAGCCGCACGTTGGTCTCGGCGAAATGCCCGAAGTACGGTACCCCGACGCCGAGCCCGACGCGGTCCATCGTGAACCCGATCAGCCCCACGTAGGTCACGCCGCCGAGCGTGTCGGGCCGGGTGCCCGGCGGCAGCAGCGGTGCCACGACCTCGGGGTCGACCGGCCAGTGCAGGAACGCCAGATCACGCCACCACTGCGTCATGATCGCTCGCCGAATCACCCGGGGGGTCGTGAGCGTCACGGCTTCGACGTCCATGTCCCCAGTGTGCCACCTGCTCCTCGTCTCAATATTCGAGACGTTAGTCTCGAAATATGGAATCGAGTCGGCGTTGGGTGGTGTTGGCGGCGGGCGTGGCCGGGATGACGGCCGGGTGCGCGTTCCTCTACGGGTTGCCGTACCTCCTCCCGCGCCTCCGCGCCGACGGCCTGTCGCTGACGCACGCCGCCGTGCTGGTGGCGTGCCCGACGTTCGGCCTGCTGGCGACGCTCGTGGGCTGGGGCGCGCTGGCCGACCGGTACGGCGAGCGCGGTGTCATCGCGCTCGGGCTCGGCGGTGCGGGGCTGGTGCTGCTGGGGGCGCCGGCCGTCTCGGGGCCGGTCGCGCTGGGCGCCTGCCTGGTCGTGGCCGGGGCCGCGGCGGGCTCGGTGAACGCGGCGAGCGGACGGTTGATCCTCGGCTGGTTCTCCCCGGCCGAGCGAGGGCTCGCGATGGGGATCCGGCAGATGGCCCAGCCGCTGGGCGTCGCGGTGGCGGCCGTCGCGATCCCGGTGCTCAGCCGGGCCGGGGCGTTCACGTTCCTGGCGGCCGGGTGTCTCGGCGCCGCGGCCCTGGTCGCGGTCGTGGTGCGTGACCCGGCGCGCTCGGCGGGGGTGGCCGCGGGGCCGAGCGGGAGCCCGTACCGCACGCCGGTGCTGTTGCGGCTGCACGGCGCCGGGGCGCTGCTGGTGTTTCCGCAGTTCGCGGTCGCGACGTTCGGGCTGGTGTTCCTGGTCGACTCGGCCCGGTGGGACGCGGCGACGGCGGGCCGGTTGCTCGCCGTGGCCGCATTCGGGGGAGCCGCGGCGCGGCTGGGGGCGGGGTGGTGGTCGGATCGGGCCGGTTCACGCACCGGTCCGATGCGCATCCTGGCCGGGGTGACCGCAGGGGTGTTGGCGCTGCTCGCCCTCGCCGGAGCCGTCGGGGCTCCGGGTGTCGCCGTCGTGGCGCTGGTGGTGGCGGCGGTCGTGTCGGTGTCGACGAACGGTCTGTCGTTCACGGCGGTGGCCGAATACGCCGGGCCGGGGTGGGCGGGCCGCGCGCTCGGTATCCACAACACCGGCCAGAACGGCGTGGCCGCGCTGACCGCCCCGGTCCTGGGCGCGGTGGTCACCCACGCCGGCTACCCGGTCGCGTTCGCCTCGGCCGCGATCGCCGCCGCCCTGGCCGTAGCCACGGTCCCCACCCTCCAACTGCGCGGCTAGGCCCGCTTCGTACGCGGGCGCGTGATAGCTCCGGAGTGGGCAGAATGCAACGGCTCGTGCCTGTTCCAGTTCGCGGGGACGCGGCGTTATGGTGGCCGCGTCACTGTACGCGGGAGCTCGCGCCGGAAGCGGGCTGAGAGGGCGGCTGTCCGAGAAGGACGGTGCCGCCGACCGCTCGAACCTGACCGGGTAATGCCGGCGTAGGGAGCTCTTCATGAGCAATGTTGTGTCCACCGGTCCCCTTCCGGGTAGCCGCAAGGCGTACCGGGGCGCGCTGCGTGTCCCGGTTCGCGAGATCGAACTCACGAACGGCCAGGTCGTCGAACGCTACGACACCTCCGGCCCCTACACCGAGACCGACTTCCGTCCCGACCTGGGGAACGGCCTGCCGAAACGCGACCGGACCCGCACCCATCCCACGCAGCTGCTGGCCGCGCGGGCGGGCGAGGTCACCACCGAGATGGCGTACGTCGCCGCCCGCGAGAACCTCCCCGCCGAGCTGGTGCGTGACGAGATCGCGGCCGGGCGCGCGGTGATTCCCGCGAACGTGAACCACCCCGAGGCCGAGCCGATGATCATCGGTAAACGGTTCCTGGTGAAGGTCAACGCGAACATCGGCACGTCGGCGGTGACGTCGTCGCCGGCCGAGGAGGTCGAGAAGATGGTGTGGGCGACCCGGTGGGGCGCCGACACCGTCATGGATCTCTCCACCGGCCCGCGCATCCACGAGACTCGCGAGTGGATCCTGCGCAACTCCCCGGTGCCGATCGGAACCGTGCCGATCTACCAGGCCCTGGAGCGGGTGAACGGCGACCCGACCGCGTTGACCTGGGAGATCTACCGGGACGTGGTGGTCGAGCAGTGCGAGCAGGGCGTCGACTACATGACCGTGCACGCCGGGGTGCGGATGGCGTACATCCCGCTCACCGTCGGCCGGAAGACGGGGATCGTGTCGCGCGGCGGGTCGATCCTCGCGGCGTGGTGCCTGGCGCATCACCAGGAGAACTTCCTGTACACGAACTTCGCCGAGCTGTGCGAGGTCCTGCGGACGTACGACGTGACGTTCTCGCTGGGTGACGGGCTGCGGCCGGGTTCGGTGCACGACGCCAACGACGACGCCCAGCTGGCCGAGCTCCGCACGCTCGGCGAGCTCACGAAGGTCGCGAAAGACCATGGTGTGCAGACCATGATCGAGGGGCCGGGACACGTCCCGATGGACAAGATCGCTGAGAACGTGCGGTTGCAGCAGGAATGGTGCGACGACGCGCCGTTCTACACGCTCGGACCGCTGGCCACCGACGTGGCGCCGGGCTACGACCACATCACGTCGGCGATCGGGGCCGCGATGATCGCGTGGCACGGCACCGCGATGCTCTGTTACGTCACCCCGAAGGAACACCTGGGGCTGCCCGACCGCGACGACGTCAAAGCCGGGGTGATCGCGTACAAGATCGCCGCGCACGCGGCGGACGTCGCGAAGGGACACCCGGGGGCGCAGGCGCACGACGATCAGCTCTCCGACGCGCGGTTCGAGTTCCGGTGGGCCGACCAGTTCGCGCTGGCCCTCGACCCGGAGACCGCCCAGTCGTTCCACGACGAGACGCTGCCGGCCGCCCCGGCGAAGACCGCGCATTTCTGCTCGATGTGCGGGCCGAAGTTCTGCAGCATGCGCATCAGCCACGATCTGCGCGCCGCTCCGGGCATGGCCGAGAAGTCGGCGGAGTTCCGGGCGGCGGGTAACCGGATCTATCTGCCGGTGGCCCAGCCGTGAACCCGGTGGTGGCGCTCACCGTGGCCGGGTCGGACTCCGGCGGTGGTGCGGGGCTGCAGGCCGACCTGCATACGTTCGCGGCGTTCGGGGTGCACGGCACCACCGCGGTGACGGCGGTGACCGTGCAGAACACGGTCGGCGTTACCGGCGTCCACGAGATCCCGCCGACGTTCGTCGCCGACCAGATCCGGGTGGTCGTCGAGGACATGCGGCCGGGCGCGGTGAAGACCGGCATGCTCGCGTCGGCACCGATCATCGAGGCGATCGGGGCGGCGTTCCGGCGGCACGGGATCGGGCGCGGCGGGTCGATCCCGCTGGTGCTCGACCCGGTGTGCGCGTCGATGCACGGTGATCCGCTGTTGCGTGCCGACGCGCTGACCGCGCTGCGCGAGCTGTTCGCGCTGGCGACGGTCGTGACGCCCAACCTGGACGAGACCGCGTTGCTGGTCGGGACGCGCGACCAGCGTTCGGCCGCGCGTGCGCTGCTCGACCTCGGGCCCGCGTACGCGCTCGTGAAGGGCGGCCACGGGGACGGCCCGCGCAGCCAGGATCTGCTCACCGACGGAACGATGGAGCTCTGGCTCGACGCCGCGCGCATCGAGACCGGCAACACGCACGGCAGCGGGGACACGCTCGCGGCCGCGATCACCGCGCGGCTGGCCGGCGGCGACACGCCGGCGGACGCGGTCACCGCGGCCAAGCGGTACGTGACCAGGGCGGTCGCGACCAGCTACTCGGTCGGCGCCGGCCACGGCCCCGTCGGCCACCCGCCGGCGTCGGATCCCGTCGGCACCCCGGGCCCGCTGGCGACTCCGAGCGCCGTGGGGTCGTCGTGAGTGGAACCCGGGTGGCGGTGGTCGGCGGGGGAGTGATCGGGCTCTCGTGCGCGTGGGCCCTGGCCCGCGACGGCGCTCGCGTCACGGTGTTCGAACCCGATCAGAGCCGGGGCGCGAGCCTGATCGGAGCGGGCATGCTGGCGCCGATCACCGAGGCGCACCCCACCGAGCCAGTGCTCCTCGCCGCCGGTCGCGCCGCGGTCGCCGCGTGGCCGGAGTTCGCGGAGGCGCTCGCCGCCACCGGCGTCGACCCCGGCTACCGCACCACCGGAACCCTGGTGGTCGGGTACACCGCCGACGACGTCGTCGCGCTCGACGATCTGGCGGACCGCCTGTCCGGGCTCGGCATCGACGTCGAGCGACTCACCGGCTCGGCCGCCCGGCGCCTCGAACCCGCGCTGGCTCCGGGCGTCCGCGGTGGACTGGACGTGCCGGGCGACCACAGCGTCGACAACCGCGCGCTCCTGCGTGCCCTGCGCACCGCCACCGACGCCGCGGGCGTCACCCACGTCCCCGCCGGGTTCCCGGCCGAGTTCCCGGCCGGGGGTCACCCGGACGTCACGGTGGTGGCGGCCGGGCCGTGGACGCCGGAGCTCGTGCCGGAGCTCGACGGGCTGGTCCGGCCGGTGCGGGGCGAGAACCTCCGGCTGACCGCGCGGAGATCCACTCCGGTGCTGACCCGCACGGTCCGCGCACTCGTCGACGGCCGGGGCGTGTACCTGGTGCCGCGCGCGACCGGCGAGCTCGTCGTCGGTGCCACCCAGGACGAGGTCGGCTTCGACCGGACGGTCACCGCCGGTGGCGTCCACCGGCTGCTCACCGACGCCCGCAGGGTGCTGCCGGCGATCGACGAGTACGCGCTGGCCGAGACGTCGGCGGGGCTCCGGCCGATGAGCCCGGACGGCGCACCGGTCATCGGGCACGTCACCGGCGACACGATCGTGGCGACCGGGCACGGTCGCAACGGCATCCTGCTGGCACCGCTCACGGCGACGCTCGTCGCCAGGCTGGTGGCCGGAGCCGCTCCCGCGAACCCGTTCGCGCCGACCCGGTTCAGCGCGTCGAGAACTCGATGATCCGTTCGCCACGACAAGGGGTACGGAAGATGACGACGTTACGGGTGAACGGCCGCGAGGTCGAAGTGTCCGATCCCACGACCGTCGCGGTGCTCGTCCGGCAGCTCACGCCAAGCCCTCGGGGCGTCGCGGTAGCGGTGAACGGCGCAGTGGTACCGCGGGGCGGCTGGGCCGGTGCGCAGCTGACCGACGGCGACGAGGTGGAGGTCCTCATGGCGGTGCAGGGTGGTTAAAGCAGCGGCTACGGACGCGCTCGTCATCGCCGGGAGGCCGCTGGCGTCCCGGCTGGTGATGGGCACCGGAGGGGGCTCGGTCAACCTCGCGGTGCTCGGCGAGGCGTTACGCGCCTCCGGGACGGTACTCACGACGGTCGCGATGCGCCGCGTCGACGCGATCTCCGGGATGGGGGTGTTACCGCTGCTCAAGGAGTACGGCATCGAGCCGCTGCCGAACACCGCCGGGTGCCGCACCGCCTCCGAGGCCGTGCTCACCGCGGAGCTGGCGCGCGAGGCGCTGGAGACCGACTGGATCAAGCTCGAGGTGGTCGCCGACGACCGGACGCTCCTGCCCGATCCGGTGGAGTTGCTCGTCGCGGCCGAGCAGCTGGTCGCGGCCGGGTTCACGGTGCTGCCGTACACGAACGACGACCCGGTGCTCGCCCGGCGGCTGGCCGAGGTGGGGTGCGCCGCGGTGATGCCGCTGGGGTCGCCGATCGGGTCGGCGCTCGGGATCCGGAACCCGCACAACATCGCGCTCATCGTCGAGGAGGCGACGGTACCGGTGATCCTCGACGCGGGGATCGGCACCGCGAGCGACGCCGTGCAGGCGATGGAGCTCGGCTGCGACGGCGTGCTGCTCGCCACCGCGGTGACCGGCGCCCGTGACCCGGTCGCGATGGCCACGGCCATGCGGCTCGCGGTCGAGAGCGGCCGGCTGGCCTACCGCGCGGGCCGGGTTCCCCGCCGCTGGTACGCCCAGGCCTCGACCCCGCCGGTGTACGAGTGAACCGCGGGCAGCGCCTCGCCGACGCCCGGCTGTACCTGTGCACCCCGGACCGTCCCGACCTCGCCGACTTCGCCGACGCCGCCCTCGCCGGCGGGGTCGACGTCATCCAGCTGCGTGAGAAGGGCATCGAGGCCCGCTACGAGCTCGAACGCCTGGAGCTGCTCGGAGCCGCCTGCCGCAAACACGGTGCGCTGCTCGCGGTGAACGACCGGGCCGACGTCGCGCTGGCGGCCGACGCCGACGTGCTGCACCTCGGTCAGGGCGATCTGCCGGTGCCGGTGGCCCGGCGGATCGTCGGGCCCGACGTCCTGATCGGACGCTCGACGCACGATCCCGCCCAGGCCGACGCCGCCGCGGTCCAGCCCGGCGTCGACTACTTCTGCACCGGTCCGTGCTGGGAGACCCCCACCAAGGCGGGTCGCCCCGCCGCGGGCCTCGACCTGGTGCGACACGTCAATTCCACCGAGCGACCCTGGTTCGCGATCGGCGGCATCGACGAACCCCGCCTCGACGAGGTGCTCGAAGCGGGCGCCACCCGGATAGTGGTGGTGCGTGCGATCACCGAGGCGTCCGATCCGAAGGCCGCCGCCCAGCGTCTGACCGCGCGGCTCCGGGAAACCGCGCCTACGACGAGTCTCCGGGCCCACGCGAGCGGCCGAGGGCCCGAAAACCCGTCGTAGCCCCGGAAACCCGCTAGGACGACGCGTCGTGGGCCAGCAGAGCCAGCTGCACCCGGTTGTTGAGCTCCAGGCGGGTCAGAATGCGTGACACGTGCGCCTTCACCGTCGCCAGGCTCATGAACAGTGAGGTCGCGATCTCCGCGTTCGACGCGCCCCGCCCGACCGCCTCGGCGACCTCGAGTTCACGCGGGCTCAACTGCGCCAGCAATGCGACCGCGCGCGACTTCCGGGCGTCCACCCCGGCCTCGGAGACGTGCGCGATGAGCTGACGCGTCACGGCCGGCGACAGCATCGGGTCGCCGGCCGCGACCGTGCGGATGGCCCGGACGATCTCCGCCGGCGGCGTGTCCTTGAGCAGGAACCCGCCCGCCCCGGCACGCAGCGCACGCAGCACGTACTCGTCGGCGTCGAACGTGGTGAGCACGATCACCTCGGGCGGATCGGGGCGCCGACGCAGCGCCTCGGTCGCGGCCAGCCCGTCCACCGACGGCATCCGGATGTCCATCAGCACCACGTCGGGTGAGTAGGCCCCGACCGCGGCCGGCACCTCGGCCCCGTCCGACGCTTCCCCCACCACCCGGAGGTCGTCGGTACCGGACAGGATCATCGTCAGCCCGGCCCGGACCAACGGATCGTCGTCCACGATCAGCACCCGCGTCACGTCGTCCACGGCAACCATGCTTTCAGCCGGAAGTCACCCGCGGTCGATGGACCGTGTTCCAGGTGCCCACCGGCCAGCCCGACGCGCTCACCGAGTCCGATGATTCCGGTGCCGGCGCCGGGAATCTGCGACGTCTCGGCACGCAGCGGCAACCAGTTGCGTACCTCGACGGTGAGGCCGTCGCCTTGGTCGCCGCTCACCGTGACACGCACCGCGGCCCCGCGCGCGTGCTTCCGGGCGTTCGTGAGCCCTTCCTGCACGATCCGGTACGTGGTCCGGCCGATCACCGCCGGCACCGCCGCCGGATCGTCCACCCGGACGTCCAGATCGATCGTGGCCCCGGCCCGGCGGGCCTCGGTGACCAGTGCGGGCACGTCGCCGAGCGTCGGCTGGGGGCGGTCGCGGTCGGCCTCGCCGCCGTTCGGGGCGCGCAGCACGCCGATGACGTCCCGGAGTTCCTGCAGGGCCTGGTGCGCGCTGGTGCGGATCACCCCCGCGGCCTTCGCGATCTCGTCCGGCGGCGCGTCCGGCCGGAACTCCAGCGCCCCCGCGTGCAGGCTGAGCAGCGAGATCCGGTGGGCGAGCACGTCGTGCATCTCCCGCGCGATGCGGGTGCGTTCGAGCTGCCTGGCCTGCTCGATGCGCAGGCTCTGCTCGTCCTCCGCGCGGCGGGCACGGTCCCGGAGCGAATCGACGAGCGCCCGCCGGGCCTTGATGAAGCTGCCCCAGGCCACCAGGATGCCGGCGATCAGGACGACGGCGAGCACCGCGGCCCACAACGGCAGCGTCGGGTTCGGCTGCACGACGCTGAAGATCGAGCCGGTGACGACGAAGACCGCGGTGGCGGCCACCACGAGCCGCGGCCGGCAGCGGATCGCCACCGTGATCAGCGTGATGGCCTGCGGGACGGCGGCCAGCGTCGAGACCGAGGCGATCACCGAGACGACGATCGACATCGTCATCGGCCACCGCCGCCGCCACCAGACCAGCGGGGCCGCCAGCGTGGCCAGCACCAGGTCGATCCGCTGCAACGGCTTCTGCGCCACGTCGTGGCCGAGCGCCAGCGCGATCCAGAACCCGAGTGGGAGCGCGAACGCGGCCACCACGCAGATCACGTCGACCACGAGGTCGCGCCGCGACGATTCGCCCGCCCGCGTTTCCTCGCGCTCGTCGGCTTCGAGGTTCCGCGGGGCCATATGCCCAGGTTACGGCCATCGCACCCGGTCGGGTACCAACCAAAGTCGATGGGCGACCCGACCCTAAGTAGATCCGGTTCGCAACTTCCGCGACGGCCCGTAGCCTTCCGCCCGAAGCGTCCGACCCCCGGTCTTGGCGACGCTTTACCCATGATCGTTGCTGACCGACTGACGAAAACCTACGGCGCCCACCGGGCAGTCGACGACGTCTCGTTCCGCTGCGAGCCGGGCAGCGTGACCGGCTTCCTCGGCCCGAACGGGGCGGGCAAGTCGACCACGATGCGCATGATCTGCGGGTTCACGCCGCCCACCCAGGGTTCCTCGACCGTCAACGGCCTGCCCTACCGTGACCTGCCGAACCCCGGCCGCGAGGTCGGCGTCCTGCTGGACGCGAGTGCCCAGCACGCCGGACGCACGGGGTTCGAGACGCTCGCGGTCTCCGCGCGGGTCCTCGGCGTCGACCGGAAGCGGGTGCAGGGGCTGCTCGACCGCGTCGGCCTGCCCCCGGAGGCGGCGAAGCGCCGGGTCGGGAACTACTCGCTCGGCATGCGGCAGCGGCTGGGGCTGGCGCACGCGCTGCTCGGCGACCCGGCTGTGCTGATCCTCGACGAGCCGGCCAACGGGCTCGACCCGGAAGGCATCTTCTGGATGCGTGGGCTGCTGCGTGAGTTCGCCGACCGGGGCGGAACGGTGCTGCTCTCCTCGCACCTCCTGCGTGAGGTCGAGGTCATCGCCGACCATCTGGTCGTGATCGGCCGGGGCCGGATCGTGGCCCAGGGCAGCAAAGCCGAGCTGCTCAGCGTCGCCGGGGTGCGGGTGCGTGCGACGAACGCGTCCGCGCTGGGCACCGCGCTGCAGTCCGCGGGCCTGTCGGCGACCCCGGCCGCAGACGGCAGCTTCTCCGTCGACGCGGACACCGAGACGGTCGGCCGGGTCGCGGCGGCGTCCGGCCTGATCCTGACCGAGCTCAGGGCCGCAGACGGCAACGGCCTGGAAGAGATGTTCCTGCAGCTCACCGCTGCACACCCCGAGGGAGTGGCGGCATGACGGCGATGGCCGAGCAGGTTTCGACGTTCGAACGCAACGCGCCGGCGGCGCCGTCGCTGGGCCGGTTGACGCTCGTCGAACTACGCAAGATGTCCGACACCAGGGCCGGGCGGTGGCTGCTGGCCAGCATCGCGCTCGTCGTGGTGGGGCTGGTGACCGTGCGGGTGTTCGCCGGGTCGGCGGAGACGCGCGACGCCGAGGAGTTCCTCGCGTTCGCCACCGGCGGGGTGAGCCTCCTGCTGCCGGTGCTGGGGATCCTCTCGGTCACCAGCGAGTGGGGCCAGAAGACCGTACTGACGACGTTCGCGCTGGTGCCGCGCCGGAGCCGGGTGATCACCGCGAAGCTGCTGGCCGCGGTCGCGATCACGGTCATGTCGGTGGCGGTGACGATCGTCGTGGCGCTGGCCGGCAACCTGGCGGCCGAGCTGCTCGACCGGGGCGGTGACTGGAATCTCGGCCTCGACGCGATCCTCTACGCGTTCCTGTTCCAGCTGCTCAACATGCTGCTGGGGATCGCGTTCGGGGCGCTGCTCCTGGCGTCGGGCCTGGCGATCGTTCTGTACTTCATCATCCCGACGGTGTGGTCGGTGATCGGTGGGACGGTCGCGTTCCTCAAGGACGCCGCCGGGTGGCTCGACCTGAGTACGACCACGGCACCGCTGCTCACGGCGTCGATGGGCGGCGAGGACTGGGCCCGCCTGGCCGTCTCGACCACGCTCTGGGTGCTGCTCCCGCTCGCGGCCGGCCTGATCCGCGTCCTGCGCACCGAGATCAAGTGAACGACGAAGCCCCCGGCGCTCGGTACGAGCGCCGGGGGCTTCGTCGTGCGTCAGCTCTGGCGGCCGATGAGCGTCGCCAGGAAGACCTTCTCGATGTCGGCGCCGGTACGCGCGGGGAAGGCCTGACCGCCCACGGCCTTGGTGATCGTGGTGAGCTCGTTCAGGTCCGCGTCGGGCCCGTACCCGATGATCAGCACCTGGATCGGCTTGTCGGGGTTCGCGGTGGCCCGCAGTTGCTGGATCAACTGCTGCTGGGTGATGCCGTCCGGGTCCTCGTTCTTCCCGTCGGTCATCATGACCAGCAGGTTGAGCCGGTTGTCGGCCTGCCAGTGGTTCTGCAGGTTCTTGTACGCCGCCAGCATCGTGTCGTACAGCCCGGTCGCGCCCTCGGGAACGAGCCGGTTGTAGATGAACTCCTGCAGCGCGTCCTTCCGCGGGGTGCCGTCCGGCAGCTGGCCGCCGGCCGGCCCGATCGGCACCATGTCCTGGTAGTCCTTGTCACCGTTGAGTTCGGTGGAGAACCGCCAGGCGCCGATGTTCGACTGCGGGTTCAGCAGCGCGACCGCTCGCAGACAGGCCTGCTGCACGACCTGCATACGCGTGCCGTTGCCGTCCGGCGCGGGGTCGGCCATCGACCCCGAGCTGTCGATGACCGCGAGCAGGTTCGCCTTGCGCTGCAGCGCGGTCCAGTAACCGACCGTCTGCGTGATCGACTTGATGTCGGGGATGTCACGCGCGGCCGAGGGCAGGCTTCCCATGCCGAGGTCGGTGTCGAGCCCGACCGCGTACTGCGTGGAGAGCTGCGGGTCGCGGAAACCGGCCGCGCCGTACGCCCGCTTGGAGTCCTCGCTCTGCAGGAACTGGAGGAACTCGGCGGCCACCTTCTGCCGCACCGAGTCGACCCAGTCGGCCTTGAGCACCTGGTACTGGTAGTCGGCGAAGACCGTGCCCTCTTCGGGGTTGATCGCGACCAGCGGCACCTTCGGCTTCGCGTTGTCGTACGCGGCCACCTGGGCCTCCGTGGCCGGGAACGGACCGGCGTTCACCAGCCCGGCCTGCGCGTTCGTCACCTGCCGCATCCGCGCGAGGAACGTGTCGCTGGTGGCCGCCTCGACGGTCGACGCACGGGCGAGCACGAGCGCGTTACCGAGCTCGGCCTCGGTGACCGAGTTGTCGCCGTCGGCGTCGGCCACCGAGAGCAGCGTGCCGAGCGCCGGGAACGACGCGCGTGGGTCGCCGATGCCGATCTTGATCTGCTGCCACTCCGGGTGCTTGAACCGCGCCCAGGTGGTGCCGGCGACGCGGGTCTTGGCCAGCTCGGCCCACGAGATCACCTTGTCGGGCCAGCCCTGCGCCTCGGCCATCGGCTTCGGCAGCGCCATCACCACCGGTGACTTCGCGACGACCGTCGGGGTGTTCGACACCATCGGCTTGACGTCGGGCCTGGCCGCCGCGCTCTTGATCCAGATCGAGGAGTCCGGCATCCAGACGTCGACCCGTGGAACGTCGGAGTCGGCCTTCCAGTTCGGCGTCAGCGACTGCGCCACCTCGGCCGACTGGGCCGCACGCACGCTGACCTCAGCGCACCGGCCGTCGATCTCCGGCGCGTCCTCCTGCCACTTGGCGGCCAGCTTCTCGACGACCGGCGCCTGGTCGGGCGAGGCGGCGATCGCCAACTCCACGGGCGCTCCGCCACAGCGGGCAGTCACCCATAAGTAACCGAAAGTAGTTCCGCTGACCACGGTCGCCAGAACGATCGCTACGATCACCCACGGCGCGATGGCTTTACTCCGCCGAACGCCTGTGGTGGTGATTCGCTCCGCCGCCGAACGGCGGCTTACTTGCTCACTGCGGTGTCGACCGCGAGCCATCACTGCTCCGCGTCTTCAGTTGACAACTCTCAGTGTCAACAACGTCCATCACTTACGTCACGTACGCCGGGAGCATACGCAGCCCCGGGTGCGAAGGCGGCGGTTTTGTACACCTCTCTTTCGCGCCGCAGCGGATGCGGCTTCGGCTTTTCCGAGTAACGATGGCGAGTCGGGCCCGCTGAGGCTCGAAGAGTGCGACATGGAGGTGGCAACGTGTCGGAAACGACGATCAGGTCGAGCAGGGCGTCGACCTCGCGGATCGAGGAGCCGCTCGACGAACCGATCCGCACCCGCGCGGACGCGGAGGCGTTCATCGCCAAAATCTGTTTCAAGATCGGCCCCCCTCGGCTGGCCGGTATCGAGCTCGAACGCCTTGTCCACGACGCCAATGATCCCACTGCGATTCTCCCGGTCGAGCGGCTCGCTTCCGCACTCGGAAGCTGGAGCCCTCCCGTCCTCACCACGCCGACCGCCGATCCGACGGCCCTCGGCCGGCCGCTACCGGCCGGATCCACGGTCACGGTCGAGCCCGGTGGGCAGGTCGAACTCTCCACGCAGGCGTGGGGCACGTTCGCCGACTGCCTGTCCGCCGCGGGCACCGACGCCGACGCTCTGCGCGGCGCGCTGGCCCGCTACGGCCTCGCCGTGGGCCATTCGGGCATCGACGCCCACCGCCCGGCCACCCGGATCGTGCAGAAAGCGCGGTACGCCGCGATGGAGCGGTACTTCGACCGGGGCGGTGCCGCCGGCCGTCTGATGATGGGCTCCACCGCGTCGGTACAGCTCTCGGTCGACGCGGGCACCGAGGACGGCGAACACGCGATGGTCGATCGCTGGCGGCTGCTGCACGCGGTCGGCCCGACGCTCGTCGCGCTGTTCGCGAACTCGCCGCTCTACGCGGGCGCACCCACCGGCTGGCACTCGACCCGCCAGCGGGTCTGGATCACGCTCGACCCGGGGCGCACCACCGCGGTGAACGCCGCCGCCGACCCCCGCGCCGCCTACGCGTCGGCCGCGCTCGATGCCGGCCTGCTCTGTCTCCCCAACCACACCGACCGCTGGGACGCCCCGCCCGGCGTCACGTTCGCCGACTGGCTCGACGGCGCCCTCGACCGGCCCGCCACCTACGCCGACCTCGAGTACCACCTCAGCACGCTGTTCCCGCCGGTGCGGGCGAAGGGCTTCCTGGAGGTCCGCTACCTCGACGCCCAGGCCGGCGACGACTGGCGGGTGCCACCGGCGGTGCTCTGGACGCTGCTCTCGTCGGCCCGGGTCCGCGACGCCGCGCTCGCCGCGGTGGAGCGCACCGGCGAGCCCACCTGGCCGGGAGCCTGGGCCCGGGCGGCCCGCGACGGCCTCACCGACCCGAACCTGGCCCGGGCGGCGTCCGACCTGATGACGCTGGCGCTGGAGAACGCGGAGCCCGCGGGCGTGCCGTCCGCGGGCGTCCGCACGATGCTCCGCTTCGCCGAGCGCCGCACGTTCCGCGGCCGAACCCCCGCCGACGACCAGCTCGACGACTTCGCCCACAGCTTCGACTTGGAGCGCTGATGACTGCGATCGAGGAACTCCGGCACTCGCCCGATCAGCTGCGTACCCGGATCGCGGCCGAGCTCGAGCGGGCCCGCGACCGCAGCCGGCGGCTCACCGACATCGACCACGACGAGCTGGTGCGCCAGCACTCGCCGCTGATGTCGCCGCTGGTCTGGGACTACGCCCACATCGGCAGCCAGGAGGAGCTCTGGCTGGTCAGGGACGTCGGCGGCCGCGAGCCGGTGCGTCCGGACATCGACGACATCTACGACGCGTTCCGCACCAAGCGCGCCGACCGGCCGTCGCTGCCGCTGCTGAGCCCCGCGGAGGCTCGCCGGTACGTGCGCGAGGTGCGCGACAAGGCGCTCGACGTGCTCGACCGCACCCCGCTGACCGGCCGCCGCCTGGTCGAGGCCGGGTTCGCGTTCGGCATGATCGTCCAGCACGAGCAGCAGCACGTGGAGACGATGTTCGCCACCCACCAGCTGCGTGTCGGCGCCCCGGTCCTGGACGCCCCGGCGCCCCCGTCCGGGTCGGCGCCCGACCGGCCCGAGGTCCACGTCCCCGGCGGCATGTTCCTGATGGGCACCGACCTCGAGCCGTGGGCGCTGGACAACGAGCGCCCGGCCCACGCCGTGGGCGTCGAGCCGTACTGGATCGACACCGACCCGGTCACCAACGCCCAGTACGCGGCCTTCATCGACGCCGGCGGGTACGACAACCCCGACTGGTGGACCGCCGACGGCTGGGCCTACAAGAACACCGCCGGTCTGGTCGCGCCCCAGTTCTGGGACGAGGGTGCGCGTACCCGCTTCGGCCACGTCGAGCCGATCCCGCCCGACGAGCCCGTCCAGCACGTCTGCTGGTACGAGGCCGACGCCTACGCCCGCTGGGCCGGCAAACGCCTGCCCACCGAGGCCGAGTGGGAGATGGCCGCCCGCTTCGACCCGGAGACCGGCCGCAGCCGGCGCTTCCCCTGGGGCGACGACGATCCCCGGCCAGAGCACGCCAACCTCGGCGGCACGTACCTGCAGCCCGCCCCGGTCGGCGCCTACCCGGAGGGCACGTCGCCGCTCGGCGTCCGCGGCCTGATGGGGGACGTCTGGGAGTGGACGTCGAGCGACTTCACCCCGTACCCCGGGTTCGCGATGTTCCCCTACCCGGAGTACTCCGAGGTGTTCTTCGGCCCGGAGTACAAGGTGCTGCGGGGCGGATCCTGGGCGGCCGACCCGACCGCGGTCAGGGCCACGTTCCGCAACTGGGACTACCCGATCCGCCGGCAGATCTTCGCCGGCTTCCGGTGTGCCCGCGATGTGTAGGCACCTCGCCTACCTCGGCCCCGCCCACACCCTCCACGACCTGCTGATCGCCCCGGAGCACGGCCTGTACCGCCAGTCCTGGGCGCCCCGGCGGCAGCAGCACGGAACCGTCAACGCCGACGGGTTCGGCGTCGGCTGGTACGCGCCCGGCGACCCGGTCCCGGCCCGCTACCGGCGTGACCGGCCGATCTGGGGCGATCCGAACCTGCTCGACCTCGCCCGGGTCGTCCGGTCCGGTGCGGTGCTCGCGGCGGTGCGCTCCGGCACCGAGGGGATGGGCTTCGCCGAGGCCGCGGCCGCGCCGTTCGCGTCGGACAAGTGGCTGTTCAGCCACAACGGCGCGGTACCGGGGTGGCCGGGGTCGTTGCACGGCCTCGCGGCCGCCCTGCCGCCGGAGTACCTGGTCGGCCTGGAGGCGCCGACCGACTCGGCGCTGCTCTGGGCCCACACCCGGTTCCGGCTCGCGTCCGGCGTGCCGCTGCCGGTCGCGCTCGCCGAGACGGCCGCCGCGGTCGACGCGCCGGGCGCGCGGCTGAACCTGCTGGCCACCGACGGCACCACGATCGCCGCCACAGTCCGGGGCGACACGCTCAGCTGGCGGCGGGCGTCGCCGGCCGGGGTGCTCGTCGTGTCCGAACCCACCGACGACGAGCCCGGATGGCACCACGTGCCGGACAACTCCCTGCTCGTCGCCACGTCCGATGCCGTAACCGTCGAACAACTAGCCGTGGAGGTCGCCTGATGGTCGCTGCCACTCTCACCGTCGAGAACCACCTGCCCGCCGACTTCATCGCCAGCACGCTGCGCCGGGACGTCGTCACCGGACTGACCGCGGAGCCGAAGTTCCTGCCGCCGCGCTGGTTCTACGACGACCGGGGCAGCGTCCTGTTCGACGAGATCACCCGGCTGCCGGAGTACTACCCGACGCGGGCCGAGCGCTCGATCCTCCGGGCCGAGGCCGCGGAGATCGCCGCCGCGTCCGCGGCCACCAGCCTGGTCGAGCTGGGCGCCGGCTCGGCCGAGAAGACCCACCTGCTGCTCGACGCGCTGCGCGCGACCGGGAGCCTGCGGACCTACGTGCCGGTCGACGTCTCGGACGGCGCGCTGCGCACCGCGAGCGCCAACCTGCTCTGGGACTACCCGGGGCTGGCGGTGCACGCGGTGGTCGCCGACTTCGAACGCCACCTCGGGTTACTGCCGGTCGACGGGCACCGGATGGTGGCGCTGCTCGGTGGCACGATCGGCAACCTCGCCCCGGACACCCGGGCGCAGTTCCTCGGCAACGTGCGTGCGGCGCTGCGACCCGGCGAGACGCTCCTGCTCGGCACCGACCTGGTCAAGTCACCCGACGTGCTGTTACCCGCCTACGACGACGCGAGCGGCGTCACCGCGGAGTTCAACCGCAACGTGCTGAACGTCCTCAACGCCGAGCTCGGGGCCGACTTCCGGGCCGAGGCGTTCGACCACGTCGCCCGCTGGGACGCCGAGCACGAGTGGGTCGAGATGCGGTTGCGTGCGCAGCAGGCGATGCGGGTGCGCATCCCGGCCGTGGACCTCACCGTCGACCTCCACCGCGGGGAGGAGATCCGCACCGAGATCTCGGCGAAGTTCCGCCGCGAGCGGGTGGCCGCCGAACTCGACGCCGCGGGCTTCGGGCTCACCCGCTGGTGGACCGACGAGGAAGGCCGGTTCGGCCTGAGCCTGGCCACCGCGCGGTGATCGACCCCGCGTCGAACGCGTGAGTCAGGTCGCTCCCGGTACGTGAGAGTCACGACATCGGCCGTCGAGTTAGCTTCCGGACAGACAGACCACCACCCCTGCCGGTTAGTCTCGCCGACGTGACAGACGCGCCAATCGGGATTTTCGACTCAGGGGTCGGCGGACTCACGGTGGCGCGTGCGGTGCTCGACCAGTTGCCGAACGAGCAGTTGGTCTACGTCGGCGACACGGCGCACGTGCCGTACGGGCCGCGTCCGATCGCGCAGGTACGCCGATTCGCGCTGGAGGTGCTCGACCACCTGGTCGAGCAGGACGTGAAGATGCTCGTCATCGCGTGCAACAGCGCGTCGGCGGCCTGCCTGCGCGACGCCAGGGAGCGCTACCGGGTGCCGGTGGTGGAGGTGGTGCTCCCGGCGGTGCGGCGGGCCGCCGCGGCCACCCGCAACGGCCGGGTGGGCGTGATCGGCACCAGGGCGACGATCACCAGCGGCGCGTACCAGGACATGTTCGCGGCGGCACCCGGCGTCACCGTGACCGGCGTCGCCTGCCCGGAGTTCGTCTCGTTCGTCGAGCGCGGCGTCACCAGCGGCAGGCAACTGCTCGGCCTCGCACAGGCGTATTTGGAACCGCTGCAGCGTGCCGAGGTCGACACGCTCGTGCTGGGGTGCACACACTACCCCTTGTTGACCGGAGTGATCAGTCTGGTGATGGGGGACGGAGTCACGCTGGTGTCGAGCGCGGACGAGACCGCGAAGGACGTGTACCGGGCGCTCACCGAACACGACCTTCTCCGCGGTGACGACGCGGGACCGCCCCGCCATCGCTTCCTGGCGACCGGGGATCCCGAGCCGTTCGCGCGCCTCGGCCGCCGGTTCCTGGGGCCGGAAGCCTCCGTGGTGTCGTCCCTTACGCTGCCCGCAGCCGCATCGTTGGAGGTGGCCGGATGAAACTTTCCGTCCTGGGGTGTGCCGGCAGCTTCCCCGGTCCGGATTCCCCGTGCTCGTCGTACATCGTCGAGGCCGACGGCTTCCGGTTGCTGCTCGACTTCGGCAACGGGGCGATGGGCGCGCTCCAGCGGCACCCGGCCGGTTTGCACGGCATCGACGCGATCATGCTGTCCCACCTGCACTTGGACCACATGACCGACGCCTGCGTCTACATGGTGGTCCGCCGGTACGACCCGGACGGCAAGCACCCGCCGCTACCGCTGTACGGCCCGGCCGGCGCCGGGGAGCGCATCGCGTCGATGTACGGCCCGGAGGAGGGCGTCGGAGGCAGCGTCGAGGACGTGTACGACGTGAAGACGCTCCAGCCGGGGCGGTTCGCGGTCGGCCCGTTCACGGTGGAGGTGGCCCGCGTCAATCACCCGGTGGAGACGTTCGGCGTCCGCATCGAGCACGGCGACACCGCGATGGCGTACTCGGCCGACACCGGGCGCACAGACGCGCTGGTCAAGCTGGCGCGCGACGTCGACCTGTTCCTCTGCGAAGCGTCCTATTTAGAAGACAAGCCGCACCCGCCGGACCTGCACCTGACCGGCTTCGAGGCCGGCGAGTACGCGACGCAGGCGCACGCGCGCCGGCTGGTGCTCACGCACTTCGTGAAGGCCTGGGGCGACCCGGAACAGTCGCTGGAGGAGGCCCGGCGGTCGTTCGCCGGTCCCATCGATCTGGCCTACGCGGGCGCGGAGTACTCCATCTGACTCCGCGCCTGCCTCGGGCGACCCGCCACAACCCCGAATCAGGTGGTTATGCCACCGAGTTCGGACACCGGGCCATCGCGGTGGTGCGGAACGAGTCCTCGCTCGCCGATTCGACCAGGACGACGCCTTCGTCCAGGTGGCAGGGGGCCAGCAGCACACCCCGCTCCGCGGCCACCGAGAGCAGCCGGCGGCGGGTCTTCGCCGCGTCGTCGGTCGCCTCTTCGTACCGGTAGGCCAGCCCCGCGGTGGTCATCTGCCCGCGGTGCACGAACGCGTCCCCGGTGATCAGCAGCGGCCGGTCGGGGGCGTCGACGAGCAGGCACTGGTGGCCCGGCGTGTGCCCGGGCGCGAGCACCAGGTCCAGCCGCTCGTCCAGCGTCGCCGCGCCGGTGACCTCGACCAGCAGCTGCGCGTCGACCAGCGGCTTGATGTGGGAGTCGTACAGGTCCTCGTACTCCTCGCCCGATTCGCGCAGCCACTTCAGCTCCGCGTTCTGCACCACGTGCCGCGCGTTGACGAAGTACGGCTTGGGGTCGTCCTCGTCGGCCACGACCCAGCCGATGTGGTCGGGGTGGAGGTGGGTGAGGATCACGTCGGTGATCTCCTCCGGCTCCACGCCGAGTGCGGCCAGTTCCTCGGGCAGACGCCCGGGCCGGCCGAACCATTCACCGGCCGGAGCCCACTCCGGGCCGATCCCGGCGTCGACGAGCACAGTCCTGGTCGGTGTACGAACCAGATGGCAATGCACATGCATGGGCCACCGGCCGGTGTTCCCCGCGTCGGGGAAGGCGTCCTCGAGTGGTTCGGGGAACGTTCCGGCGGCGTCACACAAGGTAGTCACCGTCAGGTCGGCACCCAACCTGAGCGTGTCGGTTGGCACGTCACCTCCGCTGTCCGGGCGATCACTGCGACAACCCGGTGGGAGCCATCCTGCCTCGTCGCCGGTCGTAGCGCACAGAAGGTAGCCGACTTGGTGGTCGGAGGACACCTTTGGCCGGTAGTTCCCCTCCCGGCCATCCGGAGGTGACCAGGGGAAAAGCCGCACTCCTCACGCTGACTGGCATGCGTGTCGCGATCATCACGGAGTCGTATCCGCCGGACGTCAACGGGGTCGCCCACTCGGTGCTGCGTACGGTCGAGCACCTGCTCGCCCGTGGGCACGAGCCGATGGTCGTGGCACCCACCTCGCTGGGTGAGCCCCGGTCCGCCCTGCCCGACATCCCCGTCGTGCGGGTGCCGAGCGTCGGGCTGCCCGGATACCCGAGTTTCCGGGTGGGGCTGCCCACCCGGCGGGTGGCGGGTGCGCTGCACCGCTTCCGCCCGGACGTGGTCCACCTGGCGTCGCCGTTCGCGCTGGCCGCCCAGGGCGCGTTCGCCGCCGCGCGCCAAGGGCTTCCCGCCGTGGCGATCTACCAGACCGACGTGCCGGGCTTCGCCGGCTTCTACAAGCTCGGGGCCGGACGCGCGGCCGCGTGGCGCTGGTTGCGCCGGGTGCACGGGGTGACCGCGCGGACGCTGGCGCCGTCGAGCGCGACCGCGACCGAGCTCGCCGCCCACGGCATCGGCCCGGTGCAGCTCTGGCCCCGGGGAGTCGACGCGGTGCGCTTCGACCCCGGGAAACGGTCGTCGGACCGGTTCGGCACCGACGAGATCGTCGTCGGATACGTGGGCCGGTTGGCGCCCGAGAAGCGGGTGGATCTGCTGGAGCCGGTGACGCAACTTCCCGGCGTCCGCGTCGTCGTCATCGGGGACGGGCCGGCGCGGTCCGCGTTGGAGCGGCAGATGCCGCGGGCGCACTTCCTCGGCGAGGTGGTCGGCGAGGACCTGGCGACCGCGTTCGCGAGCCTCGACGTCTTCGTGCACACCGGCGCCCACGAGACGTTCTGCCAGACCGTCCAGGAGGCGATGGCCTCCGGGGTGCCCGTGGTGGCGCCGGCCGCCGGTGGGCCGGTGGACCTGGTGCGCTCGGGCGTGACCGGCTACCTGGTGACGCCGGACGACCCCGGCGCGTACCTGGCCGCGGTGCGCGAGCTCGTCGCGGACGCGTCGTTGCGCCGGGAGTTCGGGGCGGCGGGGCGCGCGGCCGTGGCCGGGCGGAGCTGGGCCGCGGTCGGCGACGCGCTGATCGGCCACTACCGGGACGTCGTGCGGGGCTCGTCGATCGCCGCTCCGGTGGAGCGGGCCGCGTGAGGATCGTCCGACTGGCGAATTTTGTCGGACCGCGGTCGGGCGGGTTGCGTACCGCGCTCCACGAACTCGGCCGGGGATACCGGGCCGAGGGACACGACCCGGTGCTGATCGTGCCGGGGCCCCGGTTCACCGACGAGGACACCCCGCAGGGCCGGGTGATCACGCTGCCCGGCCCGACCGTGCCGTGGATGGGCGGCTACCGCGTCGTGCTGGGGCGGCGGCGGCTGATCACCGTGCTCGACGAGCTCCGTCCGGACCGGCTCGAGGTCTCCGACCGCACGACGCTGCGCTGGACCGGCGCTTGGGCCCGGCGGCGCGGTGTGCCGTCGTTGATGGTGTCGCACGAGAACGCGACCGCGCTGCTCGGCCTGGCGCTGCCGCGCTGGGCGCCGGTCCGCCGGATCGCCGACGCGCTCAACGAACGGACCGTGAGCACCTACGACACCGTGGTCGCGACCACCGCGTTCGCCGCGGCCGAATTCCGCCGGATCGGCGCGACCAGCCTGGTCACGGTGCCGCTCGGCGTCGATCTCGCGCGGTTCCATCCGGGTCTGCACTCGGCCGCTCTGCGTGGCACGCTGGCCCGGCCGAGCGAGCTGCTGCTGGTCCACTGTGGGCGGCTCTCGCCCGAGAAGAAGGTCGAGCGTTCGGTGGACGCGCTGGCGGCGTTGCGGTCGCGTGGCGTCCCCGCCGTGCTCGTCGTGGTGGGGGACGGGCCGCGACGGTCCGCACTGGAGCGCCGGGCCCGCGGCCTGCCGGTGAAGTTCCTGGGCTTCGTGCCCGACCGCGACCTCGTCGCGCAGCTGCTGGCCACCGCCGACGCCGTGCTCGCGCCCGGCCCCGCGGAGACGTTCGGCCTGGCGGCGCTGGAAGCGATGGCCTGCGGGACGCCTGTCGTCGCGGCCGGTGACGGTGCGCTCGGCGAGGTCGTCGGCGACGCCGGGGTGGCGGTCTCCCAGGGCACCGGGGTCCGCTTCGCGGAGGCGGTGCTGGAGCTGGCCGCGCGTCCGGAGGCCGACCGGCGGGCCGCCGCGCGGTTCCGGGCGCAGCGCTTCGACTGGGCGACGGCGGTGAGCGGGATGCTCGCCGCGCACGGGCTCGAAGGGGGTGTGGAGTCGTGGTCGGGGACATTCGCTTCGCGGCCCTCGGCGACTCGGTGACCGAGGGGCTCGGTGATCCGCGACCGGGCGGCGGGTGGCGTGGGTGGGCGGCGTTGCTCGCCGAGGGATGGTCGTCCTCGGCGTTCGTCAACTACGCCGCCAGCGGGGCCACCACGGCCCGGGTGCTCGACGAGCAACTGCCGTCGGCGCTGGCGTTCCGGCCCACGGTGGCGAGCGTGGTCGTCGGCGTGAACGACGTCCTGCGGCCCGGGTTCGACGCCGCGGCGATCGAGGCCAGGCTCGACCACGTCGTCGGGTCGCTGTGCGCGTCCGGCGCCGTGGTGCTGACCGCGCGGATGCCCGACCCGGGCCGGATGCTGCGGTTACCCGGGGCGCTGCGTCGCCCGCTCGGCCGGCGCACGCTCGAACTCAACGGCGCGGTGCAGTCGGTGGCCGAGCGCCACCGCACCGTGCACGTCGACCTGGCCGACCACCCGGCGGTCGCCGACCGGGCGGCGTGGCACGTGGACCGGCTGCACCCGAACGAGCGCGGGCACCGGGTGGTGGCCCGCGAGTTCGCCGGTGCGCTAAGCGCCCGGGGCCTGCCGGTCGAGCGGATGCCGTCCGCCGAGCCGGGCGGCGGGCGGTCCACCCGGCCGTTCGAGCACGTCTGGTGGCTGGCCACGAAGGGCACCGGGTGGGTGATCGACCGGGGTACGGACCTGGTGCCCCATCTGCTGGGGATGGCGGCGCGCGAATTCTGGTCGGCGGTGCGCTCGCGTCGCCGCGACGGGGGCGAGCCCGGGTACCCGAACGGGGGATAGGCTGCCGCCCATGACGGACTCCTCCACCGTGTTCACGATCGGTAACCGGCCCGACGGCCGGGTCGCCGACGCGCTCCGCCCGGTCTCGTTCGAACGTGGTTGGTCCGACCATGCCGAGGGGTCGGTGCTCGTCGAGTTCGGCCGTACCCGGGTGCTCTGCACGGCCAGCGTGGTCGAGGGTGTTCCGCGGTGGCGCAAGGGCAGCGGCCTGGGCTGGGTCACGGCCGAGTACGCGATGCTCCCGCGGGCCACCCACACCCGTGGCGACCGCGAGTCGGTGAAGGGCCGCATCGGCGGCCGCACCCACGAGATCTCCCGGCTAATCGGGCGGTCCTTGCGGGCCTGCCTGGACCTCAAGGCGTTGGGCGAGAACACGATCACGCTCGACTGCGACGTGCTGCAGGCCGACGGCGGCACCCGTACCGCGGCCATCACCGGCGCGTACGTGGCCCTGGCCGACGCGGTGCAGTGGCTGGCCTCGCGCCACGCGCTGGCGGCGTCGCCCAAGAAGGCGTTGAAGAACTCGGTCGCGGCGGTGAGCGTCGGCATCATCGACGGTGAGGCCCGGCTCGACCTCAACTACGACGAGGACGTCAAGGCCGGCGTCGACATGAACGTGGTCTGCACCGGCTCCGGTGACTTCGTCGAGGTGCAGGGCACCGGTGAGGCGATCACGTTCGGTCGCGACCAGCTGGACGCGCTGCTCGACCTCGCGGTCGCGGGCTGCACCGAGCTGGCGGCTCTTCAGCAGAAGGCGTTGGATTCGTGAGCCTGACGCGAGTGGTGCTGGCCAGCCGCAACGCGAAGAAGATCGCCGAGCTGCGGCGGATCCTCGCGGTGGCGGTGCCGCAGGTCGAGGTCGTCGGCCTCGACGAGGTGCCGCCCTACCCGGAGACCGTCGAGGACGGCGCGACGTTCGCGGAGAACGCGCTGCTCAAGGCACGTGAGGCGGCGGAGGTGTCTGGCCTGCCGGCGATCGCGGACGACTCCGGGATCGCGGTCGACGCGCTCAACGGGATGCCCGGTGTGCTCTCGGCCCGCTGGGCCGGCAAGCCCAAGAGCGACGAGCGGAACCTGCGGCTGGTGCTGGAGCAGGTCGAGGACCTGCCCGACACGAGGCTGGGTGCGGCGTTCGTGTGCGCGGCCGCGCTCGTGCTGCCCGGTGGCGAAGAGCACGTCGTCGAGGGACGCATGGAGGGCTCGCTGATCCGGGAGCCGCGGGGGACGAACGGGTTCGGTTACGACCCGATCTTCGTCCCCTCCGGCTCGGTGCTGACCAGCGCGGAGATGACGCCGGCCGACAAGGACGCGATCAGCCACCGGGGGAAGGCGTTCCGGTCCCTGGCCGAGGTACTGGCCACCTCGTTGACGTCGGCTTGACGCGTTCGTCACTTTTCGGCAATCACGATCGGGGTTACTCAGGGGATTGCAGCCGTCCCCGACCCCGATTGGAGTCCGTTCGTGTTCGACGAGCTGCCTGATGCCGTCGTCACTCTGGTGACCGCGGCGGTGAGCGTGCTCGTCGCGCTCGTCGTCGTCCAGATCATTCACGTGGTGGTACGTCGGCTGGGCCGGCGCGCGCCCTTGTTCGCGCAGGTCGCCGCCCGGCTGCACCGGCCGGTCCAGTGCCTGGCGGCGGTGCTCGCCGTGCAGGGCTCGCTGCACGCGACCACGGCCCGCGGTGACTGGCGCGGACCTTTACTGCACGCGATCACGGTGCTGGTGATCGCGTCGGTCGCCTGGGTCGTCGGTGCGCTGCTGGTGATCCTGGAGGACGCGGCGCTGTCGCGATTCCGCACCGACGTGGAGAACAACAAGCGCAACCGCCGGGTGCACACCCAGATCATGGTCGTGCGGCGGGTCACGGTCGCGGTGGTGGTCGTCGTCGCGGTCGGCGCGGTGCTCGTGACGTTCCCGACCGCCCGGGCCGCCGGTGCGTCGCTGCTGGCCTCCGCCGGTATCGCCGGTGTCGTGGCCGGGCTCGCCGCCCAGTCGGTGCTCGGCAACGTCTTCGCCGGTGTCCAGCTGGCCTTCAGCGACGAGCTGCGCATCGACGACGTCGTCGTGGTCGAGGGCGAATGGGGCCGGGTCGAGGACATCACGCTCAGCTACGTCGTGCTGCACCTCTGGGACGACCGGCGATTGACGTTGCCGACCTCGTACTTCACGACCAAGCCGTTCCAGAACTGGACCCGGAACGAGTCCGCGCTGCTCGGCGCGGTCGAGATCGACGTCGACTGGGCCGTGCCCACCGAGGAGATGCGTCGCGAGCTGCGTCACGTCTGCGAGGGCACCGACCTGTGGGACGGCCGGGCCTGCGTGTTCCAGGTGACCGACGCGATCGGCGGCATGGTGCGGGTGCGTGCCCTGGTGACCGCGCGCGACGCCCCCACGCTGTTCGACCTGCGGTGCCACGTGCGCGAGCGGCTGGTGCAGTGGCTGCGTGAGAACTACCCGGAGGCGTTGCCGCGCTCGCGGGCCGACGTCACCGGGATCCCCGGTGTGCGCATCGACAAGGTCGAGAACCTGAACGGGCGCGATCTCGGGCCCGCTGCGGTCGCCGACGCGCCCGACGACGCCCGCGTCTTCAGCGGCTCCGCCGACGGACGCGAGCGCAACGCCGCCTTCGCCGGCCGGTCCGAGGACACCTGACGGGTTCGCCACCTCCATCGGTAGGGCGCGCGTTTGCTCTCGATGCCCAGCGGTCACAATGGCACCGGCTACGGAGGGAGACCCGATGTCGGACGGCCTGCGGACGGTGCTGTACTGGCTCAGCGCCGGCATGGGGGTGGTAGGCCTCGCGCTGATCGTGTTAGCGCTGCTCCAGGGCGCTTTCCGGAGCCGCGTGCAGGAGACGACGCCGTGGCGCGTGACGTCGCTGGCGATCCTGCTGCTGGCGGCGGGCGTCACGGTGGCGGCCATCGCTTTCATCTGGCCCCACCCACCCGAGTAGGTTCTCCCCCCATGGGTGGACTGAAGCCGTGGCATGTCCTGGCGTCGCTGTGCTGCTTACTGATCCTCGGCGGAGGCGTAGCCGGCCTCATCGCCGCCGTGACGTACTCCAGCCGCCGCAAGCGCTAGCGGCACCGAGCCACCTGAGCCGCCGCGAGCGGCGGCTCCGGGTGCTTATCCGCACCCGACGAGCGGCGTCTCACGCATCACGAGCTACCGGGCCAGGGACGGTGGGACGCCTTCCCGGCAGCGGGTCGTCGACCCGGAACGCGCTCTCGATCGGCTGACCCGCGTGGACGAGTAGGAGGCCGTCAGCCTGACGGCGCGGCCGTCCGACCGGGTGAGGCTGGTGCGGCTGGGGGTGGTGCGGGAGGTGGGAGTCGAACCCACATGTCCTTTCGGACACCGGGACCTAAACCCGGCGCGTCTAGCCTTTCCGCCACTCCCGCTCGGCTGACATCGTACGCACGCCGCCGGCTGCGGGCACGTCGAGCCCGGCCGACCCGTCAGTCGAGGCCGAGGTCGCGGCGGAGCTTCGCCACGTGGCCGGTGGCCTTGACGTTGTACTGGGCCTTTTCGATCTTGCCGTCGGCGTCGATGACGAACGTCGAGCGGATGACGCCGGTGACGGTCTTGCCGTACATCGTCTTCTCGCCGAAGGCGCCGTACGACGTCAGGACGCTCTTGTCCGGGTCGGAGACCAGCGGGAACGTGAGCGACTCCTTCTCGCGGAACTTGGCGAGCTTCTCCGGCTTGTCGGGGGAGATGCCGATGACCGCGAGGCCGGCGGCCTTCAGGGAATCGAGGGAGTCGCGGAAGTCGCAGGCCTGCTTGGTGCAGCCGGGCGTCATCGCCGACGGGTATGCGTACAGGATCACGCGCTGACCGCGCAGGTCGGCGAGGTGTACGGGGTTGCCGTGGTCGTCGGAGAGCTCGAAGTCGGGGGCGGGGTCGCCGGGAGAGAGGCGTGGCGCGGCAGTCATGCCCAGAGCCTAAGCCGTGCCCTGCGAACCCGTGCTCGGCTGCGGCTCCGTCGAGCCGTGCCCGTGCCGGAGTGCGCGGCGCGCGGAGCTGGCTATTGCAGGTTAGTTGCAAGAGCGGGGATGATGCGTGATGAGTTGTATCGGTCAAGCGAGGGGGAGCGGTGGAGCCAGCGGGCACACCCGTCGCGATGCACGTTTCCGACGGCATCGTCAACCTGCCGGTCTCGGCACTCTTCGGCGCCGTCGCCGTGGCCTGGATCGCGTTATGCCTGGTCAGAGCCCGCCGTGACCTCGACGACCGCCTGGCGCCGATGGCCGGCCTGGTCGCCGCGTTCATCTTCGCGGTGCAGATGCTCAACTTCCCGGTGCTGCCGGGGGTCAGCGGGCACCTGCTCGGCGGTGCGCTCGCGGTGATCCTGGTCGGGCCGTGGGTGGGCGCGCTCTGCGTCGCGACCGTGCTCCTCGTGCAGGCACTGCTCTTCGCCGATGGCGGGCTGTCCGCGTTGGGGCTCAACATCACGAACATGGCGATCATCACGACGCTCGTCGCGTACGGAGTGGTCGCGCTGGCGCTGCGGGTGCTGCCGAAGAGCCGGCTCGGCATCGTGGTGGCGTCGTTCCTGGCCGCGACGGTGTCCGTGGTCGTCGCGTCGCAGGGCTTCGTGTTCGAGTACGCGCTCGGCGGCGAGGTGGACAAGGCGCTCGGGCCGATCTCGGCCACGATGGCCGGCGTCCACCTGCTGATCGGCGTCGGCGAAGGGCTGATCACCGCGACGACGGTGGCGACCGTCGCGGCCGTGCGCCCCGACCTGGTGTACGTACTGCGTCGGTATCGGGAGAAGCCACTGCTGATCACCACCGGGAGCAACGCATGAGCGGGCGACGCGTGAAACTCGCGGTCTTCCTCGGGCTCGGCCTGCTGGTGGCGTTGCTGCTGGCCGGTGTCGTCAGCTCGGCGGCGTCGTCGAAGCCCGACGGGCTCGACGCCACCGCCCGGGAGGGCTGCACGTTCAACGCCGACGACGAGATCACCGGCGGGGACTGCCTGGCCAAGTCGGCAAAGGACCATGACCTCGCCGACTCGCCGCTGGCCGACTACGGCATCCGGGGCATCGACAACCCGTTCGTCTCGACCGGGCTGTCCGGTGTCGCCGGGGTCCTGCTCGTCGGGGCGATCGGCGGTGGCCTCTTCTGGGTCCTCCGCCGCCGCGACCCGGCCGGGAAGGACTAGACGTGGGAGCCGGCCACGCCCATCCGCTGCACCTCGCCGGTGCCTCGCTCGTGCACCGCATGCCGTCCGAGGTGAAGATCGTCGCCGCGCTGGCGTTCGTGGTCAGCGTCGTCGCGACCCCGCGCGAAGCGGTCTGGGCCTTCGGCCTCTACGCGGTGCTGCTCGCCGCGGTGGCGGCCACCGCGCGCATCCCGGCCGGATGGCTGGCCGCCCGTGGCCTCATCGAGACGCCGTTCGTCGTCCTCGCCCTGGTACTGCCGTTCCTCGAGGGCGGGCCGCACGTCCACCTCGCGGGGCTGAGCCTCAGCGAACCGGGCCTCTGGGCGGGCTGGAACATCGTCGCGAAAGGCACCCTCGGGGTCTTCGCGTCGCTGCTGCTCGCCGCCACGACGAACGGTCGCGACCTGCTGATCGGGCTCCAGCAGCTGCGCACGCCGGCGCCGATCGTGCAGATCGCCACGTTCATGCTGCGCTACGCCGACGTCATCGTCGGCAACGCGAAGGCCATGCGGATCGCCCGCCTCTCCCGCTGCCACGACCCACGGTTCCTCTGGCAGGTGCGCGCGTTCGCCACGTCGATCGGCAGCCTGTTCCTGCGTTCCTACGAGCGCGGCGAGCGGGTCTACGTCGCGATGCTGTCGCGGGGATACACCGGCGCGCTGCCGACGGCCACCAGCGCCAGGCCCCCGGCGAGGCAGTGGGCCACCGCGCTGACGATCCCGGCCGCGGCCGCGGCGGTTAGCGTTACGGCGTGGCTGACGACGTAACCCTGGAAGTGGCGGGCCTGGCCTTCGCCTACCCCGACGGCAGGCAGGCCCTGTTCGGCGTCGACCTCACCCTCCGCCGGGGCGAGCGGGTCGCGTTGCTCGGCCCCAACGGCGCGGGCAAGACCACGCTCGTGCTGCACCTCAACGGCATCCACACCGCCGGTGCGGGCAGCGTCACGGTGGCCGGGCTGCCGGTCGCCAAGGAGAACCTGACCGAGATCCGGCGTCGCGTCGGCATCGTCTTCCAGGACCCCGACGACCAGCTGTTCATGCCCACCGTGGGCGAGGACGTGGCGTTCGGGCCGGCGAACCTTGGCCTGCGTGGCGCCGCGCTCCAGGAACGCGTCGCCGAGGCGCTCACCGCCGTCGGCATGCAGGAGTTCGCCGACCGCGCGCCCCACCACCTGAGCTTCGGCCAGCGCCGACGTGTCGCCGTGGCCACCGTGCTCGCGATGCGTCCGGAGATCCTCGTGCTCGACGAGCCGTCCAGCAACCTCGACCCCGCCAGCCGCCGGGAACTCGCGCAGATCCTGCAGAGCCTCGACGTGACCCTGCTGATGGTCACCCACGACCTGCCGTACGCGCTGGAGCTCTGCCCGCGATCGGTGCTGATGGACGGTGGGGTCATCGTCGCCGACGCCCCCACCCCCCACCTCCTGATGGACGCCGAGCTGATGCGTGAGCACCGGCTCGAACTGCCCTACGGCTTCAACCCCTCGGTCGCCCTCTAACGCCGCGCGGCGTCGACCGCGGCGGTCAGAGCGGCGGTCGTCGGGCTCTCGAGCGCGGTTCCGTTCACCTTCACGGTCGGGGTTCCGTTGACGCCGGCCTTGGACGCTTCGTCGGTGACCGATTTGGTCCAGTCGGCGTACTTCTGATCCTCGACGCACTTCTCGAACGTGTCCCCGGTGATACCGGCTTTCTCCGCGAGGCTGACCATCGTCGCGTCGGTCAGCCCGCTACCGCCTTCTTCGGGCTGGTTCGCGTAGAGCGTGGTGAGGAACTCGGGGAACTTCCCGGCGTCGGACGCGCACCCGGACGCCGCCGACGATCGGCTCGAGTACTTCGTGCCGGACGAGAAGCGGTCGAGGTAGGCCACCGGGTGGTAGGCGATCTTCACGACGCCCTCGTCGACGTACTTCTGCAGCGTCTTGCCGCTCTCGTCCTCGAACGTCTTGCAGATCGGGCACTGGAAGTCGAGATAGACGTCGACCGTGACCGGGGCGGTGTCCTTGCCGACGGTCAGACCGGTGGTGGTCGCGGCTCTGGGCAGCGCGACGTTCTCGGGTTTGTTCGAGAGGTAGAACGTCACGCCGATACCGGCGGCGAGCACGAGAACGGCCAGCGCGATCACCGAGACGACGATCGCGCGCCGCCGCCGCTCGGCGGCACGCTGCTTGGCGAGTTGCTCGGCGGCCACCCGCCGGGCCCGGTTCGACGCTTTCCCACTCATGTGCGGTCTTCCCAGCTTCCGGAGATCCAGTTGTCGACGGCGAGACGTCCGCGCGGCCACCGGGCCAGCGCGAGCGCGACGAGCAGCAACGCGCTGTCGCGGAGAATTTCGAGGGTGTACGCGGTGCTCTGGTCGGGGTCGAGTTCGCCGCCGCTGCCGAAGCATCCGCAGTCGATCCGCAGGCCACGTGCGGCCGCGGAGACGATGCCGATCAGGAACACGACGAGCAGGGCGGCGGAGAAGATCGACCCGAACCGCACGGCCACGCCGGTGATCAGCAGGAGGCCGAGAACGATCTCGAGCCACGGCAGGCCCGCGCCGACGACGGTCGCGAGCCCGTCCGGCAACAGCTGGTAGGCCCGCACGGCACGCACCGAGGCGGCGAGGTCGGTGGCTTTGGCGCCGCCGGCCCAGAGCCAGACGCCGCCGAGGATCAGCCGGGCGGCGAGCGGCAGCCAGGACCGGGCGGCCGGCCACCAGGCCGGCGCGCGGCGCGCGGGTTCGCTTCGCGTGGTCATCGGTACTTTGTCGTTCGAGCGGCCCGATCGGTTCCCGACACCCGGCCACCGTTACTCTCCGCAGTCAATTGAGAGTAGTGGGGCAGATGTGACCGAGGCGTTCTGTGACCGTTTCCGACTTCAATGTGCGCGAAGCCCGAGATCTCTCAAGCCGACATTAAGCAGTGCGTAATGGTGCCCCCAACCCATTTTGATTACTGCCCGTTCCTGCTGAACTGAGTTCACCGCAGCGCGGTTCCGGTCCGTCGGAGGTGGGCGACCCGGGGTTGCGGGTGGGAGCGGTGGCGGTCGTGGTCCGGGTTGGGAGACAGGGGAACCTGGACCACGGCTGAAAACCTTTGCCTGCGCGGAGGTGCATCGCGATCGGAACGACCGGCTGGACGCGCGTGACCTGCCGGTCCAAGGACCCCCTGGGAGACGCCCCTCTTCCAGGGGGTCCTTTCACGCCGACGTGAGGGCGTTGACCAGGTCGTCGCGGGCTCGTGCGACTCGCGAGCGGATCGTGCCGACCGGGACGCCCTCCACGGCCGCCGCCTCCTGGTAGGAGAGACCGACGAGCTGGGTGAGGACGAACGCCGAGCGGCGCTCGGTCGAGAGCCGGGCGAGCAGGTCGGTGGCGTCCGCGGTGCCCGAGGGATCGGGGGTGACCGGCGCGAAGCGCGCTTTCAGCACCTCGTCGAGGCGGCGGCGGCGCACCACCGACCGCAGATGGTCGGCGCAGGTGCGGCGGGCGATGCCGAGCAGCCAGGTGCGCACGCTGGAGCGCGCCGCGAACGACGGCAGGGCGCGGAACGCCCGCAGGTACGTCTCCTGGGTGAGGTCGTCGGCGGCGTCCGCGTCGACGAGCGACGCGCAGAACCGCCAGACGTCGGGCTGGGTGGCCCGGACGAACGCCGCGGTCGCCAACGCGTCGCCGTGCTGGGCGCGCAGTGCCCACTCGGTGACGTCGTCGAGGTCGGGCACACATTCAGCGTACGACCGAACCTCCGGGAACCATCGCCCGGTGAGGGACGACTATCCACGTATGCAGTGCGCACAGATCAGGCTCGCCCTCTCCGCGCTCGCGGACCGGGAGGAGCCCGGAACCGACCGGGCCGACGTCGACGCCCACCTCGCCGGGTGCGCCGAGTGCCGGACGTGGCACGCGGCCGCCGCCGAGGCCACCGACGCCGCACGCGCGGCCCAACGGCCGGCCGCCCACGTGCCCGACCTCACCGAGCAGGTCCTCGCCGCGATCGCCGCCGACACCGCGGCCCGCCGCCGCCCCCGCTTCGCGCTCACCCGCGGCGCCACCCGCGCCCACCCGCCGTCCCGAGCCGGGGACGCAGCGGGATGGACCGGTTTCCTGCACGCCGGGGTCCTGCGGTGGGCGGTGGGGATCTCCGCCGTCGCCCAGCTCCTGCTCGCGCTACCGGCCTTGTTCGCCGAACCGGGCACCGCGGACGTCGCGTTGCACACCGGGCGCGAAATGGCGTCGTTCGACGTCGCGGTCGCGATCGGGTTCCTGTTCGTGGCCGGACGGCCGGCCTGGGCCAGGGCCCTGGTGCCGGTCGCGGTTGCGCTGGCTGGTTGTCTGTTGCTGACGAGTTCGATCGACGTCGTCGACGGAGCCGCCCAACTCTCACACGAGCTGAACCATCTGCTCGCCGGCGTGCAGGCCGCCCTGGTCTGGCTCCTGGCGCGCACCGATCGAACGCCGACGGCCCCGGAGCCGTTGCCGAGGCAGGTATGACGACACGAACGACAGGATTGGGGAATCGCGTGCGGAAGGTCCAGCGAGCGCTCGTAGTGGCGTTGTTCGCCCTGCTGGCGATCGGCTTCGGTGCGTCGCCGGCCCAGGCGCACGCCACGCTGGAGGGCACCGACCCACCCACCGGCTCGATCGTCGACCCCGCGCCGACCGTCGTCACGATGAATTTCAGTGAGCGGGTGACGCCGGTCAAGGGCCGGATCAAGGTCATCGCCCCGGACGGTGCGAACGTCGTGCAGGGCGAGCCGACGACCGTGAACGGCGGCGCACGCGTGCGCATCCCGCTCAAGTCCGGCCTCGCCGACGGCACCTACCTGGTCAGCTACCGGGTCATCTCCGCCGACGGGCACCCGGTCTCGGGCGGCTACACGTTCAGTTCCCGGGTGCCGTCGGCGCTGGGCGCGAAGGCCTCGGAGGTCAACTCCGGCACCGCGTCGGCGTCGGTGGACAACGGTGTCCGCGGAGTGCAGTCGGTCAGCCGGTACGTCGCCTACGCCGGGCTCGTCCTGCTCACCGGGCCGCTGGTGATCGTGCTCGGGCTCTGGCCCCGGCGGCTGGCCACGGCCGGCCCGCGACGGGTGGCCTGGATCGGCTGGGGTCTGCTCGCGGCCGGGACGCTCGGCGTGCTCGTGATGCAGGCGCCGTACGCGGACGGCGGCACGCTCGCGGACGTCTCGGTGAGCGGTATCGGCGAGGCGATCGACGAGACGGTCGGGCGCGCGCTGCTGATCCGGCTGGCGTTGCTCGTCGCCGCGATCCCGGTGTTGATCCGGGTGTTGCGCCCGGCGGCCAAGGGCGGTGACGCGCCCGGCTGGGCCGGCCCGGTCGACCGGGTGCTGGTCGGGGTGCTCGGAGTGGCCCTGCTGATCACGTTCCCGTTCGCGGGGCACGCCGGCCAGTCGCCCGCGCCGATCGTGTCGGTGCCGGCGATCACGCTGCACGTGGGGTCGATGGCGGTCTGGCTCGGCGGGCTCGTCGTGCTGGCGTTCTACCTGCTGCCGCGGGCCAAGTACCGCGAGCTCGAGGTGATCCTGCCGGTCTGGTCGCGGTGGGCGTTCTGGGCGGTCGGCGCGCTGGTGTTCAGCGGTGCGATCGAGACGTTCCTCGAGATCGGTGGGTTCCGGGGCATCGACCGGCTGGTCAACACCACCTACGGGCAGCTCGTGCTGACGAAGGTGATCTGGCTCGGCGCGATCATGGTGGTGGCCGCGAACGCGCGGGCCTGGATCAACCGCCGCTTCGGCGTCCCAGTGGCCTATGCCTTCGCCGCCGAAGACGCCGAGACGCCTCCGAAGGAGGCCACGAAGTCCGAGAAGTCCGAGAAGTCCGCCGCGACCACCAAGACGGCCGCGAAGACCGCGGCGAAGACGGCCGCGAAGAAGACCACGACCAAGGCGGCGGCGAAGAAGGCCAAGGAGCCGGAGCCGGAAAGCGCCGACTTCTCCGCCTCCGGACGCGCCTCCGACGAGGTGCGGCGCCTGCGCTCGCGCGTCGCGATCGAGGTCGCGCTCGGTGCGGTCGTGCTCGCGCTGGCCACCGCCCTGGTGCAGGTGGCCCCGGCCCGCAGCGCCGACGACGCCGCCGCGGCGGCCGCCGCTCTGCCCTACAGCGCCCAGGTCGACCTGGGCCCGAACGTGCTGCAGATCGACCTGCCGGCCCGGATCGGACGCAACGAACTGCACCTCACGCTCTTCGACAAGAACGGCCTGCCGGTCAAGGTCGAGGAGTGGAGCGGTTCGGCCGAGCTGGCGAAGGCGAACGTGTCCACGGACGTCGTCGCGCTACCGCTCACCGAGAACCACGCGGTGGGTCAGGTCGAACTGCCGATCGCCGGTGACTGGAAGTTCGTGTTCACGGCTCGCACGTCCGACATCGACCAGTACAGCGTCGAGAAGACGATCACGATCCGCTAGATCGAGTCGAGGTCGTGGAGGGCGGCCCGGAGCAGCTCCGCTGTCTCCGGGTCGGTCGCCTCGCACCGGGCCAGCGCCTCCTGGACGCGGAGGCGCGCCCGGTCCAGGGCGCTACCCCGCTCGGTCGACGCCACCTCGGTGGAGTGCACGCGCTGCTGGAGCAGCTCCGTGCGCTCCAGCAGCAGCCGGTTCTTCTCCCACAGGTCGATGAACACGCTGACCTTCGCCCGCAGCACCCACGGGTCGAACGGCTTCGCCAGGTAGTCGACCGCCCCGGTGGCGTAGCCGCGGAACGCGTGGTGCGGCTTCCGGTCGATCGCGGTGAGGAACACGATCGGGATGTGCCGGGTGCGTTCCCGGCGCTTGATGTGCTCCGCCGTCTCGAAACCGTCCATACCCGGCATTTGGACGTCGAGCAGGATCACCGCGAAGTCGTCGGTGAGCAGACGCTTCAGCGCCTCCTCACCCGACGGCGCGGTGACCAGGTCGTGGTCCAGGCCCTGCAGGATCGCTTCCAGGACGAGCAGGTTCTCGGGGCGGTCGTCGACCAGGAGGACCTTCGCCCGCTTGCGTTCAGTGCTCACGCGGCAGGTCCGGGCGCGCCCGCGTCGCGGGTGACCCACCCGGCCATCAATCGGAGCAGCCGATCGAGATCGACCGGCTTCGTGATGTAGTCGCTCGCTCCCGCGGCGAGACTCTTGTCCCGATCGCCCGGCATCGCTTTCGCGGTGAGGAACAGGATCGGCAGTTCGCTGAACCCGGGCATCTTCCGGATCGCCGCTGTCGTCTCGTTACCGTCCATGTCGGGCATCATGACGTCCATCAGGACGAGGTCCACCTCCGGGTGGGCCTGCAGCATCGCGATGCCGGCCGCGCCGTTGTCGGCGTAGAGCACGGTGAGCCCGTGCAACTCCAGCGCGGAGGTCAGCGCGAAGACGTTCCTGACGTCGTCGTCGACGATCAGCACGGTGCGTCCGGCCAGTACCGAGGTATCGACGGTCGGGCCGGTCCGGCCCCGCGGCGGACGGGAGGGCTCCACCTGCCGCGGCATCGGAGCCGGCGGACGCGGCTTCTCCTCGTAGCTCACCGGCGCCGACAGCTCCGGCGGCGTCGGACGGGCCGAGCTCGCGCCCTGGGTGATGATCGCGGCCCCGATGTCCTCGGCGTCCACGATGCTGGTGGGGGCGCTGCGCAGCGGCCCGGAGTAGGTCGAGGACGAGAAGATCTGCTGGGAGTCCTCCTCCGGCAGCCGCTCGAGGCCGCTACCGGGCTCCGCGGCCTCGCCGGGGTAGCGCTCCGGCAGGTACAGCGTGAACGTGCTGCCGCGCCCGACGTCGCTCTGCACCGTGATCGATCCGCCGAGCACCCGCGCGATCTCCCGGGAGATCGACAGGCCCAGGCCGGTGCCGCCGTACTTGCGGCTGGTGGAGCCGTCGGCCTGCTGGAACGGGTCGAAGATCAGCTTGAGCTTGTCGGCTGCGACGCCGATGCCGGTGTCGGTCACCGCGAACGCGACGACGCGGTCGGCGGCGTTCAGCGTCGGGCTGGCGAACAGCATGTCCTCCGGGCCGACGTGGATCGAGAGCGTGACCGTGCCCGCGTCGGTGAACTTCACCGCGTTCGACAGCAGGTTCTTGAGGATCTGCTGCAGACGCTGCTCGTCGGTGAACAGCTGCTCCGGGACGCCCGGCCCGCGATCGACCGCGAACCGCAGCCCCTTGAGCTCGGACTGGGCCCGGAACGTCTGCTCGACGTACCCGCAGACGTCGTCGAGCGCGACCCGGCCGGCGTGGACGTCCATTTTGCCCGCCTCGACCTTGGACAGGTCCAGGATGTCGTTGATCAGCGTCAGCAGGTCCCAGCCGGCGTCGTGGATCGTCCGGGCGAACTCGATCTGGCGGCCGGTGAGGTTCGACTCGGTGTTCTCGGCCAGCAGCCGGGCCAGCACCAGCAGCGAGTTCAGCGGCGTCCGCAGCTCGTGGCTCATGTTCGCCATGAACTCGGTCTTGTACTGGCTGGAGAGCGCCAGCTGCTCGGCCTTCTCCTCCAGACCCAGCCGCGCCATCTCGATCTCGCGGTTCTTGATCTCGATGTTGCGGTTCTGCTCGGAGAGCAACGCCGCCTTCTCCTGCAGCTCGGCGTTCGTGCGCTGCAACTCCATCGACTGCGCCTGGAGTTCCTGGGTCAGCCGCTGCGACTGCGCCAGCAGTTCCTCGGTGCGCGCGTTCGCGATGATCGTGTTCAGCACGACGCCGAGCGTGTCGACGAGCTGCTGCAGGAAGCTCATGTGCAGGTCGGAGAAGTTCTTGAAGCTGGCCAGCTCGATGACGCCGAGCACCCGCTCCTCGAACAGCACCGGAACGATCACCAGGTCGGCCGGCGGAGCCTCACCCAGCCCGGAGCCGATCGTCAGGTAGCCGGCCGGCGTCTGCTCGACCCGGATCGACCGACGCTCGACCGCGGCCTGGCCGACCAGGCCCTCGCCCAGCGACAGCACCGACTCGCCGCGGCGCGGCGCGTACCCGTAGGACGACGCCAGCCGCAGCCGCAGGCCCTCCCGGGTGGCCTCCAGGAGGAAGAACGCGCCCTGCTGGGCGTCGACCACCGGGGTGATCTCGCTCATGATCATCTGGCAGACCTGACGCAGGTCGCGCTGCCCCTGGAGCTGAGCACCGATGCGGGCCAGGTTGCTCTTCAGCCAGTCCTGTTCCGCGTTCTTGGTGGTCGTGTCCTTGAGGTTGCCGATCATCTGGTTGATGTTGTCCTTGAGCTCGGCGAGCTCACCCTGCGTCTCCACGGCGATCGCCTGGGACAGGTCGCCCCGGGTCACCGCGGTCGCGACCTCCGCGATCGCGCGGACCTGGGTGGTGAGGTTGCCGGCCAGGATGTTCACGCTCTGGGTCAGGTCGCGCCAGGTGCCGGAGACGTCACGCACCTCGGCCTGACCACCCAGCTTGCCCTCGGTGCCCACCTCGCGGGCGACTCGCGTCACCTCGTTGGCGAACGAGCTCAGCTGGTCCACCATCGTGTTGACGGTGTTCTTGAGCTCGAGGATCTCGCCCTGGGCGTCGACCGTGATCTTCTGGCCCAGGTCGCCCTTCGCGACCGCGGTGGTGACCTGGGCGATGTTCCGGACCTGGCTGGTCAGGTTGCCGGCCATCGAGTTCACGTTGTCGGTGAGCTCCCGCCAGGTGCCGGAGACGCCGCGCACCTGGGCCTGGCCGCCGAGCTTGCCGTCGGTGCCCACTTCGCGGGCCACCCGGGTCACTTCGTCGGCGAACGACCCGAGCTGGTCGACCATCGTGTTGACGGTGTTCTTGAGCTCGAGGATCTCGCCCTGGGCGTCGACGGTGATCTTCTGGGTGAGGTCGCCCTTCGCGACAGCCGTGGTGACCGACGCGATGTTGCGGACCTGGCCGGTGAGGTTGCCGGCGAGCTGGTTCACGTTGTCGGTGAGTTCCTGCCAGGTGCCGGAGACGCCGCGCACCTGGGCCTGGCCGCCGAGCTTGCCGTCGGTGCCCACTTCGCGGGCCACCCGGGTCACTTCGTCGGCGAAGCTCGAGAGCTGGTCCACCATCGTGTTGACGGTGTTCTTCAGCTCGAGGATCTCGCCGCGGGCGTCGACGGTGATCTTCTGGGTGAGGTCGCCCTTGGCGACCGCGGTGGTGACCTGGGCGATGTTGCGCACCTGGCCGGTGAGGTTCCCGGCCAGCTGGTTCACGTTGTTCGTGAGTTCCTGCCAGGTGCCGGACACCCCGCGCACCTTGGCCTGACCACCCAGTTTGCCCTCGGTGCCCACTTCACCGGCCACCCGGGTCACTTCGTCGGCGAAGCTCGAGAGCTGGTCCACCATCGTGTTCACGGTGTCTTTGAGCTCGAGGATCTCGCCGCGGGCGTCGACGGTGATCTTCTGGGTCAGGTCGCCCTTGGCGACCGCGGTGGTGACCTGGGCGATGTTGCGCACCTGGCCGGTCAGGTTCTGCGCCAGCTGGTTGACGTTCTCGGTCAGCTCTTTCCACGTCCCGGAGACGCCGCGGACGTGCGCCTGGCCGCCGAGCTTGCCCTCGGTGCCCACTTCGCGGGCCACCCGGGTGACCTCGTCGGCGAACGCGGAGAGCTGGTCGACCATCGTGTTGACCGTGCTCTTCACTTCCAGGATCTCGCCGCGGGCGTCCACGGTGATCTTCTGGGTCAGGTCACCACGGGCGACGGCGGTGGTGACCTGCGCGATGTTGCGCACCTGGCCGGTGAGGTTGCCGGCCATCGAGTTCACGTTGTCGGTGAGCTCCCGCCAGACCCCGGACACCCCCCGGACCTGCGCCTGACCGCCCAGCTTGCCCTCGGTGCCCACTTCGCGGGCCACCCGGGTGACCTCGTCGGCGAACGACGAGAGCTGGTCCACCATGCGGTTCACGGTGGTGCCGATGCGCAGGAACTCACCCTTGAGCGGCTGACCCGCGATCTCCAGCGCCATCTGCTGGGTGAGGTCGCCGCGGGCCACCGCGTCGATGACCCTGGCCACCTCGGTGGTGGGACGGGCCAGGTCGTCGATCAGCGAGTTGATCGCCTGCGCGCCGGTCGCCCAGTCGCCGAGGCCGATCGACTCGTCGACCCGCTCGGTCATCCGCCCGTCGCGGCCGACCACGCGGCTGACCCGTTCGAACTCGCGATTTCGTTGGTCCATCCGGGTCGCGACGTCGTTGAAGAGCTCCGAGAGCTCAGCGTCCTCACCGTCGCGCCGGGGGAGCCGCACGCTGAAGTCGCCCTTGCGGAGCAGCTCGAGCGCGGCGGTCAGCTCACGGACGATCTGGGGGCGTTCAGCGAGCATCGTGCCGTTCTGAGCCCCGCCGTTGTCGGCGGGCGCTGACCCGAGCTCTTCGGGACGGCGGGACCGCCTGCCCCGTTCAGCTGTCGTCATCGTGTGCCTCATCTCGCCGGATGTCCGAACAGCGCAGGTTCTCGATGCGCGTGGACCTCTCCATCTTTGCGTATCACGCACCGTGGAGCGTCCGATCCGGTTCGGTAGCCTTCTCGGTTTGGTTTGTGGCGTGTGCTGAACAGTGTCGGACAACGACCGAAATCGTGCTGGACTCTGCAGCGGTTGGCCCCTGGACGCTAGGGTCTGTCCGGGACTTCCCGAACAGGGCGGGTCCTCCCTCGAGTTCGGCATCGGTCGAGCTGTCCCGGGCGGGGGAGCAGTTCGGCGGCGTGCGTGCCGACGGTGGCGACGTCGCCACCAGCGGAAAGCACCGGCCGCGCTGGGACAGTGAGGCGGCGCAGGACGAGCGGCGCGAGGTGAGCCAGCAGATGGGTCATCAGATGAATTCTTCGGTGGGGTCCGTGGTGGTCAGCCGCCGCGCGCCGCTGCCGGGCGACGCGCGGTCGCCTGCGCTGGCCCGGGCCCTCGCGCGTGACGTGGTGGAGGAGTGCGGCCTCTCGTCGCTCTCCGACGAGGTCGCGTTGCTCACCACCGAGCTCGCGACGAACGCGGTCGTGCACGCGGGCACCGCGATGCACATCGAGGTCGTCGGTGACGCGGCCGGCATCACGGTGCGGGTCACCGACGGCAGCCGGGCCGTGCTCGGCCCCTCGCTCCCGCCGCCGATGCTGGCCGAGGGCGGCCGCGGCCTGCACCTGGTCGATTCGCTCGCCTCCGAATGGGGGGTGGCCTACGGGCGCAGCGGCAAGTCGGTCTGGTTCCGCCTCGACGTCGACGACCCGGTCGTGACCCGCGCGGGCTCCGGTCCGCCGGCCACGGTGACGCCGGAGCCGGTCGTCGAGCCGCCGGAGCCCGCCGAGCCGCGCTGGGGTCTGCGCCGCGAGGTCGGCATCGGGCTGGGCCGCAAGATCCGCGGGCGCCGGAACGGGGCGGTGGGCGCGGGCGGCGTCGTCGTGAAGGCGAACGAGCCCGCGGTGCCACCCAAGCAGGTGCGTCGTCCGGTCGCCGGGCGCTCGGCCGCGGTCGTTCCGGCCGCCGAGGCCGCCGGCTGGCTGACGTACCTCACCGACCGCGTCGTCCACGAGCTCGATTCCACCGAGCTGGCCCAGGAGATCCTCTACCGCCTCGGTGAGGTCACCGGGGCGTCGTTCGGCGTCCTCTGGGTGGACGAGGGGTCCGGGGTCCGGGCGTTGGCCTCGGTGGGCATCACCGAGGATCCGATCGACCCACCGGTGCGGCTCTGGCCCGACGACCCGCCCCGCCCGCGCAACGCCGACCTGCTGCCACCCACCCAGGCCCTCGCCGACGCCGGGGCCGGTGTCGCGCTCTCGGTGGCGCTCCCGTCCAGCCCGCCGATCCGCGGGCGGCTCGAGCTGGGCATGCCGGCCGGTAGCCTGTTCCGCTCCGCCGACGCGGTGTTCGCACTGCTCGCAGCCGAGCGCCTGGCGGTCAGCCTGGACGCGGCCCGGCTGCGCGACACCGAGCAGAACCGCCGGGGGGACCTGGCGTTCCTCGCCGACGCCAGCGAGCTGCTCGCATCCTCGCTCGACGTGGACCTGACGCTCGCGCTCGTCGCGCAGCTGTGCGTGCCGCGGCTGGGTGAATGGTGCGTGATCCACACCCTCGACGACGCCGGCGACCCGGAGCTCGTCGTCGCCGTGCACAACGACGAACGAGGCGTCCCGGAGCTCGAGGACGCGTTCCTGGCCCCGGACGGCGCGGTGCTGCGCGAGCGGATCCGGGCCGCGACCGTCACCCACGCCGCGACGCCGCTCACCGGCCCGCTCTCCGGGCTGGTGCTGCCGCTCACGGCCCGGCGCGAGGTCGTCGGCACGATGTCGATCGGGGACCCACCCGGGCGGCGGCACACCTCCGAGGAGGTCGCGATCGCGGTCGACCTGGCCCGGCGGGCCGCGCTCTCGGTCGACAACGCCCGGCTCTACTCCGAGCGCGACTCGGTGGCCGAGGCACTGCAGAGCGCGCTGCTCCCGGCGTCGCTGCCGGTCGCCGACGGGCTGGAGTTCGCCGCGCAGTACCGGCCGGCCGGGGCGTCGAACGAGGTCGGTGGGGACTTCTACGACGTGCTGCCGCTCGGGGACGAGCGCTGGCTGCTGGCGATCGGCGACGTCTGCGGCAAGGGCCCGCAGGCGGCTTCGGTCACCGGGATGGTGCGTGACGTGCTGCGCACGCTGGCGCGCGAAGGCCGGGACCTGCCGTACGCGCTGTCCGCACTGAACCGGGCGCTCGTGGAGGAAGCGAGCCTGGTACGCGAAGGGAACGGGCCGATCGACGGCCAGACCGTGTTCTGCACGGTGGCGGCCGCGTTCGCCGAGCGCCGCGAGGGCGGGCTGCGGGTGCGGCTCTGCCTGGCCGGGCACCCGTCGCCGATCGCGGTGCGTGCGCGCGGCGGAGCGGAGCCGGTCGGCGTCGGCGGGATGGCGGCGGGGCTGACCGACCACATCGAGGTCGAGGAGGTCTCGGTGGACCTCGGGCCCGGCGACGCGCTCGTGTTCTACACCGACGGGGTCACCGAGCGGCGTCGCGGCGATGCCCAGTTCGGCGAGGAGGGCGTGCTGGAGGTGCTCTCGCGCAGCAGCGGCCTGTCGGCCGCCGACATCGCCGCCGGCCTCCGGACCGCCGCCACCGACTTCGGCGACGGCCCCCTCCGCGACGACCTCGCGATCCTGGCCTTGCGAGCGGCGCCCTAGGGCCTGTTTGGAAAGCTGGTCACCGTAGCCATTCGTTGATCGCGGCGATGTGCAACGTGGTGAGGTAGCGGACGGCGAGTTTGTCGTATCGGGTTGCGATGGCGCGGTAGCGCTTGAGGCGGTTGATCCCGCACTCGACCGCGTGGCGCTGCTTGTAGGTCTCGGCGTGGAACGCGGGTGGGCGTCCACCGGCGCTGCCGCGGCGGCGCCGATGGGCCAGCCGGTCGACTTGTTCCGGGATTGTGGCGCGGATCCCGCGTCGACGCAGGTAGACGCGGTTGGCCCGGGATCCGTAGGCCTTATCGGCCAGGACCCGCGCGGGCCGGGTCCGTGGCCTTCCGGCCCGGCCGGCCACGCGGATGGCGTCGATCACGGGCTGGAACTGCGGTGCGTCGCCGGCCTGTCCGGCGGTGATCAACAGCGACAGGGGCCGCTGCCCGCCCTCGGTGGCCAGATGGATTTTGGTGCTCAACCCGCCGCGTGACCGTCCCAGACCGTGGTCGTTGGGCTCTGCGGTGACCCCTCCCGGCGGTTGTTTCTGATCCGGCCCCCTTTACGCGCGCCCCCGGCGTGCTGGTGCGCACGGACCACGGTCGAGTCGACCGACACATCCCAGGTGATCAACCCGCGGGCTTGGGCCCTCGACTGCAGATCGGACACGATCCGCGCCCAGGTCCCGTCCCGCTGCCAGTCCCGGAACAGCGCATACGCCGTCTCCCACGGCCCATAACGCTCCGGCAGGTCCCGCCACGGCGCCCCGGTCCGGACCCGCCACCGGATCCCGTCGATGACCTGCCGCCGCGAACGCGGCGGCCGACCACCCGGTTTCGCCGGCGGCAACAGCCCGGCCAGGACTTCCCACTCCGCGTTCGTCAGATCACCACGAGCCACGCATCACCCAACGAACGACGAGCTTTTCAAACACGCCCTAGTCGCCGGCGGCCCAGACGCCGGTGAGCTGGCGCTCGGTGACGTGGATGGGTTCCACGCTGATGCTGATCACGGCGACGTCGTCGTAGCCCGGCGGGTCGAACTCGTTCATCAGGTTGCGGACCCAGCGGACGAGTGACTTCGCGTTGTTGTGCGGGCGGTCGGCCAGCGCCGCGGCCAGCCGGCCCTCGCCGAAGCGCTGACCGTAGCGCCGGGCGTCGGTGATGCCGTCGGTGTAGAACAGCAGCCCGTCTCCCGGGCCGAGCAACGCCTCGAGCGTCGGGTAGCGGCTGTCGGGCAGCCAGCCGAGCATCGGCCCGGAGTCGGTGAGCCGCTCGATGCTGCCGTCGGCCCGGCACACCACCGCCGGCGGGTGGCCACCGTTGGCCAGCCGCACCTGCGCCGACCCGCTCTCGGTCTGCTCGACCACGCAGAACACCGCCGTGCAGTACCGCGGCACGTCCTGGGCGGCCTGGTCGGCGACGATCGTCTCGTTCAGCGCCGCCATCACCAGCGACGGGTCCGACGTCTGGATCGCCGCGCCCCGCAGCGCGTAGCGGGCCAGCGACGTCAACGCGGCGGCCTGCACGCCCTTGCCGGAGACGTCACCGATCGAGATCGCCCACCGGCGCCCGCCGAGCGGGAAGACGTCGTAGAAGTCGCCGCCGACCTCCTGCAGCGGAGCCGCGTGGTAGAACGCCGAGAGCTCCATTCCGGGCACCTGCGGCATCCGCGGCGGCAGCAACGTCTGCTGCAGCGTCCGGGCCACCTCCTCGACCTGCGCCTTGGACTTCTGCACCTCTTCCCGGCGACGCCGTTCGAGGCGCACCTCGCGCAGCGCCGAGAGCCGCAGCTCGAGTTCGTCGACCACGATCGCGGCCAGGTCGGACAGCGTCTGCAGTTCCTCGGGCGTGGTCGAGCGCGGCTCGGGGCCGAGCACGTTCACGGTGCCGAGGTGGTAGCCGTCGCTCGTCGTGATCGGCGCGGCCGCGTAGAAGCGCACGGCCAGGTCGCCGCGGACGAGCGGATTGTCGCGCGCGACCGGGTCGAGCGCCGTGTCCTCGATCGCGACCGGTTCGTCGGCGAGAATTGCAGATGCGCATAGTCCCGGGTCACGGCCTATCTCGGTGACGTCGACGCCGTACGTGGCCTTGAACCAGATCCGGTCTTCGTCCACGATCGTCACCGTGGCGACGGGAACTCCGAAAATGCGAGCGGCCAGTGCCGCGATGCGATCGAAGGCTCCGTCGGGGGGGCGTATCGAGGATGTCGTACCGGCGGACCGCCCGGAGTCGCTCGACTTCGTCGGGCGGAATCAGGTCGGCGTCGGTCATTGCGCCCTCCTCGAGGGGTATCCGTTGACACGTGCTGAAGGGGTGGAGATGAACTTGTCCGTCGTGGTGAGCAGTGCGGGGGAGTCCGGCAACGTCGGCGTTCTCCGGCTCTCCGGAGAGCTCGACATTGCCACGTCCGGCACACTGCGCCAATCCCTCGACGCGTTGCGTGACGAAGGCCGCGAGAACCTGGTACTCGACCTGAGCGGGGTCACGTTCTGTGACTCCACCGGCCTGGGGACGGTGGCTACCCACGCGCGCTGGGTCATGGGTGTCGGTGGCTCCCTCGTGGTCTGCGGGCTCCGGCCGGACGTCGAAGCCGTGTTCGCGATCTCCGGTCTCTCCACCGTCCTCCCGACCGCAACCTCGCTCGAGCGGGCCATCGAGCTGGCGGCCGCCGCGGCCTCGAAGAACTGAGCGTCGGGTTCGCGACGCCGCACCGAATCGCGGCCCTAGCCCTACCAAACTGGTAGGCCTTATGTGCTTTACTGAATCCATGGGTCAGGAGTGCTTGGTGAGGCCGCTGTCGGGACTTCGGCTCGGCGCGGTACTGCAGAGACTCGTAGCCACCGTCGACTGGCAGGCTCGGGTCCGGTACGACGTCGACGACCGGTGGTACGGCCGCCTCGACGCCGGTGAGTTCGCGGGCGGCGTCCAGGTGGAGGCGTGGCTGCTGAGCTGGTGGCCCGGCCAGCGCACCGGTCTGCACGACCACGGAGGCTCGTCCGGCGCGTTCGCGGTGGTCCGCGGATGTCTGCGTGAGGACACCGTGCACACCCCGGCCGGCGAGCTGCCCCGCCTGCGCAGCCGGAGCCTCCGGGCGTCCGAGCGGCGCGTCTTCGGCCCCAGGCACCTGCACGAGGTCGTGAACGACGGTGTCGAGCCCGCGGTGAGCATCCACGTCTACGCGCCCCGGCTGACCACGATGACCCGCTACCGCTGGACCGACTTCGGCCCGGAGGTCGCGACGGTCGAGAAGGCCGGAGCCGACTGGTAGGAGCCGTTCGACCGCCCACCGACGACGCCGGACCGGTTGCCGCACCGAGCGGCCCGCCCGGCGTCGTCGCGCGCTGTTCAGCCGCACAATTCGACTGTGTCCGTCAACATTGAGCGGACGAGGTTGGTCCGACTTGGGGGCTGGCACGGTTGCGATGTCGAGGGGGAACGGTGATGGACGCGGCTGGCGTTTTCCCGGTCCTGCCCGCGCTCGGTTCGTCCACGAGGTCCGCGGAGACGATCGTCGGCCGGGTGCTGGTCGAGGACGAAATCCTGGCGTCCTGGCTCGACGTTCTGATCGCCGACGGGCTGGTACCGCCGCGGGCCTCACTCGGCAATCCGTACTGACTCCTCTTTGGGGCCACGCTCGTGGCACCAACGGATGAGCACGTTCGGTACGGTCGGCCAGGTTGTTGTTGCCGCTCCGGTCGGCCACGTTTTCCCAGCTAAACTGCGTCGGCAAACGTCGCGGGGGCGGAAGAACCGTTCTTTCGGGGGTTAGGGCGGTTTCTTTCTTAGGGCTAGCACGGTGGAGGCGCCCTGTTACGGGCTGGCACCGTGAGGCCTCTCGACGATCTGCAGCTTTCCGGCTGTGGTGGGCGTGCGGGCGGTACCGGGGGGTGCCGTGCTGGGGGGACGGAGGGGCAGCAGTTCATGGCGGCGAAAGTTTTCGCGCCGCGCCGACGGTCCGGTACGTGCCGGACCCGCTCCGGAACGGGGAACCGGAGCGTACGGCGGCGACGCGGGTGGGCCGGGCGGCCCACCGGGGGTGGGGGCGCCGGTCGGACGGACGACGTCGGTGCGGGCGGCGAGATGAGCGATCGATTAGTTCCGGGCACGGTGGCGCAGGACGCCCTGGAGGTCTCCGCGGCGCGCATCGCGTTGATCTTCCGCGTGGCCTGGTCGGCGCTGACACCGGCGTTGGCGTATCCGCAGGCACTGGCGGCCGGCGGGGTGCACACGTGGCAACACGTCGCGATCGTGAGCACGGTCGCATGGGGCGGCGCCTACGCCTGGTTCCTGCGCGGCGGCCGGCTGGTCCCGGCGGTCGCGGTCGCCGACAGCGCGCTGTTCTGCGTGTACCTGGGCTTCGCGCCCTGGATCCTGCCCGCTGAGTACGTGGGCAACCCTTCGACCTGGATCATCGGCGGCGCCAGCGTCGCGCTCTTCATCGCCTCGTGGGCGCTGGCTCCGCTGTGGACGATCGCGCTCGCGGTCGCGCAGAGCGCCGCGTTCCTGGTGGGGGTCGTCGCGGCCGGGCTGCCGCCGGTCGGCGGGCACGACAGCGTGGTGGCGATCTTCGTCCTGCAGGGCTTCCTGGCCGTCGTCGTCATGCGGCTGATCCGCGGCGGCGCGCGCCGGGCCGACGCCACGCTCGACCACGTGGCCCGCGCCCGTGCCGAGCTCACCATCGAGCGGAGCCGCCTGCACAGCCGGCGCCAGTTCGAGCGGAACCTGCACGACACCGTGCTGAGCACGCTCACGGTCGTCGCCCGCGGAACGCTGCGTACCCGCCTCGACCTCGTCCGTGCCCGGTGCGGCCGGGACGTCGCGATCCTCGATCGGCTCGACGAGTTACCGCGGAGCGCCGGCCTGTTCGCGAGCATCACCTGGGAGTCGGGGTGCCGCGCGATGCCGGTGCGGCTGACGCTCCCCGAGGACGAGCCGGCGCTGCCGCCGGACGTCATCGAGGCGGTCGCCGGTGCGGTACGGGAGGCACTGTCGAACGTCGAGCGCCACGCTCGGGCGGACGGGGCCGAGGTCAGCGCCACGATCGCCGGCAGCGGCATCCGGATCGTCGTCCGCGACGACGGGCAGGGCTTCGACCCGGCGACCACGACCACCGACCAGACCGGCGTCCGCCGGTCGATCCACGAGCGGATGGGGACGGTCGGCGGGCAGGCCGAGGTGGCCTCCGCACCCGGCGCCGGCACCACGGTGACGCTCACCTGGCAGCCGGCCGAACGGACCGGGGCGCCGACACCGCCGGAGCCGGACGAGCCGTCGGTGGCCGCCGGGTACCGCGCCGGCATGGGCTGGGCGCTCGTCGTCATCGCGGTGGTCTGGCACCTCTACAGCAGTTCGTCGCTGGCCACCCGGCCGGACGCGTTCGAGCCGTTCTGGCTGGAGCTCACCGCGTGGGTCGCGATCGGACTCGTCGTGCTCGGCGTCGCCGTCCGCGGTCCGGCGCGGCCGCTGCCGGGGCCGGTCAACCTCGGCGCGCAGCTGGTCGTGTTCGCGGCCGCGGTCGCCGGGTTCGCCGCGATGGACGGCGTCGACCAGATCTCCGCCAACTGGATCACCGGCGACGTCGGCTGGCCGCTGGCCCTGCTGGCCCTGCACCGGCCGGTGGCCGAGTACCTCGCCTGGTCCGCGGCGGTGGTCGCGCTCTCGGTGGGGGTGGTGCTCGTCGAGACCGGGCCCGACACCGGGGCGGTCACCCGGATCGTCACCGCGCTGCTCTGCGCGCTGGTCCTGCAGCTGGCGGCGGTGGTGGCGTTCGGGCTGGTGCGTCGCAACGGGGCGCTGGCCGAGGCCGGGGTGCGTGAGGCCGGCCGCATCCGGGAGACCCGTGACGCGCTGGTGGCCGTCGCCGACGACCGGCGCCGCTGGCAGCGTGAGCTCGGCGAGTCGCTGCGGCCCCTGGTCGGGGCGCTGGCCGACGGCCGGCTCGACCCGGGTGACCCCGACGTTCGCGCGCGCTGCGCGATCGAGGCCAGCCGGCTGCGGGCGATGCTCTCCGAACTCACCGAGACCGGTGAGCACTCGATGTGGCGACGCGACATGGTCTCGTCGCTCTCCGGCGCGGCCGCCGACCGTTCCGCGACGATCGAGGCACGCATCGCCCCCGACTTCGGGGAGGTGCCGGAGCCGGTCCGCGCCGAGCTGGTCGCCGCCGTACTGGCGATCCTGCGCCTGACCAGCCCCGGCGAGGCGGTCGTGACGCTCAGCGGGTGCGTGCGTGACGCGTCGGCGACCGTGCTGCTGCCGGTCGCGTCCGAGCGCCCGGCGGTGAAAGAAGCAATGTGGACGCTCCTCCATCGGGTCCGGGCCGCCATCCCCGGAACGGTGAGCGCGGACGTCGAAGAGCCGGGTTCGAGCAAGTTCTGGGTAGAAGTGAGGTGGGTCTCCTGATCACCGTGGCTGCTGTGGACGACGATCCGTTGGTCTTGCAGGGTCTGTCGGCGTGGCTGGCGCCGGCCGACAGCGGGATCGTCGTGATCGATCTCGTTCAGTCCGTCGAGGAACTGCTGCACGGCCGCGGCCGGCAGGCGGACGTCGTCCTGCTGGACGTCTGGCTCGGCGACGAGAGCCGGGTCGGTGACAACGTCCGGGCGATCACCGCGGTGGGGCCGGCCGTGGTGACGATAAGCACGCAGGACATCACCGACCTGATCGTGGAGTCGATCGAGGCGGGCGCGTTGTCCTACGTCCACAAGAGCCTGGATCCGACCGAGATCCGCGCCGCCGTGCGGTCGGCCGCGTCCCGGCAGAAGTTCATGACCCCGGCGCTGGCGTTCGCGTTACGGAGCGACCAGCGGCCGGCCCGGCCGTCGCTGAGTCTGCAGGAGACCGAGTCGCTGCGGCTGTACGCCTCGGGCCTGCGGATGACCGACGTGGCGCGCCGGCTCGGCGTCAAGCCGTCCACGGCCAAGGGCTACCTGGACCGGGTGCGCGCGAAGTACGACGACGCCGGCCGGGCGGCACGCACCAAATTGGACCTGCGCGAGCGGGCTCTGGAGGACGGCATCCTGCGCGGCACCACGGCGCTGGGGCCACGAGCGGTTCGGAGGGTCAGCGGATGACCGCTGTTCGGAGGGCGCGCGGTATCCGGACAAACAACGACACTTTTGTCCCACAACAGACGCGGTGAACGGAGTCGGGATGGCGGTGAATGTAATGGCGGGGCCCGCCCGTCTGGCACCGGATCAGGACACCGCGGAAGTGGCGCGGGTCGTCTGGGGAGCGCTGACCAGACAGCGTCAGCAGCTCCACCAGGGCCGTCGTTGCACCGCGAGCCGCAGTCCGCTGCTGCGTGACGCACACTCGCAGCACTGCCTGGTCTGTGACGAGCTCGCGCTCGACGCCCAGGAGCGCGTGGTCGTCTCCTGGCAGCGCCAGGCCGAACGCGAGCCGTGGACGCACGCGCGGATCGTCAGCTGTGCGCAGTCGGTGCTCGCCGACCGGGTGCGTACCCGGTTGTCGGCGTCCGGTCTCGTCGCGCGGCCGGAGCGCTGGTTGGAGCAGAAGTCGTTCCTGCCGCACGTCGACCCGGCCGGTCGGGTGCTGCTGGTCGCGCTCATCGTCAGCGTCGGGTACTACACCTGCATCCCGACGGCGGGCGGGCGGGTCCGGCTCGGCCCGCAGGTCGTCCAGCCGCTCATCGACGGGGTGCGCCGCGGGGCGTTCGCATCGGCGCTCACCCGGGCCTGGCCCAGCGACGACGAGCCCGATCTGGGCAAGGCCGCCGGGCACCTGGCCGCCGCGCTCGTCGCCTGGCGGGAGCTGCGGCCCGAGCAGTACGCGTCTCTGGTCGGCCTGGCCGAGGCCAACCGGACCGTGCTCAGCCTCGACGTCGCCGGGATGCGCTCGGACGTCGAGTTCACTCACCTGGCCGGGGTTCCGGCCGGCGACGACGTCGCCGAGGTCGTGATCGAGCAGCGGGGGCGGTGGATCGTGGGTACCGAACACGTGGCGGCTACCAGTGCGTTACTCCGGCGGTTCCTCGGCCGGGTACAGGAAGTGGCCCGGTCGGCGTCCGCGCCGGCGGAGCTGCGGACGCTCCTGGTCGAAGAGGCGGAGAAGCTGGCCGCCGAGGACGGGAACCCGTCGTGGCTGCGCGAGCTGCGTGACCGCCCGGCCGTGGTCAGCGCCCTGATCGACCGGGCGGCCGAGTTGATCCCGGCCCGAGCCTAGGAAGCCACCAGCAGCGCCGAGGTGACCCGTTCGGCGATCGTCGTCGCCTGGGCCCGGATCTCGGGGATCGCGGTCGTCTCGTACCGCGATCCGCGGCGCACCGGGCCGAGCGTCCACAGCCACGGCACCACGGTCCCGTCCGCGCCGACGAGCTGCCCGTCGTCGGTGGTGGCGTAACCCAGGCCGTGGGCGTCGGGGCGCACCAGCCCCGCGTCGGCCAGCCGGCGCGCGAGCGGGTCGGCGCTCGCGACCCAGGTGCCCGGCCCGCGGCAGTCGACGACCGCACCGGCGGTGCGCACGACCGGGCCGCCGCCGCGGGGCACCCACGAGACGCCGTCGGCTCCGGTGGCCACGATCGAGCCGGCGACCACGTCGAGCCGCCCTTCGCGCGACCGGCGTCGCAGCTGGGCGCCGATCGGCGGGGCCATCCGGTGCCGGTGCACCTCCCACAGCCGGGACACGTGACGCAGGAACCGGTCCTGCTCGGTGACCGTCATCCCGGTCCAGAGCCGTTCGACGTCGGGGCGGAGCCCGTCGACGACGCCGCGCCACTCGCCGTGCGGCGGCACGGCCCGCCGCACCTGGCGGATCAGCGCGCTGACCGTGTGGCCGGAGACCCCGGACGGCACCACCCGGGGCGGCGGGTCCACGTGGACGCGGGGCAACAGCCCGTGCCGGGAGATCGCGGTCACCCGGCCGAGGTGGCCCCGCCCGGCCAGCGTCACGACGACGTCCACGGCGGTCAGCCCGCTGCCGAGCAGCACGACGTCGTCGTGGCGGCCGACCCGGTCGAGCGCACCGGAGGTCCAGGGGTCGATGTCGGCGGTACGGGCCGGTGGATGGCCCAGCGCGAGCACGACGTCGTCGGCGGGGAGCACCCGGCCGTCGGCCAGGGTGACCCCGGTGCCGGAGGCCGCGACGGCCCGGCCGCGCACGATCCGCACCCGGCCGGCGGAGCCGCGCACCAGGTTCTCCAGCGCCTCACCGAGGTAGCGGCCGTACGTCGTGCGCGGTGCGTACCCGGCGGGGCCGCAGTAGAGCCCGCGCTCGCGGCACCACTCGAGGAAGTGGCCGGGGCGGTCGGCGTAGAGGCTCATCGTCTCGGTGCGCGAGTTGAGCAGGTGACCGTAGTCGGTCGTCGAGTACGCGACGCCCCGGCCGACGTCCGGCGCGGATTCGACGACGGTCACCGGCCCGCCCGGCCGGGCGGCGAGCGCGACCGCCGTGAGTACGCCGCTGGCCCCGGCGCCGATCACCACTGTCATGGCTCGACCGTAACCGCCTATTCCCTACTCATCAAGTAGGCAAAGCAGGTCGGGGGAGGTGTCAGCCGAAGTAGAACGTCGCCGCCCGAGTGTCGTGCGGCTCGGGGTCGGGTGTGGGGGCCGGCGCGGGCGACGGGGTGAGCGTCGGCCCGGCGAAGTTGCGCAGGACCTTGAGCACCGACCACAGCGTGTGGTCGCAGCGCATGTACAGACCGTTGCGGTAGCGCACCATTCCGATGTGCTGCAGCGGTCCGAGCGCCGCGCGCACTGTCGCCTCCGGGAGGCCGAGGTCGCCGGCGGCGGTGTCGCTGCAGAACAATCCGCCGTGGGCCGGTGCCGTCCGATCGATCCAGAGCGCGATCCGCACCCGGTCCGCGTCGCCGAACACGTCGGCGAACGCCTGCTCCGGAGGTTCCACGACCTCGGCGTCGTGGTCGGTCCAGAGAGCGCGCGTGGCCTGGATGCCAGTCGTCGTCATTCGGCACTCCCTTGTTGGGTGGCGGGTCCTCCCGCGTGCCTCTCACGAAAGCATATAAATGTGACGAAAAGGAGTCTCACTGTCGAGTTTTTCGATCAAGAAGGCGATTGTTCTCGCAACGGTTGTTTCACCTGTATAGCGGCGCAGCATTTGGGAACTCGCGTGACATTTAGTGGTTACGTGCGTCTGCGGGGAAGGGCGCTCGCCGGTGGCGCTGACGGTCCATCATGGGGACCGTCAGTGACGACCGAGAGGAACTGATCGGTGACCACGGTTCACGAGGCGAGCGACGAGGTCAGCGTCTGGGAGGACGATCCCGGTGCGCCGCCGTCCACCCGGACCCCTGTCCTCCGGGCCCGTCCGGCACTGCGTACCGCTCCGCTCGCGGTGGACGTCCAGGGAGCGGTGCCGCCCGACGCGGAGGGCGCGGTGCGTTACTGGACCGCCGCCGAGGCGCTGGGCCGGACGGTCGCGCTCTACGCACCGCTGTTCCCGGCCGACGAATTCCCGAACGGCGCGGCCTGGAACCCGGCCGTCGGCGATGTCCTGGTGGCCGACCTCAACGCCGGCGTCGATCTGAACGCCTACTACGACCGCGGCGGCCTCGCGTTCTTCCGCCAGCACGTCTCCGGGGTCACGGTCTGGTCGGGGGAGAGCCCCGACATCGTCAGCCACGAGACCGGTCACGCCGTGCTCGACGCGCTGTGCCCGTGGATGTGGGACGCGGCGAGCGCCGAGATCGCGGCGTTCCACGAGTCGTTCGGTGACATGACCGCCGTGCTCGCCGGGCTCCGGCTGGCCACGCTCCGCGAGCAGGTGATCGGCGAGACCGGCGGCGAACTGTCCCGCTCGTCGCGCCTGTCGCGGCTGGCCGAACAGCTCGGCTGGGCCGTGCGCCAGCTCGCGCCGAGCTCGGCCGACCCCGACTGCCTGCGCAACGCGTCGAACGAGTTGTTCTACCGGGATCCGGTGACGCTGCCGCCGAGCGCGCCGGCCAGCCAGCTCTCGAGCGAGCCGCACTCGTTCTCCCGGGTCTTCACCGGCGCGTTCCTCCGGTCGCTGGCCGGCATGGTGCACACCGTGGCCGGCACCGGCCAGGTCGACGACGAGGCCCTGCTCACCGCCGGGCAGGACGCCGCGACGCTGCTGGTCACGGCCGTCACCGACACCGCGGCGGTGCCGTCGTACTACGCCCAGGTCGCCGCGCACCTGATCGAGGCCGACCAGGAGAAGTTCGGGGGGAAGTACGCCGCCGCGTTACAAGCGGCGTTCGTGCGCCACGGCATCCTGTCCCCGGCGTCGGCCGAGGCGATCATCGACGGCGCCACCGGCGACGACGACGAGAAGGTCGGCGAGCGGTCGATCGCGCCGGGCGCCCCGCACCCGCGCGGTGCCTCGACGTCCGAGGTCGCCGTGTCCGGCCGGCCCTACGGGCTGCCGGAGGACCTGACCGTGCACGCGCCCGTCGAGGCACCGCGGTTCTCGGTGGCACCGGCGGCACTCTCCCGCGGCGAACTGGTGACCACCCCCGGCGAGGACGTCGCCGCCGCGTTCGTCGAGGACCTGTTCCGCCAGGGACGCGTCGCGGTCCCGCGGGAGTACCAGCGCGGGTTCGCGGCGGCGTCCGGGGTAGACGGCACACTGCGTACGCACGAGGTGGCGAACAACGGTGCGGGCCTGGTGCTGGTGCGGCGCGTGTTCGACTGAACTGGAAGTCGGGACCTTCGACCTGGTTCGCTTCGGCGCGGAAAGGGCTACCTTCGAGGAGAAGCAGCCGACTCTCAGGAGGCGACCGTGAGCGCTGCACGACGAGTGAATACGGCTGAGCGGACTCCCGCCGAGGTCGAGGCGGCCGAGAAGTTCATCGCGGACCTCATCGCCCGCGGTGAGGCGGTCGAGATCGATCACACCCCGGCCGACGGAGCCGACACGCAGAACGACGCGGTGGAGAAGCCGTTGCCGTCCGGCGCGACGCACGAGGTGGTGCGCCGCGATGGCGAAACGGTCGTGAAGAGGCGGCGCTACAGCGCTTTCTGACGCACGGCCCCCGCCGGCCGGTGTGAGATCCAGTTTTCGGCACGGAAATCTCGGCGCACCGGCATCGAAACTCCTCCTGGCGACGCTCGTCGTCATGAGCAGCTTCGACGAACCGGACGAGAGCACGGACTACGCGCTCGGTGACGACCGTCCCGACGATGCGGATGTCTCGTGACCCGCCACCTCGTGGTGGTGGGCCACGGCATGGTCGGCCAGCGCATGGTCGAAGCCCTCACCGACCGCGACACCAAGGCCGAGTGGCGGGTCACCGTGCTCGGCGAGGAGACGCACCCGGCCTACGACCGGGTCGCGCTCTCCCGCTACCTCACCGACCCCGCCGCCGTGCTCGGCCTCGTCTCCGAGGACTGGTACGACGGCGCGCGACGCACCTGTCACCTCGGCGACCCGGCCGTGTCGATCGACCGGTCCGCGCACACCGTCCGCACCGCGGCCGGGCGGGAGCTGACCTACGACGCCCTGGTCCTGGCGACCGGCTCGAAGGCGTTCGTCCCCCCGGTGCCCGGCGCCGAGCTGGCCGGCTGCCACGTCTACCGCACGCTCGACGACCTCGACCGGATCCGGGCCGAAGCCACCGCGGCGCGCGCGGCGGTCGTCGTCGGTGGCGGTCTGCTCGGTCTGGAGGCCGCCGGCGGCCTGCGTGACCTCGGGGTGCCGGTGCACGTGGTGGAGTTCGCGCCGCACCTGATGCCGCAGCAGGTCGACGCCGGTGGCGGGGAGGCGCTCCGCCGCCTGGTCGAACAGCTCGGCGTTCAGGTGCACGCCGGCGTCGGCACCGCGTCGCTCCGGTCCGACGAGAACGGGCGGGTCACCGCGGCCACGCTCACCGACGGCACCGTGCTGGACGCGCAACTGGTCGTGTTCGCGGCCGGTATCCGGGCCCGGGACGAGCTGGCTCGTTCGGTCGGCCTGGACGTCGGCACCCGGGGCGGCGTGCTCGTCGACCGGTCCTGCCGCACCGAGGACCCGGCGATCTGGGCGGTCGGCGAGTGCGCGGCCGTGGAAGGCTCGGTCTACGGACTGGTCGCGCCGGGGTACGCGATGGCCGAGGTCGTCGCGGATCGGCTGCTCGGTGGCTCCGGCGAGCTGGCGGAGCCGGACATGTCGACGAAGCTCAAGTTGCTCGGCGTCGAGGTGGCCTCGTTCGGGGCCACCCAGGGGCCGCTGGACGTGGTGTTCTCCGACCCGGTCGCCGGCATCTACAAGAAGCTCGTGATCTCCGACGACGCCAGGACGCTGCTCGGCGGCGTCCTGGTCGGCGACGCGTCGGTCTACGCGGGGCTGCGTCCACTGATCGGCCGCACGTTGCCGGCGACGCCGGAGACGCTGCTGTTCGGCGAGGTCTCGGTCTCCGACGACGCCCAGGTCTGCTCCTGCAACGCGGTGACGAAGAAGGACGTCGTCACCGCGATCACCGAGCAGGGAGCGACCGACGTTCCGGCGATCAAGGCGTGCACCCGCGCCGGCACCAGCTGCGGTTCGTGCATCCCGATGCTCAAGTCGCTGCTCGACGAGTGCGGTGTGCACGTGTCGAAGGCGCTCTGCGAGCACTTCGCGTACTCGCGCGCGGAGCTGTTCGAGCTGGTGCGTACCTCCGGCCTCCGGACGTTCTCCGGCCTGATCGCCGCGCACGGCACCGGGCGCGGCTGCGACCTCTGCAAGCCCGCCGTGGCCTCGATCCTGGCCAGCCTCGGCAACGGCTACATCCTGGAGGGTGAGCAGGCCGCGCTGCAGGACACCAACGACCACGCGCTGGCCAACATGCAGCGCAACGGCACGTACTCGGTCGTACCACGCATCCCCGGCGGCGAGATCACCCCGGAGAAGCTGATCGTCATCGGCGAGGTCGCCCGCGACTTCAACCTCTACACGAAGATCACCGGAGGCCAGCGCATCGACCTGTTCGGTGCCCGCCTCGACCAGCTGCCGCAGATCTGGAAGCGGCTGATCGACGCCGGCTTCGAGTCGGGCCAGGCGTACGGCAAGGCGCTGCGCACGGTGAAGTCGTGCGTCGGCGAGACCTGGTGCCGGTACGGCGTCCAGGACTCGGTGGGCCTCGCGATCGACCTGGAGCTGCGCTACCGCGGGCTGCGGGCACCGCACAAGATCAAGATGGCGGTGTCCGGCTGCGCCCGCGAGTGCGCCGAGGCACGCAGCAAGGACATCGGGGTGATCGCCACCGAGAACGGCTGGAACCTCTACGTCGCCGGAAACGGGGGATTCCGCCCCCGGCACGCGGACCTGTTCGCCAGTGATCTCGACACCGAAACACTTCTGACATACGTCGACCGGATTCTGATGTTCTACATCCGGACCGGAGAGCGCCTCCAGCGCACCGCGGCCTGGTTGGAGAGCCTGGACGGCGGGCTGGACTACCTCCGGTCGGTCGTCTGCGACGATGTGCTCGGCATCGGCGCCGATCTGGACGCCTCGATGGCGGCCCACGTCGCGAACTACTCCGACGAGTGGGCCGACACGCTCGCCGACCCGGAGCGTCTGGCCCGGTTCGTTCCCTTCATCAACGCCCCCGGTGTGACCGATTCGAGCATCGAGATCGTGTACGAGCGCGGCCAGCCCCGGCCCGCCCGTCCCGGCGAGCTGCCCCTGGAGGTACTGCCCCGATGACTGCTTCCCTGATCGCCGTCGACTGGCAGGTGGCCTGCCGTGTTTCGGACCTTCTCCCGGAGCGGGGAGCGTGCGCGCTGTTCGACGGCGCCCAGATCGCGCTCTTCCGGCTATGGGACGATCAGGTCTATGCGGTTGGAAATCGGGACCCGTACACCGGGGCGCACGTGATGGCCCGGGGCCTGGTCGGCACCCGTGCGGGTCGTCGCACGGTGGCGTCCCCGCTGCACAAACAGGTGTACGACCTGGTGACCGGGGAGTGCCTCTCCGACCCGGCCGTGCCCGCCCTGCCCACCTGGCCGGTCCGGGTCCGCGACGGAGTCGTCGAGGTCGAGCTGCAACGTGGGTGAACTCGACGGCTTCACCGTCGCGGTGACGGCGGAGCGGCGTAAGGACGAGCTCGCCGCTCTGCTCGAACGTCGGGGTGCCCGGGTCGTGATGGCTCCGGCGCTGCGGATCATCCCGCTCCCCGACGACGAGATGCTGCTCTCGACCACGCGTGGGCTGATCGAGAACCCACCCGACATCGTGGTGGCCACCACCGGGATCGGGTTCCGGGGCTGGCTGGAGGCCACCGAGGGATGGGGCCTGGCCGATTCGCTCCTCGCCGTGCTGGCTTCGTCGACGGTGTTGGCGCGCGGCCCGAAGGCGCGGGGGGCGATCCGGGCGGCCGGGTTGACCGAACAGTGGCACGCGGCGTCCGAAACCAGCGCCGAGGTGCTGTCGTACCTGCTGGAGGCCGGCGTCTCCGGTAAGCGGGTGGCGATCCAGCTGCACGGGGAGCCGCTGCGTGACGTGGCCGCGGCGCTCACGGCGGCCGGCGCCGACGTCGTCGAGGTCGAGGTGTACCGGTGGGTGCCCCCCGAGGACGTCGCACCGCTGCGCCGGCTGGTCGAGAGCGTGTGCGCCGGAGCGGTCGACGCGGTGACGTTCACCAGCGCGGCCGCGTCGGCGAACTTCCTGGCGACGGCCGACTCGTGCGACCGCGGCCCGGCCGTGGTGAAAGCGTTCTCGACGTCGGTCGTCGCGGCGTGCGTCGGGCCGGTCACCGCGTCCGTGCTCGTGCGGCGCGGGATCCCGGTGGTCAGCCCGGAGCGGTACCGGCTCGGAGCGCTGGTGCGGTCGGTGTCGGTGGAGCTCCCGGCCCGGTGCCCGACGTTCCGGGTGCGTGACCACGAGGTGCAGGTACGGGGGTTCGCCGTGATCGTCGACGGGGTCGCGGTGGCGGCACCGCCGGCGTCGATGGCGGTGCTGCGCGCGCTGGCGTCCCGGCCCGGGCGGGTGTTCAGCCGGGCCGAGCTGCGTGAGGTGTTGCCGGCGGGGGACGCCGGGGACCACGCGGTCGAGATGGCGATCACGCGGCTGCGTGCGGCGCTCGGCGAGGCCGACCTGGTCGAGACCGTCATCAAGCGCGGTTACCGGCTGCGCACGGAGGCCGTCCTGACCACCGTCGGATGAATTCCGGCCGGGAAGCAACCTCGGGGTGGGTGAGGCGTCTGTCGGGGTGAAGGGCCCATTCGCGGGCCTGTGACCCTGGGAGTGCTTCGTGCCCCGTATCCGACCGCGCACGTTGGTTCTGGCCGCCGCGGCGGCCGCGACCCTGATCGTCGGCGGCGGGTTCGCGGCGAACGCCGCGATCCGTCAGGACGAGCCGAAGCCCTCGCCGACGGTGGTCGCGTCCTCGACGCCGGCGGCGGCGCCGGCCGAGGCCGCACCGAGCCCGTTACCGACTGACGAGTCGACGTGCGTACCGCCGAAGACCGCCGCGCCCGCGGCGCCGGCCGAGTCCCCGGTGACCGAGCCGAAGACGGGCTCGACCGAGCCGCCGCGTGCGGCGCCGACCGAGCCGCCGCGCGCCGCTCCGGCCGAGACCCCGGCGACCGAACCGAAGACGGGCTCGACCGAACTTCCCCGGGACGTGCCGGCTGAGACCCCGGCGACCGAGCCGAAAGCCGCCGCACCGGTAGCCCCGCCGAAGTCCCGGGCCGCCGAGCCGGAGACCGGCGCGACCGTGCCGCCGGCCGAAGCGGCTCCGGACTGCGTCCCGGCCGTCCCGGCTCCGGCCGAGTCCCCGGTGACCACCGCGAAGCCGGTTCCGGACCAGCCGACCGACCAGTCCCCGGCGACGGCCGCGAAGCCGGTTCCGGAACAGCCGACCGGCAGGAAGCCGGTGACCACCGCGAAGCCGGTCCCGGCCGCACCGGCGGAGAAGAAGCCGGCGGCGACCGCGGTGCCCGCCGAGCCGAAGCCCGCGACCACGGCGCTTGCACCGAAGTGACGGCCTCATCAGTGAGGATGTACCCATGACCACGCTGGCCCTCCCCACCTCGGCGCGCCGTCCGCGCCGCTGGTGGGGATGGCTCACCCGCGCGACCCCGGCCCGCACCATCGCGGCGGCGGGCCGGACCGCCAACGGGCCGTTCGAGGCGGCCTGGCCCGCCGACGCGCGTGCCGGTGACGCGCGGTCGCGGGGCACCGAGCCCGACGAGCTGGCCTGGCCGCCGCGGCGGACGGCCGCCGCCCCCGAGGCGAACGGTTCGAAGCTCGTCGAGCTGTACCACCACCGCCGGCTCGCGCTGGTCCGGCTGGCCGTGCTGCTCGTCGACGACCTGCCGACCGCCGAGGACGTCGTCCAGGACGCGTTCGCCGCCGCGTACCGCCGCCACGGCGCCGCGTTCTCCGGCGTCGAGAACCCCGACGCCTACCTGAACACCGCGGTGGTCAACGCGGCCCGCTCCGTGCTGCGGCGCCGCCGCACGTTCCGGGCGGCGCCGCCGCGCTTCGAACTCTCACCCGCCACCGACGAGGGCCTGCTGCTCGCCGAGGAGCACAGCGAGGTTCTCGCCGCCCTGCGTAGGCTCCCGCGGCGCCAGCGCGAGGTGCTCGTCCTGCGGTACTGGTCCGACCTGTCGGAGGCCCAGATCGCCGAGACGCTCGACATCTCGCGCGGCACCGTGAAATCGACCGCCAGCCGGGCCCTCGCGGCCCTCGAGAAGCTGCTGGAGGCCGGAAGATGACGCCCACCGAGCTCGAGCACCGCCTGACGACCGCGCTCCGGGCCCGCGCCGAGCAGGTCACCGCGGCGGACCTGCGTCCCCCGGCGCCGCCGGCCGCCGGGCGCCGCGCCCCCAACCGCTGGATCCTCGCCACCGTGACGATGGCCGCCGCGCTGCTGGCGATCGCCGTGTTCGTGGTGATCGCACAGGTGCGCGAAGAGCCGATCCGGCCGAGCCACCAGCCGCCGCCCACCTCGGCACCGTCCACCGGGTCGACACCGGGGACGACCCCGGCGAAACCGGAGACCGGCCCGTCGGACGGGCCGCTGGAGACCACGCCGAGTGAGCCCGCGACCGAGGTCCCGGGAGCGACGAAGTTCCCGAACGCCGAGCCGACCCCCAGCGATCGCCCGCTCCCCCCGGAGACGAGCCGGGGCCCGGCGAGTTCCCCGCAGGACCCGACGGCCGCGGTACCGGCCGAGACCGGACCGGCCCCCGATGCGAGCTCCGCGCCCTAGGGGAACTCGGCGGCGGCGCCGGCCGCGCCCGGGGTGCGGACGAGGATGCGGGTGCGGTCGGCGCGGAACAGGTCGTGCGAGAACTCGAACGGCACACCGTCGCCGTCGTTCGCGGTGCGGGTGATCGACAGCAGCGGCGCGCCGGCGTCGACGCCGAGCACCGACGCCTCGGTCGGCCCGGCCGACACCGCCTCGATCCGTTCCAGCGCCTCGACCGGCCGGACCCCGTAGTGCTCGTCGAGCAGTTCGTACACCGACCCGCCGAGCGGTAGCTCGAGCAACCCGGGAAAACGTTCGGCCGGTAAGCGGGCGTGCTCCAGCGAGACCGGCGACCCGTCGGCCAGCCGGATCCGGACGATCTCGGTGACGAGGCCTCCCGCGTCGAGGTTCAGCGCCGCCGCGGTGACCTCGTCCGCGCTCAGGATGCTCGCGCTGATCACCCGCGACCCGGCGGTGAATCCCTGCGCCCGCAGCAGCGCAGGCACGCCGACGACGCTCGACAGGTCACGCTCGATCTTCGCCCGGCTCACGAACGTGCCGCCGCCCCGGCCCGGTACCCGGCGCACCACCCCGGACTGTTCGAGCGCCCCGAGGGCCTGCCGCAGCGTCGTGCGGCTGACCCCCAGGTCGCTGGCCAGTTCGCGCTCGGAACCGAGGCGCTGGCCCGGCTCGAGCGACCCCGAGGTGATCAGCTCCAGCATCCGGCGGCGCGCGCCGTCGACCGCAGTGCCGTCGGTGACATCGCTGGTCACGCTCTTCTCACCCCCTGGCCCGAGGCGCTCAGGATATCGCTCAGCCGGTGACGATCGCGTCGAGCGATTCCGGCAGCGTCTGTCCACCGTCGACGACGATCGTCTGGCCGGTGATGTAGGCGGCCTCGTCGGTCGCCAGGAACAGGCACGTGTTGCCGATCTCCTCGACCGCCCCGAGCCGGCCCAGCGGGATCGACGCCTCCATCGTGCGCAGGTAGTCCTGGCCGAGGTCGACGAGCCCTTCGGTGAGCACGTTGCCGGGCAGCACGGCGTTGACCGTGATCTTGGCCGGGGCGAGTTCGAGCGCGGCCGTGCGCAGGAAGCCGAGCTGGGCGGCTTTGCTGGCGCCGTAGTGCGACCAGCCGGGGTAGCCGGTGATCGGCCCGGTGATCGACGACGTCAGGACCACCCGGCCGTGGCCGGAGGCGGCGAGCGCGCTCGTGCAGGCCTGGACGGCGAAGATCGTGCCTTTCACGTTCGTGCCGAAGACCTCGTCGACGTCGGCCTCGGTGAGGTCGGCGAGTTTGCGGTCGGGGAAGATCCCGGCGTTCGCGCAGAGGACGTCGATGCCGCCGTGCCGTTCGATCGCGGCCTCGGCCATGCGTCGGCAGCCGTCCGGGGTGGCGATGTCGGCGGCGAACGCGTTGGCGCCGATCTCGTCCGCGGTGGCCCGGGCCGCGTCGAGGTCGCGTCCGACGATCAGGACCGACGCGCCGGCGTCGGCGAACACCCGCGCGATGCCCTTACCGATGCCGCGGGAACCACCCGTGACGATCACGGACCGCCCGGCCAATGAGCTGAACATGGCGCTCTCCATCAGGTGTGAGTCGAGAGGTACTGCTCGGCCAGGGCGCAGCTGCCCCGGGTGTAGCCGGCCCCGAGCTGGGCGGCGATGTCCACGGTGGAGTGCGAGCCGATCCACGCGGTGAGCAGGAGGCGGCGGAACAGCACGAACGTCCAGATCTCGGCTTCGTCGTCGGCCGGGAGCGGCGTCACCGACCGGTAGCCGCGCAGCCAGGCGTCGATGACCTCGGGGATCTCCGGGAGGTGCTCGACGAAACTCAGCGCCGCGCCCAGGTCGTACAGGTACCAGCCGAACCCGCAGTCGTCGAAGTCGATGACGCTCACGCCGTCGGCGACGAGCAGGTTGGCCAGCCGCAGGTCGGCGTGGATGAGCCCGTACCGCTCCGGTCCGGTGCCGAACCGTCGCAGCCGCTCGCGCAGCGTCGCTTCCAGGCGCGCGAGAACCGCCTCCTCGGCCGGGCCGACGCCGGGCGCGGAACGCCACGCACCCCAGCGCCCCGGGCCGGCGGCCGTGCCGAACGCGGCGTCGGCGTCCCAGTGAAAGCGGACGAACCCCGGCGGACGCGTCCACGACCGGGCGTGCACGTGCATCCGCGCGGTGAGCGCGCCGAGCGGCTCGAAGTCGGCCACCAGGTCGTCCTCGCGTGGTTCGCGTCCCGGCAGGAACTCGAACAGCACGCACTCGCGCGCCGGGCCGCCGGACGGGTCGGGCACGGTCACGACCCGCGCGCCGTCGAGCGCCGGAATCACCCGCGGCGTGCGGACCCCCGCCTCGGTGCGCAGCGCGTCGAGCCACGCCAGTTCGGACGGGATCGCGCCGGGCGGGTGGTAGTCCAGCCGGTGCACCCGGAGCACCACCGG